>JBCCHX010000007.1:0-128459 GCA_039028535.1 Cyanobacteria bacterium P01_B01_bin.77
GCTTTTACGCTCACCTCGGTCAAAGGCTTCAATGGCTTTGCGGCGTAGGTCATCGCTGTAAGGAGCGGCCATAATTCAATACTTAGGGATAGTCACGCTGATATTTATTATAGTGTACTGACTATCCCCTCGACTGCAATACTTTCTCAGCTTTGAGGGCTAGGGCTTTTGGCTAACGGGTAAGAGAGGATAAGTTTGGTTTATCTGCCAGCGCTGACCGTCATGGCGCAGCAGAGCCAGCTCCTGGGCGATAAAATCGGCTTTGAATGGTTTTTGGCTAATTTTGGGCCAGGCCTGGTGGAAGGCGGCTTTGGTCAAATCACGAAAAGCGACGGTCATATGAGGACAGAAGTTAGGATAACGACGGTCTGCGACCCTGTAGGTAGTCTTCATAAAGGCGGATAGGTCTCGCTGTAGGAGCATGATGTATGGGGTTTGGGTGACATCTACGTAGATGACGTTTGGCGGGAATGCTCCGAAGTTGCGGAGTGCGATCACACCCCCCATTCTCTCCAACGCAAACTGCCGTAATCCCTCAGTCAGCTCACCCAGCTCATCCGACCACTCAAACGGAGCCTGCAGTGTAATGTGAGGTGGCGAGTTAAGTGCCTTGCACGAACCATAGTGCTCAGCAAAGTAATGTTTGATTTCATTAACGGACGTTTGAATCTCCGGCGGTGGCACCAGAGCGATAAAGAATCGCTGCAAAACCATCGATTAGCTATTAATCTTCCTACAATATATTTTGTGAGGCCGTTATCAGGCCGCTATCTGGGATTTTTTATCTATGGCCTGGTTTGTCAAAATTGAGCACGGTATTGTCAACAAAGCCACGTTTGATCAGTTTGTTCCTGCCCACATTGCCTACGTCAAAGACCTGATTGCCAAAGGACACCGAGCCAAGACAGGCTACTGGGCCGAGCGCGGTGGCGGTATGCTGCTGTTTCAGGCGTCCACGTTAGATGAAGCCCAAGCCATCGTTCAAGCTGACCCGCTGATTCAAAATGGCTGTGTTAATTATGAACTACACGAGTGGTGCGTAGTGGCCGAATAGCTCGCTACAATAGCATATCCAGGCTTCGCAGCCTTTAACGTTCATTGTGATCCGCATGGCGAAAACCAACAAAAAATCCCAGCCCAGTGACGGCTTTAAGGTCATGGCTGACAATCGCCAGGCTCGATTTACCTATGAAATTTTAGATAGCTACGAGGCGGGAGTTGCCCTTAAGGGCACTGAGGTCAAATCGATTCGGGCGGGCAAAGTCAACCTGCGAGACGGCTATGCTCAGGTCAAAAATGGTGAAGTGTGGCTGCTAAATGTCCATATTTCGCCTCACAACATGACCAACCAGGTTTACAACCACGAGCCGCGTCGGCCGCGTCGGCTGCTGCTGCACAAGGCCGAAATTCGTAAGCTGATTGACAAAGTAGAAGAAAAAGGTCTCACCCTGGTGCCTTTGAAGCTCTATCTCAAAAAAGGACGGGTCAAAGTCAATATTGCTGTGGGACGTGGTAAGAAACTCCATGATAAGCGTGAATCTCTTAAGAAGAAGCAAGAAAAACGCGACATTGCCCGCATGATGAAGAACCGCTAGCTGGTTTCGCGGTCTAGGGCATTAACCACTTGTTCATAGATTTGCTCGGCTTCTTCGGGGGTATTACCAATGCAGGTAAGACCGAGCTTGCCATATTCCGAAAGACAGCCCATCAGATGAAAGGTAACACCCGTTCCGGCAATGGAGTTGAAATGCAGTTGCTCCACCATGATGATGTCCATCAGGTCATCGGGTAGCAGCCCCTTGTAGTGTTCCTTTTGTAAGTTATCCGAGGCTCGATAATATTTGGGCTGCCCTTGGGGGGTATAAAACTGACCGTCTTCGAGGTTATAGCCGCCGTTGGTCAAGAGCTGCAGTGCCATAAAGGGATGGGTGGTTCCCCCTTTGCGCAAATTGATTTCAATGGCGTTTAGATCCCACTGCTGCGGACCCGTTTGGACGGCAATAAAATCAACGCTGTATCGTTCCAGGGCTCCGCGCTTGGCTAAGACTTCTCCAATGCGTCGTCCCATTTCCTGTAGCTCCATCCGATAGTCGCTGTCTGCCGGGAACCGACAGCCTAAAAAGACTTGCCCATCGGGCCCACCCAGGATTTGGTCATGGGTGGATAAAATTTCCACCGTTCTATCCGGGGTAATGTGGCCCTGGACACTGGGGGAGCGTTTGATGTCGCCTTCGATAAAGGCTTCTGAGATCGCACCCAGTTCGCCAATTTTGCGGTTAAAGTGCTCCCACGTTTCATGGATACACTGAAAGCGCAGGTGCTCTAGGGCATTGAGTACGGCAGTGACACGATCTTCGTGGCTAACTTTTCCAGGGGCTACCTCGGCCAAATTGTCTAACCCGAGCAAGGCGTTCCCTTCCCCTGAAAAGCCTTCGTTGAGTTTGATGACGATGCGCTTTAGGTCGGGCTGCCGCTCCCAGAGTTGGGTGGTTGCGATCGCAAGTGCTTTCGCATCATGGGTGAGAGCACTACCGTCCGGGTGCGGTACATCACAAGTCACAAAAATTTCGCGACTACCAGCTTTTGTTCCTAAATCTAACAAAGCCGAAGGCACCGCCATTAGCGGAATATCTAGTTTCAAAGCTAACTGCTGCTCCCAGCCCGTGGAGTTATAGCACACCATATATGCCTCTTGAGGCGAAAGACAGCGCCGAATCCGCTCGATTAACCTCGGTCGGGCAAGAATTTTCTCGGTTAATGGTTTCTGCGAGCCATCGTAGGTGGAAAACAAACGTAGGCGATTTTGGGCATGGGAACTGGGGATCCCCGGCAAAAGCTCCAAATAATAATCCACAATACTTGGATGCAGCGGCTGTGATGTCACATAGATCAAAGCCGTATTAGGATTACGCAAATGCAGTAGCGAGAACAGTAATCGCTCTTCATAGTGGTGAACACCCTCGATTTTTCCCAGCTCTTCTTGGTCTAGGCTCAGAGACGGGACCACCAAAATTTGTCGAGGAGCGCGGTCAAAGCAGTCAATAGATTGCCAGCACGTAGTCAGTTGGGTCTGAAGCTGATGAAATCTCGATTCATCTCTGGCAATACAGCTGGCTGACTCAGACACCACGAACTACTCCTTCACCAACACAGCGTCTCATTGAACTTATTACACCAGATAAAGGGATCTGTTTATCTCCGGCTAAGAAAATAGCGACGTGGGCCTAATACCACGTCGCTATTCATGAGCCAATAAAGGGAAAAGACTTTAGTGAAAAAATAACTTCGTTGAAAGAAAAAGTAATTTCCCAAACTATTGCCGCCATAGGGCCTGCTACCATATCTTATGGATCAGTCTGCAGAGCCTGGGGTTGTAAATAAGCAATCATTTGTTCAACACCGCGTTGAATGCGGCGGGTTACCGTCATCGGACTCACACCAATCCGCTCAGCTACTTCTTTGCGTGAAAGGCCCTTAAAAAATACAAATTCAATCGCTGATCGGGTTTTATCCTCCAACTGACCCAGGGCCCGCTGTAGCTGCTGCCGATCCTCCTCTAAAGCTTGCAGGAGCTGATAATGCATATCAGGAAGCGTATCTCCCAAGGTAATAGTTGAGTCAGTTTGATGACAAACGGTGGCATCCAAACTCAGAGGCATACGATTCTTGTTAGCCATTTTTACCTGACGCCACTCTTTGACCGAGATACGCAGCGCTTCAGCCATTTCATGATCAGAAGGTTGGCGACCGTAGCGACGAAGTAAATTGGCCTGTAGTTTCTGACTTGCCTTTTGCAAATCTTGCCAGCGACGAGGGATTTTAACACTGGAGCCCCGATCTCTCAAAAAATGCAGCATTTCGCCGCGAATATAGGGTACAGCGAAGGAACTAAACGCACATCCTTGACTTGGATCAAACCTCTCGATAGCTCGAATCAAGCCAAGATATCCAATCTGTTCGAGATCCTCATAGGGTTCCGCGCATTGATGACTGACGCGATGCGCTATTTTTCGAACTAAACCAGCATTTAAGCGGACCAAATCATTACGCAACTTAATTGATGGCTGTTGTTTATATGCCATCAACATCTCCATCCCGCGCGATCGAAGCGATGAGGTTTGAGTAGCCATAGTGTGCTAAATATCCTGTGTCAGGGCGTTAAATCGTGATTTAAGTACATTGTCGGGATGTTGACTTAAGCCCACCATCGTTGGAATACGGGACTCGGTCCATAAATTTTCCGAGAGGCTCCGTATATTCACTCTGGTTGTTTAAATAGCCGCTTTGTTTTAAAGCTCTCAACCCCTGACGCCAAGATACTTTGGGGACATACTGTCGGTAGATCTGCGGGAAGACTACGTACCTATAGAAGAGTATATTTATGTACCAAATGAAGGGAGCTGACTCTGCTCTGATGAGAAAGATTTAGGCGTTTCTACTTCTCACCAGTCTGCCTCCATAATTGTGTTTATAGAATTCCCATCAAGCTTTGTAGATATAACTTTTTCCCAAAAATTATTAGTGCATACGCTTTGGGCAATTAGCGGTGCAGGAAATCTATGGTGACTGATAAATAAGTTTTGGCATCTTCTATCATGGGGAAATGACCGGTCTGTGGGATTTCAACGTACTCAATACGGTTGCTAAGAGACGCTGCCTGCCGTCCTAATTCAGCAGGCGTAATCTTGTCATATTGACCAGATACTAACAGCGTAGGCACACTGAGTGTTGAAAATGCTGTAGGCATGGCTTCTGTTGCATGTTTGCTTACTGAAGCTTTCAATGTTTCCATGGCTGTAGCTGTGTCAGCTTGCAAAAAATCTTTTAGAAAAATTTTTTTGTCAGAGTAAGGAATTTGCCCTTTCAAAAAGCGCGCCATAAAAACTTGAGGCGCTAAAGGTATATACGATAGCCAAGCTGGTCGAAACATGACGACATAGCTACCAAACTTCTGAAATGCATCAAAGGCACGTCTGTCATATTCAAAGGAGCCATTGCACGTCAGAATTGCTTTATTAACTCGTTTAGAGAATCTTTGAAGAAAGTATAGAGCCACGGATGCTCCCATAGAATGACCGTTGATAAATACACGGTCTAACTTGAAGGTATTTAATAAGCACTCAAGATCGTCAGCAAAGCTTTCTAGTGAACCACCCAGCTCAGATGTTGTGTTTGGAGCCGCTGCAGAGCGGCCAAACCCTCGTAGGTCATACAGCAAACAATCAAAATCATGTTTCATGACCTGGGCTGTACGTTCCCAGTAGCGTGCGGAACCTCCCCAGCCATGTAAAAAAACTAACGTTGGACGATGGCCCTGGGGACCATCGCAGACCCATTCATAGTAGTGCTCAACGCCATTTAATGTTACGTAGGCCATGTAAATCCTATACTCTGCCACATCCTACTTAGGATGCCACCTAGGATATACGTACTCGTGCAATCAACAGTTTTAATTAAGCAGATTCTGGTTTAGGTAATGACGATGGATGCAGTAAAAGCTCAGCAGTGGAGCGCTTTTCAACCATATCTCGAGTGATTTGAAAGCGCTTCATATCCTTCCGAGAAGGCAGCTCGTACATAACATCTAGCATAATTTCCTCAATGATGCTTCGCAGTGCGCGAGCACCTGTCTTTCGTCGATAGCCTTCCTGGGCAATGGCTCGAATCGCATCTGGCTTGAATTCCAGACTGACATTGTCCATCAGCATTAGCTTCTGAAATTGCTTTACCAGTGCATTCTTGGGTTCGGTCAAAATAGCCATCAAGGCTTCTTCATCAAGGGGATTAAGGACCGATATGGCTGGAATACGGCCAATAAACTCGGGGATCATACCAAACTTAACAATGTCATCCGCCTCTAATGCCTTTAAGACGTCTGCTGCTCGTTTATCTCGGTTAAACTGAGTTTGAGGTTCTCCTGACCCTTGAACAAAACCCATTGATTTCTTCCCAATGCGCTGTTCGACAATCTTTTCTAGACCAACAAAGGCTCCACCACAAATAAATAAAATATTGCTAGTGTCGATTTGAATACAGTCCTGGTAGGGGTGTTTTCGTCCACCCTGGGGAGGGACATTAGCAACGGTGCCCTCCAACATTTTTAGCAGGGCTTGCTGTACGCCTTCGCCAGAAACATCACGTGTAATCGATGGATTTTCACTTTTTCGTGCAATCTTATCGATTTCGTCAATATAAATAATGCCTCTCTGGGCTTCTTCAACATCTAAATCTGCCACCTGCAGGAGTCGCAGCAGGATATTTTCTACATCCTCACCAACATATCCAGCTTCAGTGAGCGTCGTGGCATCGGCCACCGCAAAGGGAACATCTAAAATTTTAGCTAACGTCTGGGCCAGTAGGGTTTTTCCTGAACCCGTTGGGCCAATTAATAAAATATTAGACTTTTGTAGCTCTATGTTGTCCTCTCCAGGATCACCTCCAGACTGGATATAGCTCAATCGCTTGTAATGGTTGTAGACTGCCACTGAGAGGACTTTTTTAGCCTCGTTTTGACCAATGACATGTTCATCTAAATATGACTTGATGTCTCGAGGTTTAGGAATCTGATTGAGGGAGATATGGGACGGAGATTTACGTCCACGCTCCTGAGGTTGCTCCCGTCGAGGCGCTGGGGGCGTAACCGCAGAGCTAGAATCAAATAACTCTTCGTCTAAAATTTCGTTACAAAGATCAACACACTCGTCACAGATATAAACTCCTGGACCAGCTATCAGCTTACGCACCTGTTCCTGAGACTTACCGCAAAAGGAACATTTAAGATGGGAGTCATATTTAGACATATTTGCCCTAACCTAGTGCGTTGACATCAAATTGGCAGTGGTATCGCGAGAAATTACAGTATCGATTAAGCCATAATCAGAAGCTTCAGCCGCAGACATAAAGAAATCTCGCTCAGTATCTTCTGCGATCTTGTCCAAAGGCTGCCCAGTGTGACCGGCAAGTAACTCATTTAGGCGCTGTTTAAGATACAAAATTTCTCGAGCTTGAATTTCTATATCAACTGCCTGTCCCTGAGCACCGCCTAAGGGCTGATGAATCATGATGCGAGCACTGGGTAAAGCCATACGCTTACCCTTTGCCCCACCAGATAGCAAAAACGCCCCCATACTAGCAGCTAATCCAAAGCAGATGGTGACTACATCTGGTCGAATTTGCTGCATCGTATCGTAAATGGCCATACCAGCTGTGATTGAACCTCCTGGAGAATTAATGTAAATTTGAACATCTTTCTCAGGATCTTCAGCATCCAGATAGAGTAGCTGGGCCACAATCGAGTCAGCTAGGGTATCGTCTACACCGCTTCCCAGAAAAACAATACGCTCTCTGAGTAATCGCGAATAAATATCAAAGGCTCGTTCTCCCCGGCCGGACTGCTCCAATACTACCGGCAACATGCCATATCCCCCGTCATGGCTGACAGATAACAGGGGGCTAACTATGGTTGGTACGATTGCACTACGGCAGGGATGAAACATTGATGAATACATAGATTACTCAACAGTGTACTTGTATATTATGCCCTATCCTTCTCCTGAGCAGGGGATGGTTCTCACACTCTAACGAAAACTAACCGACTTCAGCATTGACTGAGGAAGGATTTTGTAATCGATGTGACTATTCCTCTTCGTCAGTAGCGTCACCGTCGCCAGAGTCGCTATCATCTGCCTGACTCAAACTGCCTTCAGGTACTAATTCCACGGTGGCATTCTTAGAAAGCCATGCCAAAATCTTTTCTTTTAACAGATCTTCGTTAACGACCTGCTTCAGCCGATTTTGATCAATATTCGCTGGATTATCGACTTCAGCCATCATTTCCTTCATGCGAGCTGCGATCGCTTCCTCATCGACACTGATGGATTCCTGCTTGGCCACTTCTCCCAAGGCCAGCGTGCGACGAAGACGCTCAGTGGCTTCAGGTTTGGCATTTTCACGCATGTTACCGACCAATTCTTTGGTCAGGAATTTATTGATGTCAATACCTTGATTAGACAGCTGCATCACTGTCTGGGTGACGATATGGTCTACTTCTCGCTGCAGCAAGGTTTTCGGAATTTCTACTTCTAGGTGAGTAACTAGTTCATCCAAAAGAGCCTTTTCGGTGTTGGCTTGAGTGGCATCTTCAGCTTCTTTCTTGAAGCGCTCTTCCAGGGACTGCTTTAATTCATCTAAGGTCTCAAATTCGCTGACTTCCTGGGCAAGATCGTCATCTAAATCAGGCAGTTCACGTTCCTTTAAATCATTAAGAGTAATCGTGAAGACGGCTGGTTTGCCTGCCAAATCTTCTTGGGGATATTCCTCTGGAAAGGAAACTTCGACATCTTTGGTTTGCCCAAGTTCCATGCCAACAATGCCTTCAACAAATCCTGGGATAAATCGACCTTCCTTGATTTCGACTTGAAATTCGCTTGCACTACCCCCTTCAAATTCTTCAGGAGGCTTACCCTCTTCAACGGTTTTTCCAACGAAGTCTACGACGGCAACGTCGTCTTCTTGCGCTGCTCTATCTTCAATGGGCACTAGGCTAGCCAAATTCTGTTGATAGCTCTCCAAGGTTTCATCAATGCGTTCAGGCTTGTAAATGACTTCTTCCGATTTGACGGATAGATCCTTATATTGCGTGAGTTCGGCTTGAGGCGGCACATCAACTGAGGCTGAAATCGTTAGTGATTTACCGGGTTCAAACTTCTCAACTAGGGTTTCGAATTCGAATCCGGACCGTAGCTGATAGTTACCCAATGCTTCAATTTCCTCTTGGGCTATGGCTTTGTCAATTGCGGTTTGCACAAGTTCTTCAAGAGCTGCAGCTTTAAGCCTAGTTGCACCTAACTGTTGCACTAAGATTTGACGTGGCACCTTACCTTTACGAAACCCAGGAATGTTAGCCGTCTTCATATATTTGCGCAGAGTTTGCTCATAGGTCTGCTTAGAGATATCTGCAGGTACTTCAATTTCTAGGCCAACCTGGCTATCGGGCAGTTTTTCCTGGGTAACTTTCATTGGGGATTTTTGTTCTAATTGATTGGTTGCGCAGAGGTTTCACCACAAATCGACCTTGTAAAGTCTTTATCCGCTTGAGGGACAGCCCGTTTACATCTCAGTCGAGTGCCGTCTTAACTTAAGATTCAGCACCACCTTCCTTGGGAAGAAAAGTATCATGGGTGTATAAAGAACGCCTAGAATTTAATGCTTAGAGCATTAGCTGCGAGCGCAATTAGCTATATTACCTGATTATTCCTCCCTGGGACCGTAGAGTCTGAAATGGAGATGAGGAAGTTTTTCCCCTTTCGGTGACGGTGGTTCGTTTGGGAGGATGGGAACCACTTGGGATATGCGGCTACTACTGAATATACAGCTGAGCAGAAATGGATAGTGCTATGGGTGCATACCTGAATACAGACGTCTTAAAAAGAGATATTAGGAAGCATAGCTAGAGGGGGAGTCTGTAGTAGGAATGCTGGTTGGTTGAAGCTTTGCTTATTATTTATGGCTCGGTTGCCTGCAGCCAAACATTGCCGGAAGCTTAATTAGGCCTTATGCTTATAAAAAATCAAGGATCTGTTTACTGCGTGTTTAGACGCTTTCGGTGCCCTCTTTTTGACACCACATAGGCAGTGAGCGTGCAGAATTTTAGCTACCTAGCAATGGATTATTAAAGCTTTAGGGTGAATTTTAAGGGCTCGATTACCCCTGGGAGCTATCTTGATTTAACTGGCTAAAGTTTAATACAGCAGAGAATTCTTAGATTGGCCATTAGTATGGGGTTTGTAAGCCTTATTAACATTGAAGCCTTGCTTACATTGGTTTGGTTAAGGAAAAAGAAATTAGATAGGCTTGATCCTGTTCAATGTTTATACAAACATAAAGGTTTTTAAGAAGAGAGGAGGTTAGATCTTTTGCCTGAAGCATATAGCGTAGCGGTTATGGGTGCTACAGGTGCTGTTGGCACCGAACTGTTGAAGCTTTTGGAAGAGCGTGACTTCCCTATTCGAGAGCTAACCCTTCTAGCATCCTCGCGATCAGCGGGTAAGGAGCTGGTATTTAAAGGCCAGTCAATTACGGTCAAGCCTATCAGCGATGAACATTTTGCTGGTGTTGATTTGGTGTTGGCTTCAGCTGGCGGTTCTGTATCTAAGGAGTGGGCACCCAAGGCCGCTGCAGCAGGGGCTGTAGTTGTCGATAATTCGAGTGCATTTCGGATGGATCCCTCTGTTCCGCTGATTGTACCTGAGGTTAATCCTGAAGCCGCGCTGAAGCATCAAGGGATCATTGCTAATCCCAACTGCACGACTATTTTGATGGCAGTCGCTCTTTGGCCGTTGCATCAATGTCAACCGATTGAGCGCCTTGTAGTTGCTACTTATCAATCTGCCAGTGGTGCTGGTGCTCGTGCTATGGAAGAAGTGAAGCAGCAAGCTCAGGCCATTTTGCAAGGGAAGGAACCGCCGACTGAAGCATTCCCTTATCCACTGGCATTTAATTTATTTCCCCATAATTCTCCCCTCAATGATCAGGGGTATTGCCAAGAAGAGATGAAAATGGTGAATGAAACTCGTAAGATTTTTGGGGTTTCTGATCTGCGTGTAAGTGCTACGTGTGTGAGGGTGCCGGTTTTGCGGGCCCATTCAGAAGCTATAAACGTTGAATTTAAGCAGCCTCTTGCTGTTGATAAGGCTCTGGAGTTACTCCAGGCTGCGCCCGGAGTAACGTTGGTTGAAGATTGGCAGGCAAATTATTTCCCGATGCCTATGGAAGCTAGTGGTCAAGACGATGTGCTAGTCGGTCGAGTTCGTCGTGATCTATCCCATGAAAGTAGTCTGGAGCTTTGGCTTAGCGGTGATCAAATTCGTAAGGGGGCAGCGCTGAATGCCGTTCAGATTGCTGAACTGTTGGTGAGTAAACAATCTCTGAAGCCCAAGGTTTTAGTTTAAAAGCTAGTTCCCGTTGCGTAGTTCTCCGCTGTTATGTTGGGGAATTAGGTAGTGCACAACTGCGATCTAGTCTGTATTCAGATATTTGCGTATTTTTGAACACGATTTATATGGCCATGTTGTAAAGCTGGTCATTGTTGCAGCTTTTGGGAGATGAGATTTCTATTTGTTTGCATAATTTTGTGATGTAGTGAGGATAAATAGGACGTGACATATTTTGGACGAGTACTCACGGCAATGATTACCCCGTTTAATCAGTCGGGAGCCGTTGATTATGAGTCTGCGCGGCGTTTGGCATCCCATCTGGTTAGTCATGGGACGGATACGGTTGTTGTGTGTGGAACCACGGGCGAGTCACCTACGCTTAGTTGGTCAGAGGAATATGAGCTATTCCAAGTGGTTAAAGCTGCTGTGAGTGGCCGTGGTAAGGTGATTGCGGGCACTGGCTCGAACAGTACTCAAGAAGCTATTGCAGCGACACAGAAAGCTGCTGAATTAGGGCTAGATGGCACTCTACAGGTAGTGCCTTACTACAATAAGCCGCCTCAGGCTGGATTGCAGGCACATTTTAGTGCGATCGCAAAGGCTGTATCCGACCTGCCTATAATGCTCTACAACGTACCAGGACGTACTGGTCAAAACCTAGAAGCATCCACTGTTGCCAAGCTGGCAGAAATTCCAAACATTATTGCCATTAAAGAAGCTAGTGGCAACCTAGACCAAGTAAGTGAAATTCGCCGCCTAACACCTGCCGACTTTGATATCTATTCAGGCGATGACTCATTAATATTACCGATGTTAGCTGTCGGAGCTGCTGGTGTTGTGAGCGTCGCCAGTCATTTGGTTGGAGAATCTCTGCAGCAAATGATTCAAGCTTATGAAGCAGGGCAGGTACTTGTCGCTAGAGATATGCATCTTAAGTTGTTCCCCTTATGCAAAGCCTTATTTGCGACGACTAACCCCATTTTGATCAAAACAGCACTGGAACTTCAGGGGTGGTCTGTGGGCGCTTGCCGTTTACCTCTCAGTACAGCCCCTACCGCTCTGATTGACGAACTTAAAGAATTAATGGCTGAGCTGAAGTTACTACCGACAGCAGTTGTGTAGAGCTCAAACTGAATGAACGTATCTGCCAGCAGCCAAATCTATTCCTAGGGATTTAGTCTTGCTTTAGTCAGAGCTTTGGTTTTCACAAAAACTTTCTCAAGCGTTTTACATATTTCAAATTTTTTTTTGACCTTTCATTAAGGAACCTATGCGCCAACGATCTAGAACAAGCCAGCGACCAAGAACTGCTACAAGAGGTGGTACTCAGACTGAAAATCAGAGAACTCGAGTTATAACCACTTCAAAATCTGCTCCTAAAGTTACAAATAAAATTGATAAAAATACGCTCAAAATAATTCCCCTAGGTGGGCTACATGAAATTGGTAAAAACACCTGTGTGTTTGAAATTAACGATGAAATTATCCTGGTAGATGCAGGATTAGCCTTCCCATCTGATGAGATGCACGGTGTTAACATTGTGCTGCCAGATGTCACTTATTTAAGGGAAAATCGCCACAAGATTAAGGGCATGATTGTCACCCATGGCCACGAAGATCACATTGGCGGCATTGCTTTTCACCTCAAGCAGTTTGATATTCCAGTCATTTACGGACCTCGACTGGCGATGGCTTTGCTGACTGATAAGCTTGAAGAGGCGGGGGTGTCCGATCGAGCTGAGCTCAGAACGGTTCAACCTCGGGACACGGTAAAACTTGGCCAATCATTCTCTGTGGAATATATTCGTAACACCCATTCCATGGCCGATAGCTTTACCGTAGCTATCACTACTCCAGCAGGGACAGTTATTTTTACAGGTGATTTTAAGATTGACCACACCCCCGTGGATGGTGAATATTTCGATTTTGCCCGGTTAGCCGCCTATGGCGAAAAGGGAGTGCTGTGTTTAATCAGTGACTCTACCAATGCTGAGGTGCCAGGGCATACTCCCTCGGAACGGTCTGTTTTTCCAAATTTAGATAGAGCCTTTAGCGAAGCGCCGGGTCGTCTGATGGTGACTACGTTTGCATCTTCGGTACATCGGGTAAATATGCTGTTAGAGCTAGCGCAAAAGCACAATCGCTCGGTATTTGTAGTCGGGCGCTCTATGTTAAATGTGATTGCTCATGCCCGTAATCTAGGCTATATCAAATGCCCTGATGATTTGTTCAAGCCCCTAAATACCCTCAATAGCTGCCCTGATGAAAAGGCAATGATATTGACTACAGGCTCCCAAGGGGAGCCGATGGCAGCCCTTACCCGCATATCAAATGGTTCCCATCGTCAGATTAAGGTGCGTGCTGGCGATACGATTATTTTCTCAGCTAATCCGATTCCGGGAAATACCATTGCAGTCGTCAATACAATCGATAGGCTAATGGCCCAAGGCGCTAACGTAATCTACGGAAAGCGGCGGGGTCTGCACGTATCTGGCCACGGTGCTCAAGAGGATCAAAAGCTAATGTTGGCGCTGACTCGCCCCAAGTATTTTTTGCCTGTCCACGGTGAGCACCGCATGTTGGTGAAGCATGCGGCAACAGCGCAAAGCATGGGTATACCAGCGGAAAACATGGTCGTCATTCAAAATGGCGACATTGTAGCCGTTGATAATGAGCAAGGCATTCGCATTGCTGGCAAGGTTTCCTCCGGTATTGAACTTGTGGATTCGTCTCGTAATGGCATCGTTGGACGTACGGTACTCAAGGAACGTCAGCAGTTAGCAGAAGATGGCATCATTACCGTATCGACCACTGTGGATAGTAATGGTCAATTATTGGCTCCCCCAGCGGTTCACTTACGTGGTGTGGTGACTAAGCATTCTCAAGATGATTGGGAAGCAAAAATCAATCGAGTCGTGATGTCTGGATTACGGAATCGTTGGAATGAGGTGCTCGATACCTCTGGAGGTAACACAACTATTCGATGGGATGGTCTCCGCTCTCGTTTGGAAGAAGAGGTGCGTCATTGTGTACGACGCGAGCTACCAAAACGTTATCCCATCATTGTTTTGCTGATGCAGCCTGTTAAAACTAAAGCGGCTCTAGAACCACTGCAGCCAGTTAAAAAACGAGTTGTAGCAGTCTAGAGCTATGACTCGTTAAGATAAGGCTTGTGGAAATGATGTTTGAAAGCTAATTTCCGCAGGCTGTCTGTTAAGTTTGTTGGAAGAATATTAGTGCTAGAGGATACAGTCTGAAGGGCAAAGTCAGCATTTTTAGAAAATTTTGAAATAAATAGTCCAAAAGCCTAGTCATATGACCAGGCTCAAGCTATAATCCATTGCAACTGAAGCTGCCGTAGGATAGCTACAGAGTTTGTTAGCTGCAGCTCAACTAACGGCGAGTACTGACCAGTTCCGCTTCTGTCAGAATACTGGCGATTGCAATGTACTAGCGACGCTTACAGTCTGTCTTGAGGCCCCAGTACTCTTAATCGGATTTATCTAAACGTCACTTCTAGCTGCTAAGCAGTGAAGTTTTTGGATTCCTGCGGTTTTCTCTGTAGCCTGCCCATAGCCTCAACAGAGCCCAGTTGACTTTTAGCGTGCCAAAAGGGTTTAGGTTCGGGTGGCTGTCTTAGATTTAAAGGATTAATCGTTGAGCTTATGTATGTCAGCCCCGGCAATCATTGGGTTGGCTATATGAGTTTTTGAGGAAATTGGATGCCTAAGCAGATCATTATTGCGGAGCAGCATCGTACTGCCGCCGTTTTTTCGGAAGATCAAATTCAAGAATTAATTGTGGCGACCGGTAGCCACCAGGTGGGGGATATTTACGTAGGTACGGTTGAAAACGTACTTTCGGGAATTGACGCTGCCTTTATTAACATTGGTGATAGTGAACGTAATGGCTTTATGCATGTGTCCGATTTAGGACCCCTAAAGCTGAAGCGAGCCCCAGGCCCGATTACTGAGCTGGTAGCACCTAAGCAAAAAGTGCTGGTGCAAATCATGAAGGAGCCTACGGGTAACAAAGGTCCACGTTTGACTGGCAAAATTACTTTGCCTGGTCGCTATTTGGTGCTGATGCCCTATGGTCGCGGTGTTAATCTATCTCGACGGATTCGTAATGAAGCTGAGCGACATCGTCTACGGGCCTTAGGTATCTTGACTAAGCCGCCAGGAATGGGCTTACTAGTGCGTACTGAAGCTGAGGGCGTGTCTGAAGAGGCGATCATTGAAGACCTGGAGGCACTGCAGAAACGTTGGGAAATGGTTCAGCAAGAAGCCATGGCAACGCGACCTCCAGCGTTGCTAAATCGCGACGACGATTTTATTCAACGAGTATTACGCGATGTTTACAATGCCGACGTTAACCGCATTGTGACCGATTCTGATATAGGTATGCAGCGGGTTAAGCAGCATTTATCCAGTTGGAGTGATGGCCGCTTGCCTGTGGGAGTATTAGTCGATCACCATCGTGTTGAGTCACCACCGATTTTGGAGTATTTCCGCGTCAATGCGGCAATTCGTGAAGCCTTGAAGCCACGGGTTGACTTACCTTCGGGAGGCTATATCATTATCGAGCCTACCGAAGCTTTGACGGTGGTTGATGTTAACTCGGGGTCATTTACCCGCTCAGCAACCGCACGCGAAACGGTTCTATGGACTAACTGTGAGGCGGCTGTTGAGATTGCTCGACAGCTACGGCTGCGTAATGTAGCTGGTGTGATCGTGGTGGATTTTATCGATATGGAATCCCGACGCGATCAGATGCAAGTGTTGGAGCACTTTGGTAAAGCTCTGCAGGCTGATAAGGCTCGTCCTCAAATTTCTCAACTATCCGAGTTAGGGCTTGTTGAATTAACTCGAAAGCGTCAGGGTCAAAATATATATGAGTTATTTGGCTGTCCTTGCACAGCTTGTGGCGGGTTAGGGCATTTGGTGCAGCTGCCTGGAGAAGCTCCTATTGAAGTGCAGCAATCAGCAGTGGCTAGCCGTGTAGTGCCCATGCCCAATTCCCGAGTGATTCGTCAAGAGCGTTCGTCGGATAGTTTAGAGTCAGAGCAAAATCTGAAGTCCCTCGACCTGCTCAATCATCCTGATTACAACGATAAAAGTAATGGTCGCAGCCGTCGCCGTCGCCGTCGCGGTAACGAGGGGCCAAGTAGTATTCGTGGTGGCCGAGGAGTAGCAGCTCCACCCAAATTAGCGAACAATGGCGGTAATGGCAGTCCCATTGTTGGCAGCGCTCCTATCTTGGCGTCTGAGGGGGCACGCGACGAGATATCTGTTGCAGACACTGCGCCTCCTATTCGTGGTAAGCGCTCTCGTAGTCGTAGTCGTAAGCCAGAAGTTCCTCCTAAGGTCGTTACGGTTGCCTTAACACCTGATGAACAAAGAATTTATGCTGCCATGGGCGTTTCTCCCCTGGTTCGGAGTCAAGAGGAGCTAAAAGATAATAAAAATGTGCTGGTGTCCGTGGTCTTGCCTGGTGAGGAGCCAATTAAGACGGATTCTGGCTCTTCTAGCCCTGACTCTTTTGAAGGTTTTCAAGAATCTGAAAATGTTGATGGGGATAAGTCTGTGAAGGATGTTACTGCGGCGGTGGCGGTTGGTGATGCTGACGATGCATCTGAAGCTTCTGTAAGCGTTATTGATGAGTCGCAACAGACGTCTTCTGAATCTGAAGAGCCATCGTCTTCTGCAGAAGTCCCCAATACTCGCCGTCGCCGTCGCCGTCGTTCATCTGCGACAGTATAGATTAAGATATGATGAGCGCTGGTGTGGATGAGGTAGGGCGTGGTGCCTTGTTTGGTCCTGTAGTGGCCGCAGCTGTAATATTGAAGCCTGATATGGAGCTGTGGCTAAGGGATCAGGGGGTTAGCGATAGTAAAACTCTCACCCCCAAACAACGTGAAAACTTAGTACCCTTTATTCGGTCGGCATCAATTGATGCCCAAATTGGCTGGGTTTCAGTGCGTCAAATTGATCGAATTAATATTTTGCAGGCTTCTTTACAGGCCATGCGATATGCTGTGGAACGCTTACTTCCGCCTCCTACACAGTGTTTAGTGGATGGAAATCAGCCTATTCCTGAGTTGTCTATTGAGCAACGAACGGTTATCAAAGGTGATCAAGTGGTGGTTGCGATCTCAGCTGCCAGTATCTTAGCCAAGGTTTGGCGCGACACACTCATTATGCGATTAGCCCATCGCTATCCAGGATATGACCTTGCTTCCAATAAGGGATATGGCAGCCCTAAGCACTTGGCCGGATTACAGACACTAGGCCCTACAAGGTACCATCGCCGCTCCTTTAAACGTTGCCAACAACTATCTTTGCTAGATAGGTAGTTTAGCTAAGTGGGGTAAAGCTGTTATGTTGGCGTCAGCGAGCCTGGGAGGATGCCAGAACTCCGCTGCTCCATCCTCGATATTCGTGAACAAGACGACGCTGTAATCGTTGCTTAATCGTACTTAAAATGCCACTGACAATAGCATTTCCTGTCGACTCTAGTAATGATTTAGGAGTTAATCGGAACGCTGAAGGTAAATCAATCGCAATATCTAATTCAGCATTACCTGAAACTCCAGAGTTATCGGCACGAGCAGCTAACCACCCCTGTAGTTTGAATGAGAAGCGTCGATTAAGTAAAGGCTGGTGGCGTAGACGGCAAGAGTCTGAATAGATAATTACTTCATGACGCTCATTTGGGTAAATTTGCACATCAGCGACCGGTTCCAACGTAAGCATTAAGAACTTTATGGGACGCATACTAAATTGAAATCTATGGTCGCCGATTACCTGAATTTGGCTAGGATCGGCAAGAGCATAGACCAATCGAGCAGTATCACTCAAATACTGGTAAATAGGAATAGGGGCAGGAGATATGGCAATTTCTACAGACTGCGACGCATGCAAATGAACCATTCAGTCAATTTCACCCCAAGGTCTCATTGTGTATACAATTCCCATGGTCTGCCAGATATTTGAGTATCGGTATTTTTACTGGTAAAACCCCTAGACGGATGGTTTTGTCCAAAAACATTTAAGCTAACTTTATCACCTTTATTTTAGCGGCCACTTATGGCTTCTATATATTTCTAGATGACATCTATCGCTCACTTAGGACCATCGGGAAGCTACTCTCAACTGGCTGCTACGAACTATGCCCATTGGTTACAGACACAGCATGGAACAACGTCTACCTTACAGCCATACAACACAATTGCTAAAGCTATTCAAGCCGCTGCCACTGGGGAAACAGATATTGCCGTAGTCCCTATTGAAAACTCTATTGGAGGTGGCGTTCACGACACCTTGGATATGCTGTGGGAATTAGACAATCTAAAAATTCAAAATAATTTAGTTATACCAATTCATCATGCCTTGCTCTCCCAAGCATCCAACCTCAAGGCTATTACAGCAGTTTACTCCCATCCCCAAGCCCTAACTCAATGCCAGAAATGGTTAGCTGCTAACTTACCAGATGCCGTACAAGTCGCTACAAACTCTACAACTGAAGCTTTACCTCGATTATCTACCGACCAGACATTGGCAGCAATTGCTCCACTGTGGGCGGCTAAAATATACGGCATACCAACGCTAGCTGATCCCATTAATGATAACCCTGACAATGCCACAAGATTTTGGGCTCTCAGCCGTTGTCTGACTCAGCAAGGCAGTCATACTTCTATTGCCTTTAGGTTGCCAGACAATGCTCCAGGGGCTCTTCTAAAGCCACTACAGTTATTTGCTACCCAAGGCATCAACATGAGTCGAATTGAATCGCGACCGACTAAGGTCGCATTGGGAGACTATCGATTTTTTATTGATATTGAAGCAAGTTTAGATGACCCAAATACGCAAGCTGCACTGCAGTTGCTCCAAAACTGTACTAAAAGCCTGAAAATTTTTGGCAGCTATGCACAAATTGCAGCTGAAAATCTATGAAAAATAGCAGTATCCGGTGTGTGGCGATTACGATGTACTATCCTCAGGCAGCACATCCTTGAGTGCAGTACGAGCCGCTAAATGATTACGAGTAGACGTGAGAATATCGGCTTCGCGTTCCAATCGCTGAGCTGTGTTTTGCATTTCCAGAAGTTGCTGCTGTTCCTTGGCTACACCATGCAGCGTACTAGCAATCCAGTAAGACAGCTCTAGAGGAAACTCTGGAACACTTTCGGGAAACTCAATTTCCTGGCTTGTGAGCTTGGATGATAGGTGGACAACATCCCGTAATAGCTGGTCTACTTCAGAAGCTAAGGGAGATAAATCCTTGTCTGCTGCTTCATCTTCAACCCATTCAACCAGTCCCACGCGATAAGGTTTTTCTCGAACATAATCCAAAACCCGAAACCGCTGCTGGCCCATGGTCAAGATTTTCATACGATCGTCTGGCAGGCGCTGAAAATGGACAACCTCAGCACAGCAACCAACCTTTGAGATCTCGCCGCTATCAGGATCAATCATGAGAACACCAAAACGACGATCCGATTGTAGGATCGTATTCATCATAATGCGATAGCGAAACTCAAATATATGAAGTGGTAAGTGCCTACCGGGAAAGAGAACTAACTCAGGCAATGGGAACAAAGGTAGCTCTCGGACAGCGACTGATGAAGCAGAATCCATTATGGCGGGTAGGAGAATACTTTTAAGCATGCATCCTTAAGGACAAAAATATGGACTGATCCTAAGAATGTAGCAAACTTATTCTAACCTATCCATCAGATTCAAACCCAGACTCAAATCATCATCCCTCTGAATCAACTCCATAAAGAAGACCTGAGCATCGCACAAAACCGTTGCTCAGGTATATACATAAC
The DNA here is from genome assembly GCA_039028535.1 of Cyanobacteria bacterium P01_B01_bin.77. Taxonomy (GTDB): domain Bacteria; phylum Cyanobacteriota; class Cyanobacteriia; order Phormidesmidales; family Phormidesmidaceae; genus Leptothoe. The sequence goes on from JBCCHX010000007.1 coordinate 19,767, forward strand.
CCGTTTAAGTTACTTATTTTCTATCTAGTGCCTCCCTAAGCCATAGCCCTATGGCTTAGGCTAGAGCTTAACCTCAATATCTACACCAGCGGGTAAATCCAACTTCATTAGAGCATCAATGGTTTTAGACGTAGGTTGATAGATATCGATAATGCGCCGATGTGTGCGGGTTTCAAAATGCTCTCGCGAATCTTTATTGACGTGGGGAGAACGTAGCACACAGTAGATCTTACGCTTAGTAGGTAAAGGAATGGGACCAATTGCGGTGGCGTTAGTCCGATTGGCAGTATCTACAATCTTTTCGCAAGAAGTATCCAAAAGACGGCGGTCAAATGCTTTTAAGCGAATACGAATCTTTTGCTGCTGAATAGTAGCCATTACGACTCAAGTGTCCTTCAATTATCAAGGTTCATTGGTCTGAAGACCAGGGTAACGGAGAAGGCACTAGCATGCTAATACCTTCTCAATACAGAGCTAAAACAGATTATCGAGTTATTGAGTGAAAATTACTCAGTAATCTTTGAAACCACGCCAGCACCAACAGTGCGACCCCCCTCACGGATGGCAAAGCGCATACCTGCTTCAACCGCAACTGGGTTAATCAGCTCAACATTCATTTTAATGCGATCGCCAGGCATAACCATTTCAGCAGCGCTGCCGTCGTCAGCAGTGAAGCTAGCAATAGAGCCGGTCACATCAGTTGTACGTACATAAAACTGGGGCTTATAGCCAGGGAAGAAAGGCGTATGACGACCACCTTCTTCTTTGTTTAGTACGTAAACTTCCGCCTCAAACTTAGTATGAGGAGTAATACTCTTGGGCTTGGCTAGCACCATGCCACGCAGAATATCTTCCTTTTGAACACCGCGCAGTAGAACGCCAACATTATCTCCAGCCATACCCTCATCAAGGGTCTTCTGAAACATCTCAACACCCGTTACAGTACTTTCGACAGTGTCACGGATACCAATAATTGAGATTGTTTCACCAACTTTGACCTTACCACGCTCAATCCGACCAGTCGCAACTGTACCACGACCAGTGATTGAGAACACGTCCTCAACTGCCATCAAGAAAGGCTTATCGACATCACGCTCAGGTGTGGGGATATAAGCATCAACTTCGTCCATCAGAGCATGGATTTTGTCAACCCAGTCATCCTCTCCGCGACCGATATCTCCTTTTGCCTGAAGAGCTTCAACTGCTTTCAGAGCAGAGCCTGCAACGATAGGAATATCATCACCAGGAAAATCGTAGGAACTCAGAAGTTCACGGACTTCTAGCTCAACCAGCTCAAGCAGCTCTTCATCATCTACTTGATCTTGCTTATTTAAGAAGACAACGATGTGAGGTACACCAACCTGCTTAGCTAACAGAATGTGCTCACGTGTCTGAGGCATGGGACCATCAGCTGCGGAACAAACCAAGATTGCTCCGTCCATTTGAGCCGCACCCGTAATCATGTTCTTCACATAGTCTGCGTGTCCGGGGCAGTCTACGTGAGCATAGTGACGAGTTTCAGTCTGATACTCTACGTGAGCTGTATTAATCGTAATACCCCGTGCTTTCTCTTCCGGAGCAGCATCAATATCCTCGTAATTACGAGCTTTGGCACCACCAGCCGCTGCTAACGTCATGGTGATAGCCGCTGTCAGAGTAGTCTTACCATGGTCGACGTGGCCAATGGTGCCAATATTAACGTGGGGCTTACTTCTATCAAACTTTTCGCGTGCCATTTATTTACTCTGTCCCTAAATTACTTATGCGTTCCCTTTGTTTCTAGCGATAATCGCCTCAGCCACATTGCGCGGAACATCCGCGTAGCGACTAAACTCCATAGAGAATATGCCTCGACCCTGAGTCTTTGAACGGATATCAGTGGCGTAGCCAAACATTTCAGCCAGGGGTACATTTGCACTCACCTTGGCAAGTCCATCCTCAGACCCCATACCCTCAATCTGGCCTCGACGAGAGTTAAGGTCTCCCATGATGTCACCGAGAAACTCCTCAGGAGCTTCAACCTCGATTTTCATCATAGGCTCCAGTAAAACTGGAGAAGCCTTTGTGACTGCATCTTGAATAGCCATCGATCCAGCGATCTTAAAAGCCATTTCAGACGAGTCCACATCGTGGTAAGAACCATCTACCAGTGCGACTTTAATGTCGATCACGGGATACCCAGCTAGGATACCAGATTCGCACTTTTCTTTCATGCCGGCTTCAGCGGGCCCAATATATTCTTTGGGTACCGTGCCACCAACAATCTTAGATGTAAACTCAAATCCGGAGCCTTCATCCCCTGGTTCGACCTCAATCACCACATGGCCAAATTGGCCCTTACCTCCACTTTGGCGCACAAACTTACCTTCGGTGGTAATCGCCTTGCGAATAGTCTCGCGATAGGCAACCTGGGGTGCGCCAATGTTTGCTTCGACCTTGAATTCTCGCTTCATGCGATCCACGAGAATGTCCAGATGAAGCTCCCCCATTCCTGCAATTACTGTCTGATTAGTTTCAGGGTTGGTCGATACCCTGAATGTTGGATCCTCCTCAGACAGTGACTGTAAAGCTTTGGCCAGCTTTTCCATATCCTGCTTGGTCTTTGGTTCCACAGCTACAGATATGACGGGTTCCGGCACGAACAATGACTCTAACACAATCGGACTATCGGTAGTGCAGATCGTGTCGCCCGTTGTGGTGTCCTTGAGTCCTAAAACAGCCCCTAGATCTCCAGAGCAAAGTTCATCAACTTCAATACGGTCATCCGCTTTGAGGACAATCAATCGGGAAATTCGCTCTTTCTTATCCTTAGTAGCGTTATATACGTAACTACCCTTGGCTAGAACTCCCGAATACATACGGATAAATGTCAGACGCCCGTAGGGATCTGACATAATCTTGAACGCCAGCGCCGCCAGCGGTCCATCGTCTTGAGGAGGACGCTCACCAGTCTCTCCATTAGGTAGCGTGCCTTGAATAGGTGGAATATCTAATGGGGAAGGTAGGTAGTCAACTACCGCATCTAGCAAGAGCTGGACACCTTTATTTTTGAATGCAGACCCACATAGCATGGGCACCAAACCACCGCTTGTTACACCCTGGCGCACAGCTTGCATGATTTCCTGAGTGCTTAAGTCCTCACCTTCAAGATATTTCTCCATAAGAACATCGTCGGTTTCAGCAATTGCTTCAACCAATAGCGTTCTATACTCCTCTGCTTGTTCCTGCAGCTCTTCAGGAATATCAACTTCTTCAATGTCCGTGCCTAAATCGTTCGTATAGATATGCGCTCGCATCTCCACTAAATCGACCACACCTTGGAACTGATCTTCAGCACCAATAGGTATTTGGATTGGAACAGCATTCGCTTTGAGCCGCTCACGAACTTGGCCGTACACTCGGAAGAAATTAGCTCCGGTGCGGTCCATCTTATTGACAAAGGCAATCCGCGGAACGCTGTAACGGTCGGCTTGACGCCAAACAGTTTCTGACTGCGGTTGGACACCACCCACTGAGTCAAAAACAACAATTACACCATCCAGAACACGCATTGAGCGCTCGACTTCAATGGTGAAGTCAACGTGACCAGGCGTATCAATAATATTGATTTGATGATCGCGCCAGCTTGTACTGATAGCAGCAGCAGTAATAGTGATGCCACGTTCTTGCTCTTGCTCCATCCAATCAGTGACAGCATTGCCATCATGCACCTCACCGATCTTATGAACAACACCAGAGTAAAAAAGGATGCGTTCAGTCGTGGTAGTTTTACCCGCATCAACGTGAGCGGCAATTCCAATATTCCTAACTTTTTCTAGTGGAGAGGTCCGTGCCATGGTTGCAGCATTCAACTGACATATCTAAAAGTCGTATCACTATAGCTATGGGCCAAACGTTGTCAGTGACTAATAACGATAGTGCGCAAAGGCTTTATTTGCCTCTGCCATGCGATGGGTTTCTTCTCGTTTACGAACAGCTCCACCAGTTTCGTTGGCTGCATCCATCAGCTCATTAGCCAGCTTGATAGCCATGCTCTTACCCGCTCGCTGACGGGCAAATTGGGAAATCCATCGTAGAGACAGAGCTGTGCCTCGGTCAGCACGCACTTCCATCGGAACCTGATAGGTCGCACCACCTACACGACGCGCTTTTACCTCAACCAGTGGAGTAGTATTACGAACGGCCTGTTCAAATACTTCCAAAGGTTCGTTGCCAGTGCGCTCCTCAATCAGCTTGAAGGCTCCGTAAACAATGCGGAGAGAGAGAGATTTTTTGCCACTAACCATGATGCGTCGAACCATCATGCTGACCAATCGGCTGCTATATACAGAATCGGGTGGAACAACGCGCTTCTGAGCGTTTGAACGACGAGACATAGTAATCCTTGAATTTAAGACGTATTAGTTGAGTGCTAAGGTTCAACTTGCGTTGACCATAGCTGGTCTAGCTAGAGAGTTTTGTGGCACATACACTAGCAGACGCACTGCAACTACACGGAAAATAAAGGCCACACCCGCCTGTCTCCCGTAGTGCGCTGCCGCAGAACCGTTACTCCTTAGGACGCTTAGCGCCGTATTTGGAACGACCTTGACGGCGATCTTTAACCCCGGCAGTATCAAGGGTGCCACGAATAATGTGGTATCGAACCCCAGGAAGATCCTTGACACGCCCGCCGCGAATCATCACGACGGAGTGCTCCTGTAAATTATGGCCAATGCCTGGAATGTAAGCGGTCACCTCAAACCCAGACGTTAATCTAACCCTGGCTACTTTACGCAATGCCGAGTTAGGCTTTTTAGGCGTAGTAGTGTACACCCGAGTACAAACTCCTCGACGCTGAGGACAACTCTTCAGCGCTGGGGACTTTGTCTTTTTCTGAGCGTTACTTCGCTCACTCCGAATGAGCTGTTGAATGGTTGGCATATTGAGAAAGGCTAATGCCTATTGCTTCGAAGTTTTCACAAGACCCCATCCTATCGAGGTCAGGTCTTTATTGTCAATGATTTTTTATCGTGGGAGGTAAGGTGCTTCATTGCTTTGGGAGCACGTTATCTGCTCAATCCGTCGCTCGGCTTAGCAATGGCTTAAAGCTTGGTCGTGTAATGCTTGTATTGTAGTAAAAAACGCCTAGGCAGACATAATGCTACCTAGGCTTGATAGTCGAATGGTTTATGGTGTCGTTTTTTGAAAAATGGAAAGTTTTTGTAGACTCTGAGTTATGACTATTTTTTGTCTGTGCGGGCATAGTCATCTTGGAAGCGAATGATGTCGTCCTCCCCTAAGTATTCGCCGTTTTGTACTTCGATTAGCACTAAGGGAATGACGCCTGAATTTTCTAGACGATGGGCAGTGCAAGCTGGCACGTAGGTAGACTGATTGGTGCAGAGAAGTATTTCATTTTCGCCACAGACTACTTTAGCCGTTCCTGATACTACAATCCAGTGTTCGCTGCGGTGATGGTGCATTTGTAGGCTAAGGCGATGACCGGGCTTAACCTCAATACGCTTGATCTTGTAACCTTTGCCTTCTTCAAGAACAGTGAATGAGCCCCAGGGACGCGTGTCGCTCGTGGGAGAGTTACTTATGGAAGGGCTTAGGCTCTCTTTGCTTGCTTGGCTAGCGGTCTTGGTGCGATCTTGAGTTTGGACCATGGTTAATAGTTCCTGTATGGAAGAATTCAGGTGTTGATAGTGACTAACGGTTTAATTGAGACTGCCCCTGTCTATGCCTTAGGGCCAAGGAATACTTAGCCTGGATTAGCAGCTGAGAGTGTCTATCATGCCAGTGCTGATTGCGCTGAGCATAAAGTTTGAATAGCGGTTTAATTACCGTAGTAAAAGTGTGCAGAAAAGATGGCTTGCTTTCGCAGAAGTCAGAATTATTGTGTTTAAAGCAAACCCTGCTGGCAGCAGTAGAAAAATTACTTCTGCCTACTTAATTCAGGTCTCATCATAGCAGTGGAAATTAGAGAGACGTCACGAGTAGGCTTACTGAAGCGATTACTAAACGCAGTCTTTAACTTATAAGAGATAGCTTGAAGCTTACTTCAAGCACGAGTGATTTAATGGGTGATTTGTTAAGGCAGGTGGGAGTGCGCAAATATGCCCAGGGCATTGTTGATACGGGCTGCTGTGCGGGGATGACGGTTAATGAGTTGTCCACTTAAATACAGGCTAGATGAGCCGCCACCATCTAGGTTAAGTGCTTCGATGCATCCGAGCTTCGCTAAGATTTGGGCAGCCTCTGTCAATGTAGGACCACGACCACCGATCCGATCTTGAATGGCGATAAGTTTGATATGACCGCTGCGAGCTAGGCCAATAGCACTTCTGGGCGCTTGACCATTAATAAAGTTAGGGCTGAATCCTTCTTGCTGGGCATTGAGGACGATTTTGCCTTGAGTTATGAGTAAGGGGCCCGCACCAAGTGTATGGGGTAATTGTTCGAAACGATCGGGTTGGGTCTGTTGATTGAGAGTGACAGAGGTACCTGATGAAAATGCGGAGGCAGCAGAATTAAAGGCCCGCAGCACTAATAGATATCCTCTAGAAGGAAGTTGAATTGTGTCTTGGCCTGCGGCGCTTAGGGTTTGTGTTTTGGTAACCTGGTTGTCTTGAACGGTAATGACAGTTTCGTTGTCAATTAGAGTTGTATATTGCCTTCCCCAACTTTCTGTGTAGCGGGCGATGCCAGCTTTTACATAGCCACTATTGAGGGTGTCGACCGTAAAGGTTTGATTGTTGGCTGTGACGCTGGACTGAAGCGTAATTCGGTCCATAACAACGTTGCCTTGGTTATCCCATCCAATGGCTCCGCGCCCTAAGATGGGTCCAGAAATCCAGCGGCTGTTATAACGTAGCGCTCCAAGGGGCAATTGGTTATTGCGGTTGAAAAAACCACCGTTAATCAACGCTATGGTTTGCCACTGGGCAGCTAGATCTGTTGGGGGTTTAATGCCAGCAGCCTGGTTGGGAAAGGCCGATAGGGGCAGTAGGGCGAAGTTGGACTGGTGAGGATCCAGGCTTAATGTATAGACAGGGAAGCGATTTCGATTGAGAGTGACGTAACGCTGCTGAAATTGGATCCCGTTGTCCCAAAGAATTTCTTTTGGTCTGAGGGCATCAGGACGGATGTCGATGACTAGACGATTGGGTTGAGCTAAACTCCAAACTTGCGGGTGTAAGTGGTCAGCCACGTTTAATGTAAAGGTGGTTCGCTGACCGCTAGAGCTAATGTTGAGGCTTTTGAGATTGTTGTTATTGGCAAGTTTGAACTGAGCGATCGCATCCTTTGCCATGGCTGCTTCCACTGTCACCGTGATGCTATTAGCAGCGGGGCTAACCTGCCAGGCAGCTGCCTGGCTCAAGTCCAAAACCACCCGCTCGCCCCACGATTGACGACCCTGACGAATGGCCAATATCTGGCTCGATGGCAGCCTCAGGTCAAGGACTGTGCCTTGAGGATTGACCTGCCAACCGTACTGCTGCACTAGGGGGTCAATATCGAGATAGCGTTCGTTGGCATAGTGCCATGCGGGCAGGTTGAGTATGCCTGGACCTGCCGATAAAAACCAAGTAACCGGTTGTTTGTTGGGTTCGCGGGTACTGCCTAGGTTTACGCCTAGCTGACTTGCGAGCGCCCCATCAGCAATCCCAATCAGCGTGCGTCGTTGTTGCCATGCCCCAGGGACCAATCGCCCATTTATACGGAGTTGTTGACCATGGGCAGTCGGTTCCGCAGCATTGGCCAGCGCCGACTGGCCAATGGATGAGGTGATGACTCTAGTCAGGGCAGGGTGGGAATTGATCTGAGTGGCCCCTAGCACGAAAATACAGGTACATAGAATCAAGCCAAAGTATCTCAGTGATGCTTTTAAGTGGGGGGACCAGGGACCTTGCATTGACATAGGCAATGAAGCAAAGATGCTCTCTAAAAAGGATCGTCCGTTAAACAGCGTTAAGCAAGAATAAGGTCTGGGCCATAGAATTCCCTCTTATTTTTCTTATTTTTTCTGATTACCATTTGGTTTTGGTGTTGGCCGCTCATCATGACGAAGCTATGGATTGATGAGCGAGCCTAATCCCTAATAACTATTGCGAATGGTGTCTAAGATTAGGGGGCAAGTGTTCAGCTATTCTTGACGGATTTAGGAGGTTCGCTCAATAATACCGATCCTCGGTATTTTGTGAGCATTTTTCCAGGACAGTTTGTCAGCTGTCGTGAAGGATGGCTAAATTTGATTTACTTTTAATAAGTAAAGGCAGTGTAATCACCGTCATAAGTAGCCAAGACATTGCTCCCATTTGCAATCATCTGTCTGCTGCTGGGACAATTTCCCCGTGACAAGCTCGGGCGTATCAATCTATACACATTGATGCTGTTTAGCGATGTTGACTGATTAGATAGCTCCCTGTGAAGTTTGTGAACCATGAAGTTTCATGGAGTTTGTAAACTTTGGAGTTTGTAAAAGATGACCAGCAAACTTGGTAGCAGGTTATCGATTGCTTTCCCTCTGGAATATTGCCCAGGAAACACTCCTCCAACACTGGCAACAGCATTTCTTAGCGATAGTAGCTGAGGGCTTGGTGCCTAACCGTTTTCTTTCTCTTTTCTTTTGACTGGCTCATGGTTAATAAGCGTGTGGATCATTTTCAAGCAAATCAGCAATCCCAATGGTTAGGGGCATTGGGACCTAAATCCTTGGTGGAAGAACGGGATGCCTGTGGTGTGGGATTTATTGCTGATCAGCAAGGGCGTGCCAGTCATCGCTTAGTCGCCGATGCTCTACATGCCTTGAGCTGTATGGAGCACCGAGGCGGTTGTTGTGCCGATCAGGATTCTGGTGATGGTGCCGGTATTATGACTGCTATTCCCTGGAGGATTTTGCAGCGTTGGGCGGGTGACCAGGCACTTAACCCGAGCAATGTAGGCGTCGGGATGACATTTTTGCCCCGACATCGTGAAGCTGCAGAGCTCGCTAAGCAGAAGTTTGGTGAGGTTGCCAAGGCCGCTGGGATGACCCTCATCGGCTGGCGGTCTGTACCCGTAGCGTCTGAAGCCCTGGGTGCACTAGCTCGAGAGTTTGAGCCTCAAATTGAGCAGGTGCTAGTGTCTTCTACGGCAGAGGGAGATGAGCTAGAGCGACAATTGTTTCTACTGCGTCGTGCCTGGCTGCGCTCTTTAGAGGCTGTTCAAGAGGTGGATGAAATCATAGCGGCGCTAAAGGAAGCCTACATGTGTTCTTTTTCTAGTCGTACCTTGGTCTATAAGGGGATGGTCCGTAGTGAGGTACTCGGACAGTTTTATCTAGATTTACAAGATGGTGAGTACGAAAGTGCATTTGCGGTGTATCACCGTCGTTTTAGTACCAACACCATGCCCAAATGGCCCTTGGCACACCCAATGCGTCTCTTGGGTCACAACGGTGAAATCAATACCCTGATTGGGAACATCAACTGGATGATGGCTCGCGAAGCGGATTTAGCTAATCCCCTATGGGGTGAAAGTATCAACAAGCTGAAACCGATTGTAAATGCTGACAATAGCGATTCAGCTAACTTGGATAATGTGATGGAGCTATTGGTGCGTTCGGGACGCACCCCGGCTCAGGCACTCATGATGATGGTACCTGAAGCTTATCTCAATCAGCCTGACCTTCTCAAATATCCTGAGATCACTGACTTTTATGAGTACTACAGCGGTGTTCAGGAGCCTTGGGATGGTCCTGCGCTAGTAGTTTTTAGCGATGGTAAGCAGGTAGGCGCCACCTTGGATCGCAACGGTCTGCGTCCGGCTCGCTATGCCATTACCCGTAGCGGTTATCTAGTCGTATCCTCTGAGGCGGGTGTGGTTGATTTGCCCACGGAAGAGGTAGTGGAGAAGGGGCGATTAGGCCCTGGTCAGATGATTGCCATTGATTTTGAAACCCATGAAATCTTGAAGAACTGGGATATCAAAAAACGAGTGGCTCAAGCTCACCCCTACGGCGAGTGGTTGCGGAACCATCGTCAGGATATTTCTCTTCAGCTATTCCAAGAGGAGTCTCAGCTGGATAGTCAGGTTTTGCTGACGCAGCAAACTGCTTTTGGTTATACGGCTGAAGATTTAGACATGATTATTCAGGATATGGCGGCTCAGGGGAAAGAGCCTACTTACTGTATGGGGAACGACGCTCCTCTAGCCGTGCTTTCAGATAAACCTCATCTGCTATATAACTATTTCAAACAGCGGTTCGCCCAGGTGACTAATCCTCCCATTGACCCATTGAGGGAGCGGTTAGTAATGTCGCTACAGATGCAGCTGGGACAGCGTCACAACTTATTGGATGAGCAACCAAGTCAGCTGATAAGGTTGGATTCTCCTGTGGTGAATGACAATGAGCTAGAGCTGATTCGTCAGGGTAGTTTGCAGACGGCGAATGTTTCTACGCTGTACACCGTTGAACAGGGGCCTATGGGTTTGGCTAAGGCTCTCAATGATCTTTGCAAGCAAGCAGATACGGCTGTTAAAGCAGGGGCTGAGATTTTAGTTCTGAGCGATCGTATTGATACCGATGGCAATCCGGCTACTCTATCTGCTACGCAAACCTATATTCCTCCCCTACTTGCGGTGGGAGCCGTCCACCATCATCTAATTGGCAATGGTCTTCGAATGCGGGCTTCCCTGCTGATGGATACTGCCCAGTGTTGGAGCACTCACCACGTTGCCTGTTTGGTTGGCTATGGTGCTAGTGCGGTCTGTCCTTATCTGGCACTGGAGAGCGTACGTCATTGGTGGGCAAGCAATAAAACTCAGAAGCTCATGGAAACGGGCAAGTTGCCAGTAACCACGTTAAATGGAGCCCAGGCTAACTATCGTAAGGCTGTAGAAGCTGGGTTGCTAAAGATTCTCTCAAAGATGGGAATCTCGCTACTGTCCAGCTACCAGGGAGCACAAATTTTTGAGGCGATTGGTATTGGTCCAGAGTTGCTGACAGCTGGCTTTAAAGGGAGTATCTCTCGCTTGGGCGGTTTAACGGTGACAGAATTGGCTCAAGAAACGATGCGTTTTCACAGTAAGGCGTTTCCTGAGTTAACGGGTAAACGTTTGGAGCATTTGGGCTTTATTCAGCCACGCCCTAGGGGGGAATACCACAGCAACAGTCCACAAATGACGAAACTGTTGCACAAGGCGTTGAAATCGAGCGATCATTCACACTATGAGGTGTACAAAGAACATCTTAAAGGGAGTCCGGTGACTGCTTTGCGGGATCTGTTGGACTTAAATAGCGATCGCGCTCCTATTCCGGTGGATGACGTTGAGCCAGTGGAGACGATTATGAAACGTTTCTGCACAGGTGGTATGTCTCTAGGAGCGCTGTCGCGGGAAGCCCATGAAACCCTTGCGATCGCAATGAACCGCATTGGCGGTAAATCTAACTCCGGCGAAGGTGGTGAAGACACCGTTCGATTTAAACCCATCAGCGATGTCAATGAGCAGGGACGGTCTGCCACACTGCCTCATCTAAAGGGCTTACAACCCGGTGACACTGCCTGCTCTGCCATTAAGCAGGTGGCTTCTGGACGTTTTGGCGTTACCCCTGAGTACTTAATGAGTGCCAGACAAATTGAAATTAAAATGGCCCAGGGGGCTAAGCCCGGTGAGGGCGGTCAGCTGCCGGGACGCAAGGTGAGTGATTATATTGCTTCGCTACGCCGCTCAAAGCCTGGTGTAACATTGATTTCGCCCCCTCCCCACCATGATATTTATTCAATTGAGGATTTGGCCCAGCTCATTTTTGACCTCCATCAGATCAATCCTGCTGCTGGGGTTTCTGTCAAGCTGGTGTCTGAAATTGGCATTGGTACCATCGCCGCAGGGGTGGCTAAAGCCAATGCCGATATTATTCAAGTATCTGGCCATGACGGTGGCACGGGGGCGTCGCCGCTAAGTTCCATTAAGCATGCGGGTGTACCTTGGGAGCTGGGTCTCACCGAGGTTCATCGAGTACTGATGCAAAACCAGCTGCGGGACCGGGTACTGCTACGGGTGGACGGCGGCCTTAAGACGGGTTGGGATGTGGTGATGGGGGCTCTGATGGGGGCCGAAGAATATGGCTTTGGCACCATTGCAATGATTGCCGAAGGCTGCATCATGGCGCGAGTGTGCCATACCAATAGCTGCCCGGTTGGAGTAGCCACCCAGCGCGAGGAGCTACGGAAACGCTTTACCGGTATTCCTGAGCATGTGGTCAACTTCTTTCACTTTGTGGCTGAGGAAGTGCGCTCTTTGCTGGCTTATCTGGGATATCGTTCCCTCAGCGAGATTATTGGTCGGGCTGATCTGTTAAACGCTCGGCCAGAGGCCACTCTGACCAAGACCCAAGGCTTAACCCTGGATATTCTGACTCAGCTGCCCGATACTAGTCGCGATCTCGCTGACCTGTCAGTTCGCAGCTGGCTAGACCACGGTGATATCAATAGTAACGGTCCGGTCCTAGACGATACTCTCTTGGCCGATCCTACGATTCAGCAAGCGATTGCCAGCCATGGGGATGCGAGTAAAGTGATCGATGTGATCAATACTGATCGCTCTGTAGGTGGCCGAATTTCTGGAGCCATTGCTAAACAGTATGGCAACTCTGGCTTTTCCGGCACCCTAAACCTTACCTTCAAAGGCAGTGTGGGCCAGAGTTTTGGCGCATTTAACCTGCCTGGCATGAATTTACGTTTAGTGGGTGAAGCCAATGACTATGTCGGCAAAGGTATGCACGGTGGTGAGCTGATTATCACCCCGTTTGAAGGGGTGCAATATGATCCATCTGAAAATGTGATTGTGGGCAACACCTGTCTCTATGGTGCTACCGGTGGCACCCTCTATGCCTTTGGTAAGGCAGGTGAGCGTTTTGCTGTGCGCAACTCTAAGGGGCAAGCTGTGATTGAGGGTGCCGGAGACCACTGTTGCGAATATATGACTGGAGGTGTGGTCGTTTGCCTTGGTGGTGTGGGCCGCAATGTCGGGGCTGGCATGACGGGTGGATTAGGGTACTTTCTCGACGAGCGAGGAGATTTCCCCACTCGGGTGAATCCTGAAATTGTTAAAGTGCAGCGGGTTATTACTACCGCTGGTGCCCAGCAGTTGAAGAGCCTGATCAGTAACCATGCAGAGCGAACTGGCAGTACTAAGGCTGCGCGTATTCTGGCTGATTGGGATCGTTATCTGCCCCAATTCTGGCAGGTTGTGCCTCCATCTGAAGCGGAACGGGCCGAAACGCTAGACAGTACAGAAACCGTTGTAGCGTCCGTTGGTTAACGCCCAAGGGGAGTTCAGAAAACAGCCGTCCCTCAGGATATGAGGGACGGCTGTTTATTAGGATATTGGCAGCTGTCTAGTTTTTTAAGCGGTATCCCCCATGTTGCAGCATGCTCTTAAGGAATGGTCTATTGCCGTCGACGCTTTAGTCCAAGGGCAAAGTATTTTACTGCTGCGCAAAGGAGGCATTCGTGAAGATAGCAAGCGCTTTATGGTGCCTTATCAGCACGTGTGGCTATACCCTACCTATGAGCATCAAAAACCCCATTTGCTAAAAACCCAGTGGGCTACTCAGGTCCAAACCGTTGCTCCAGGCTGGCATCCTAGCCAGGTCACACTGCAGGCTTGGGCCGACATTTCCCATGTCTGGACGGTGAGAACCTTGGAGGCAGTCACGTCTGTACTGCCATTTCATATTTGGAATGAGCAATTTGTAGCTGAGCGGTTTCGATGGAAACCCAGTCAACCGCTGCATCTTTTAATCCTCAGGGTGCACCGTCTAGCAGCACCGGTACAAGTCGATTGGCAGTTGGCTTATGGCGGCTGTCGTTCATGGATAGCCTTAGATAATGCTTTAAATACGACGCCATCCATCCCCGTTTTAGATGAACCAACGTGGACAGGCAAAGTACAGCAAATACATCAGACAATCGCTGCATTTGAGTCTTTTGAGACGCTCAAACCCATGACAAGGCAATGAAATAATTTGATTCATAGTTTTGCGAAGGGTGTCGATCCAGTTATATTTGCCTACCTTTTGAAAACTTTATTTATATAAAGACTGGCAACTCTAAAGGAAAACAGATGATCCCCGGAAAGGCCATCTAATCAGCCATAAACCAGTACAAGCTGCTCGTTTATGAGGCAGTGATGTTGTAACGATGAGCACTATTTGTCATGGCCGTACTGAAAGTTGGCATTAATGGGTTTGGTCGTATCGGGCGTTTGATACTGCGGGCCGCCATCAAAAATTCAAACATTGAGTTTGTTGGTATTAACGATTTAGTTTCCCCTGAGAATCTGGCTTACTTATTGAAATACGATTCCACCCATGGTCCTTTCCCTGGCCATGTTGAAGCTCGAGATAATGGAATTGTTGTTAGTGGCCACTTTATTCCCTGTTTTTCGATCTCGAATCCAGCTGATCTGCCTTGGGGAAATCTTGGTGTTGATTATGTTGTTGAAGCCACTGGACGGTTTACTACCCATGAACAGGCTTCAAGTCATCTAAAAGCTGGGGCTAAGCGAGTAGTTATCTCAGCACCTACTAAGAGTCCTGATCAAGTTCCTACCCTGCTGGTGGGAGTGAACCATAAAACCTTTAATCCTGAGACTGATCTCATCGTTTCTAACGCTAGCTGTACCACTAACTGTCTAGCGCCTGTGGCTAAGGTCATCCATGAGCATTTTGGGTTTGCAGAAGGTCTGATGACTACTGTCCATGCCTCGACTGCTACTCAGTCAACTGTGGATAGTCCTAACAAAAAGGATTTGCGCAGCGGTCGAGGTGCGGCTCAAAATATTATTCCAGCCTCCACGGGAGCTGCTAAGGCTGTGACCCTGGTGCTCCCAGAGCTGATTGGCAAGCTGACTGGTATGGCGTTGCGGGTGCCCACCCCGGATGTATCGGTGGTGGATTTGACCGTACGTACTGAAAAATCTACCAACTATCGGGAAATCTGCAAGGCCATGGAAGCCGCGTCCAAAAATGGATTGCGGGGAGTTTTGGGCTATACCGAAGACCCTGTAGTTTCTACAGACTTTGTCGGCGATCCTCGTTCTAGTGTGTTTGATGCCGGGGCTGGAATTGAGCTTAATCCCAATTTCTTTAAGCTATTGACCTGGTATGACAACGAGTGGGGCTATTCCAATCGTGTAGTTGATCTCATGTTGCACATGGCACTGACCGAGGGGCTGCTGCAGGGCGTTACCAGTGATGCCTTGGAAGCAGTTTATGCTTAAGTCTGAGGTGTTTTGTGAGGCTGTGTTAGGTTTTAAGCCTTAACTTGAACCGACTATTAAAAAAGCGACCCACTACTGGGTCGCTTTTTTAATAGAAAAGAAAATGTGAGTCAGTGGCGGCTAATGCCTGTCGCACTGCCAGAACTAACCCCCAATGGAGAGATACCAGTAATATGTGGCCATGGGAATAACCGTAGCCAAAATTAGCAGCACGACTACTACCCAGGTGGAGCTAGTGCGGTTCTCTTCAGTTTCTTCTGCGGTTGCAAAGGTGCCTTCAATGTTGATGGTTTCCGCCATGATGGGAGGGCCGGGATCCGGCTCGCCTGCCAGGACAGCCGCTAGACGCTCAGTGGCATCACCAAACGCCCGATTATAGCTATTGTTTTTGAGTAGAGGTGCTTTCATTGTTTCCTGGGTGATGCTGTCAGCAATGTCCGCAGTCAACAGAGCAGCTGTCTCTTCACCGGATTTGAGGCCGATATTATTGGTGACATCGTCTAAAACCACCACTGTTTTATTGGCACCAGCTTCTGAGGTGGGAAACCAGCGCATAAATAGTTGTTCAGCAAAGCTTTGGGCAGTTTCGCCATAATCTAAGCGATGGATAGTCACGTAGCGAACATCCTGCCCAGTTTCTATGGTCAGGTTTTTGAGTGCTTTATTGAGGTTGATTTCGTTGAGCCGGGTGATTTGATTGGCGTCGTCTAACACCCAGGCATCGTCACTGGCGTTGAGAGGCATGTCGTATACCCCAGTGGCATGGGCCGGTGCGGTAATGATCAGGTTAAGGGCTAGTGCGATCGCAACCACAGTGATCCAGCGGCAGCTACGAAATATCGAACTCAGAAGCATGATCTTTATAAAAAGCAGACATTAAGCAAGCAGACGTTGAGCAGCTGGATAGCCGCCACATATATTTACCACTATAAATGACTGGATGCCTTAGCTGTCTATGGATGTGTTAAGGGTTAAAGTCAACGTCTCTAGGAAATGGTTGTAGCGTGTATCTGGATCGGAACAATACACCCATCAGCGATGGCACTGTCTAAAATTCTTAACTGCCGTTGTTCGATCGCTGTGAGATTAGATTTTGTGCGGTAGTATTCAACGGCCATAGCACCGCCCGGAGATAATTCTCCATGGATTAGAGCAGTGCGGACCAAAACCTCTAGATCTTTGCTAGCGAATTGGGCTGTATCGAACATGGCAGCAAAGTGAGTAGGTGACTATTTATACAATCACTGTGGGTACTTTCTTTTCCGGAGCTAGTCGAAGGAATTCTAAATCAATAGGAGGGCATTGCCGATTGTCCTATGGTTTGACGATGGGCCGCTAAGGCGATAGCCGCTGGATAGATTAGATGTTCCTGGACTTGAATTCTGGCCTGGAGACTCGCTTCAGTATCTGTTGGTAAAACAGGTACTGCTGCCTGCATGATAATGGGACCGCTATCGATCACTAACTCGACATGGTGTACGGTACAGCCAGCTATGGTGACATTGGCATCTAGCGCTTGGCGGACGGCATGGAGCCCAGGAAAGCTGGGCAGCAAACTTGGATGAATGTTAAGTAACCGTCCAGTAAATGCTGAAATCAGGTGCTCAGTGACTCGCCGCATCCAGCCTGCCATGATTACCCAATCAACGCCATGGGCCGTCAGGGCATTGACAATAGCGTGGTCAAGGGCGACACGTGACTCAAACTCACGGTGGTTGAGAAGTATGGTGGGAATATCTCTGTGAGCTGCTTTTTTCAATACGTTAGCGTCTGGATTATTGCAGATAACAACGTTGACCTCTGCGTTGAGTTCAGCCCGATCAATGGCGGCCATAATAGCTTCAAAGTTGCTGCCGTTACCGGAGGCCAAAATACCTAGTGACAGTTTGGAATAGGTTAGCGTTTGCCGATTGATATTGGGAGAGAGTAGCCTATCCGTTGATTGGTAGACACCGGCGTGGTCGGTGGAGCCCATGGAATTAACAAGAAACAAACTCTAGAATTCTACAGGGTGCAGGCAGAATTTATTTTGCTAACTGATGTCTGCGTATAATTACGTGTTTTCTAGGGTAGGCTGCTGTAGACGATACACGGTCGACCGTTTTAGAAAATACAGGGCATAGTTAGGAGAGCACCGTTACGCCGTTCAAAGGCCCAATGAATCTATCTGTCGCCTCAAATCATGCTGACGTCCAAGATTCGATTGACTTGCTTGCCAGCTCGCTAAACGCAGTGGCAACGCCTGTCTATGTAAAAAATCAGGAGCACCGCTGGCTATTTGCCAATACGGCCTGTTGTCGCCTATTGAATACGCCCCTAGATCAGCTGGTGGGCTGTTTGGACCATGATGTGGCGGCGGTGGTGGATACGGATTTGTTGCGATCGCAAGATGACCACTTCTTTAAAACCGGAAACATTGCTCGTCAACCATTCACTATTGATACTCAGGTCGGACAGCGTCAGGTTATGGGCGATCGCGCTTTACTACAAACAGCCAGTGGTCCAATTTTGATCAATACTCTCCAAGACGTGAGTGAGCTGGTTCAAATTCGCCAAACCAATAAAGAACTATGTCAAGAACTAGAGGAGCGCAATAGTGCCCTAGACCAGCTATCGGAGTTTGAAGCCACCCTAAAACGGATTACTGACCGGGTGCGCGATAGCCTGGACGAAAAACAAATTCTACAAACGGCGGTCCAGGAGCTGACAGAAGCCCTTAATGTCCGAGGGTCCAATACCTCTCTGTATGACCTAGAGCAGGGCACCTCTACTATCTATTACGAATACACCACCCTGCCGTCTGACCGTGGACGTGTGTCTCAAATGGAGTCGTTTCCTGAGGTCTATCACCAGCTCCTGGAGGGGCAATACTTACAGTTTTGCTCCATTGCCCCTAACCCGGTACGAGGGCTGGTGTCGATGTTGGCCTGTGCCATTTTGGATGACCGGGGAGTGCTAGGGGACCTGTGGCTGATCAACGATAAAGATCACGGCTTTAGCGAATATGAAATTCGCTTGGTCCAGCAAGTGTCTAATCAGTGTGCCATCGCCATTCGTCAGGCGCGTCTCTATCAAGAGTCCCAGTCTCAAGTACGCGAACTCGAGCAAGTCAATAATCTCAAAGACGACTTTTTGAGTACCGTTTCCCACGAGCTACGCACCCCGGTGACCAGCATGCGAGTGGCCTTACAGCTTTTGGGCGTCACCCTTACCCAAGAACTCGGTTTAGACGAAGAGCTGACAAAACCAAATGTTGAGCAGGGACGAATCGCCCGTTACTACCGCATTCTCAAGGAAGAATGTGAGCGAGAAATTAGTTTGATTAATGATTTGCTTGATCTGCAGCGATTGGATGTAGGTAGCCACGATCTGGTATTACAAACGATTCCGTTGGATGAGTGGTTACCTGCTCTAGTTAATAGTTTTCAGGAGCGAGCGACCAGTCGTCAGCAACAATTGGCCCTGACCATAGCCCAGGATCTACCGGTCTTACAATCGGACCTATCGAGTCTCGATCGGATTTGGGCAGAGCTTTTGAACAATGCATGTAAATACACGCCTCCGGGAGGGGCAATTACCCTTTCTGTGGTCCTGTCTCATACCGAGAATGCGCTGAAATTTGATCTTGTAAACACGGGTGTGGAAATTCCCGAAGATGAACTACCCCGGATTTTCGATAAGTTTTACCGCGTGCCGAGTTCGGATCCGTGGAGGCAGGGAGGAACTGGTTTAGGGTTAGCCTTGGTCCAAAGGCTAGTGCAACATATTAATGGAGATATTAAGGTTAGCAGCGGAAATGCGCAGACGTGTTTTACGATTGAGCTACCGCTGGCTCCATTGCCTTAGATGCAGTTTGTCTTAAATGCAAGCCTATGCACAGTGCTCCACTGATTCATAGATTGCAGTCGATTGCAATGTGGGGGGCAATGGATTAAACCAGTCCATACCAGGAGGTAATTGTGGTGACAACAGCATCAGAAACAAGTTTAGAGACCTATGAGGGGCAATTTGGTTCTTTTGTAATTACTCCGGATGACCGACGTGAGGTGGTTGTTTATCGCTGTGGTTTGGGATTGGCCGCGTTTAGTTTTGCTTTGGGTGTCATCCTTTTGCTATTGGGTGGAACGAGTATCGGTATGCTGTGGGCAATGACGGCATGTTACGTAACCCTGTGGTTAGGTTTGGGCGTTAGTCTTTGGTTTATTCATATCTATCTGCGACCGCTGCATCAGGCATTGCAAATTTTTTGGCTGGTGGGAGGCTTGGCTAGCTTGGGCATTGCGATCTCATGGCCAGGGCCACTGGCGCTGACAGTGTATCAGCAACCCCTATCAATTTTGGGTATTGGGTTTACCTTTGCTGCCTTAACTGGCATCTTCTTCAAAGAAGCATTTTGTTTTAATCGGTTGGAAACAAAGCTGCTGACGCTTCTGGTGCCTGCTTTGCTATTGACCCACATGGTGGGTGCACTACCTGTAGATTTGGGGCGTGATTTGCTCGCGGTTTGGGCCGTTCTATTTGCGATCTTTGCTCTGCGTAAGCTTATACAGCCAATTCCCCCAGACATTGGCGATAAAAGTGTCTTTGAGTATCTTAAGCAGCAGCGCCAGGTAAGCGCTTAGGGCTGATGCGGAGCCACTGATACGTCTTTACTGATATGTCTTTACCGATACGTCTGCTCAGCTGGGCATCCTAGAACTGTTGGGCCGTTGGGAAAAGCAGGTTGGAACGGGCATATTGGGTGGCTTGGGCACAGATTAAAGATGTAGGCCCCGTGTTGATCAAACGGCTGCATGAGCGGTTTGATTCGTTAGCACTGGCATGGCAGGCAGACCCTGCCGATCTGCTGACTGTGGATGGGATTGGGTTAGTCATTGCCGATCGGATTGGAGCGTTGCGATCGCGCCTCGATCCCGAACAGCTGCTAGAACAGTATGAAACCCAATACCCACATTTCTGGACCCCTGCCGATGCAGACTATCCTAGCCTGCTGTGGGAAATTCCCGACCCGCCTCCTATCCTTTACTATCGTGGCCCTTTGCGGCCTAACGATGTACCCAACATTACAGTGGCCATAGTAGGTACTCGTCGCCCCAGTCCTTACGGTCGCCGTTGGACCCAACGGCTCAGCCGTTACCTTAGTCAGCGACAGTTCACCATCGTCTCAGGTATGGCAACCGGGATTGATACCTATGCCCACCAAGACTGTTTAGATAGCCAGGGCCAGACCATTGCTGTCTTGGGAACAGGGGTGGATGTCATTTATCCCCGCAATAATACGCAACTCTATCAACGCATTGTGGAAACCGGTTTAATTTTGAGCGAATATCCCGATGGGACCCCCCCTAATCGAAGCAATTTTCCTCGACGTAATCGCATCATTGCCGGTCTTAGCCATGCCATCCTTGTCACCGAAGCTCCAGAGCGTTCTGGGGCGCTGATTACAGCCTATTTGGCGAATGATTATGGACGTCATGTCTATGCGCTACCAGATGGACTGGACAATCCCACAGCCCGTGGTTGCTTAGCCTTAATTAATCTTGGAGCTGCCATGGTTATGGGCGAGGATCACCTAGTCACAGACTTACTCAGTGCGATTCCCCACAAAAATACGGAGTCTGAGGATAAGGAGAATACTCAAAAAACTGCCTTAGCGACCTATAGAACTGATACGAGCCAGCAAGGTGAGTCAATTTTAGGTTCTGAGCTGACTCTAGAATCCGAGCTAGATGACGCACTGCAGCCTATTTTTCAAATGATTCCAGATAGCCCCATCAGTCTAGACAATTTAATTAAAGCCACTCAGCTAGATACCAGTATCCTGCTGAGTGGCTTATTACAGCTAGAGTTAGCAGGTGTAATTACCCAATTACCGGGGGGCCAGTATCAGCGCATGTAGGAGCATACAGGGGCAAGCTCTATTCTCCCGAGTAGGTTTCCATACCCGTATAGGTGATTTCGTGACCATTCAGTGGGTCTTCTATGGGATCAAAATTATCCACAAAAAATTCCAATACTAGGTCCCCTAATTCAATCATGTCACCATCTCTAAGAGCCTGACGCTTTTGAGGGACAAGGCGACGACGATTTAAGCGAGTACCTGATTGACTGCCCACATCAGCAATAAAAAATCCAGCTTCAGGGGTATGACGAATGACCGCATGGCAAGGGGCAACAGTCGCATTGCCGACCGGTAAAGCACATGTCATGGATTTTCCTAAGAGCCAACATGCGCCCACATGGGTAAGATTCAATGCTTCAGAACCGCCTGTGTTAGAAACTAAAAATACAGAAGCATTGGCAATGATAGCCTGAACATAAAACGGGGTAATTTGACAGCGCTCTTTAACTGTCAATATAGAATCAACAATGGTGTTCGCTATATCAAAATCATTTTTAACGTTATTAAACAAGGCATCCCAAGGGAGTGATAAAACATCATCGCTGATCACAGTGTCAGTTGTTTTTTTCACTGTTTGGTTGCCGGGACGAAAAGCTCTAAGCGTGGACATGGACAATGACTAAACAACTTAACAGCAATAGGCTATAAGTGCGATCGATTGTCACCCTAATTCAGTAGATTCACAAACAGACTCTCCGTTATTTTGAGAAGAGCCTGCGAGTTTAGAAAGATAGAATTTAAATGAGTGGCTAATTAAAAATTGCCATTCATCTATAGCATAATCCCCTTCATTTAAGCTACATAAGGTACTCAAATATTTGATGCACAACGCTATTAGGACATACTCAAAATCCTAATAAATAGGGATTTTGCCTACAAGTATTCGACAATCTTTAACAGGTTTATACCTATTAAAAGTAGTGCGGTGTCTATGTCTTTTTTATTAAAGCTTGTCCCTTCAAAATCAGTGATTTGAGGGAGAGTCTTTTATGGAAGCTTTAAAAGCCATGAGCAAATATTAAAATCACCCGAGATTGATAACCGATGTCCTGAATCCGTAAGGCAGTACTCACATGGGTTACAGAGCCTTGGATAGTGGGCAGTATAGAAATCTACATATCCCAGCATCAACATCATGACATGGTCCATTAAGGCTGTATCTATTAAGTAATAATTAAGCGATTTATGCGATTGCTGGTTTAGGGAATGGACCGATCTAGAGTCATTGCTATTTGACGGGTCCTTATATCTAGAGCCATCCCGAGGATCGACACCCGATTTATACTGCTGCCTGCCGGAGAATTCCTGCCGTGACCAATGTCATTATCCATGCTCAACCTCCCCTAGACTTTATTCCTGAACGGTTTAATCCTTGGGTGCGACGGTTGGTTCAGTTAGGTTTGCCCGGTTGGGTTCGCTGGCAGACTGACTTAGTCAATATCAAGGTCCGTAATGCTGAAGTCTTGGCGCAGCTATATAGTGACTTTCAGTCAGGAAAAAATCGGTTTGCGATCGCGTTTCGGCATCCTGCTCCTGAAGATGCCTACGGTATGGCACATCTCCTGTGGCGGGCCGTACCTCGGTCAGCAAAACAGCTAGGTATACCCCTACAGCCAGTACATAGTCATTTCATCTATGACCGAGGCATTCCCCTATGGGCCGGGAACTGGGTTGGCCGGCTCTGTTCTCGACTGGGTGGAGTATCGATCCAGCGAGGCAAGCTAGATCTGGTTGCCCTCAAATCGGCAAGACAGCTTTTGGCCCATGGTCAGTTTCCTCTAGCAGCGGCACCGGAAGGGGGCAATAACGGTCATAACGAAATTGTTAGTCCATTAGAACCCGGCGTCTCCCAATTAGCGTTTTGGTGTGTAGATGATCTAAAAAAGGCCGAGCGTTCTGAGCCGGTCTACATTGTTCCCATCGGTATCCAGTATCGATATATCAATCCACCTTGGGATGCCATTGATCAGCTGCTGGGGCACCTAGAGGCCCGCAGTGGTATAGTCGCTGGCCTTAGTAAGGAAAAGTTTGATCACTTCGAACTACCCACAGCGCAAATTACCAGTCTCTACGGGCGGCTTTACAGATTAGCAGAGCACCTGTTGATGCTCATGGAGGGATACTATCAGCAGATTTATGGTCTAAAGCGACCCGAGATAGACGACGTGGGGAACGCACAGCTGGCTGTACGGCTACAGCATTTGCTGGATGGAGCGTTAGCCGTGGCCGAAAAGTATTTTGACCTAAGTCCTAAGGGGTCAGTAATTGATCGCTGTCGGCGTTTGGAACAGGCTGGCTGGGAGCGTATCTTTCGTGAGGATTTGCGGGATGACACGACAATATCCCAGGTGGAACGAGGATTGGCAGATCGAATTGCAGAGGAGGCCGATCTACGCATGTGGCATATGCGGCTGGTCGAGAGCTTTGTTGCTGTGACAGGTCGCTATGTATTGGAAAAACCGACGGCAGAGCGCTTTGCAGAAACCGTGCTGTTGTTAGCGGATATGGTGACCCGTCTTCAAGGAGAAAATCCATTTCCTCGACCTTCCCTGGGCAAGCGTGAGGCATTGCTAACGGTGGGAGCACCGATTTGTGTTAGCGATCGTTGGGATAGCTATCAAAAAAGCAGAAGAAAGGCGGTAGCAGCACTGACAAAGGATTTACAAACGTCACTACAGAGCTTGATTGTAGATAGCTCTGATTATTGAATGAAAGCCTTGCAGAGGCTACATTAGCCTTGATCATGGCTAACTTTAAGAAGTAACGATCCTAACCATAAAAATGTCAGGACCGTTGAAAGTATCAAAAAATCAGTATAAATATGGGATTTCTGTTTTTAACCAACCCTATTCAACTTTTGAGCTACAAATACTTTTCAAGCGTATTGGCCAGTGTCGTCTTTGGAACGGCTCCAACCACCATGTCCACCCGTTGACCATCTTTAAAAATCATCAAAGTTGGAATACTACGGATGCCATACTGGCTCGCTACCTTAGGATTATCATCCGTATTGACCTTAACAACTTTTACCTTGCCATCGTACTGCTCAGAAATCTCGTCCACCACGGGTGCAACCATCCGGCAAGGGCCACACCAAGGTGCCCAGAAGTCTACAAGCACCGGCAGCTCACTTTTGAGTACTTCTTGTTCGAAGGTCGAATCTGTGACTTGTGCGGCTGACATCCCTACATTCCTTGTCGTCAAATATCAGATTCTTACCATAGCTGATTTTGGCCTGTGACTTACTATCAGCATAGGAAAAATCAACCTTAAGAATATCGCTTTATGGGCAACTCAACTGGCTAGCAACGGTTATACGGTGGTGTTACCCTGAAAACTTAGGATTTCCACACAGACCAAAAATCACAATTAATTCCCTATTAGGAACCGCCTAAACCCATTGGGTCTAGGCGGAGTGTGGTGTGAGGAGTGAACGGAAACTTCCGTCTCCGCTTTCAGTCTCATTGTAGGTCAAGTCTCAGCTTTTGCCATCCCCTACACCCCAGGTATGACGCGGATTTTAAGTTTTGTTTTCTGGTGGTGACAAGAAAACAAAAGCGTTAGTGAGGTAGTTAGGTATGGGCCAGTGATGTGGATCAGACTGTCAATAGATACAGCCCAAACTTACTTACCCATACCTAACTGCTGGGCTTTTTGATAAACTTTGCCTTCTGTTAACAGGGACGGTGCAATTACAACTTCGACCTGTTGCATGTCTTTGATATCCTTCGCCCCGAGAGTCCCCATGCTTGTTTTTAGGGCACCTAAGAGATTGTGAGTGCCATCATCAAGCTGCGCTGGTCCCCGTAAGATCTGTTGCAGGCTACCCGTCGTGCCCACTTGGATACGTGTTCCCCGAGGTAGAACAGGACTAGGTGTAGCCATTCCCCAATGAAACCCACGTCCAGGAGCTTCGGCTGCACGGGCAAAGGGAGAACCAATCATCACCGCATCGGCACCGGAGGCGATCGACTTACAAATATCTCCTCCAGTGATCAGTCCCCCGTCTGCGATCACAGGCACATAATGTCCTGTTTCACGTTGGTAGTCATCTCGAGCTGCTGCACAGTCAGAAACAGCCGTTGCTTGGGGAATCCCCACACCTAAAACTCCGCGTGAGGTACAGGCCGCACCAGGGCCAATACCTACTAGAACGCCTGCTGCTCCTGCCTTCATTAGATCGAGGGTGACATCGTAGGTAACACAGTTACCTAAAATGACCGGCATTGGCATTTGCTCACAAAAGTCTGCCAGGTTTAAAGGGGTGACAGACTCAGGAGATAAATGATTGGTAGACACCACTGTGGCTTGTACAAACACCAGGTCAGCTTGGGCGTCTGCTACAGTCTGACCATATTTAGCGGCACCCAAAGGAGTGAGGCTAACGGCTGCAATTCCTCCTTGAGCTTTGATGTCGGCAATTCGTTTCTGAATTAAGGCTGGCTGTACAGGCTGAGAATAGATTTCCTGCATCAGTGGGACAAATTCGGCCTTGCCAACAGAGGTAATCCGGTCCAGTACAGGGTTGGGATCTTCGTAGCGAGTCTGAATTCCCTCTAAATTTAGGACACCAAGAGCCCCTAACTTTGCCAGCTCCACAGCCATACGCACGTCAATAACGCCATCCATGGCGCTGGCAATAATGGGGATCTCACGTTCTATATTGCCAAGGGTCCAGTGGGTGTTGGCTAATTCGGGATCTAGGGTTTTGGGTCCGGGCACTAATGCGATTTCATCGATGCCATAGGCACGTCTTGCTGTTTTGCCACGACCAAGTTGAATGTTCACTTATATCTCCTTCCCAAGATCATTAGGTTAGCCTAGCAAAGAAAGAAATCGATACTCAATCGTTTTTAGAATAGCTCCATGGGGACAGACTAATCAGGTATGCTCACCATAGACTTGGGTCATGTTGAGTGATTAGCAATTACCGTGAATCTATCGTCACTAAAGTTTTTTAGAAATCTGCGTGCTAACAATCGCCAGTTTGCGGTCATTGGTCTAGGACGCTTTGGACGTGCTGTCTGCTTGACCCTACACGGCATGGGTTACGAAGTCTTGGGGATTGATTATGACGAAGCTCGGGTGGCCCAGGTGCTGACGGATCAAATTGCAGCCCATGCTGTCCAAATGGATTCTACACAGCCCTCAGCTCTTCAGGAGGCAGGAATTCCTGATTTTGATACGGTGATCGTAGCCATCGGTAATTATGTTCAAGAAAGCATTATTACTACGCTCAATGTCAAAGAAGCAGGGGTGGCCAATGTGGTGGCTAAAGCTTCGACAGAAATTCATGGCAAGCTTCTGCAACGGGTGGGGGCCGATCATGTGGTTTTCCCAGAGTTTGAAATGGGGTGTGAGCTGGCTCGTTCGCTAACACGTCCAGGGGTGCTGGATCGATTTGAGCTGGACCCAGATCACAGCATTGTGGAAGTGGTTGTTCCCCAAGAATTTAATGGGAAAACGATTGTGGAGCTGGATCTGCGCAATAACTATGGGCTGACGCTGATGGCCATCAGCAAAGAAAATGCGATGGATAAATTTGAGATTAACCCAAGTCCAGTAACGCGTCTGAAGGCTGGAGCTCTGATGGTAGTTGTGGGAGCTAATGGGGGGATTGATAAGCTACCCATGTAGTCAAGGTCATTTATTTGCCACGGCAGTGTTCAGCAGGGTTTATATAATTTGTATCAACAGATTGGATGGCTTCAACAGCCTGGATCGGTAAGAGCATATGAAAGTTATAGGTCTTATGAGTGGCACCTCCGTCGATGGGATCGACGCGGCCTTAGTGGAGTTAACAGGGGTGGGCTATGACGTACAGCTCACTCTTCTAGCAACCCATACAGCTGATTATTCAACAGCGCTTCGCGATCGCATCCTAGCCGTGTGTGGAGGCGATTCCCTAACCATGGCCGATATTGCAGGCATGGATGACGAGATTGCGATCGCATTCGCCAACACAGCCAATCAGCTGGGGCCAGCTGATCTCATTGCCTCCCATGGTCAAACCATCTATCATCGCCCTCCAGAGTCGGCCCAGATGGGCTATAGCTGGCAGCTGGGTCGGGGGGAGCTGATTGCTTCCCTGACTCAAACGCCTACCGTTAGTAATTTTCGCCATGCTGATATTGCCGCAGGTGGCCACGGCGCCCCCCTGGTGCCCCCTGTAGATGTCAGTCTTCTCAGTCATCCGCACTATCACCGTTGTGTTCAAAACATTGGCGGTATTGGCAACCTCACCTACCTACCCCCTTGGGATAAAAACGGTAGCCCGCCCCATGGCATTGTCGGTTGGGACACAGGCCCTGGTAATGCTCTGATTGACTGGGCGGTTCATGTTTTTAGCCAGGGTAAACTGACCTATGATCACAATGGGGACTGGGCGACCCAAGGGACCCCCTGTCAACAGTTGATCGATCAGTGGCTGACCCATCCGTTTTTTCAGCAGCCTCCCCCTAAATCGACGGGACGTGAGCTGTTTGGGGCTGACTATGGGCATCGCCGTTGGCAAGAGGCTCAAGAGTTGGGGCTGAGTCAGGCCGATTTTCTGGCTACCCTGACCGCCTTTACCGCGACTACAATTGCCGATAGCTATCAGCAGCTGCCTCGTTTACCCGACGAGGTTCTACTATGCGGTGGGGGCAGTCAAAATGGGTATTTGCGATCGCATCTGCAAGTCAGGTTGCCGAATGTCACTCTGCTGACCACCGATGATGTGGGCCTTGATAGCGAGTTTAAAGAAGCGATCGCATTTGCCATCCTGGGCTACTGGCGTTGGCACCAGCATCCTGGCAATCTTACTGCTGTCACAGGAGCCAGCTATCCCTGCAAACTTGGCCAGATTGCTAACCCAGATTGCTAACATTAATGTGAACGTAACTACAACCGGTTGACGGAGCTACAAAAAGCACAAAAAAAGCACAAGATTTGTCCCACTACGGTAGCAATCATCCTAGGTCTTCATTTATTCTGAGGGAGCAGACGATGCAAGCTTTCAACTTCTAGCACCCCTCTGCAACTTTATGCTTGATGTCTCAAATTTACCTGTGATAAATCATTGAGATTGACCTATATAAAGTGACCTATATAAATCGTTATAGACCATTAGGGAGAACACGTGAGCCACAGTTTTCTGATTGAGCCAGGACGTTGGACCCTTCAAGGTAACTGGTTATCCAAGGATTTGCTCCCGATAACCGTCAAAGGCAAAATCCTAGTCGCCTGGAATAGCAATGACTGGTTCACCATGGTCACTAAGCTTGTTTTTCCTAAAAGGGAGTTAGACGACATATCCCTCCAGTACAAAGGACGTATTGCTGGGAGCGATCGCCACTATACATTCGTCTTACAACACAGCGTGCTTGGACGTGTCGAAGGTGAAGGCTGGCTCGCACCGGAGTCAATCGTCCAGCAATACTGGGCTCTAAAGGATCGACATATGCGTACTGGGTTTGAAACCCTTTATCGGCTTAGCCCTGATCGATATCATTTTTCGGGAGGCATCATTGCTGGTCATCATTTAACCAGTACCATGGAAGCCGTTGTTGAGCGGCATTCAGTTTAAGACACATCAGTTCATTTAAGTTGCTGTCAATTCACCCTGGCACTCTGTGTCTCAAGGTGTAGTGATAGATAGCCTATCCATCCGTGAGGTCTTTCAACTCCGTAGGTAATCAAGACTCACGACGTTTTCCCTGGATAGGGACTGGGGCTCACGGGGACTGAAGTTTAGTCAGGTAGGTAGATAGACGCATCTTAATGTGTCTATTGCCTGTCGTTCTCGCTAGATTGTTGGCTTAGGGTCGCAGCTTTGAAATGAACAAGAACATTGGCCGTAAACTTGTCAATCGCTATGAACTCGTGGACTCCATTGGTCAAGGCTCCATGGGCAATGTCTATTTGGCTAAAGATACGCTCCTAGGTGGTGTTCCTGTTGCCATCAAATTTCTTGCCCAAACTTTGCTTAACGACCAAATGACTCAGCGCTTTATGCATGAGGCCATGACCTGTGCCCAGCTGGGAAATAAGAGTATCCATGTTGTGCGAGTCACAGACTATGGCGTTACCGATGACGAAGTCCCATTCTATGTCATGGAGTATCTCCAGGGTAAAAATCTTGGTCAGGTAATTCATTCAAGGCCTCTGCCAGTCAAACGATTTCGCGACTTTGTTCGACAAATTTGTCTAGGGTTAGAAGCTGCCCATAAAGGAATTATTCTTAACGATCAGGTCGTTCCTATCATTCATCGAGATATCAAACCCAGCAATATTTTGGTTACCCATAGCCCCAGTGTTGGTGAACTGGTTAAGATTTTGGACTTTGGGATTGCCAAACTTATGCAAGCTGGTAACAGCGATCAAACCAGCACTTTTTTGGGAACATTGGCCTACGCGTCGCCAGAGCAGATGGAGGGGCAAGAACTTGATCATCGCTCTGACATTTACAGCTTGGGCGTCATGATGTATCAAATGCTGACAGGTTCACTGCCATTGCGCCCCCGAAAAATAGATTCATTCGGTGGTTGGTATGACGCCCACCGCAATCAGGAACCCACCCCGTTGGATGATTTATCGCCCTATGGTCCATTACCTAAGCAGCTGAAAGAAGCGGTTATGAGCTGTTTGGCCAAGGAGCCAAGTCAACGCCCCAGTAGTGTGAATCAGCTTCTTGGCCATATCCAAGGGTTTACATTACCCTCCCCGCCACCCTCCCCGCCGAAACCTTCAGCTCATCCTTTTTTTAGCAAGCAAGTATGGCCAAAGGATAAACCCATCGCAGAAATTGTGTTTCCTCAACTGCTCACTATGGATAAACGTCAGCTACCTACATTGTGGGTGATGCTGTCTCCCCAAGAAATTGAGAAACGTATCAGCAACACAGGGTACAACAACTTTCTGTGCACCCTTTATCCCCATCCAATGGTGTTATGGATTACAGCGTTTTACAGTAAGAGCCAGGGGCCTCGGTGGTTATCTAGCTATCTGGATCTTAAGAAAACTAACGATCAACAATTTATTTGGCACTTAGGAGAAAACAAGAATTATCACGTATTATTCTTTTCCAAAGACTGTCCCAATCAGTTTGTAAACGTTCGTCGTCTACACATCGCACTTCCTCAGCAGAAACTGCTGAAGGAATGGACAATGATGGCGCGCACAACTCTATCGGTAGGTAGCCCTCAAACGAGTAAAAGTATGCTGAGGAAAGAGCTGAACGATAAACTTAAGCCTCAAATGTTGTGGTAAAAATCAAGACCGGTTATCACTGGACAGTAATGTCGGTATTTTAATCAGGGTGATCGGATGTATGCCTTTTCCAACAATATTTTCTACGTTAACAGCAATTCTTTCGAGGGAAGAATTGCTGTTAATAGCTTGTGCGTTATCGTTGCGTACGGTGGTCTCATCTTCCATCAGGTTTTACCGTTTATTGGTAGCTCCATAGGCTTAATCTTGTGGCGGCTGTAACTGGAGATTTTAGAGTTTTGTAAGCCCTCGGCAATAGAACCAACGCTATGTATGATTGGCTTAGAGGGGGATTTAGAAGTGCCATTTTATGCTGAAATACCTTGCTAAACGTTCACTATTGGATGGTGATAAGCCTAAAAATTAGTCCCAGAGGGCCGACAACCAAGGACTGGGAGGTAGAAGAATAAGCTAGTACATATGATTTATATAACCTTATATAACCTTTTAGAACCGCAGCACTAAATGGCAGACAGTAACTTTGGTCGTAGACTTGCTAATCGCTATGAACTCATGGACTCCATTGGTCAAGGCTCCATGGGTAAAGTCTATTTGGCTGAAGATATGCTGCTAGGGGGTGTGCCCGTTGCTGTCAAATTTCTTGCCCATACTCTGCTCAACGAGCAAATGACCCAGCGATTTATGCGCGAGGCTATGACCTGTGCTCAGCTGGGAAACAATAGTATCCATGTGGTTAGGGTTACAGACTACGGTGTGACCGATGATGAAATCCCGTTCTACGTTATGGAGTATCTTAAGGGGCAAAATCTTGGCCAGGTTATTCATCCAACACCTCTTCCCATCCCCAGGTTCCTCGATTTCACTCGACAAATTTGTCTAGGGCTAGAAACAGCTCATAAAGGCATTATTCTCAATGGTCAAGCCATTCCCATTATTCATCGGGATATTAAACCCAGCAATATCTTGGTGACTCAAAGTTCTAGCATCGGTGAACTAGTCAAAATTTTAGACTTTGGGATTGCCAAACTCATACAAGCTGACAACAGTGAGCAAACGAGTAGTTTTATGGGGACATTGGCTTATGCCTCGCCGGAGCAGATGGAGGGGCAAGAACTTGATAAGCGTTCTGATATTTATAGCCTGGGCATCATGATGTATCAAATGCTGACAGGTTATTTACCATTTCGGCCTAATAACAATACGTTTGGTGGTTGGTACAAGGCCCATCGCTCTCAAGAGCCCACATCTCTAGAGGGGCTGTCTCCCTATGGGGCTTTACCTAAGCTGCTTAAGGATGTCATCATGAGCTGCTTAGCAAAAGATCGGGCTCAACGCCCCAAGAGCGTGAGTCATCTACTCGATCGGCTGGCGCCGTTAGAAAATCGGTTTGGTCGATCCATTGATCTTGGCAAACAGATTCAGAGCACCCTTAGGCATGTACCTGTAGTTACCAAACCGGTTTCCCCTAGTGACTCTGAAGAAGATCGGTTTTGCCGACTGCAGGCTTGGCCCCAAAATACACCTATTGCAGAAATTGTATTTCCCAGGCTACTGACCATGAGTAATTGCCAGTTGCCTACTCTATGGGCGATGTTAGGCTCCTTAGAAATTGAGCAACGGATTAGCAACACTGGTTCCAACAATTTTTTATGTGTTCGCAATCCGTATCCAATGGTGCTGTGGGTGACAGCGTTTTATAGCAAAGCTCAGGGGGCTCGGTGGCTATCTAGCTATTTGGATCTGAAAAATCCTGGCAACCAAAAATTTATTTGGCATTTGGGTGAAGCAGGGGCGTATCGAGTCCTATTTTTCTCTAAAGAAACTCCCAATTCGTTTATTACCTTCCGCCGTCTGCATATTGCTACGCCTCAGCAGAAACTACTTAAGGAATGGGTGCTGATGGCGCGCACCGTTATGCCCATAGGTAGCCCCCAGGATAGTAAAAGTATGCTGAGAAAAGAGCTGAATGATAATTTGAAACCCCAAATGTTGTTGAGCTTTGAAGCAATGCATTCCGTT
Organism: Cyanobacteria bacterium P01_B01_bin.77; assembly: GCA_039028535.1. Taxonomy (GTDB): domain Bacteria; phylum Cyanobacteriota; class Cyanobacteriia; order Phormidesmidales; family Phormidesmidaceae; genus Leptothoe. Next base: position 52,150 of record JBCCHX010000007.1, read on the forward strand.
TCTTAACTTGATACCTTTGGGGAAACCTGCTCAATCAGAGCGAGGAAAGTGTATGACGGGATGCCAGCTGGAGCGTAGTAGAGCGTTGGTAAAGCTGGGGACAGACCACTGTAAGATGCCTTTTGATTTACCCGAACAAATTGCGAGCGCAGAAATATCGTTCACTTCTGCCGACTTCAATATTTCCGGTTGAGGGTCCCCCTGACGAACTTCAGTAAAGACCTCGACTCCAACCGACTCTAAATCCGTTTGAACGTTATCTAGCAATTCTTGAACCTGTTCTTTTGACTCTCTCAGCTCTTCGCGAATACACTCATCGATCACCCAACAAAGCGTACATTGCTTGGGATGACTATTAGCCTGAGCTGCCGCTTTAATCTGTGACACCAAATACTTAGCACTGTCACTGCCATCGAAGGGCACCAACAAATGATCAAACAACGTTTGACACCGCAGAGCTAGCTCTTGCTCTCGATAGGTTGATATCAGCTGAGGTCGTAAAATCACTAATGGAATATTCAGTTGATTAGCAATGCCTGTAGTGGTACTGCCAAAAATTTTTTCTGTCAGCAGAGAGCGGGTCGGTGTTCCTAAAAAAAGTACATTGACGTCATAGCAGGTTGCTGCTTTAGCGATATTGTCAATTACTCGCCCTGACCTGACATCTACTACCACCGACTTCCCCTCCGGTAGGGCAGTTTGGCCAGCCACCTCCAGTCGTCGTTTAGCGGCAGCTATTGCATCATCATCAATTTTAGGAATCTCGCGATCCTTAGTCAGAGAAACATTGTGAAAAAAAACAACTTGATCCAGACCAGACTGAACCAAATCAGGCACACACTCGAGCAGCCGCTGTAGACTGTCGTCAAAATCGGTACAGACCAGCGCACATTTAAACATCTAGTTCTACTCCACCCTCATCATCTAGACATTGGGATTAATCTTGAAAAGCTACCACCACCACCGTAATATTATCGCGACCACCGCGCTGCTTAGCTGCATCTATCAATGACTCTGCCGCCGTTGGACAAGATCGAATCGACTTCAAATGCGTGGCAATCAGTGGATCTGAAAGCTCTTCGGTGAGACCATCGCTACACAGAAGCAACCGATCTCCCCCTGAGACATCCAAAGACTGAATATCAATTCGATTTAAATCTTCTCGCCCCAAGCACTGGGAAAGCACATGCCGCCAAGGGTGATGCTTCGATTCATCCGGAGTTAGCTCGCCATCTTCAATAGCTTTCGCAACCCAGGTATGGTCGGTTGTAATCTGATCGAGCTTAGCTCCCCTTAACCGATAGAGTCGAGAATCGCCAACATGGGCACACCAGGGATGATTATCATGCTCTCGAAACATGACGGCCACTGCCGTTGTCCCCATATCTGCCCGTTCAGGATGATGATATTGGTCCTTCAAAATAGCATCATTAGCTGCAATAAATGCTTTACGCAGCATCACATCTGGAGACTCCGAGCTATCCCAGTGATTATCTAAATACTGATAAATTGCTTCCGTGGCTAATCGGCTAGCTTCCTGACCGCCAGCATGTCCACCCATGCCATCAGCAACCACAAAGAAACGGCCTAAATCATCCAGGTAATAAGCATCTTGATTGCTAGTGCGAAGTAATCCTGGATCCGTTAAACCGGCAAAAAAGCGTTGCATAAAGCAGCTAGGCATAAAAATTAACTAGGGCATGCGATCAGCTCGACCAAGACGCATTAAGGAACGGATTAAGGCTACTCCTGAGGCCGCCGCAGGTAATGCCATTCCCAACGCAAACCATGGCAGTTGGCTCACCAATAATACGGTAGCCGATAGGGTAAATGTCCCCACGAGCAGTGTATAGTTCATCATCAGATTGACACTACTGAGGCGGCGGATGGCGCGATCCGTTTCAATAGAGCGCACTCGTACACGAATGTCTCCTCGGTCTAAACGATCCAGAGAATCTTCAATTCGCCTGGGTAAGCCGAACGCTGAACTACCCACTTGAGCAGCTTGACGGCCAATTTCACCAATCAGACCGTTACTAGAAGAATTAGAAACGTTAGTCATAAGCTGATTAGCAAACGGTTTTGCAGCCTCCATAAAGTTAAAGTCTGGATCTAGCCCTTTACCCACACCTTCCAGTGTGGAAAATGCTCGCATCACAAATGTAAATGTAGCCGGAAATCGAAACGGTTGGTCATAAGCAACCGCATACAGATCGTCACTGATGGCGGTAATGGACTGTTCCTCAAAGGGTTTGTCCATGAAGTTATCTAGAATATACTGAATCGAGCGCCGTACAGGTCCCATATCTTCAGCTTCTGTCAAGGCGCCCAGTTCTACTAAAGAGGTCATCACCATATCGGCGTTGCGCTGTGCTACACCCATAAAGGTTCGCATCAGGCCATCTCGGGTAATCGGCTGAATTTGACCCATCATGCCAAAATCATAAAAGATTAGCGCGCCATCGGGATTTACCGCGATATTGCCAGGATGAGGATCCGCATGGAAAAAACCATCATTCAGGAGCTGGTGTAAGTAGGCTTGAGCACCCAGCTGTGCTAAGCGCTGTCGATCTAATCCTGCGGCCTCCAGGGATTCATAATGACTAATTTTAATGCCAGGTAGATATTCTAACGTCAGTACACGCCGCGATGCATATCGCCAATAGATACGAGGAGCTTTAACCCAGTCAATGTCACGAAAATTACGACGGAATGTATCAGCATTACGCCCCTCATGCAAAAAATCTATTTCTAACCATAGAATTCGGCAGCATTCTTCATAGATTCCAATCCAGTCGCGTCCTTTGCCCCATTCGGGATGGTTTTGAAAATAATGGGCAATGCCTTTAAGGATAGATAGATCGATTTGAAACAGCTTCTGTAAGCCAGGTCGCTGAATTTTTACGACGACTTCTTCCCCAGAATGTAGCTGTGCTCGATGCACCTGCCCTAAGCTAGCAGCTGCTAGAGGAATCGGATCAAAAGTCTGATACAGCTCGACTATGGGGCGATCTAGATCACTTTCAATAATTGCCTTGGCTTGCTCATAGCTAAAAGCCGGTACCTGATCCTGTAGCTTCGATAATTCCTCAACGTACTCAGCTGGAAAAAGATCAGAACGAGTAGAAAAGAGCTGGCCCAGCTTGATAAATGTGGGTCCTAAATTTAGGCAGGTATGGCGAATCCAACGAGCCTGAGCGCGGCGTCGAGCTGCTTGCTTTTCTGCAGATATCCCGCCTGTATAGCTCCAGGATTTGCCATAAAGCCAACGTTTACCTAAGAGCGTCAGAAAAAATGACCAGATATCAACAAATCGCTCTGGTCGGCTATAACGTCGATTCCAGCGGTAGCGCTTCTCTATAGGAATACTCAGTTCCTTGTCAGTTGGATTTGGCGATGTCAGACCAGAACCTAATTCGCTCAACGTTGATGCTGTCGTCACTTGAGAAGCACGAAGATTAGCATGCTCACTCGATAAGCGTTCTGATGAATGCTCACCCAGTGAAAGATGATGATCGGTTGTGTCAGGAACTGTAGGCACGCAGTCTCCTAGAGGGCCAACGGCAGGTTTAGATAATGAGCTTGAAACGGCTGTCGACCTTGTGGCTCAATTTTGGTCGTAACACAGCCTATTGTAGGAAAAACTGTATGTCAGGATGAAGAACGATATTGCTGTAAAGCTACTCGCACCTGAGCAATTTCAGCTCGCAGGTTATCAATCGTAGCCTGCAAGTCTTCACCGGAGGCTAAACCGTCAGCCTCGGAGGACACTACGGTCTGGGAAGACTGAGCCTGCTCCACAACATCTTCAACAAATCGATGTAGCCATTCTCTCTGCTCAGCATCAAAACGACCGACCCCACTCATTCCAGCAGTAATCGCTTCTTCAACCTTTTCACCGATAGCCGTTGCTAATGCACGCCCCAGGAAAAACGCTTGCAGCGTTGGATTGCTCATAAAAAAAATTACGGATATCTAAGCCATATTATACCTATTGTTCATGACTAGCTGAGTCCATATAACCAAACCTCCAAAAAATAATTTTCTGTGGATGGAAATGAAAACTTTTTTGCGCTGATCAGTGATGTCAATCTAACGGCTCTTCAGATCTGGGAATTGATTGTTCGGGGGTGATGATTATGGGACCATCAGAAAATTGGAACTCTGATATTGATTGTTTATTCGCCCAAGGTGTGGTGTTATCGACAGTTGAGGATGTATCCCCCTCTAATGACACATCCTCAACTGCCTCAGCGTTATGCTCAAACTCCTCGGACTGATTGGGGTCAGGCAATACGTTACTCTCAAAGGCCTCACTTGTCCTGTCCTGCTCTAGCTCCTCATTGTCCAATGTCGCTAGCGAAGCAGCCGAGCTATCAGGTGTTGGCACATCTTCGAAGGCATTGTCTGTACTCAGGCCGTAGGGCTCAACTTCACCATCAATCTGATCGTTGTAAACCAACTGGGATGGGGACGTTTCATCTTCCCAATTGGTATTAAAGCGTTCCGGCTCTGCTGTGGGTGGCAGTTGAGGCGGCCATTTTGCTAAGGGAGGAAAATCTTGCTGAGGCTTAAACAGTGGCGCTTGACCCACAGGCACAACTTGAAACCGCAAGGCACTGCCTAAAGCAATGCCAGTACTACCAGCCACGGTCGCAGTCGCCACTAGGAAAAGTAATCGTCGTCTAGATCCTTTGTTTGGCTGGGGCATCGAATCCTTGACGGTTGGTTCAACGGGCGGCGGCATTATCTGCATTTGGGGATAAGTACGCTTTAGTAAGGATAACCAGATGATTGGGGAGGGAGAGCCTTGGTAAGTGCTATCTAGACATCCAAAACCTCTGCCCTAACACATGGGTTTCTATCAAGTTAGTCGCTGATGGAACGAAACTTAATATTATCCTAGTGTCTAACTCTATCGAGATCAGTAGAGATATGGCAATGGTATGGGGGTGTATCTTTTCGTTTTTTAGGATGTACGCTATATTTCCCAAGGGTTTGAGGATGAAAGTGTTTTTCCCATAACGGTCACTAGTTGGTAAGCATGGCTTGCTGTGTATAAATCGTGAACGATCATCGTCTTGCGCTTAGATAAGAGTTTTCCAAACACTCCAGATACCTGAATTTATTCAAGATTGAGCGTGGCTGAATTTTTATGAATCCCTTTGCTCTAAAGGGTAATGGCGCTTTAGATAAGCTTCAGCCGATGCGACTGACATGGTGATGTCACCATCTAAAATGGCATGGATGAGTGCGGTCAGTATTTGGCGATAGATGGGACCGGGAGGATAGCCTAAACGCTTGAGGTGGTGGCCGTCTATGGGCATCTGGACATGGATAAGCTGGGTGATGTATTGCCAAACATAGGTGCCAATGGCCTGAGGGTGGCGGACACTGATGAGCAATAACAGTGGTAAATCGTAGATTGTCAAGGTTTGATAGATGAAACTTGGCCGGGGTTGAGTAGTTTGCTGCAATGTATCTAGCAGGTGAGCTTCTACGGAGGCTAACTGTTGTAATCGTTGAATTGATCCTAGGGGAAGTTGTAGGTTGGTAGCTATTTGAGATCGCACCTCCACCCTAGCCAACAGCACCTCCAGCCTGAGCAACCAGGGTGCTACACCGATATCCTTGCCGACTTCCTCCATAAATCGCCGCTGCCAGCGGCCTATTTGGTGTAGCTGCCGCCATAGAGCTGCGTCAATCGACAGCGACGGGTGTAAACAGCTCAAAGCCCCCAGCTTATCTAACAAGCCTAAGGACTGGGCCCAGGAGTCCGTCTGGAAAATGTAGCTCAGTTCGGTTTTTAGGCGGGTTTGCAGTGCAGGTAGTCGCTTCTGGGTCTGATGCGCCTGTAGGTCTGTATAGATGCCACTATCGACCGCATATCGAATAAAGGTTTCAGTCTGAGGATCAATGACAAATCCTAACCGGACAGCAAAGCGTACTGCTCGAAAAATACGGGTAGGGTCCTCAATAAAACTATTGGCATGGAGTACTCGCACTTGACGCTGCTGAATATCTAAATAGCCCCCAAAAAAATCGAGCAGCAGACCTGGCTGGGGCGATGTCAAACGAATCGCCATTGCATTGATGGTAAAGTCCCGCCGGTAGAGATCTTGGCGAATTGAGCTGGGTTCTACCTCCGGATTGGCAGCTGGATAGGGATAAAATTCTGTGCGAGCCGTCGCAATGTCAATCATTAAAGGGGCATGCCCGGCCCGTGCCCGCCAAATCAAGGCAGCCGTCTGAAACTCTCCATGTACCTGAATCTGGGCATTTGGATATTGCTTTTGTAGCTGCTGGGCTAAAACGACGCCAGCTCCTTCTACTACAGGTGAGCGAAAGCTATCCACCACCAAATCGATATCTTTTAAGGATGTGGCTGTACCGTCAGGGGTCAATAGCAAGTCTCGAACAGCCCCACCTACGACGTACAGATGCCATCCTCGCTGTTGGGCCGCAACAGCAATTTGGGTCAACAGCGTCCATAGCTCCTCTGACTCTAGTGCCGAGGCCTGTAGTGACGTTTGTAAACGTCCATAGACGTCGGTTTTCAACGGAACTGCTGCATCGTTACCTCTTGACTGAGCCGGGTACATTTGCCGTAAAACGTCAGTGCGAGTGACAATGCCCACGAGCTCGTCGTGATCGATTACAGGTAGTCTGCCTACGTCGTAGGTGACCATGAGGGCCTGGATTTTATTGAGGGGGGTACAGGGGGCGATAGTTTTCAACGTGAGAGTCATGTATCCCTTAACTGGAGCATGGCCAAATCCATGGTGCAGTGCCAAGTCAATATCTCGTCGTGAGATAATACCTTGCAGTTTTCCCGTCTCATTGGCCACACAGAGACCCGAATGACCATAGCGCAGCAAAATGCGCTGGGCGTTTGCTATTGTCGTTGCCGGTCGAATGGTCCGTACCGGAGATGACATGACTTCCTGGGCTGTGCTCGATGGACTATGGGATTGGGCGACTGCTTCACAGAGCTGGTTAAAGAGGATGCTAGGTTCATGGGTGGTGACATTGGCGGCCGCCGCGCAGACATGGCCGCCGCCGCCATAGGGATGGAGTAATGCTCGACAATCTATGCCCGTTTGCGGACTTGTGCGCCCAATTAATGTCAGCTGAGGCTTAGCCTTTGTGGTATACGTGGCCCCTAGCAACAGGCTATCTAGCCCAAATAACGCCATCAGATGGCTAGCTAATCCTGACAGACCGGGTACAAAATCTGCGGTTTCTAAGTAAACAGTGCCGACAGCATAGCCGTCTATCTGCTGAATATCGATGGTGTCTAAGGCGATGCTCAGGAGGTTTTGTAGTGTCTCCGACAGGCCTGGCTCTATAGCATCAGCAATAGTTTGTTGATTTGCTCCTTGGCCCATTAACCAGGCCAGGGCATAGGCATCGCGATGAGTCGTTTGGGCAAATGTCAGTGACCCAGTATCACTGTGAATCCCCAAGGCCATGACTGTAGCCTGCGTGGGAGAGATGTGTGTGTCTGCCTGCTTTAGGGCCTCAACCACGAGTGTAGTGGTAGCGCCAACGGTCTCAATATGATGCTCGCCAGGTATATCAGGGGCAGATTCAGTATGGTGATCGTAAATAGTAATGGGTAGCTGGTTTGCGATCGCATGCTCAACCCAAGCTGTCGCCCCACCCACCCGACTGAGCAGATGAGCGTCCACCAGTGTGATCGATCGGATCATAGGAACCGTTACCGCCCGACGTTCAATCAGAGGATATTCATCTCGATGCAGTGCTAAAAAGGTTTTAACGGCAGGATGAGTACCGCCCGTGAGCACAATACGACTACCTGGCCACAGACAGGCCAGGCCCACCGCTGCTCCCAACGTGTCAAAATCCGCAGTTGTATGGCAAAGGATTAAGTCCATAGCGTACCTACTAGCCCTACCCAAATACTGGATCCGACGCTCCCCAACAGAATCAAAAAATATTAGCCCAGGAAAATTAATCCAATGGATTCAGATAAAACGCTTCCGTTAGGGACCAAATGTTTGATAGCTTACTAAACAGGGCGATCAGTGCTCCACACTGTATCACCATCAATAGATTAAGAGACTTGTCCAAGTCTGTGATCAAAATTCTGCTCGGTTGATAAACCGCATCCACACTCAGAACCGTGGTCTTTTCCATTATGGAAATTCAATGTTCTAACTCGGCTGTGATTTATGGCAGGTTTTTATCTGGACATGGCGTGTTAGATCTTTTGCTGTCTTGAGAGTGGCGAGTTATGTCTATCCTGTTCCAACTGTTTTTATTTGTTCTGGTAGTTTGGTCTTTTGTCATGGTGATCGGGGTTCCCGTAGCCTACGCCTCACCTCAAAATTGGGAACAATCAAAGCGCCTGATTTTTCTGGGTTCTATCATTTGGGGTGTCTTAGTCATTGTTGTGGGTAGCCTTAATTACCTTGTGGTTTAGGGTTCATGTTACAAGCTTCGATTGTTGTCATATGCGATCGTAATGGCTTAGATTACTCATACGAAATACTGACTGTCAGGTGGTAAGGTCATTGGGGCCTGCCACCTTATTTTTTGTAAGCAAAATAGAATTCTCCCATGGCTGTTTTTGAAGGAAGTTTCGACCGCGCCAGCACATCTAAATTTGCGATTGTCATTGGTCGCTTTAATGATTTAGTGACCAATAAGCTATTAGAGGGCTGCCAAGACTGTCTCAAGCGCCATGGCGTAAATGTAGACCCCGATGGCAGCCAAGTTGACTATGCCTGGGTTCCTGGCAGTTTTGAAGTGGCCCTAGTAGCACGGCAGCTTGCCCTTAGTGGTCAATACGACGCGATCATTTGTTTGGGAGCTGTCATTCGAGGCCAAACACCTCATTTTGACTATGTTGCCGCCGAGGTCTCCAAGGGGATCGCCGCCGCTGGATTTCAAACCGGTGTGCCGGTCGTGTTTGGTATCTTAACCACCGATTCTATGCAGCAGGCATTAGAACGCGCTGGCATTAAGAGTAATCTTGGCTGGAACTACGCCATGAGCGCTCTGGAAATGGCTAGTCTGATGTCCCAGCTGCCTCAACCAGTTAATACAATGGCTATGCCTAATGCTGTGCCCCAGCTTCTAAAATCCACAGAGAGCTGAAAATGCCAATAATGTTGGCGAACCTGCTTTTTTAAGAGTGGATTTGACAAAGAAAAACTCTTTATGGCATTCTAGATAAGGTCAAACAAGGCAAACGCGGGTGTAGCTCAGTGGTAGAGCGTCACCTTGCCAAGGTGAATGTCGCGCGTTCGAATCGCGTCACCCGCTTTCTAAAAAAGTTTATTTTTACAAATGCTATGCCTGGCAATAGGATAGTCTAATTCTTACCCGTTACTAGGTATACGATAACTTACGTGGGTGAAAAAGTATCCTAGTTTACGTTTCTGGAGCATTAGCATTAGCGAAGTGAGCTAAGAGCGTCTAGCTTTTAATCTCGGTCGGCTGCTCTATATGCTTAATTTATCGACTGGCCAGCTCAAGCGCCTTTAATTCAGCTAAATCTAGAATCATCCCTTCGCGAGCCACGATACTGTTAGGAAATTCAGCCGCTGTCTTGCGACCAATATCATCCATAAAATCATCATCATGGAGCGGATCGTGGTGAAATACCACTAATTTTTTCACATTGGCTGCCTTGGCCAATTTAACGGCTTCTTGCCAGGTAGAGTGTCCCCAGCCCACCTTACTACTACGCTCAGAGTGATACTCCGCATCGGTATAGGTACAGTCGTAAATCATGACATCGGCGTTTTGGGCTAGGTACAATACATTCTCATCAAGCCGATCTGGAAAGTGCTCGGTATCAGTTATGTAGGCAGCCACTAACCCGTTCCATTCGACTCGATATCCCACGGCTTCACCGGGGTGATTCAGCAATGCATTAATAACATTGATGTCACCGATAGCTACCGTTTCGCCAATGGACAGGTCACAAAACTTCAGCTGCGCTTGCATGATCTGTAAGGGCACCGGAAAGTTTGGGTGCAACATTTGATCATTAAGGCGTTGCTCAATGGTTGCACCGTTGGGTGCAATCACACCATATACTTCAAACTGATTGCTGGGTAGAAAAGCGGGGACAAAAAAAGGAAATCCTTGAATATGATCCCAATGGGAATGGGTAAAAAACAAGCTAGCTTGAACGGGCTTACCTGCGTCTAATAAATGCTGTCCCAGTTCTCGTAACCCTGTTCCTCCATCAAAAATTAAACGCTCACCATTGATTCTCATCTCAATACAGGACGTGTTGCCGCCATAGCGCACCGTTTCGGCACCGGGGCAGGGAATACTGCCCCGTACCCCCCAAAAGTGAATCGTAAATTGAGCATTCGAGTCGGACATCAGTGGATATTAATTGACGTTAATGAGGGCCGCGAATCTCGCTTAATGGCAATTGACTAAGTTCTCTAAACCCATTAGCGCAGTGTATCCCCCTTTTTTCTAGAGAAATAAGCGGTGATCAGGAGTAATCTTACCCAGTGATTTACACAAAACCTCTGTAAACCTAGGGTGTCTTTATAGATCAAGCCATAGAGCGCAGATCCGCCATCGTTAAGATTTTTGCATCAGGTGTAGTGGTCTCGACCGGTTTAGCTTTCAAATTAATATTTCCTAGGGTAGGCCATATCGCTTATGGTCAGTTTGCCCAAAGCCATTAGGGAAAAATTAGGTACTGCTCAGCCTGCCCTATTGTAGACATGTCATATCTTAGGTAGATGCCTTTGGAGGGCAGATAAGTCGCCATAGGCAGTTAGATCGTAATGTAGCGGGGTGATCGTAATATAGTCAGCCTTGATAGCCCTCACATCTGTCGTAAATTGAGTCATAGCGTCTTTACTTTGGTCCGAATTAAGGCTGTTGGGTAAGCTGTGGGGTAAATTACTGTCGCTTTCTTCTAAGACTTCTCCTGCTAGCCAATAGTAAGTTTTGCCGCGGGGATCAATGCGTTTTTCAAACAGATCACGATAACGGCGTACCCCTAAACGCGTTATTGCCACACCTTTGATTTGGGGTTTAGTTACCGGTGGGATGTTGAGATTTAGCAATAAGGGCTGTTCGAGATGCGGCAGCGTGGGGATTAACTGACAGGCATAGTCTGCCGCTGGCTGAAAGTCAGAATGGGTAAAACTTGCTAGGCTTAAAGCCAAACTAGGAATACCTTCAAGTAAACCTTCCATGGCTGCCGATACTGTCCCCGAATAAAGGACATCATTACCCAAATTAGCGCCATGGTTTATGCCTGACAGTACACAGTCGGGGGGATTGGCTAATAGCGCATCCAGGGCAAGCTTCACGCAATCGGCCGGGGTGCCTGAACAGGCCCAGGCTTGAATACTCTCATGATAAATGGAGCTTACCGGTTCAGCTCGAATGGGACGGTGCATCGTAATGCCGTGGCCTGTGGCAGAACGCTCGCGATCGGGACAGACCACGCTGACCTCGTGCCCATTGGCGGCCAAGGTGTTGGCTAGGGTGCGGATACCTGTGGCAAAAATGCCGTCATCATTACTGATTAATAGTTTCATAGGGAATCAAAGCTTGGGTGTAGACTAAAGATTGGCTTTTGTGCCCCTCCTTCTTCGACCTTTTGGCCCGTATGACCACCGACCTAGAGCAGCAACTGAGTACATTACAGCAAGAAGCTAGCGATGAGATCGCAACCCTGAGCAGCCTAGAGACACTCGATCAGTTTCGAGTGGGATATTTGGGTAAAAAAGGTAAGCTCTCTAAAATCCTAGGTGGCATGGGCAAGCTGTCTGCAGATGATCGCCCTCGGATAGGTGCCCTCGCTAACCAGGTCAAGACGGCCCTGCAAGCCAGCATTGATGAACGTAAAACAGCTCTGCAGGAGGCCAAAATTCAGGCCCAGCTCGAGGCTGAAACCTTAGATGTGTCCATGCCGGGTACCTATCTACCCCAAGGACGAGTCCATCCCATCAATAGCATCATCGACCAGATTACCGACATTTTTGTTGGTCTTGGCTACACGGTGGCCAACGGTCCTGAAATCGAAGAAGACTACTATAACTTCGAGGCTCTTAACTTTTTGCCTGACCACCCCGCGCGGGATATGCAGGACACGCTATACTTGCCCAACGGCAAAATGATGCGTACCCACACCTCCAATACTCAAATTCGCTATATGGAGAACCATGAGCCTCCCCTGCGAGTATTGGCCACGGGCCGCTGCTACCGACGAGATACGGTAGATGCAACTCACGCCGCAGTCTTTCATCAGATTGAGTTTTTTGCAGTTGATAAGAATATTACCTTTGCCGATTTACGAGGCACTATCCAGCTTTTTTTAGAGGCCCTATTTGGCGATATTGAAGTGCGACTGCGCCCCAGCTATTTCCCGTTTACCGAGCCCTCTGCTGAAGTTGATGTGAAATGGCAGGGCAAGTGGCTAGAAGTACTGGGCTGCGGCATGATTGATCCCAATGTGCTGAAGTCTGTTGGTTACGACCCAGAAGTTTACAGTGGGTTTGCGGCAGGTCTCGGTGTGGAGCGTTTAGCCATGGTGCAAAGTCAGATCGATGACATTCGTCGGTTATATGCCAGCGATCTACGTTTCTTAAAGCAGTTCTAGAGCTTGTTTGATTTAGACGTGGCAAATGTCATGACCACCCAAGCAAAAATCGCGATTAGCTGTCTTGTCCAATCGCGATTTTTACTGTTTCGGATTTAGGAAATTAACTGCTCTACTAGCTATCGGAGGCGACACCGACACCAATAGGACAAGAAACATTGGTGCCACCTAGTCCACAGTATCCGCCGGGATTCTTGGCTAGATACTGCTGGTGATAGTCTTCAGCATAATAAAAGTCAGATGCTTCTAGAATTTCGGTGGTAATGGTCCCGTGGCCAGCCTGACTTAAGGCTTCCTGATACATTGTCAAAGACCTTTCAGCAGTGGCTTTTTGCTCAGGAGAATAGGTGTAGATACCGGAACGGTACTGGGTACCCGCATCGTTGCCCTGACGCATCCCTTGAGTAGGGTTGTGGCTCTCCCAAAATATCTTTAGTAACTGTTCGTAACTGATTACGCTAGGGTCAAATACTACCAGCACCACTTCGTTGTGTCCGGTCATGCCGGAGCACACCTCCCGATAGGTAGGATTTGGTGTGTGACCTGCACTATAGCCGACAGCGGTAGAAAAGACACCTGTCTGCTGCCAAAAACGACGCTCGGCCCCCCAAAAACAGCCCAGACCAAACATAGCCGTCTGCATGCCTTCGGGGAAGGGGGACGGCAACGGATTACCATTAACGTAATGCTGCTTAGGAACAGGCATTTTCTCAGAACGGCCTGGCAATGCATCTGCGGGAGACGGCATTGTGGCTTTTTTGCCTAATCCACCAAGTCCAAAAAGCACCATAGATTTGTAATAAATTTAAGAACGCCGATGTCTTTAGTCTACTCAATCTGGATAGCAATCGCTGGTTTCTAGTAAATGTCTGTGTCTAAAGCACTAACCCACTGGCATGCCAGTGGGTTAGAAAACCGATCAATATAACTTAACTAGGCGTATGAGAGCTTAGTTGAGGACAGCTGCCTCAAATGCTGCTCGATCTTCAAAGATTTCAAAGACTCGGTCCATGCTGGTGAGCTCAAATAGCATACGAATCTGATCATTGATAGAACACACATACATTTTGCATCCGGCTGTGCGTGCATTCTTCAAACATGCGACCAACACCCCCAAACCCGAACTATCCACAAATGTGATGTCCTTGAGGTCAATGAGTAGTATCTTGACACCTTTGGTCAGGGCCTCGTCCACTTGCTGACGAAATGCTGTGGTTTGAGTGCCGTCTAAGATACCACTGGGCTCAATTACATGAACACCTAAGTCCATAGAGATTGTCATGGCTAAATATCAATAATTTATAGTTTAGCTTTACAGATGTTCAAAACTAGCACTTTTACTTGGGTTATCAGCGGTGTACGTTGACCCTAAGCAATATAAAGTGTTTGTCCCCGTGTACATAGGCTGCCCTTGATGGCAGACCTTGACTGCAGCTTAGAACATTTACTTCTTCAATAAAATCGAAGCCGTTCCGGTCAATTGATTGACGGTATGTCCATAGCTGGTGATTGCGATCGCATCAATTGATTGACTCCAAGGCTCTAGCACGGGCTTTACCAAGGAAAACCAACGATTACTAGCTAAGAGACGTTCCACATCATCCCAAGTTCCGTAGATATAGCCTTGATTGGGCATATTCATCGAGCGCACGGTTTGCTGGAATCTTTGAGTGTCAGACAGCTTATTTGTGGGAGCTGCTAGAGCTGTCGTCAAGCCATCAATCGAAGTAGCAAATAGATCACAGTCGTTGATTTTAGTATGGAGTACCACCAAGTCTGTTTCAACCGTAGTTTCTCGATTACGGGTGTCCACGCGGGTTTTTAATCGGCTCCAAGCAGTAACTATCTGGTTCTTTATGGTTAACTGACTTACGGTCAGCCCCTTTTGCTTAGCAATATTATCTAGCTGCTCCACTGCGGTTGGATTTGTTGTTTTTACGGTTATTAACCAGGTTCCATCGTCTAATTGACCCAAGGCATAATCATTAGATAAAAGCTGTGTTAAAGGCTTAGTGAGTATCTGGCCTAGCTGGGTTGAGCGCCATCGCTGTCTCTGCTGGATAAGAGATGGCACTTGTTGATAGTGATCTAGCTCTTTCCATAGTCCTGTCCAAATGGGATGCAAATCGTGTCCTATGGCGGCCCATGCCATCGATTCGGGTAAATATTCCTGAGGGCTATGATCGCTTAGGTTAATGTCTAACTCTGGTAGTGTTGCTGCAGGTCGATCTGACGCGACTGTCGTTAGCTGGGCATTGATTGCCAATCCTTGGGGTTGAAATGCGGTTGTTGCTGTCAGCTGTTGCCATGGGAGAGTCGCCATAAAACGACGATCGTTGGCCGTGGCTAATCCTAGCCAATCCAACATATCCGGTATGCGCAGGCTGAGCCAGCCAGGGGTGCAGCAATCATGGTCTGGTAACTGCAACGTTGGCGTCTGAGCTGATCTGAGACTCTGACGTAAAACCCTAACATCATTGGCCAATAGTAGGGTGCTTTCCCCCACTACTGCTGTTGCGAGCTGATAATTTTCCTGAATGGCAGAACCAGAAATAATGGGTACCCCATTAGCTTCAGTGAAGCGCGGTGAAGTCCCAGCAATCGACAGCCGTTGCCAAAATAGCTCTAAGAATTCTCGCAGCCGTTCACTATCTGAGGCCTCTGCTACTAGTAGATAGCCGGTCTGACGTCCATTACGACGGGTTCGATCAAGATCTTTATCTATGATTGCAACGGCCATATCGTTGCCTAGCCAAGGACGAATATCCTGGTTAAAATCAATGGCCAGCGGCTCTAAAACTGAGTTAATAGAGCGAAAAGCAGTGTTGATCAACCCTGAGTTTTGCCAAACTTGATTGGGTTTAATTTTGGTGTTGACTGCGGCTGCCAGCAACGAGCGTCGTGGCACAAATGTTAAGACAGAACTATTGCTTTGGGATATGGCCGACTGTTTGGGCGATGACGAGAGCTGTCCGCAACCATTAATGCTGATGCTAATGAGCAATAATGCGATCGCAAAAGCCACCAGCTGCCAACGTCGCCTAAATCCTCCTAACAAGTTTGTCATAAATAGAATTGCCCAATCCCGTTAGACTCTAGTTTAGTAGAGCAAAGACCTCGAATTGGATACAATTCAGAGCCGTAGGGCTTTAAGGTTGGTTTTGGGTCTGCATCTAACTCAAATCTTGACTACGCCAGACTGCTAAGAGACGACCTTGAATATCTACCTCTTGCGCCGGATAGACCATGGGTTCGTAATTTGGATTAGCCGGCTTAAGTACCACATCATCGCCCTTGCGATACAGATACTTAAGCGTCGTGGCACTCTCTACACGAGCAGCCACAATGGTGCCATCACGCACAGTACTGGGGTCCTCCACTGGACGCATAATGACAAAATCCCCGTTATCAATCAGGGCGTCGATCATGCTATCACCTCGAACTCGCAGGGCATAGTCACGAGATTTAATCGGCAATGAAGATAAATCAAGACACTCATCGGTGACGTCCGCAAATGCTTCAACCATAGAACCAGCGGCGATAGTTCCCTTAACAGGGACGCCCCCGCCCTGCAAAATACGAATCGTTCTAGCTTTACCCTCATTCCAATCGATGTATCCCTTTTTACGAAGGTGATCGAGACGACTCTGAATGGGCGCTGGGGACTTGAGGCCCATTGCTCGCATCATCTGACGAATGGAGGGAGAGTGCTGGTGTTGACGAATATAATCAGCTAACCAGTTGTAAAGCTCCTCTTGAGCATTAGTAAGAGGTTCCATAGGTTACTCGAAGGACGAATCATAAGGGAACAGACGTACCCCTACAAGAACAACAGTACCAACAAAACTGTATATTTGTCCACTTGAATTTACAACCACGTCTCAACATTCTGGAAATATCTTTCAAATGCATGGTTAGTTTTTAGCCAGACACTCAAAAAGTGATACAGAAAAACAGGTTTGAGAATATTCTCAAACCTGTTTTTTGATTATTCAGATAATAGTGTTCTTAGCGTATGTACTCTTTAAGAACGCTATTACGATTGGGATGACGCAACTTACGTAGAGCCTTAGCTTCTATCTGACGAATTCGCTCGCGCGTCACATTAAAAATCTGACCGATTTCTTCTAACGTTTTCATCCGGCCGTCATCCAAGCCATAGCGTAACCTCAATACGTCGCGCTCGCGGGGGCTCAGCGTACTCAGAACACCTTCTAGATCTTCTCGCAAAAGACTCTTAGAAACTTCGTCTTCAGGTGTTTCACCATCTGATTCAATAAAGTCACCTAGACGGGAATCCTCCTCCTTCCCGATGGGGGTTTCCAGCGAAATTGGCAGCTGTGCAGACTTAGCAATGAATCTGAGCTTCTCAATGGTCATTTCCATTCGAGTAGCGATTTCTTCCTCAGTTGGCTTCCGGCCTAACTCTTGGGATAAAAGCTTTGTAGTTTTTTTGATGCGAGAAATAGTCTCATAAAGGTGTACCGGTAGACGGATGGTACGAGATTGGTCTGCAATAGCTCGAGTAATAGCCTGACGAATCCACCAAGTAGCATAAGTTGAAAACTTATAACCTTTTTCGTGGTCAAACTTTTCAGCGGCACGGATTAGACCCAAACTGCCTTCTTGTATGAGATCTTGAAAGGACAGACCACGATTCATGTACTTCTTTGCGATTGAAACCACCAAGCGCAAGTTGGATTGCACCATCTTATCCTTAGCTCGACGGCCAAGGTGGAGACGGCGTCGAAACGCTGGTAGGGGCATGTCAACGGCAGCGGCCCAATCAGCATCATCGGGCTCACGATCCATCCCATCAGATAAATCATCGCGGATGCGCTCTAGTTCTAGCAAATCAGCAATTTTACGCGCTAATTCGATTTCTTCTTCTGCCCGTAGCAAACGAATTCGACCGATTTCCTGTAGATATAGACGAATAGAGTCTTCGGTATAATGCTTCTTCTTGTTAGCAGCCTGAGCGGATGAACTACGGCGTCGAGATGTGCTTTTAGCAGCTTTAGTACCCGGGACCTCTTCCTCGGAACTCGAAAACGTTTTTCCAGCCTCAGGATCGATCAGCGAATCCAGCTCATTTCTGGGGCTCAAGTCCTCAAGAACAGTATTTGCTTGGGTCATGCCGCGTTCCTCATATTCCTTCAAATGCAACAGATCAAGATATTAAAGCAGTCAACCACTAAACATCAATAAGCTCGTGTCTCACACTCAACAGTCATAACGTCAAGTCAAGTACATAGAAGCTTACTAAGCCTGTTAGTTGGTTAAAGACTGGTCTAATAGGATTAACAGATGACTCAACTTTCCGTCCCGTTGCTTACAGCGGCACAAACTGGCCAACACTTTGAATGAAGATTCCATAGTTAGCAAAGTTTGCAATTATCACTACCAATGTAAAAACGTGGGACCGACAAATGAGTCTATCCGTGTTTCTACAGTAGTAACACGCTTTTTAGTAAAACGCCCAGAGGATTTGCCGCAAGTTGTCATAAATCCATGGCTTTCCTCGAACAGTAACGAACGCAAGTCCTTTTATTGCAAGGCTTAGAAGACTGTATCAATACACACATTAATATTGCCTATGAAAATAGAAATAAACTATAAATTCTGTGGGATAAACACCACAGAATTTATGTCAGCATACAGCAGTTCGCTTAAGGAGCCTAGTTAATTCGTTTACTAGCGATTTAACTAGGCAAGAAATTTCCTAATGGCTTATTGTTTATGTTTCAGATTAATCCAAAGATGACAGGTCTTATTGTCATAGGTGATAAGTATGTCAGCACCAGCTTGAGCATACTGGCTAGCTTGTTGGTAAAGCTGGTGTCGCTGGCTATAGTCCAGGGTGATGATGCGTTGAAAAAGAGAATATTGGTACTGCATACCATCTTGTAGGCTTTGATCTAACCAAAACTTAAATCGCCTAACTTGCTGAGACTTAAATAATTTAGATGTCACAGTACTAAATAGATGCAAATTCCCGCAGATATCCAGGCTATTGGAGTATTGATTACTCTCTTTAGCGGTGGGAATTTTTTATTTGCCATCCGCTAAACGGTCCAAACAGTTCTATCAATCTACTTGTTGCCTAGTCATCTTTACGTATCTTGGCCTATACCCTGTTCATATTATGTCGTGTCGTTTTACAGGGTTGTTTTAGCGACCGCTGATTCAACTACAAGGTGCAAAATATCTTGACTAAGGGGCTCAACTAGAAACCCGTCAATTCCTGGGTGGTCTTCCTGTGGTGACCAACTGGGTTCGTGGGATTGAGTCAAGGCTACAATAGTCGTCCCTAAAGGTTTTACAGTTTCTCTTAGACGATTTATAAACGCTGGAGACCAGTTTTTATGGGCACCCGAGAGAATAACTAAGTAAGGAATGCTTTGTTCAATGCGGGCAACAGCTTGATCGGTTGAATGAGCGACAAAAATACCACCTTCCAACTGATTAGAAAGTGATTGGACCATGGGATCTGCGCCACAATGCTGACCCATTAATAAGATGTAACCGCTGTAGCTGTCCATATGCCAGAAACCCATTAGGCCTACTTCAGCTATTCAAGTCTATGGAGTCCTATGGGAAATGAAAGACAGCTGCAAGGTATTGAAAGGCTTCTTAGGGTGGGTTATTAAACTTGAGAACTATTATACTTAAGTTCATGAATTGCAAGGTTTGTGGGCAAAGTTAATAGGACCTCTAGGGGGCCAAGCGGGCTTTTTTGAGGCGAGTAGTCTCATACCAGGTTGAGATCGCAGGCACCCAGACTTGAAAATGAGGCCAAATCACTTCGCATAGCTTTTGTGCCTCTAGCTGTGCGTCGGCCTTCCAACGTAAATCCAGTAAATGCATTAGCGATCGCACATTGGCAGACATCACCCAGTGCTGCCGCACATCAAACGGAATCAGCCCCCGCGCATGCTCTTCCGAAAAACCCTGCTCAATCCGAGTTTTATACCGTTTACAGGCGTCTAAACACCAATCCACATCCTGCTGACGCAGCTCTTCGGTGTAGGTATATTTTTTACCTTGCCGATCGCTATAGTTGCCAACGGGGCGCAGATAAAACACCTCTTCCACATCACGGTTACCTGCAATAACATCTAAAATACGCGCTCCTGTGTAGCGAAATGATTGAACATCAAACGAAACCCCCACACGATGTGTGCGAATCTGCTGCATGGTGGAGTGGGGGAGCCATCCACAATTTAAGACAATTTGCGGATGTTCTAAGGGGCCGTAATGCCCTCGACCGCCCTTGAGCAAATTACGAATCACCAGATCCCCGCATTTTTCTTCAGAGGGCCAATCCTGACGCTCGTTCCACACAAATCCCTCGGCATAATCTTGATGCATGGCTGCATAGATAGTTTGCTGAGGGTTTGGGGTTTGGGAAATTACTTCGACGGTAAACCGTTGCATGGGCAGTCGCTAAATAGTCAATCGGTATAGTCTATCGGAGAAAAGCATTCGCTCAAGCCGGTCTATCAGAACATGTAGTTTTCTAAAACTAAGTGACAGAAAAATCAGTGGCAGGATGCTTTGGTGGTCACTCAGTCTCGTTCCAGTTTTTGTTTTAAATCATGCTTGAGTCGAGCCATAATCGATTTTTCATCTAAAGCGCTGATAATATTAGCGATGACTGTTTTTGGGCCTTGGTCTCCCCAGTGGGCTCCATTGACTAGATAGGTGCGGGTGACTTGGCCAATGGCATAGGTGGCAAAACCAGCTACGGCAGCCTGGGTGAGGGCAACGGAGAAATAAGGGGCTAAGCTCAACCCCCCTGTGGCTAGACCGGCGGTGCCTAAAATACTCTTAAGGGAGCTCAGCCCTAGGGTGATCAGGAGTTCGCTAAGGGAGAGGCTGCCAGTGGCGATCGCAATTGTTTGCAAAAGCTTTAGGGCCTCCTGCTGAGTCATGGGTAGTCCATAGAGCTTTGACAGACTGATGACTAAACCCACATCCACTGCCAGCCCTCCAAGCATGTCAGCCAGCATGAGAGGATTCACGGCCACCGCTACGGCTTTAGTTAGGGCTGTTTGCCAAAGCAGATCGTCAGCACGCCGCCGTCGAATTTCTAACTTACGGGCTACCAGCCTAGCTTGGATATCGTCGGTATATAGGACGGTATTCAAGGCAATCAGAGCCTTTCCTTCTCGCTCCAGGACCTCCAATATTTTTAATTTGAGAGCCGTAACATTTGGCAGTCCTCGCGTGCGCTGCTGCCGACGCACACCATTGGTAGAGACTACTGTTGTCTGTAACGGTGCTGCCGCCGCCAGGATAATATCCTCGGGCAAAATACTGACAGAAGCCACCCGCTCTCCTATTTTTTTGAGCAGTAATGCCTGCTCTTCGGAGGAATATTGATCGGCTTTGTTGAACACGAGCAAAATGGGTTTACCCGCCTGACGTAGCCAACTTAAGGCATCGTATTCTACCTGAGTCAGGTCTGCCGCAATCACAAATAAGATCAGATCGCTTTGTTGCGCAACGCGTTCTGCCAGGAGTTGGCGCTGTTCGCCACCCACCTCATCAATTCCGGGAGTATCAATCAGCTCTACGCGTGCCCCGGTTTTGCCTGTTTTGTCAGCCAACGATATCCTGTGAACAGCACTATCTGGCACTGTATCCGGCATCTGTTGCCAGTCTACGCTGGTCACATCCTGGGTTACTCCATGGAGTGGTCCGGTAATAAAAATAGGTTGCCCAATTAATGCATTGAGCAACGAAGATTTTCCTCGACCCACCATGCCAAACACGGCTAGGTGTAATGTTCCTTGGGCTAATTTTTTTTGCAGACCCAGTAAATTATCAATCTCAGGCTGCAGCCCCTCTCGTTCACGAGGTGTCAGATCTAAACTGTCAATTACCTGAGTCAGGCTGGCTTGGGCTTGACCATAAAAAAACTCGGTTGTTTCAAGCTGGTCAGCCTCTGCCAAAAGATCTGGCAAAGCTCCAATAGATGAGGGCTCATCAGGAACGTCGGGTAAATTAGTCAACCGGGTTGCTTTTTTTCAGGGGGATTGCCAACATTTCTATTTTAATGCTCCACCTGAAGTAACATCATTCAGAAAATTTTGAGCGCCTGTAAAACATAAATGAGAGAATATTATTGGGATGTTCGCTCTGTCCCCCAGTTGTCAATTTTGCTGCTGCTTCATGGATTTTCAAAGTTCAGCCCAGAAAACTTGCTACGAACGCATTGCTCCCTGGATGGATGAACTCTTTGGTGAGGCAACGGTTGCTTTCGAAGATGAGCCTTTATTTATCATTACCATTGGCTCGGCCGTGGCCTCTACCCGTGTGGTCTCGTGGGGCGATAATGAAGCCTTGATCACCACCCGGTCCTACGTGGTTACTGATGTGGATGCGACGTCAGAGCTGACTTATTATCTGCTGAGAGCCAACGATAATATTTTATTTGGACGTTTTGCGCTCGACAGTGAAGACGATATCGTGTTTGAACACAGCCTGGTTGGGTCCACCTGCGATCGCATCGAACTCAAGCATTCTGTCACTACTGTTGTTCGTCTTGCTGACGATTACGATGATGAGATCGTTGCTCGTTGGGGCGGCAAACGTGCTCTTGATCGCTGGGCATCGCCCGATTCTAGAAACTGATCTAGCAGCTCTCAGGCTGCTGCTCCAAAGACGTCTTCAGCGGGACTGCTCAAAAAGGGACCGACCTTTAAGGTCGGTCCCTTTTATCAGTTACCTGGGTTTAGAAAAACATCTGATATGATGCTTTTCTGATAATTTCTTAGTGGCCTACACCGCAGTAAGTAAAGCCTGCTGCTTCCAGCGTCTTACGATCTAGGAAATTGCGCCCATCGATCAAGTTAGGAGTATTCATCAGACTAGCCATTTTGGCATAGTCTAAATCCTGAAACTGTGTCCAGTCGGTGACTAGAACCAGCGCATCACAACCATCAGCGAGTCGCTCAACGTCTGTTTCTACGATTACACCGGTCATGCCATTGCGCATGCCACTTTGAGAAACAATCGGGTCGTAGGCCTTAACCTTAGCGCCCAAACGATTGAGGTGCTCAATCAAGATCAGTGATGGCGCATCTCGCATATCGTCGGTATCTGGCTTGAATGTTAGTCCCAGCAGACCCACTGTCTTACCCTTCAAGATTTTGAGCATTTGCTGCAGCTTCTCTAGGGAAAGCAGCCGCTGCCGAGTATTCACATCAATGGTGGCTCTGAGCAGCTGTGCTTCGTAGCCATAGTCATCAGCCGTATGCAGCAGGGCGGATACATCTTTGGGGAAGCAAGAACCACCCCAGCCAATGCCGGCCTGTAGGAATTTACTACCAATGCGGGAGTCTAGGCCAATGCCTTGGGCCACTTGGACGACGTCAGCACCGACGCGATCGCAAATGTTAGCAACTTCATTAATAAAGCTAATCTTCGTTGCCAAAAACGCGTTGGAGGCATACTTAACCATCTCTGCTGAACTCAAGTCTGTAACCAAAACGGGTACTTGAGGCGCAGACTGATCCTCCGCAAACTGGCGCTCCACAATGGGCTCATAGAGCTCTTTCATCATGGCGATGGCTTTGGGATTGCTGCCACCCAATACAATCCGATCAGGATTAAAGGTGTCATATACAGCCGAACCTTCGCGCAAAAACTCGGGGTTGCTGACCACATCAAACAGGGGAGCTTCTGGCTTAGCTGCAGGTGCACCGGCACCAACCGGCACCTGCTGACGCTCAGAAATTCCATCCATCACAATCATGTGTACCCAGTCACCCGAACCAATGGGCACTGTGGATTTATTGACAATGACTTTATAACCACCGTTTAGATGCTCACCAATACCGCGAGCGACAGCTTCGACATAGCGAGTATCACTTTCTCCAGTGGGCAAGGGTGGCGTGCCCACGGCAATAAAGAGGATGTCGCCGTGGGCTACCCCTGCACCTAGGTCGGTGGAAAATTGCAGGCGGCCAGCCTCCATAGACGACTGCATCAGTTCAGACAGCCCAGGCTCAAAAATAGGGGATTGCCCTGATTGCATCAGTTTGACTTTTTCTTCGTTATTGTCAATGCAAATAACTTCGTGACCGATATGGGACAGGCAGACGCCTGTAACTAGACCGACATAGCCTGTACCAATGACACAAACACGCATATAAAGACTCCTTACTTAAATATCAAATCCGGTGAAATTAACTCTAAGCGGTATGTTTTTACTCAAGGCCAGGTTCTTGGCACAACTGTGCCAAGAACCTGGCTCAAGAGATAGGAAAGCGTTTTTAACCGCAGCGAACAAAATCGATTAGGACGATGATGTTGCCGTAGTCTGTGCTGCCAGTTTACCCGCTGCGTCTAGACGCGATCTAAAGTCCGCAATAGTTAACTCTAAGCCTTCTTTTAGGGGCACCTTGGGTTCCCAATCCAGCATGGTCTTAGCCTTGGTAATATCAGGCTGACGACGACGAGGATCGTCCTGAGGTAGGGGTTCATACTTGAGATCGGTGTCGGGATTGACCATCTTCTGAATTGATTGGGCCAACTCTAAAATGGTGTACTCACCTGGGTTACCCAAATTCATGGGGCCAGTGTAATCGCTATTCATCAGCCGAATAAATCCGTCGACTAAATCGGACACATAGCAAAAACTACGAGTCTGTGACCCGTCGCCATATACGGTCAGTGGAGTCCCTTGCAGAGCTTGCACGATAAAATTGCTCACTACTCGACCATCATTTTCCAGCATGCGGGGGCCGTAGGTATTAAAAATACGCACAACGCGAATATCCACATCATTTTGACGATGATAGTCAAATGCTAAGGTTTCAGCCACTCGCTTACCTTCGTCATAGCAGCTGCGGATACCGATGGTATTTACGCTGCCCCGATACTCCTCAGGCTGGGGATGGACTTCAGGATCGCCATACACTTCCGAGGTGGAAGCTAGGAAAAAGCGAGCTTTTACCCGTTTCGCCAAGCCCAGCATATTTAAGGTGCCCATCACATTAGTTTTGATGGTTTTTACCGGGTTGTATTGATAATGTACTGGCGAAGCCGGACAGGCCAAATGATAAATTTGGTCAACTTCTAGGCGAATTGGTTCAGTTACATCATGACGAATTAGCTCAAAGTTAGGGTGGTTCAACCACTGCACCACATTTTGCTTACGGCCTGTATAAAAGTTATCCAGGCAGATAACCTCATGGTTATCCGTCATTAGACGATCAATCAAATGAGAACCAATAAAACCGGCTCCACCGGTAATTAAAATTCGCATAATACCTTTGAACTAATAAGACACCAATAGGGAACGCCAGTCCACCTAATTTTTCTAAGATAGTTATCTTGGGATTAATAGGTTGGATATAACGTTCAACAACAATCTTGAGTAAAATGCACGGGTAGGACAGCCACTATTAGAGATAGCAAACCGTCCGACTATGACCATATATAGATGCGGTTGAACACAGCTTCAATATGTTTGCAATGTAACAAAGTTTTCTGCTGTGGTGACCGCCTGGCATAGACATTCACTACAACTTCAAATCTTTTTTACAGGAATACCCAAAAATCGACTAAAGCTACCAGAGACCCGGTTAAAAATGCCGTTAATTTATTTAGTGCAAAGCTCGACATAACTAAAAACTGAGGCAGCTAAAGTTTAGCTAATACATCCAGATCTGCTTTGATCCAATCAATTCCTGATTTGGTACCTTGGCGGTCATAAATATCGCTGGCGGTGACAAAGTCAGCGACTGCATTCTGTTTTTTGTCTAAGTTGGCCTGGGCTCTAGCTCGGTTATGGAAGCCTTCAGCTAGCGCTGGTTCGTAACTAACTACGCGCGAAAAGCATTCAACCGCGCGGGCATAAGCGCGCTCCCGATATGCTAATACCCCTTGATTGAACTGATGACGCGCTTCTCCCCCGATGGGAACTGATAGGTCTGTAATGGGTGTGGTAAACGGAATGCGCTGTCCTAAGGGGCGGATTGTGCTGGTGGCGATCGCCCCCCCCCCAATCCCTAAAATCAGCACTACAACTGCTAACACAATCCATCCGTTACTTGAAACGTCCATAATTCCCCATGTTTACTTCACTACCCTATTGGATTTGAGCGAATTTAAAGTTTGCTTTGCACAGCGACTAATCCCATCGGTGTCATGAATAAATCCTTCTACAATCCTGTTTCTCTTGTGAAGTCTGTGAAAACCTCTAATAGCTCTGGTGAGACCTTAAAGCCTCTATCAATAAAATAGCTGAGCTAACATTGAATAAAGTGATTACTAATAACCTTATAGAATCTTTACTTTTAACATTGATTACCTATGCATAGGCAAGACAATTGAGACTTACGGTAAGATGCTCGTAACTAAGAACCTTTGAATGGATACTATGAAGCTATTGCTAGTTGCTAGAATTTCATGAGGTTCATTCCAGGCGGTTTGGTTAGCAGCAGAACCAATTGCCTGTCTCAATCCAATCGCTTAGCCCAGTCATCGATCATTCAGAGGATAGTTAATGCCTGTAATGTTTCCCGGCATGAACCCTTATCTGGAACATCCCGACCTTTGGCCTGAAATACACCCGCAGTTTGTCTCTGCATTGGCCAATCTTCTACAGAAGCAAGTCTCTGACCGATATAACGTCATTATTCGCAAGCGAGTCTATCGGGTCAGCGGCGAAGATAGCCTTGTCGTGGGCCAACCATCTCAAGAACCCTGTTCAGGTGCCAATGCCCCTGACTCTCAGCAGCCAATTCCCACCTACATAGCTGTTCCTCAAACAATTCAGGAAGACTATATCGAGATCATTGATCACAAAATTGGCACAACGGTGACTATTGTCGAGACCCTGACCCCGCAGAAAAAGCGGCCAGGACGGGGACGTGAGAATTATGAGCAACGCTGTGAGGCTATTTTTGGGGGCGATACCCATTTTGTCGAAATCGACCTGCTGCGGGGATGGGAGCCTATTTCCGCCTATGGTCCCAGTGATATTGACTATCGAGTATTAGTCAGCCGTAGCAATCAGCGTCCCAAAGCTGAAATGTATACCTGGCAAGTGAATGCCCCTATTCCTCCGCTGACGTTACCCATTAGCCGCCCTCAAGATGGTGAAGGCGCTCAGGCTAGCTGTACCGTTGATCTTAAGCAAGCCCTTGATGATGCTTGTGCTGGGTCTACCTTCGATTTTTCAATTAATTATGAGCGGGATCCAATTCCCCCGCTGCATTCAGATGCGAATCAGTGGTTGGCGACCTTGCTAGAACAGGCCGGTTTACGGCAAGCAGCCCAGATCACAAACCGATATGATGAAGATAAGCTTAAAAAACGTAGCGCACATCTGCAGGCATGACCGGCCAAACTATCAATCCCTCTGTAAAATCAACTGATTTAACTCCTCCTATTCCTGCTGTTGCCTTATCTGATTCTGGTTGTATCAAGCAACCCTTAAAAAAAATCTGGAACTGGCGAGGCTACGATATTCAATACACTGTGGCCGGCCAGGGGATACCTCTGGTATTGATCCATGGTTTTGGCGCATCCATCGGCCACTGGCGTAAAAATATTCCTGTTTTTGCTGCGTCGGGTTATCAAGTCTATGCGCTTGATTTGTTGGGGTTTGGTGGTTCTGAAAAACCAGCCTTGGACTATTCATTAGATCTGTGGGAGGTCTTATTAAAGGATTTTTGGCAATATCATATCCGTGTCCCCGCTGTCTTTGTAGGTAATTCTATTGGTGGGCTGCTAGTTTTAATGACCCTGGCCAATTCCCCGCACATCGCTCAAGGGGGTGTACTTCTCAATTGTGCCGGTAGCCTCAACCATCGACCTGAGGACTTGCCTCGCGCCTTAGGGTTAGTGATGGGTCTTTTTGGTAAAGTGGTGAGTTCGCCAGTACTTGGGCCTCTGATTTTTGCTCAAGTACGTCGACGATTTCGGATTCGCGGTGCCCTCAAACAGGTCTATGGAAATCGCGATGCCATTACCCCAGAACTTGTAGAGCTGTTATATCAGCCTTCTTGTGATTTTGGTGCACAAAAAGTGTTTGCTTCAATTTTGACGGCACCCCCAGGTCCACGACCCAGTGAGCTATTGCCTCAGATTCACCACCCGCTGCTAGTGCTTTGGGGAGAGGCTGATCCCTGGACTCCGATTCAAGGGGCCAAGCTTTATCAAGCTATGGCTGATGACCCCAATCAGAATGTTACGTTTCAATCGATTCCAGATACGGGACATTGCCCCCACGATGAGCGTCCGGAAATTGTAAATCAGCTAGTTTTGGGCTGGCTCAGCACTCAAATTAGGTAATACCGTTTTTGGGAGTGCAGCTAGATTAATGCATTTTCGTCAATGATAAAGAGGGTTAGAGTCTTCTCTTCATTGGGGACAACCGCTACATGACTAGCGATACCAAGGGTATCGGACTGACGATAGGTCTGGGGCAATAGTCTAATTTGGTCGCACTGTACATCCATTAGGTTAGGTGCCGTTGTGACTGGAATAGCCACTAAATGACCCACGTGAGATTTGATGATTACAAAATATCCAGGCTCATCAGTTATGGACACATTAAACAGCTTGCGGTGTAAATCAATCACAACTAGGGTATGGTCGTCTGCGTGGGTCAACCCTGTGGGGCCTAGTCCACTGCTATAGATCTGAGAACGATTGATGACTTTGTAAACTGTCTCAATGCGACAGGCAAGAGCCAGTTTACCTACGTTCATTACAATGAGCCTCAAGGGTTTGAGGGCGGTGGTGGAGATTTCAGATGTCATGGCTACCGTTGTAGGAGAGTTGCGATCTCACCTACAAAGTCTTTTTCAATGTAGGGCTTTGTAAAGTAGTCCGTGGCTCCCAGGTGTTTTGCCAGGGTGCGATGCTTATGATTACCGCGTGATGTCAGCATTACCATTGGAATATCAGCCCATGCTGGGTTCGTCCGCCGTTGACTCAAAAATTCAAACCCATTGAGATGAGGCATTTCCACATCACAAATAATCAAATCGGGCAGAGCTCCGCGCTTTAACTGTTCTAGTCCATCGCGGCCATCCTTAGCCTGCAAAACTCGATACCCAGCCTTGTGTAAGGTTAGGGCTAACGTTCGCCGTAGTGCTGACGAATCATCAACAATCATAACAGTTTGAGCTTGCTGAGGCTGAGGTAGGGTGGGCAAAGATGACCCAGCGGACGTGCCAAACTGTACTAACGCAATGGCGTCAATTACCGGGACTAAACTTCCATCTGCCAAAACAGTGCAGCCATTAATATAATCTGGTGCGGCAATAGCCTTGCCCATGGGTTTGATTACCAACTCCTGCTCGGTCACAATCTGTTCTAAACCGAGCGCTAATCTACCCTGCCCCTGCTGCATAATCAGTATGATATTTTGTTTTCCCTGGGTAATCTGTCTTATTTGTTGCAGTCCTTGGGGTAATTGTTCTGGCAGCGGACATCGATAGTTTAACAACTCAGCCATTTCATAAATTGGAACCAGCTGATCACGCCAATGGAGAAATTTCTGCTCCCCAGACTGTTTTAGTTGGGCATTAGTGGGTCGTAAAATCTCCTCGATGCTGTCAGAAGCAAGGGCCACCGCCGTGCTGCCAACATTGCCAACCACTAATTTAGTTAGAGTTAGGGTTAGGGGGATTTTGAGAGAAAATACCGTCCCTTGATTCTGATTTGTTGTTAACGATAGATTGCCATTAAACGACTGTAAACTATCGCGTACAACATCTAGCCCAACACCTCGACCTGAGAGTTCACTCACCTCCCTCGCCGTCGAAAAGCCTGGCTCAAAGATTAGTTCTTGAATGCGTTTTTTTGATATTGTTGCAAGTTGTTCTGGGGAAAACAACTTTGCTTCGATTGCTCGCTGAGCAATTGTATCAGGATCTAAACCTTGACCATCATCCTCCACTTCAACCACCGTATAATTGCCCTGGTGATACGCTCGAATTTCAATCGTACCCTGTTCAGGCTTGCCTAAATGCTGGCGCTTTTCTAGACTCTCAATACCGTGGTCAAATGCATTTCGCAACAGATGTAATAGCGGATCATAGAGTTTCTCCAGCATGACTCGATCAACTAACACTTCTGTTCCTGTTAGTATTAGTTGGACCGGTTTTTGATAGGTTGTTGCTAACTCTCGAACCACCCGAGGAAACCGCTTTAAAACTCGGTCTAAGGGGACCATCCGCGACCACATAAGCTCATCTCTCAGCTGATTTAGCGTACGCCGTTGATGCTCTAACAATTGGTTAGATTGTCCGGCAAATAGATCGACATCCTCAATCGATTCAGCTAGCTGAAAGACCTCTTCTAAAACACCTTCTAACAGCGAATTGATTTCGCCATAGCTATCCATCTCTAGGGTGTCAAATATGGTTTCCCTAGTACTATGAGTTGCTCCAATTACTTTTTTTTCAGGAGACACTAAGAGCTTATCTGACAGCGATTGCAGCTGTTTGACAATGATGTTAAAGGACGAAAACTGTTGTCCTAATCTACGCACTGTCCGCTGAAACTGATCGTTTTGTAGGGATAGACTATTACGATTAATCGCCAGTTCTCCCACTAAGTTATCCATCCGCTCCAAACGTTCCAGTGCAACTTTAGCGGACAATCTTGAGGGGGATGGAGATTTTTTCGAAGATTTTATCGGAGGTTGCGGCGACGTTGTGGGGATTGGTGGCTCATGCTCTAGGGTTGGCAATGAATCATAGACATTATCAATAAAAGTAGTAACCGCTGCTGCATCGTCGAGATTATCTTCTTCTAAACATGGCAATGGGGCTGGGGAATCCGTATCAGGCTGATCAAGGATGTTGTTAGTATCATCTTCAACAGTTCCGTGAGGTTGCCAAGCATCTATCAATTCTGCTGGTGATGTATCTGCTACCACAGCTTCGAAATCAGTTACTTCAACGTCTAATGGGGCTTCAGCATCACCCCATACATTTGTTAGGGTATCGGTTGCTGTGGAGGGTGGCTGGGTAGCATGCTCATCGATTTGTTCTACTGAGGGAAAATCGATGGCCTCTATGGACCATATGTCCTCTAAGGTTGAAAGCTGCTCAGTGGTGTCATTATTGACCGAAGTTGGGGCAATCGATGTGAGGTCATCATTGGCTATCTCATCCAGCGCCTTTAGATCAAGATCAGCTAAATCAAACATATCGATGGGGACGACGCCATTGTTTTGGGTGGGCTCATCTGCACCTGCGATCTCACCACTTGCCAGTGCGCATAAACTATCGGAGGGCTGAGTAATCGCTCCCCTTTCTCCTACTAGAACTGCCATACGTGCATTTTCTATATTGAGCACAACTTGCTCAATGACGACTCCGGGCCGATGACGATGCTTGTTGGCTGCCGCTTGGGCTATGGATATCAGTGTATTAAAGCCAGGCAAGTCTACAAGCTCAGCAAACCCTACTAGTACCTCAAGCTGGCTCTGCAGCTCTTGGCTACAGTCATAGTCTTGAGGGTGGGCCAGTACCTGTCGTAGTCTGGTCAAAACATCGGCTACGTCCGCCTCAAAAATTGAGGCTACAATATCCACGCCCAAATCGGCCGCACTGGGCATAAAACTATCGGTCTGCTCCAGTGCTGGCCCAAGAAAGTCCTCTAACTCACTAAAAATAGAATGAAATGCGGCTAGGGCTTGCTGCTCGTTAAACGTGCCCGTGTCGATTTGTGACTGTAGCGGATGACGCAGGCAGTCATAGGCCCGCAGTAGAAGAGTTTCTAGTTTCTCATCTACTATTACCGTGTCGCTGTACAACGCTTTAAATGCATCTTCTAAACGATGGGCAATGGTTTTAATGACCTCTAATTCGACACTGGCGGCACCCCCTTTTATAGAGTGGGCCGCGCGCATAATTTCATGTACCTGTTGTACGCTGATATCTGAGCGCAGCTTTAACAATCCGGTTTCAATGATGTCTAGTAGTTCAGACGCTTCTTCAATAAAGAATTGATAGGCCTGATCGCGAATATCGGGATCGATAGTCATGACATATGGATCATTTATGGGTCATTAAGGTCAAAGGATTAAAGATGCAGGACGACCTAGCTCACCTTAAACTGACGCACACTCTCCTGAAGAGCTTGGGAAATGTCTAGCAATTTTCTAAAAGATGTGGAAACCTGATTGGCATCAGAGGATGTTTTTTGGGAAATATCGGCTACATCTTTCATGACCTTAGTGACACTTTTTGAGCTCTCAGACTGGGAAAGTGTGGCCTGGGTAATGGAACTCACTAATGTCTTCATCTCGGTGGTAACTTGAGCAATATTGTTTAGACTTTCGCGAGTTTCATCCACCAGCTGTGTTCCTAAAACCACCTGCTCTGTACCTGTTTCCATTGCTTCAACCACTTCATTGGTCTCTGCTTGAATGTCAGCGACTAGATTTTCAATTTCTGTCGTTGCTTCGGCTGACTGTCTTGCTAGCGATCTTACTTCATCTGCAACTACGGCAAATCCTCGTCCTTCTTCACCCGCACGGGCAGCCTCAATGGATGCGTTTAGAGCCAATAGATTTGTTTGTGCTGCAAACTCATTAATGAGATTTACTACACCAGAAATTTTTTGAGAAGATTCTCCTAGCCGCTTTACTTTTTTAGCTGTTGCAGCCACCGTTTCACGAATGGCAAGAATTCCTTCTACAGTGCGGTCCATAGCAGCATCACTGGAGGCTACCGTCACGGTTGTCTGTTTAACAATAGCTTCGGCTTGATCCGCGTTAGCGGCGACTGCTTGGATTGATGCTACCACTTGATCTAACTGCTCTAGT
The DNA here is from genome assembly GCA_039028535.1 of Cyanobacteria bacterium P01_B01_bin.77. Taxonomy (GTDB): domain Bacteria; phylum Cyanobacteriota; class Cyanobacteriia; order Phormidesmidales; family Phormidesmidaceae; genus Leptothoe. Next base: position 84,570 of record JBCCHX010000007.1, read on the forward strand.
GCAGCTGTAATCTCTTGAGTTTGTTGGAGTGCTGCTAGGGAGAGAGCTTGTACTGAGGACTCATTTTGACTTGCTGTGGTAGTTACTTGCTGTGAAGCCGTCTGTACCTGTCCTACAATTTTTTTCAGGCTACTGATAGTAGCATTGTAAGAGTCAGCAATGGTTCCTATTTCATCAGCTGTTACCTGTGCTCTGACTGTTAGGTCGCCCTGGCTCACCGGATCTACTTCTAGCATGAGTTCTAGTGCGCGTCTCTGCAGTCCTTCCTTGAGTGCTTTTTGTTCTGCGGCTAGTGTGGAAAACTGTTGTACGGTCATTAAAATGCCCAACTGTCGACCTAGTTGAGTACAGAAGCTAATTTCTGGGGCTGTCCAGATGTGGAGTCCTTTGACGTGGTGAATTGTTAACAACCCAAATAGGTGAGCCTGGCTCACCACGGGCACCACTAAAGCAGACTTAACCAGGAGTGTCTGCCATCGCTGTTGCAACCCATCAGCCAAATCGGCGATGGATATATCATCGGCAATCAATAGCTGACCATCTGTATAGTTCTCAATCTCAGTTTGAGAAACGACTAAAGGAGGGACTGACTCATCAAAAATACTAGGTTGATTAGCCGTAAGCGATTCATTTTGTTTGTGTACTTGATCGCCTTTAAAGCGCGATAAGATAACGCGATCGCAACGCAGAAATGTCCGTACCTGTTCTACAAAGAGATCTAGTTGGAGCTGATTACTTTCACTATCTAGATCGCCCGTAATTGATGTAGCTGCGGCCACCAGTTTAGACTGCTGAGCTGATGTTTGTTGCTCATGATTAAACTGTTTAAGCTGCTCAGCCATCTGATTGATATTGTCTCCTAGCTGAGCGATCTCGTCTTGCCCTATAATTTCTAAACGGGTACGTAGATCGCCGTTACCAATTTTGGTAACGACATCAGCTGCTTTTAATATGGGTTGTGTGAAACGACGTGTAGTCCAGATAGCTAGCCCTGTGGCGACACCAGCTGCGGCTAATGTTCCTAATGCGATCGCAAAAAACAATCGCCGCTGAGACGCCTGCAACAATGCTAAGTCAACTGTGGTCACCGCACTCCAATTCAAATTCGATAAATCATCTATTGAATCAAGTGGAGAAAAAGCCATAATCTCCTGCGTATCTGTTAGGATATTCTTTGTTCTTACAGTCCTCTTGAGATCCCCACGAACAATACCGGTAACTTCAGGAAAAATATTACCTAACGTTAAAATATCCACATCTATCGACTCAGCCAGTTCAACTGGTTGTCCAGCAGAATTCACAGGAATAATATAGCCAGTTTCAGGAGAGAGAAACACCTCACCAGATTCGCTGGCCAAATAAAAGTTGTGACCAGAGTTATTGAAGTTACTCAAGACTGTTCTCATGGCTTCTACTGGAATCCGGGCCCTCACATAGCCCACCGGTTGTCCAGTCTTTTTATCCTTCACCACAGAAGCAGAATAAACGCTGAATTCACCGGAAGTAGTGGAAATCAGCGGTTGACTTAAAATTGCCCCATTGGTGACTTTCGCTGCTTGTATATACGAACGATTGAGGTGGTTGGCTAGCTGTTTACCTTGAGATGTTTGAGCTAGTGGATTACCGTATAGATCAAAAAAGGCAATACTGCTATAGATATTTCCATAGGCATCCATCATTTTATCCAGAGTCTCTGTCTTCTGCTGGTTGGTCAGTGTTCCCCGTAACTGTGGATCGGTAAGAATATCTAAATTAGCTAAAAACTGAATATCTGAATAACGCGCTTTCATAAAAGCATCCACAGCAAACTGTAGATCATTTACGCGATCGTTTTCCTGTCCTTCTAGTCTTTCCAGGGTGCTCTGATTAGCAATGTTATAAGCAATAGCCCCCACACCAATCACTGGCAATGTACCTAATAATATCGCCAGTAACGATGCCTTAGACCTTAACCCCATACTTTGCCACCAGCCTTGTAGCTTACCTTGGCGCGGTTGACTGGCTCGACGAGGCATCGCCTCCATTTGGGGTTTGGTCACCAAATTGGCAAATAATTCATCATCAGACAGCTCCATTGTTATAGTTTTCTCCTTGTTAGAAGCATTACCATTGCTGTCAGACGGTTTCGGTGTGCTTAGCGTCATCAAAAATACCTCGAGCTTAACTAAATTAATGGAGGGCCTTGATAGACCTAGTAGGCATGCGGTCAAATATGGCTAAACCGTCAAGTAGAGCCAGCATGTCACCTGCATCATCCAACCAATAGCCTCGTAAAAATGGTGCCAGCGAATCAGAGACGGCAGTTGAAGATTGAATTTCGTCTAGAGACAATAACTCTATGCCCTCGATCTGTTGAACCAACAGTCCTAGATATTTTTGCGCACTTGTTTCCGTAGACATTTGTTCCAACAGTAAGATGTTGTAGTGTGCAGGTGGCGCTGCCTGCCGTTGCCAAGGAGAAATCTCTAATAAATGTCCTATATCCACAATCCATAGGACTTCACCACGCCAGTTATAAACACCCATAACCCACGTTGGTAGATGGGGGATGGGTGTGATTTTTGCTGCTTCAATCTTTAAGGCCGCGGCTAACTGTTCCACTGGCAATAGTGCTGTCATACCGGCCAGTAAGTTAAACTTTAGAAACTGGGTTATGGCTGACGACTGAGGCGTTACCGGTGTAGGCAGTGGCATGGCATTCAACGATCTTCAACAATTAGTTTAAGCTCATGGCAAAGAACAAAAATAGCTAAAAATAAGTTCACCTAATGGCTCTTAAACCTACTTAAGGAAACAAAATCAATTAGACTCTGCTGTTCGGCGTACAGACGTTGTATGCAACGTCTCTCCAGTATTGATTTTTGAGTCTTATGCAATCCTTCTTATCCCTTAGTGTCCAATAAGTTGTTTAACAGTTTTAGACAACTCTGCTTGATCAATTGGCTTGGTCAGATAAGCGTCAGCTCCCTGTTTTTTACCCCAAAATTTATCCATATCTGTATCTTTGGTTGAACAGATAATGATCGGTATGCTGTTCGTAGACTCTTCGGCTTTAAGATCACGACAGATTTCAAAGCCACTACGGTCTGGTAATACTACGTCTAATACAATAATGTCAGGTATCTGAATATTTAACTGAGCCAAGGCATCAGTCCCATTAGTCGCTGTTATAACTGTTAAGCCATCCTGGGCCAAGCATTTAGTTAACATCTCTAATATAGTTTTAGAATCATCAACAACGAGCGCTGTTCCCATGGGTTTATCCCACTCCAATAAATAAAAAATTAGCCTGGGCAAACCCTGGAGTGAATGCCTAGAATACTCTACTATCAGTATTCCCTACTATAAGAATTGAGTGACAATTTCTCTCTGAAACAGCAAGGTTATCTCATCATTTCAACAGATTTATATTTCAATTGATGGGTGTTTTGACAGCTGGCTCTCAACCACAGATAAAACCTGATGCGGATTGATGGGCTTACTTAGAAAGGCTGATGCCCCTACCATCCGGGCCCGTACTCGATCAATCATGCCGTCATTTCCAGTCAGAATGATAATGGGTATTTCCTTAAAGCAGGTTATGCGACGTAGCTGACTGCAGAGTTCGTAGCCGTTGGTGCCAGGCATCACTAAATCTAGAAAGATAAGCACAGGTTTTTGGGTCAACAATATGGCCACTGCCCTTAAAGGATCTTGGATACAGTGGGTTTGATAGTTTGCTGTTCCTAAAACCTTTTCTAAAGCTCGACAAATTGCTGGGCTATCGTCGATACAAGCAATCAGAGGCCCTTTAGGAGCTTGGTCTGTAGATTGGAGCGGAGGTAGTGGTGATGCCAAATCATCAATCTCGATTAGTTCCACCGCACCCTGTTGTATATGGGGTAATAGGGACGCTGAGAGAGAGACAATATCACGGTTGATCTTAACGCTGAGATCTCTGAGGGTAAACTGCCCTGTGAGCATCAGCGTCAGAGTTCGATATACGGGGTCGGGTACTTGTTTTTTCAGTTCTAGAGGATGGCGGATAATGGGGGCTAAATCTGGAGAACGCTCGCCTAGTTTGGCATCAAGCCACGCTCGCCAAAGTGATCTTGCTTGATCGATCATCTTATCAGCATTTACTAACAAAAGCTGATGGGATAACTGATGATCAGGCTTTACCTGATAGACTACTTCACGAGTTTGGCTAACATCAAAGAAGACTTCTACTAAAATACTTTCAATAATTTGACTAATCTGTTCTCGCGATATCTTTTGCTGGTTATACCAAAACCCTAAAAGTTGATATTCCCAGCAGTACATATTTTGGGCACCTTCTATACTCGAGAGCTTCTTTAGTTCAGCTTTAAGTGTTGAGAGCTCTAGGTAAAGATCGGGGCAATAGCTTCTGATATAGCGATACCAGCGTCGCATTGCCTGTTTGCCACCGGTTACATAAAGCAAGCGCCCCATGTAAAAATCAAACGTCCACTGAGTGTTTTTAGCAACCAAATGTAACTGCCCATTGAACTGACTCTGTTTGAGTAGTCCAAAAAGTCGGCTTTGTTTCGCTGCTGTGAAATCACCGATCGTAATAGTAGACTGTTGAGTGACCATTGATAGTGCCATTGCGTAGACAGGGTAAACAGACGTTTGGTGTTGGTATTGGTTGATTCCCCATAGCAATTGACTATCGGACTAGATAGCTGGTTATCATTTCTACGTTCTCTTTTATTGCTCTGGTAAGCGCGCAACCGACTTTGTTACGTTATTGCGGATAGAAGAAGAAAAACTGTTGAGGGGCCAAACGCGTTGAGAGAAGTCTGGATAGGCTTCCAAACCATGCTCACTTAAATCTAATCCCATTGACTCTGCATGAGAAGATACCCGCAGGCCAAATACCTGCTGCAAAATAAACCAGCTAATTAGGGCAGTTATACTGACAAAGGTGGCCACAATGACAACGCCTGCCAGCTGAAGTAAGAAAGGTTGAATATTGCCACCGAGCAGAAAACCAAGGGGTGGACCCGACAGCTCAGTATGCCAAGGATTGACTCCGGGACCAACACTAAATAATCCAACTGCTAGAGTGCCCCAAATACCGCCAACCAAGTGCACAGGAAGAGCACCAACAGGGTCATCAATTTGTAGGTGATTAAATAGTCCGGATGCAAAAACGGCAAACATGCCCCCACCGAAACCAATAATAATTGCACTGATAGGTGCTACGTAGGCGCAGCTAGCAGTAATTGAAACTAGACCGGCTAACGCACCATTGATAATCATGCCAAGATCGGGCTTACTAGTTGCCAGCCAAGACACAATCGCAGCGGCGACCGCCCCAGTCGAAGCTGATAGATTGGTGGTCAAAATAATACGGCTTGCAGTAGCTGGGTCGGCGGCCATACTGGAACCGGCGTTAAATCCAAACCAGCCAAACCAAAGGATTAAACCGCCTAGGGTTGCGATCGCAAGATTATGCCCTGGAATGGTTCCTTGCCCCCCTAGGCCATAGCGACCGGCCCGTGGCCCCAACGACCAGGCCCCTGTTAAGGCAGCCCAGCCCCCTACGCTGTGGACTACGGTAGCTCCTGCAAAATCGTGGAAACCAATGGTCTGCAGAAAGCCACCGCCCCAGACCCAATGCCCGACTGTCGGGTAAATAATCAGGGATAAGATGGCACTAAATGTAAAAAAGGCAAAGAACGAAATGCGCTCAGCAACAGCCCCTGAAACAATTGTTGCCGCTGCTCCTGCAAATACCAATTGGAAAAAAAACTTAGCATCTAACGGAATCCCGGCCCAAGCAAGGGAGCTAAAAACACCGCTATAGCGCTCTCCTGTTAATGGGCTTAGATCTAGCCCTCGCAAAAAGAATCCTGAATAACCAACTACAGCATTCCCATCCCCAAACATGATGGCAAAGCCAACAGCCCAGAAGCACAGAGAAACAACACCAAACACAATTAAGTTTTTGGTGAGTATATTCACTGCATTTTTACTTTGACAAAAGCCTGTCTCTAACATGGCAAATCCGGCATTCATAAAGAATACTAGAGCTGCACATAACAAGACCCATATTGTATCTACAGTTACTTGGAAGGATGGAGACAGGGGCTCAGGGGCGCTATCTGCGGCTAATACAGCTCCATTCCAAACCAACCAAATTGTAACGGCCAATAGCAGGATAGGTCGCCATTCCAGGCGACGCTGACGAAACTGTCTCATCATAAAGAATCCACTGTAGGAATGCACGTTCAACCAGTACTGAGAAATAGCGTTGTAACTGCGAACATTGCTATCGAGTGGTGGCTACGTGCGAATATGTAATAGTTCTATATTTCCCAAAGAGAGAGTGTTCTCCCATGCTTTGCCAGTGTTCAAAAGAATGAGAACAGCTTGGCTAATTGGAGCAATACCAACCGCATTTCAGACCAAAGTTACGGTATTTACGCAAGAGATTTTACGGTTTAGCCAAGGCTAAAATACGATTGGCGACGGTCTCTGTTATGGGCATTACCGACAGCCGGTTACCCCGTTTGACTACCTGCAGCTCATCAGGTTCAAAGTTATCCTTGAGTTCGTTAAGGCTGATGTAGTGATCGAAAGTTTCAATATAGGTAACAGTCACGGTGTGCCAGCGTGGATTCTCCGGGGTGGACTTGGCATCGTAATATTTGCTGGTTTGGTCAAACTGTGTCGGATCAACAACCATTTCTTCGCTGATTTTCATCAGACCGGCAATGCCGGGAGGCTTGGTATTGGAATGGTAGAAGAAAGCCGTGTCGCCTACGGTCATGGATTTTAGAAAGTTACGTGCCTGGTAGTTGCGCACGCCGTCCCAAATTTCGTCGCGATCGCGTTTCAAGTCATCAATGCTGTACACATCGGGCTCAGACTTCATCAACCAGTACTTCATCGCGTTTCAAAACCTCCTGTAAGTTACTCCATACCTCGTTGCCTGCAGACCAGCGCAGCACAGCCCGGCGGCCAGCACCCACGTAATCCAAATCAAGACGTATCGGCTGCTCCGGCAAATACTGTAATCGTTCAGCCCACTCGATCACCAGTATCCCAGGTTCTACTTCTTCCCCATCCCAGTAGGTCTCCAAATAAAGGCTATCCGCAGCTGCGCCTTCCAAACGATATAAATCCACATGGTAGAGAGGGACACGGCCAGTAAGATACTCGTTGATCAACGTAAACGTAGGACTATCGATGGTTTGACTTATCCCCAAACCAGACCCTATCCCTTGGGTTAATGTAGTTTTACCACTGCCCAAAGGGCCTGATAGCAGCAGTACTGTCCCTGCTGGCAACCACTGCCCCATCAGCCACCCGAGGCGATGGGTAGCCTTGAGATCCGGTAGCTGTATCGAAATAGTCATTGTCTGTCACTAACGTTGGAAGGAAAACCCTCCAACTGTATCGTTAATCTAACGAAGATCAGCAACGCCCATGATAATCACGGTAGCCAGCTTTAAAGGTGGCGTCGGTAAAACCACCACCGCTATTCACCTAGCTGCATTTTTCCAAGGCAGAGGCAAGACATTACTGATCGATGCCGATCCCAACCGTTCTGCTCTGGGCTGGGCTGGGCGTGGAGGCCTACCCTTTGCCGTAGTTGATCCGTGGCAGGCTGAAACGCGGAGTGAAGCCTATGAGCACATCATTATTGATACTCAGGCTCGTCCTACCACTGAGGATTTAGCGGCCTTAGCCAACACCTGTGACTTGCTGGTATTACCTACCATGCCAGATATTCTGTCCCTGGATGCCCTGGTATTAACCATTGAATACCTCAAATCAATCCAGACCCATCAGTATCGAATCTTGATTACCGCCATTCCCCCTAAACCCAATCGAGCTGGAGGTGAGGTTAAAAAGCTGTTGCAAGAAGCTGAGATTCCCATCTTTGAAAGCGGTATTGGGCGTTTGGCAGCGTTTCAAAAAGCGGCGATGCAGGGGGTTCCTGTTTATGACATTAAAGATCCACGAGCTGAACGGGGATGGCAGGATTATAAGACAGTGGGGAATGAGATTCTGAATTTGATGCCAGAAGGGTAAACGCTCAGAGCCCCAAGGGAAGCCAGGACAGTTTTATCCATAAAATTTGTGCTGATTACCCATAACAAAGCCCTAGTCAGACGACCAGGGCTTTGATGTCAGCATGTAGACGGAAATATTGTTCTAACGGCGAGAGGACATTAAAATGCGTAGTACATACCAGAACAAAAGCATGACTGCAGCGAATAGCTCTAACGATGCTGCCACATGCTGATTGGTGGCGTAGCGATGCATCACATTAGAGGTTTTGTATAAAATAGCGGCGGCTGCGAAGGCCACCATAAAGAACGAAAAGAACAGACCCAGGGAAAACCCAAACAGGAGGCTGCAAACGATCAGACCCAGGGCAACCATGCCGCCAATTTTGAGCACACCTCCCAAAAAGGCAAAATCCTTACCTGAAGTGAAGGCCACTGCCGTCAGGCCACCGAATAGAAATAGAGTAATGATGCCAGCGGTGGGAATAACCGATGGATCTGAAAAGAAGGCTGCCATATAGAGCAACGGCGCGAAGATAATCGCCTCACCCACAACGTAAAGACCCAGACCCGTATACTGAGCGTTAACATCATCGGCTTTAGCAGCCATGTTACTGGCCAGATACCCCAACAGGGCAAAACCGCCCAGCAGTGCTAGCCAGCCAAACCGGCCACCGCCAAGAAATACTCGAGCTAATAATTCGGCAATGCCCAGCTGGAAAAATAAAAACTCTACGATTACAAACGCACCGACTGCTCCAGCCAGGTGGGTGTAGGTTCGTTTAATAAATTCTGCTCGCTCACTTGGACGAGCCTGAGCCACCATAACCATAACCACATGCCTCCTACAGGCAAAAATTGACAATCACTCTGACAGCATGCGCCCCTATTGTCTGTCAATCAGTGATCCTTCACTCAGAGGCTAACATAATTGTCCAAGCTCTGGGTTGCTTTGGTGTTGTGGCCATCTGCGACAATTATGATCTGTAGAATTTTTCTAGAATTCCTTCCATGAGACCTGGGAAAACGTGTTTCAAAATACAAAGATGCCAATTTCAAGGTATGAAGCTGCCACTAATGTCTTTTATTGTTGATCTCCACAGAAGTACCAAAACTGTAAGATAAATAACATCCTAGGGTAGTTATTTATCATGGTCGATTCAGCCACTGTCGCATCAGACCCAATGGTTTACACCGCGAGTCTGTCAGAAACCTCGATTGAACTGCGGCAATCACTTCAGGGGGATCGAATTTTAGCGGCTATTGATGTTGGGACTAACTCAGTCCATATGGTTGTGGTCAAAATTCAACCAGAGCTGCCAGCATTTACCATTATTGGTCGGGAAAAAGATACCGTACGTCTTGGTAACTTCCGCCCAGGGACTAACTGTCTGTCGGAAGAAGCCATGGAGCGAGGGATCGCTGCTCTAAAACGGTGTAAACAAATTGCCGACAGTTATCAAGCGAATGACATTGTGACTGTGGCCACGAGCGCAACCCGTGAGGCGAGTAACGGTCAAGTATTTATTGACCGGGTCAAGCGAGAGGTGGGCCTAGATATTAATCTTATTTCTGGCCTAGAAGAAGCACGACGGATTTATCTGGGGGTGCTGTCTGGCATGGAACTCCATGGTAAGCCCCATGTCATCATTGACATTGGTGGTGGCTCCACGGAGATCATTTTAGGTACAGGTGAACGCCATCGATTTCTTAGCAGCACTAAGGTGGGTGCTGTTAGGCTCAATGCTCAGATGATCACCACGAATCCCATCAAAACACAAGAATTTTTACAGCTACAGGCCTATGTACGCGGTCGTTTAGAGCCTAATATTGAGGCCCTGAAGAGCAAGCTGGTGGAGGGAGAATCTTTGTCATTGATTGGCACATCTGGCACGGTTGAGTCTTTGGCAACATTAACCGCCATTGAGAAATTGGGAACAGTGCCTGCTCGGATGAATGGCTACACCATGACGATGGATGAGCTGGAGAAAGCCATTCAGAAGCTACGTCGTATGAGCTTTAGTGAGCGGCTGAAGCTGCCGGAAATGTCGGCTCGACGAGCGGAAATCATTGTGCCTGGGGCAGTGATTTTGCAACAGGCTATGCGCACCTTGGGGATGGACCGGATTACTATCTGTGAACATGCTCTGCGGGAAGGGCTGGTGGTGGATTGGATGCTAACCCACGGTCTGATCGAAAACCGGATGCAGTACCAGCAGTCGGTAAGAGAGCGGAGCGTGATGAAAGCGGCGCGAAAATATCGGATTAATACTCCCCACGGTGAACTGGTGGCAAAGTTTGCCCTGGCATTATTTGATCAAACTCGTGGGCTGCTGCACCATTGGGGACCGCTGGAGCGAGAAGTTTTATGGGCTGCTGCCGTGCTTCACAACTGTGGTCACTTTGTGAGTCATGGCTCCCATCATAAGCATTCTTATTATCTAATTTGTAACGGTGAGCTACTGGGGTTTACCAGTACTGAAATTGAGCTGATTGCGAATATTGCCCGCTACCATCGAAAAAGTGCCCCTAAACTAAAGCACGAGCCCTATAAGGCGTTGACGAAGGAGAATCGTAAAATTGTGAGCCAGCTCAGTGCCATGTTGCGAGTAGCTGTGGGGCTAGATCGACGCAGGCTGGGTGCGATCGCAAGTTTCGATACCATCTACAAATCCAAAAGTCATACCCTCAAACTGATCTTTACTCCTGCCCATGCTCATGATCCCTGCGAGCTAGAAGTCTGGAGCGTCAATGATAAAAAAGCCTGCTTTGAGCAAGAATTTAAGGTGACTTTAATGACTCAGGCTATCACCTAGTCAAATTCTCCTCTAATGCGATGCCCCAGAGAGACCGTATCTCCCTGAGGCATTTTGGGGTCACGTTTTGGGACGCGTTCAGCTAGCTGAGATTTATCCCTACTTGCTTTCTGGCAGTTGCTGAGAGCTGCCACTGGCGAGATTATTGACCACATTAGCAAGGTCTAATCCGGTGGTTTGCTTAAGCTGTTCGATGATTGAGATCGCTTGCTTAGCCGTACCTCCAGTTTGACTATCAATCACAGTGACATTTTGCACATCTACATCAGGGACTGTGGCACTGAGGGTTTTTAGCAGCGTTTCTAGCTTTTGCAACAAGAAAATATCGCGGGCATTTTCCCCAGCAGCACGCCAAGACTCAGCTAGCTTTTTAGTACCTTCAGCCTGGGCTTTACCATCTTCGATAATTTGAGCGGCATCTCCCTTAGCTGCAGCAATGGCCCGTTTGCATTCAGCTTCAGCTGGAGCAATCACATCTGCCTTTAACTGCTCAGTGATTTGCTTAATGCGCTCCTGCTGTACTGGAATGTCGGCTTGAAAACGCACCAGTTCAGACGCAATTTCGGCCTCAACCTCAGCGACAACTGCACCTCGCTTAGTCAGGGCATCTTGGATTCGACGCTCCGCCTCGGCTTCGGCAATGCCGGTGTCACGGTCAATACGCCGAACGGAGGTAATCTTTTCATTCTCAGCCGTTTGGATGGCTGAAGCTGCCTTGGCTTCGGCCTCGGCGATGCGAGCATCTCGCTGCAGCTGAGCCTGCTGCTTACGACCGATGGAGTCGAGGTAGCGCACATTGTCAGAAATGTTTTGAATTTGCAGCGTGTCGAGGACTAGCCCCAGCTTTTCAAGATCCTCTTCTGCTTCATCTAAGAGACTTTTTGCAAAGGCAATTTTGTCCTCGTTGACCTGTTCGGGGGTCAGACTGGCGAGCACGCCTCTCAGGTTACCTTCTAAGGTCTCTTTAGCGATCTTTTCAATCTCTTTTCGACTTTTGCCCAACAGTCTCTCAATGGCATTGTGGATGGTGGGTTCTTCCCCAGCGACCTTAATGTTGGCCACGCCATCTACCTGGAGCGGGATGCCGCCTTTGGAGTAGGCATTGGTGACCTTTAGCTCAATAATCATGTTAGTGAGGTCCATGCGTAGTGCCTTCTCGACTAAAGGCTTACGAATGCTACTGCCCCCTTTGACTAGACGGTATCCTATGGTCTTTTGACCGAGACGCTGTTGAGCCCCCGCAAAGATCAGCACTTCATTGGGCTGACAAATGTAGTAGAGATTGCGAATGATCAGGGAGATTACCCCAGAACCACCGCCGAGAATAACGAGTATAAAAACGACGCCTGGCATTAGTGATTGTCCTCCATGGTGGGAACTGCGGTTGTGGTTGAAGCGGGTTCCAAACGATGCTGAAAGTCCAGATGCTGGTGCAGGGTGCCGGTAACGTCGATGCCCAGGGTGTCATCTACCTGCTTAAGAAACTGGCGGACGACGTCGGGATACACATTGACAAGACTGGCGATGGATTGACCGTCGCCGTTGTCGATGATGTTAATATTCTTGAGATGAAGATGACCGGGAATTTTAGCGGCTTCTTTTAGCACCATGTCAATTTGTTGGATCAAGAAGACCTGGGTGGCATCGGTACCAGTCTCAGCCCAAACGTCTGCCAGCATATCGTTGACTAAGGCTGCAGCCTTGGCGTTTTCTTCGAGGGCAGCAGCTTGGCCCTTGGCGTAAAGTTCTTGAGCATGTCTGGCTGCCTGGGCCGGTAATACTTCATCCGCTTCTAGACGTAGTCGTTCCAGCTCGGCCCGCACGGTCTGGAGCTGTTGTTCGGCCCGAGCGCGGGATTCTTTGGCGGCAGCGGCGGTCCGTTCCTCCTCTGATTTGGCCCGTTCTTCTAGCTCTGCTTTAATTTTGCGCAGCTCGTTTTGGCGTTGTTGCACGACTGTGAGAGCTTGGGTCCTAGCCACTTCGGCCTGCTTTTGGCAATCGGCTTCGATCCGATCAGCTTCGCCCACAGCCTCTGATTCGGCAATTTCCGCATCGCGAATAATATTGGCAATTCGACGGCGGCCAATAGAGCTGAGGTAGTCCATGTCATCGGTGACGCTTTGAATTTTTAGCGTATCCAGATGTAGCCCTAATTTACTCAGATCTTTGGCTACATCAGCGGCGATGCGTTCAGCAAAGTTCATGCGGTCTTCGTTGACCTGCTCCGGTGTCAGCAGTGCGACAACGCCCCGCAGATTACCTTCTAGAGTTTCTCGTACCACCCGACGAATTTCGGAACGGTTGCGGCCTAAAAAGCGCTCAATGGCGTTGCCGACAACGCTGCGATTGCTGGAAATTTTGACATTGGCAATGGCCTGAATGTTGAGCGGTGTGCCTCCTTTGGCATAGGCATTAGTCACTTCTACTGGGATGGGCATGGTGGTCATATCCATGCTTTGTACCCGTTCAATGATGGGGACGACTAATGTGCGCCCCCCAAAGACCACCCGATAACCAATGGTTTGACCGTTTCTGTTTTTATACTGGCGGCCCGAGATAATCAAAATCTGGTTGGGGTTGCAAATGCGTAGGCAGGTCTTGAGAACGATCATCAGTGCGCCAACGCCGATTAGACCTAGAACTAGGGCACTGCCTCCCAAAAAGGCACCCACTTGAGCGGTATTTTGACTGGGCTGGAGCGGCAATGCCTGGGCAATTTCGTAACTAACTGTTTCGGCAGGTCTGGTTTCAGCCTGGGCTGACGCCTGCTCAATGGCTGGGGCAGCTTGCCCCAGCAGCAATGGAGTGTGTGTCATGGTATAAATCTGCAAACTATTAAACTAAATTTCAGCGCTGAGCAGCGGTTTCGTCAGAAACGACCCAAAGGCGGTTGTTTTCAACGTTGACGATTAGGACTTTGTCGCCTGGAACAAATTGCTTGGTGTCGTCTGTGAGGGCCATCATGTGCAACACGCTACCGCGTAGTTCCAACCGCACTTTACCTTTGCTATTGGTGTCAAAGGGCAGTTCGACAATACCGATGCGTCCAGCGAAGTCTGAGGTGCGGATGAGGCTATCGGTATGACGACGGGCTAGGTGGCGTAGGGCAATGGCCAGGGTGCCCCCTAGCAAGATACCCATGATTAGAGCGGTTGTGAAGATGAGTGAGGAGGGCCAGTTGGGCTGGACCCAGCCAAGACCCAGGCCAGTGAGGCCAAAGAAAAATCCGCCAACGGTCCAGAATTTGAAACTGGTCAGGATGTTAAGGCTAAAAATGTAGGCTCCCTTAACTTTTCGCAGGAGTTGGAGGTCGGTGTCTACTTGAGCATCGAAGTCTACGTCTGGGACGTTTCCATTCAGATCGCCGTCAAAATCAGCGTCTGCGTCAAAGTCCGCGTCAAAGTCCGCGTCAAAATCAACATCGGCCTCGGCATCGAAATCTGCGTCACCGGAGCCGCCTAGGGTTGCGATCGCAACAAACACGCCACCGATAACAAAACAAAACCAATAAACTGACTGCACAGGTTCTCCTTAGGGTTCATTCCCTAGTGATAGTCAGATACAGTCTGTGACCTAGCAATTCCTGATAATTTTTAACGATTTAAGACCGCTGAGCATCGCAGAAACTTACTCGGCATCAACGATCACTGCTTAGCTATGGATATCCATAAGAAAGGCACCCCCTAGGGGGTGCCAGGTTGTAGTCAACTGGAGGTGAAGCCTGTGCTTCTTTCCAAGCTGAAACTTTGGTTATAAGCGGATACCTTAATCAGAGTCGAAAGGCACCTGCTTAACTTGGTTTTTTTTCAGGCAGCAGACACTTATCAGAATCGCAGCCTGCTGGCCCCGCCTCGATTAGTTCACCCGCGTCATACTGTTCGAGAGCCGCATGGAAGTTCTCGGTCGTTCGTCGGGCAATTACTTCGCTGCAAAGCTCCTCGTATCGTGCCTTGTCAATGGGTTCAAAGGGCAGACGCGGGAAGGTTTGCAGGTCATCAAAACGAGCTAACAGCGCCGATGAAATATAGCCTTCATCATTTTCGATAGCCTGATGAATACGCTCAGCCAGGGGCTCAATTTCATTTTCACGAAACTCAATGGTGGCTGAGGTATTGTGGGCGGTGTAGTGCCGCTGCACCTGCATGTAAAAATCAAACTGAGCCAGGGCCGAGAATTTTTCGATAGCGACTTCATCGGCTCCGGGTAGGTTGGCCCAGGGGACTTCCACCGGCATTTCCACCAACCACTCAGTACAGCGAGGGTCAAACGGGTCGTTGAGCAGGTTACCGTTTTCGTCTTTGTCCGACTGGGATGGAATTACTGAGTAGCCATAGTCAATGCAGGCCTTTGCCACCGGATCGTCCTTGCGGAAGGTAATGCGGCGGATAAATCGTTGGGATTTGGGCGGATGCCAGCCAGAGGAAGCTCCGCTAAGCAAGCTTTTGGTCCCTGCTGGTTGTACCGTGGTGCAGCGATTGGGGCGGGGGATGTTATTGCGATCGCAATAGTCCCAAACCGTCTCATGGACAATCGTCTGCCAGCGGCTCAGAAACTCTTGCTCTTTGGCCTTAAACTCCAGACCCTGCATCGTGTCTGGCCGACCCGCTTCCCACCAGTTGAGCCATTCAACACCAAAGGCACGCACAAAAAAGTCAAACAGACCGGTAAACGATACGCCCACAATGGGGTCTTCTAGCCGTGACTGCTGGTAGCGAGGCTCAATAAACTGATGGTTGAGCAAGGCGGCTACCGCAATACCGCCAGCCCGGAAGGCATCTTCCTGCTCTTGAGTATTTTTAGGATCGATCTGATTCAGATGAATTTCTGCCAAATTACAGTGAAAATTTTGACCCAAAATTTCACCGCAGGGATTTAGGCCATAGCGCCCCTTACCCTGGGCTCGGCGCTCGGCTTCCCCGGCCCACTGAATGGCCCCTTCACCGGAGTAAAACTGCTTGCGGACCGCATCGGTCATTTCCTTTAAAGAGGGCTTGGTATGGAAGACCCGCGTGTGGTTCGCCATGCGCAGCGCATCCCGTTCTGGATCAATACGCCAGTTGCCGTCAGCGTCCTGCTGCCATAGATTATCTTTGGCATTAGCTGCCAGCTCGTCGTGGCTATCAAACTGACGCATACCGGCTGAGCGACGAATGTTTCCGGCTACTACACAAGCAGCGGCTTCATCAATTAGCAAGCAGCACTCAATGGAGTTGAGCTGACGACCGATAGCTTTATTCAATATTTTGGCGCAGCGAGCGTAAAGACTTGGCAGCTTTACCGGATTGGCCATGCCGCCAAATCCTCTGAGCTTTTCGCCAGCCGGACGGACATCACTCAGATCAACAATGACCTCCACATCTCCAGTGAAGTATTCGTTGCTGGAGAGTTCCAGAATTTTCTGATACGACATCACCCAGCCATTGCGGCTGTCGCCTACATAAATTTCTACACGATTGCCGTCAACCGTCACCTCAGTTTCTTCTCGACGCTGACCGGCAGGTGTTGTGCCCACCTCACCTGCCATGGTGATGCTCAGGCGATTACGAATCGCTGGTAGCTGAGCGATGTACTTGGGTTCTAGCACTGCGCCTGTGCCACAGCCCATCATGGCCAGATCCATCATCAAACCAAAGGAGCGCCAGTCCACCACATTGGTGCTTGTACAGTTATAGGCCCCAGAGAAATTTTTCTGCTGTTTACTCCACTCGGTGCCACCAACCCAGAGCCACCGACCTGACGGCAGTGCCTTTAATTGCCGCTGCATGCGCTGCACCAATGTCTTCTCATTAGCGGTCAGCTTCCCCAGTTCCACAAGGCCGCCTAGGGTGCGATCGCATACGTCGTACCATGACTCGCGCTGGCCATTGTCCAAACGGCGGCTATAGGTACGGTAAAACACTGGATAGGCTGCTGGCGCAGTCTCAGGAAAAGGCGTTTTTGTTCGTAGCCGTTCTAACTCTTGAACCATTCGTCCGAGCTTCCTTGCGAATTTTAAGATATTTAAGCGGAGCGTATTGGAATGTGGCCGTTAACGATGGGGCATGTACACGCTGGCGAAGCCAAAAACAGCACATATAGCGCTTATAGTGGCCCTAAATATTTGTTAACACTCTAGATATGCTAGATCACATGGAAGTAAAGCCTAACACCCCTACTTCAAAAAATCTAGCGTCGTATCTTTAGGACGAACGCTAGATATAGTGATTTCTTACTCTGGAGAACCAATTGCTAAAAAAATCAGTCAGTTTTAACCATAAAAACTAACTGTCGGATGTAAGGATATGGGCTACTGGGGGAAGCCTATGTTGTTAAGGATTAATCGCTAAACTTAGGGTATCTGTGATATTCACAGCCTTAATGGAAATATCTAGATATATTAAGTGCCTAGATTAACTGAGACTTACAGGTTCGCTTGGCAACCCCATAGTCGGGAAGGCAATCTGAAAAGTGGTCAAGTGGCTGAAGATTATTATCAGATTTCCCAGTAAGCTCCAAAATAGGCTAGCTATTATGAATAGTAGTGAATACTCAAACTCATAATAGCTATGCATAATAAAGTCTATATATGTATGGCGTGCCTTTGGCCCATGGCTGTGATTCCCTGTGTTACGACTGGTTAATTCCTTTTCAGGATTTTGCCGAAGTTAGTTCTACTTCATTTTGTATTTAATGCTGTGAATCTACCCATTGCCCATGAGCCATCCAGTAGTGTTGTCCTCTCCTTCTACAGTGACAGTGCGTCGGCCATGTGATTTCACAATTGCTATTTGCACCTATAACGGTGCCCATCGTATTCCGGCTGTACTCGATCGATTACGACAGCAGATTGACACCCAACAATTACGGTGGGAAGTTTTTGTGATTGACAATAACAGCAGCGATGCTACGGCTGCGGTTGTTCGACAATATCAGCGAAACTGGCCATTAGAGGTCCCACTACGATACTTTTTTGAGGAATGTCAGGGGGCAGCCTATGCTCGGCAGCTGGCGATGAAAAAATCTAAAAGCGAGCTGGTTGGGTTTTTGGATGACGATAATTTGCCGGCTGAGGATTGGGTGACGACGGCCTTTAAATTTGGTCAGGCACATCCCTATGTGGGGGCCTATGGTAGTCAAATTCACGGTCAGTTTGAATGCGCCCTTCCCGATGACTTTCATCGGATTCAGTCATTTTTTGCCCTTACCCAGCGGGGCGATATCGCCCATGTCTACCAGCCTCGTCTACGGGTATTGCCTCCATCTGCAGGCCTGGTCGTGCGTCGAAAAGCTTGGCTTAATAACGTGCCTGAGCAGCTAATTTTGACGGGTCGCCATGACGGGCAAATGCTGACGGGTGAGGACTTAGAGGCCATTGCCCACATTCGCAGAGGTAATTGGGAAATTTGGCATAATCCAGCCATGAAGGTTTGGCATCAGATTCCGGCCCATCGTCTACAGCGTAGTTATCTGCTGCCCTTCTTTCGCGGGATCGGTCTTAGTCGCCACGTGACTCGCATGCTCACGATGCCGTTCTGGCAGCGGCCTTTTATGTTGTGGGTCTATGGGTTAAATGACCTATGTAAAGCTTTGCATCATTTACTGACCTATCGTAGGCTGCTTAAAACCCACACCGTATCTGCCTGTGAGCTGCAACTTTATCTCAGTAGTTTGATGAGCCCTTTTTATATTTGGGGCATTCTGATTAAGCGCCGAATGCGATAGCTGACGATGCGCTGTCTTGTTTTAGTGGGCTTTTATTGATGTCCAGCTCTGTGCCAAGTTCTGCATCGGTAACCCTATCCGTGGTGTTGCCCACCTACAATGGGGCAAATCGTATTTCTGCAGTTCTAGATTGTTTGCTGAGCCAAGAGGTCTCTAGCGATATTGCTTGGAATATATGGGTGGTAGATAACAATAGTGATGATGCTACAGCAGACGTAGTGCATCATTATCAACGTCATTGGCCGACTGACCCACACCTTAGCTATGTTTTTGAACCGCAGCAGGGACTGGCCTACGCTCGACAATGCGGCATGGATAGTTCGAATGGTAGGCTAGTTGCTTTTTTAGATGATGACAACTGGCCGCCTTGTGATTGGGTAAATCAGGTCGTCGCGTTTGGTGGTCAATATTCTCGCGCAGGGGCCTTTGGTGGCCGTATTACTGGTGTCTTTGAAACTGAGCTGCCGACGGAGGTGGAGCCGTTGCTGGGGTTTCTGGCTATTCGCGATCGCGGCGATCAACCCCATCGCTATCCGATCGAGCAGCTGCAGTTTCCCCCAGGGGCTGGCCTGGTGGTTCGACGCGATGCCTGGGAGCAATGTATTCCCTCTGTTTTGGTGCGCAATACTCGGGGGGCAGATGATTCAGAAATATCCTGGCGGATGGCTAAGGCTGGCTGGGAAATTTGGTATAACCCCTACACGACCATTAAGCATTTTATTCCCAAGGCTAGATTGGAACGCTCTTATCTCAGGTCCCTGACCCATAGCTATGGGTTGTGTACTTGTGAGCTGTTGATGATTGAGACAGTAGGGTGGAAGCGTCCATTTTTGTTACTCAAATCTTTACTGGGCAGTCTGAAGCGCATCATTATCCATTTGACAAAATATCGGTACCGGTCAACGGCAACCGTGGAGGCAGATTGCTTGCTAGCGTTTCACATTGGCAATCTGAAAAGTCCATTTGCCTACTTGTTTAAACGGTGGCGTAATCAGTCTGTCTAGCGGTTTATATACAGCTTTAAAGAGGACTAAATCCCTTGTTTCCAAGAGTTACGTCAACCGGTTGCATTTTTATTGTGGGGTGTCCTCGTTCGGGGACGACGTTATTGCAGAGTCTATTGGCCAGCCATAGTGCGATCGCATCGTTTCCAGAATCCAAATTTTTTTTACGGCTGATCGCAGAGCCCAGGCAACAATCTCGTCGCTACAAACTGGGCCTGGCTAGTGCTGATATCAAGCCTACCCTTAAACGATTTTTAGATGAGGTGGATGCGCCGGACCTGACACTGCCCACATTACCCTTTGTTCGCTCCTATGTGGCTGGCTTTGACCGTATTCTGAGGCAGTTAGCCCAGCGCCAGGGTAAACACATTTGGCTAGAAAAGACGCCTGAGCACCTCCATTCAATCGGTGATATCCAGCGGTATCTACCCCAGGCAAAAATCATTCACATTGTTCGCAATGGTACGGATACGATTGCCTCGCTTTACGATCTCTGCCAGCGTCATCCTCATATTTGGGGGCAGTACTTTGAGGGTTTAGATGGCTGTATTGAGCGCTGGATTAATGATGTGACCATTAGCCGCCGCTATCTCAATCAGCCTAACCACAAAGTTGTACGCTACGAAACGCTAGTTGATTCGACAGAAGCTGAGCTCCAGCGGCTGTGCCAGTTTCTGGGAATTAGCTTTGAGGCGGCTATGTTGACCCGATATCAACGCACGTCTCAGGGACTAGTCCGCCGTCGCGAAAACTGGAAGGGACTCAATCAAGCCGCTATCCAAACCACGGGCGGTAAAAAATTTCATACTCTTTTGGCCCCGGCTCAACAGGCGCATGTTTTGGAACGCATTGCCAAAACTAATCTAGATATCTTTGGTCAGGAAGAGACCGGTAACGAACGTGAAGCGGATACTTCGGTGTCAGTACAGTAGTCACGATAGCGATCGCTGATGGTCAATACTCCGAGATCGACTAACTGCTGGGGATCTTCTAGAGGAATCGATGTTTCGTGCCATAGTTTCAACCCTGCGGTTTCTGAGAGCTTAGCCTGATACTGTTTGTATTCAGCGGAGCCTTGGTAGTATTGACCTTGACGAATGGCTTGGGTGACCCGTTGGGAAAAGCCAGCCAAAAATTTATAGTGGTAAACCACACAGGAAAGATCGGCTATCGTAGCCCAGCTCACTAGATGTAGGCCGACTAGGTGCAAATAGCGATCGGGTTTAATTAACGAAAATTTTGATAGCAGCGGCGATGCATTAAAAATGCGCTGACGGACACCCCCGTAGTTGAGATGTAGATCGGCGTTGGGTAAAAAATTATCTAATCCTGGTGGAATGGGCTTGGGAGCTAGCGTATCGACTTCAAACCACTGGTGAGTCTTCCGAAAGCCTGTGTCAGATTGGTTAGAGGCGATGGCCGTTTGGGGATACATATCCAGCATTTGCACTAGCACAGCTGTTGCACGGGTCTGATTGAGATACTGCATCAGCTGAGGTAGGCCCATCTGCCCAGACCCTGGGTAATCAAAAAACTCATCACAGTCTGCTAATAAACACCAATGCTGGGCCGAAAATCGATAGGCCATGTAGTTGCACATGTGGCGTTTGTATTTACCAAACGGCAGCAGACACTGTAAAACGGTGACTCGATCGTATTGCGAGGCTATGTCTATGGTGCTATCCGTGGAGCCGTTATCCATCAACACGACGTGGGCAAAGCCTTGATCCAGGTAGTACTGGATAAAGGTTTCGATATAGTCTTCGCAGTTTTTGATAACGGATAAGACAATGCAGTCGGTTTGCGATCGCACCACCCGTTTCGGCCCATGTAAGTGTCGTACTTGGCTACCGACATACGCAGAAAAGCACCAGCGACTAAGCAAACGTTTACCCAGCGTGTGAAAAGGCTTTTGAGAGATAGCGGTGCTCATGGATATCAGGCTGATTCACAACTGTATGATGCCCATGTTTACACGCCTGAAAGAACCTATCCGATGGGCGCTTAGTAGTCGAATTCTTTAATGCAAAGCCGCCGTTGCTTTAGCCAATAGGGCTGGCTGTGGGCAATATTGGTCTAGGGACAGTACCCAAAACCACAATCATATAGACGATGCCAGGCATACATGACCTAAAACAGTTCGTTCCCGATTGGGCATTTATCGCCCGCCGTCAAATGATTTGGCAAGCACGCTGTGCTACCTGGAGTGGTAGATCATTACCCAGCTTTCTAATTATTGGTGCCCAAAAATGTGGCACCACCAGCTTATACGACTACCTCATCGAACATCCTCAGCTATGGGCAGCCCACATTAAGGAAGTTCACTTCTTTGATGGTGGTCTAGACCCTACCATCGATACCTTTCAAAAAGGCGAGTCCTGGTATCGTGCCAATTTCCCCTTAAAAACGGCCATGCAGCCTGGAGACCATACCTTCGAAGCCTCTCCGCTGTACCTATTTAACCCCCTTGTCCCGCAACGGATATTTGAGCTAATTCCCAATACCAAACTCATTGTTGTTTTACGTAACCCAACCGAGCGAGCGATCTCACACTACTTTCATGAAAAGCGCCACCATCGCGAACATCTAGATATCGCTGATGCAATGGAGATCGAAGAAAAGCGCCTGGCTCCTAAATTAAAAAGCCAAGACTACAAAAGTGACACATTTATCCATCTGTCCTACAAAAGCCGTGGTCTTTACCTAGAACAACTAGAAAGATTCTTAGACTATTTCCCTCGGAAAAATCTTCTCGTCCTTGAAAGTGAAACATTTTTTCAAGATCCCAAATCTACCCTACGTCGGGTTTGTGAGTTTGTAGATATTGACCCACAATTTCAGTTTAAAAATCTTCAGCCCCGCAATATTGCCCCCAATAGGGTTAAGGTTCCCCCAGAGGTCTACAGCTATTTAGATAATTATTTTGCACCTCACAATCAACAGCTATATGATTTCCTAGGACAAAAATATACCTGGTCAACAACCCTAGACTAAAGTTGAGTTCACTGACCCATTGCGAGTGCTGAGGTGAGGGAAACCGAACTGAATCAGCGGGGAATCAACCATTGGTGATAGGGCTCATTTTTAGCTCAATATAGACTGTGAAAACCTTGCATGTGCCGATATGCAGAGTTGGTCATTAGTAAGCTTTTAGTGAGTCTAGGTAGGTCATGGCAGTTGTTCAAGAAAAGGGAAACATCAGTATCCATACTGACAATATTTTCCCGATTATCAAAAAATGGCTCTATTCCGACCATGAAATTTTTCTGCGGGAGCTAATTTCCAATGCCGTAGATGCCATTAGCAAGCTGAATATGGTATCCCGCAGCTCCGACTTCACGGGGGATGTGGGTGAGCCAGAAATTACCATCGCTATTGATAAAGACGCTAAAACCATCAGCATTAGCGATAACGGTATTGGTATGACCGCTGACGAAGTGAAAAAGTACATTAACCAAGTGGCTTTTTCCAGCGCTGAGGAATTCGTCACCAAATATAAAGATAGTGATGACCAGCAGATTATCGGTCACTTTGGTTTGGGTTTTTACTCATCCTTCATGGTCTCTGACCGTGTAGACATCGATACCCTGTCTTATCAAGACGGGGCTACGGCGGTTCATTGGACCTGTGATGGGACAACATCCTTTGAAATTAGCGACTCCGAGCGAACCGAGCGGGGAACTACAATCACGCTGCACCTGATGGGGGAAGAGGCTGAATATCTAGAAACCTCCCGTATTCAGCAGCTGATCAAAACCTACTGCGACTTTATGC
The DNA here is from genome assembly GCA_039028535.1 of Cyanobacteria bacterium P01_B01_bin.77. GTDB lineage: Bacteria > Cyanobacteriota > Cyanobacteriia > Phormidesmidales > Phormidesmidaceae > Leptothoe. The sequence goes on from JBCCHX010000007.1 coordinate 107,889, forward strand.
CCGTTCCCATCAAGTTGGATGGGGAAGTCGCCAATAAGCAAAATGCGCCTTGGAAACAGTCCCCCAGTAACCTGACTGATGAGGACTATCTAGAGCTCTACCGCTACCTATACCCGTTCCAAGAAGAGCCGCTGCTGTGGGTTCATTTGAATACGGATTATCCTTTCGTCGTTAACGGGATTCTTTACTTTCCAAAGCTACGACCCGATGTAGACGTCACTAAAGGGCAGATCAAGCTATTCTGCAACCAAGTTTTTGTCAGCGATAATTGCGAAGAAATTATTCCTCAGTTTTTGTTACCGCTGCGGGGTGTGGTCGATAGTACCGATATTCCGCTCAATGTATCCCGTAGCTTTTTGCAAAACGATCGGACGGTGCGGCGCATCGCTGATTACATTGCCAAGAAGGTTGGCGATCGTCTTAAAGAGCTGTATCGAAGTGACAAAACTAAGTACATTGAGTGCTGGCAGGATTTAGGCACATTTGTTAAGTTCGGCTCCCTCAATAACGATAAATTTAAGCAGCAGATTGCTGATTTTGTGGTTTTCCGTACTACAGCAGAGCTAGCCACCTCTCAGCCCAAGGTAGAGGTTCAAGCTGAAGAGGATGACGCTTGGCAGTCAGCTGACGGGGAAAATATCGCTGCTTTAGATGCCAACGGCAATGCCTACACCACGCTCAAAGAATATCTAGAACGTAACAAGGATAAGCACGAAAACCGAGTGTTTTATGCTACTGATGAGGTCTCCCAAGCGACCTACATTGATTTACACAAGCGTCAGGGCTTAGAGGTGCTCTACTTAGACTCGTTTATCGACACTCACTTTGTGCCGTTTTTAGAGCGGGAATATTCTGATGTCAAATTTTCCCGAGTTGACTCTGACCTAGATGACACACTGATTGACGAGTCGGCCAGTGGTGACATTGTCGACCCGGCAACTAATAAAACCAAAGGTGAGCGGGTTAAGGAGCTATTTGAGCAGGCGTTGAATCAGCCCAAAGTGACCATTCGCACCGATGCTCTAAAGGCTGACAATGCCCAAGGGGCACCCCCTGCAATTGTTCTATTGCCGGAAGAGATGCGTCGTATGCAAGAAATGATGGCTATGATGCAGCAGCAGACGGCACAATTTCCCGAGGAGCATACGTTGCTAGTTAATACAGCTCATCCGTTGATTCAAAATCTGTTAGATATGAGTCAGGGGGCGATTGTACAAGCTGATGGTGGTCAGTCTCCAACGGCCACGATGGCAACTATGATTTGTCAGCACGTATATGACTTAGCTCTGATGGCTCAAAAAGGATTTGATGCCGATGGCATGAAGTCCTTTGTTGAACGTTCCAATAGCCTGTTGACGGATTTAACTCAATCCTAGGTAATTCTCAAAACAGTTGGTCAATGCTCCTTGGAATTATCCAAATTTTTTGAACTCCAAGGAGCATTGATTTTCAATCTTGACCGCTACAACTGGTTGCTTCGTAGAGGCAAGTTGTGCAACTATTAAGGACTGTACTCCAAGGACCGTACCATGAGCCGCAGATGCGATCTGACTAATAAGAAGGCCAATAATGCCTTTGCTGTTTCCCACTCTCATAGACGCACTAAGCGTCTACAGCATGCCAACCTTCAAGACAAGCGTGTGTGGTGGCCCACTGGTAAGCGCTGGGTCAAGTTGCGTCTATCAACAAAGGCGATTAAGACCCTTGAGAAGAAAGGAATTGAAGCCATGGCCCGCGAGGCTGGTGTTGATTTAAGTAAGTACTGATTTTTGTAACTTTAAGTAACCTACGCATCGACAAAGCTACCATCCCCAGAAGCCCTGTAGCTTTACGGGATCTGAGGAAGTCGTTCAACAATTTGAAGTTTTGGTGTACTTGCGGATAGATCCCCTGGCTGAAAAGCCCAGGGGATTTAGTGTATCTGGGCGATAGCTAAAATGGCAAAACCACTCGTGTCAGGATGATTTCGCTACTTATACCCACGCATTAATGTACTGCTTTGTCGACTACCTGATCGCTTTGTTACAAGGGATGGGTAGATTCTAATAAATAAACATTCAGGCATTATCCTGGTTACCGTTTTGGTGATTGAGGGTTTAGGCTAGGCAAGTCTACTATGGGCCTTTAGATGCCAATCTAGATGATTCTTCGTTCCCTGAAGATTACTTGAATTTAGCCTTAATAGGCTATTGATACATAACTAGGTCTACCGCTCGTTCTTAAAGTCAGCGATGTCTACCCCAAAACGCTCTCGAGTTTTTAATCGTCGTCGATCATTCAGCCAAGTTAGGCAGTTGCCGAAGCATTTCATGGCGTGGTTGCTGCGATTGGTATTTATGAGTGCGCGTTTCACCCGTGCCAATCAGGCTGGTTTTGTTTTGCCCACGACGGTTTTGCTGCTGCTGGTCTTTTCATTGACCGTCGGTGGCTTGAGCTTTCGGTCATTTTCGCGTGTTGAGCAAACCATTTCCCAGCGAGAGCAGAAGATAGTCGGAGAGTTTGCAACGCCAGCTATTGACCGAGCCAAGGCTAAAATCGAGTACATGTTCAAAGAGGCATCAGCCACTGCTGATAAGCGTTTGCCGACCGATATAGAGCTGCTAGAGGAGCTATTACGACGGTCAGGTGATGAAGCTGCTAACGATGCTGATCGCAACCCATACACTTTGGCTGATGAAACTCAGCTAGATATTGTTGATGGACCTCTTTTTATTGACCAAAATCATGTAGTTCCTGCCGCATCAGCAACTCGAGATGCTGACTTAGACCCTGCCTGGAGTTTTAAGGTTAACGAGGGAACGGATGACGAGCAAACTATCGTATACTCCATCTCCTTGAAAGGGGCGACTGATGAGAGTGAAGCTGACGGTAGCCGTGACGATGCTTTCACTATAGATAGTGATATCGATGTGGCTTCGCCGGTAAATGCAGCCAAGGCTGAATCTATGGTGGTTCGTAATGCGCCTATTAGTACCACTGGTCTAGGTGCAAACTGCCCCATTGGTTCTGTATCTGAGAGTGGTTGGCAGGAAGCTGGCCCGACTCAGCTAGAGAAGAACTTCCAGGTTAACGTCCTATCTATTAAGTACGGTAACAATAATCAGCCCATTGTGAATGCGGCTGAATACCAGCAGGTGCGGGTAGCGCCCAAGGGACTGAAATGGGGAGCCTGGTTCCGTTATGACCTTGATATCTTTCCTGGCCCGAACCTGCGGTGGAATGGAGCCATGCATACTGAAGGCAACCTTTTTGCCGAGCGAAGTTTTAAGGCCTACCTGACCAGTTCATTGAATTCTTGTATCAGTGACCCCTTAGCCTCTGAAATCAGCTTGAACGCGGTTGATAATAACGGCGATGATGATTTTGAAGACGATGTAGACTTTGTTGGTCAGGTAACGGGTGCAAGTATTATCCGAGACACCTTTAGTTTGAGGGATGGTGCCCAGGGAGAAGACGATGGTGTTACTTTCCATCTTTATAACGGTGCGCCTATTCCTGCCGAGGTTTCCTTTGACAATAAAGGCAATGCAACCAATACGGGCAATGATTCGACAGCTGCTTTGCCTGGAGGAACCCCTTCTGATATTGCCATTGATCCAGTCGAAATTCTGACCCAGGATGGTTATCGACATCTGGAAGATGGTGTTTATACCGATCCAAATTGGGTAGCCGCTGCTCTTAAAAAACCTGACGATAATTCGGACAGTGGGCGTGTAGAGCTAGAGCAGCCAACGGATAACCGCCCCTTCTTGGATGATGGTTTTAGAGCTGATAATCGTTATGGTCCTAAGCCCGTTTACGATAGTCGTCAGTCTTTGGTATTAAAGGACGGTGCGGCCATGGCTCAAAAAAGAGTGGGCGACGCGATTGTTGATCATGCTGCTTTGGTGAGCAACGATGAGGAGGCTGGTGAGTTTGGTCTGGACGGTTATTGGGAGCGACGCTCAAAACTGACGGGGATGCGAGCCATTGTCGGGCAACGTCTAGAATTGGGCAATGCCTTTGGATGGGGGGGGAATAATGACCCGCTTTATCCATCTAATGGTGCCGCTGATGTGACTGCTAACTCTGCTGGTGAGGAATATAAAGGGGAGGCTGAAACGCTGCAGCATAGAACCCTGCGGGATAACCTGGCTGCGGTACAGAGTCTAGTGGTTTATCACCACACCCAGGGTGTTGATGGTGGTAGACCTGGCGACTTGCCCTATATTTGTATGGCTTCCACAGCTCATCCGGGTACGGCAAGTACCCTAGTTAATAGCCGCACATTTGGAACATTTCCTTCTGGTAGTCCGCAGGTTGACTTTTTAAGTGGAAATGGCACGAATGGATGGGAATTCAACTTTTATGGCCCTACCTTCTCTAGTGAGATTCTGCCAGCACAGCCCTTAGGTAAAGCGTTACGGAACCTCGCTCACTTGGCTGGTGATCCGTTTGGTGGCGCGCCGTCTTTCCCGGCGGCTCAAGGAACTGAGGGCGTGGCTTATACCGGTACCAATGCTGATACTGCTGAGTTGGTTCACCCCTATCCTTATCTATCTATGTGGGGAGACTTCTCAATTCTGCGTCGGGTGTTATATGACTACAGTGCCCCTACTGGGATTGAGACGGATAAAATTACAGCCGCCGCTGCCTATAATGCCTTGAGCCCTGCGGATAAGTCTACGCTACACACGGCAGCTTGTTCATTGGGAATGCTGGCTTACAGTCTGAAGGAGAATACTGCGGAAGCTAATCAAATTTTGCGAGATCGTCGCTATGGCTTTGCACCAACGCCTGCTAGCGAAGCCGATCCTAACTTGACGGCACTGACTCCTAAGTATCCGGTGCTTTATTATTTGTTTCCTGAGTTTGACCACAATCACTTAGGTGAAGATGAGACAGGCACTGGTGGCTTTAACCATGAGCAGACGAGCGGTGACGAATACTTTACAGAAGATGGGGTGGCAACTCTCTATATCTCAGATGCTGATGGCGTAAACAGAGATCCTGGAGTTGGCACGCTCTATGGAACTGTTGACCCAGACGCTATTGATCTGGCACCAAAAGCTAGTGTGGCTGCTTTTGAACAACCAACAGCGACGCCTGCAGGTGCAACGCTGACCGCAGATAATACTCAGGCGGCTCGGGAAAATCGTACAAAGAGCTACATTATTTCTCCAGGGGGAGCGGTTAATGAGCTAGCGTTGCTTGACAAGGTCATGATGGATGGTCGTGAGCTAATGGCTGTTCGGACATTGGATGTCGATATTCAGAAGCTGACTGCTAATACGGTGGGTGGTGAGTCCTGGATTCCTGAAAGTGACGGTCTGATCTATGTTTTCCGAGAAGATGCGATGCGTGAAGATGCCATTGTGCGTCCTAAACATGTTGCTGCGCAGTGGGATACGGGTGGGGCAAATGATTGTAAAGACTTTGCTAATCTAGCGGGTCTAACAGCCGCTGCCAATGCCAACTGTCATATGGATATTGATGCGGCCGACGCTACGGGGGCAGATACCTTTGATCCACCGCTAAGTACTAATGAAGGCATTAGCCCTAAACCGGTGGATATGGCCCCTGACCCGCTGCGGCGACCCTATGGTTTCCGGATTATTAACGGTGATGAGTTGGTACGGAGCGATAGCTTTGAATCGTCGGGTATGACTTTTGTCAGTGATAACCCTGTCTATATCAAAGGGAATCTGAACTTGCATAAAAGCCCTGGTGCTCCAGCTGTGGTAGAGGACTTTTTGGAAGAGTTTCAAGGAGCTTCTTTCTTGGGGACGGCCTTTGCTGATGCGGTTAATGAAGACGGCGCAGGGGGGGCTAAAGATCTGTTCTATAACCGGGCAGCCGCTGACTTAAACCCTGATTTTGCTGACCCAGTGGAGGATACTTGGCGACCGGTGGAAGTGTTTGCTGATGCGATCGCAATTCTATCTGACACATTCTTGGATGGTGAGATAGAAGATGCCTTCATGATTGAAAGTCGGTCAGCAAACACAGCAAATCACGGTTTGCCCAATGTAAACACTTCATTCTTAAACTTCCATCATCCATGCCCTGAAGATGCGATTGGTACAGCTGCTTGTCGTAACAGAGATATTACGGCCGCTGATAATAATGCTGTGGCGATGAGATGGAAGCGGGAAAATAATGCCTATGACGATGCTAAATTGCCAGTATTGATTACCCGGAACGGAACGGTCTTCAACAATGGTGATAACGCTGCTAACGATAGACCTTTCCCCATTGATTTTGGAGCGGGTGATCTCTATGTTTGGCGAGGTATGGGCGATTATGACGATGCTCGCAGAGTTGATCTGATGACGGCGGATAGAGCCCAAACCGATCCGGTGGATGCTAACCGGGTAAATGCCCTGCTGATTAGCGGCATTCATCCTTCTCGTCCAGGTCAGACCTATGGTGGTCTCCATAACTTTCCTCGGATGTTGGAATATTGGAGGAGTAACAACGTAAACAAACCACTTTTTATCTCTGGCGGAATGTTCCAATTGAACTTTAGTACCCAGGCCACAGGCACCTTTGACCAAGATGCTTGGGAGCCGGGAAGTGTCCCGCTATTAAATGCTCAGAACAACTATTACTACTGGCCACCCAAACGTTACTGGGGATATGACGTTGCTTTGCAATATCGATTTGCTGCCCCCATTGGTCAGCGTTTTCAAAGTGTCGGTGAACCTCGTAATGAGTACTATCGCGAGTTGCCTCTAAACGACGAATATATCAAGCGATTGATGTGCGGCAGCGATGCAGCGGGTACTTATATTGAGGTGAATAAACGGCTTGAAGCGGCGGATGTGGCTGATTGCAAAACAAAAGTAGATGCTTTGTAGGGAGGCTCGTGAAATGGTTGCATCGCTAACGTCTATTGCTAAGGGCTATTTACACAAGGTCCAAAAAGATAATGCCCACAGTGGTCTCACCCTGCTTGAATGCTTGGTTGCCCTGTTTGTGATTCAGGCTGTTGTAGCGGTTTCAGCACCGCTAGTAGTGCTCGCAGTTAGCACCCGTGTACAGAATCAGCAGGCCGATCAGGCGCTGCAGGTTGCCCAGGGTGAACTGGATAGAATCAAAACGGCGGTTGCCCGTGGTGACGGAAATGAATTTAGGGCAGGAATTGATATTCCTGATAATACTGTGAGATCCAGAACGGATTTTACAGATGCTACTAAGGTTCCGCCCCCCACATCTGTTGTAGATGGTGATGACTATAAGACGGACTTTCGAGTGGCAAAAGCTATTTATTTAGATAGCGATAACGAGCCAGATTTGGCGCTACAGCTGTTTCGTAACTACATTGACTTCATTGACAATCCTGCGATTACTACACCACCTGATTTAGCTGCTTTTGATGTGGGAGTTCGAGTGTATCGGGCGGATATAGTTACAGATAGAACTGCCGATTTAGAAGTCGAGCAGGCGAGTTATGGATTTTCTGGCAATAAGGTGGGTGGGTCTAGTCCGACTCGACCATTAGCGGTTCTATCTGCCACGGTTTTTAAGAGTGATACAGGTCAGTCACTGTGTGACTATTACGACTACTTGAACGATACAAATGATCCTGGCGATCCTGACTTTGAGGTTCCAGAGAAATGTTAGTAGCCAAGCAAATATAAGTGATCGGTAGGCAAAATTAAAGGTTGATCATGGTGTTCTGCAACTTTAAAAAACGTGCGATGAGACGGCGTAAATTGCGAGAAGCTGCATCTAATAATCAGGGATTTACCCTATTGGAGCTGCTTGTTGCTTTAATTATGTCCGGTGTTATCTTTGCCGGGTTGATGACAATTATTGTCAACTTCCTCCAGATTGATCGACGTGAGGCCAAGCTAGATCAGCTGCAGCAAGACACTCGTCGGGCTACAGATTTTATGACTGATGATCTGAGGGAAGCCATTTATGTCTATGGGCAAGCGGCGGCTGACCCTGCCGTTCTAGATTTGGGCGATCTGGCACCTTTAGTCTCTGCAGGTAGTGAACCTGTATTGGCATTATGGCGACCGGTGCCCATCGAAGCAGCTGACGAACTAGCAAATATAGAAGTCGACTGTGCCACAGAATATACTGATGCTGATGATGAGCAAGAATGCAGAGTACTTCAGGCCCGTCGTGCTACCTATTCGTTAGTTATCTATGCGCATCGACCGAATGTCGCTGGAGAAATTTGGCAGGGACCGGCTCGCATTGAACGTTATGAGCTGCCCAAATATGCGGATTTAGGCAGTGCGACAAATCCGTTTGCACTGATATCTGCTAGTTATATTGATCCGACTGATGCTAGTAATGTCGGTGATTTTAATAATTTTGAGGCGTGGACTCCTCCGACTGGCTTGACCTTAACGCCTGCTACGCTAGTCGATCAAATTGGGTTGAACTATACTACCGAAGACGCAACTATTACCGATGGAACGTTTGTAAGTGCAGGCTGTCCTCGGATTACCGGGGGGGCTGCTGGTCAATATCTGGCAGTTCCTGAAGATGTCACTGAGGATTCATCGTTTTATGCCTGTGTACGCGATCCAGCTGTAGTAGGTGTAACCAATCCCCAAGGGGCGATCAGGGCTAGTCAAGATGTGTATTTGTTTGTTCAAGGTGATGCCCGTAGTGGGGGAACAGTTCGCGGAGAGACGAAAACGTTGGATGCCAGCGATTCATATCTCAATGGAGCCAATGAATCGTCTAAATTGCCAGAGATAGAAGCCCGCGTGCTGGTGGGCGGTGGTGTTAACAGAGATGGTTAAACAGGGTATGAAATATTCTCGGGTGAAACTAGCCATGGGCTCATCGCAGCTCTTTAATCGCGATCTCAAACGCCAGCAGGGCTTTACCCTACTTGAAATATTGGTCGTTATTTTGATGACCGGGGTTTTGGCCTCTATCGCTGCCCCTGGGTGGTTAGGTTATCTTGACAGACGGCGTGTAATTACCACTCAAGATAATGTTTTTAGTGCTATTCGGGAAGCCCAGCTTAACGCTCAACAACGCCGTGAGGAATACCAATTTAGCATTCGAGAAACGGATGATGGTTTTCTTGAGTGGGCTGCACATCCCGCGGCTGTAAATCCGGCACTTTGGCAAAAATCTCTTTCTAACACCGTTGAGATTAATACAACGACTAGTTTAGCAAATGACAATGTAGCGGATCCTCTGGAACCTTACTATATTCGATTTGACCATAGAGGCAATGTGAGTCTGCCTGCTGGCAGCACCCTACCCCAACAGTTAGTCTTCTCCAGCGCAAATAATGCGGAGACCGGGGCTGGCGATAAAACAGTAAAGTCTGTTACGGTGCAAACCATTATTGGCACTCTGAAAAAGCAATAATCGTTGTTTGGTGGAGAGCTTTAATCAGTAAAATTCTGGTTTTTTTCTGAGACGTGTTTGGTTAGCTTGCTGATAGTTGTTACAGACATCAGCGGACTATGTTAGCAAAGTATCTTGGTCAAAGACGCCGTCAGGGCATTGGCAAAAGTGGCTTTACCTTGTTGGAATCGTTGGTTGTAGTAGGGATGATCGGTGTTCTGAGTGTAAGCGCTGCTCCTGGCTGGGTTACTTTTTTGGAAAAATGGCGTCTTGTCGATGCTCAAAGTGAGCTTTATTCCGCTATTCGTACGACCCAAACTAATGCCCAGAGCAACAAACTTAATTGGCAGTTTAGTATTCGCGAGACGTCTACAGGCGATGTGGAGTGGGCTAGCCATCCCCAGCATGAGACTCCCACAGTTTGGCAAAATCTTGGCAATGATGCAATTGATATTGACCTGGCTGACACAACGTTAGACAGTCGTAGTGGTGTGTACTATATCCGGTTTAATTACAAAGGTAATTTAGTTTCACGGACAAGAACCATAACGCTGACCAGCAGTATGGCCCCATCGATTAAGCGCTGTGTGGTTATGTCCAATCTACTGGGTGCGATGCGACAGGCAAAAGAACAGGAGACACCTAGTTCCTCTGGGCGATATTGTTATTAGGGATAAGGATTTTATAAGATCCAAGAGTTATGGTTGGCTGTTATGGAACGCCTGTACGCTAAGAAACTTGAGGTGCTCTAGATGACGATGGATCCGCTAATTGATATTGACAATGTTATTTTTGATCTAGGCGGGGTAATCGTTGACTTAGATTATAGTCTGACGATTCGGGCGCTCAGTGAGTTGGCTGGATATGACATTTCTCAGCAGTACAGTCAGCAGCAGCAGGCGGATGTATTCTCTAAATTTGAGGTGGGCAACATTACAGTTGCTGAGTTTCGTCAGGGGCTGATGCAACTATTGGGTTTCAAGGCGGAGGCTGATGCTATTGATCAGGCATGGAACGCTCTAATTCTCAACTTTCCCCGTGAGCGAGTGGAACTTTTGCGGCAGCTTGGTCAGCGGAAACGGATTTTTTTGTTGTCTAACATTAATGAGCTGCATTTGGCGACCGTTGATCGCAAGTTTGCTACCGCTATGGGCACCGATATTGGTACCCTAGCCGACCAGTTTGAGCGAGTCTATTACTCCCACTTGGTGGGAGATCGCAAACCTAACCGCAGCATTTTCCAACGGGTGATTGATGAAAATCAACTAACTCCCACCCAAACGCTGTTCCTAGATGATACAGCGCATAATCTAGTGGGAGCCCAGCAGGTTGGTTTGCAAACCATTCATATCACCCAGGAAAAACCGATCGAAAGCTTGAATTTGCTGGATTCATAGCGATTTCGATTAATTTGGCGACGAGGGAAAAGGATAGAATAAGGATCGGTCCTTTTGTCGTTGAGATCGCATGAGCTATCTAGATTTTGCCCTATTTGCCCTGCTGGGGATGGGAGCTGGCACCCTGGCCGGTATGCTGGGCATTGGTGGTGGCATGATCATTGTCCCTGGGTTGTTTTATCTATTTTCACTCATGGATCTGCCCAGCTATAGCCTGATGCATCTGGCGGCGGGGAGTGCTATGTGCATTATGATTTTTACCTCTGCATCGTCAACATTTTCCCATCACCTGCGGGGTGACGTGCAGTGGGGTATTTTTAGTCGCATTATTGCCGCCATTGGTTTGGGCGTTGTCCTTGGCAATCTGGTCTCTAACCATCTGGATACCCATTGGCTAGAGACTATTTTTGGTATTTTTCTATTGGCAGTGTCCGTTAAAATTTTGCTTGATTGGAAACCTGTTTTTGAAGAAACAACCATGCCCTCTCTGTGGGTTTTTGCCATGGTTGGGACACTTATTGGCTTTAAGTCAGGTGTCTTAGGGATTGGCGGTGGGGCCATCAGCGTGCCGTTTTTACTCTATTGCGGTCTGCCCATGAGTAAAGCCAGTGGCACATCGGCGTCATTTACCTTACCGGTGGCGATTGTGGGTACGCTGTCATTCTTGCTCCTGTCCCCTGGTTATATTGATATTGCGTGGTCAACGGGCTATATCTATTGGCCCGCTGTCGCTTTAGTTGCTCCATTCACCATGATGGGAGCCCCCATTGGCACACAGCTATCCCACAGTATTCCACCTCAGCAGTTAAGACGGATCTTTGGCCTGCTGCTGGTGGTGATTGGCTTACGGATGTTTGGCGGTGGGATTCAGTTTTTAGCGTAAATGGGGTGGCGCATAGTGTGTGAGACCCAATGGGACACAATCCTCACTATGCGCCACGCAGCCGTTGTCTATGGTTCTAGTGACTGTTTTGGTGAGCCACTACAATCTTCTCCTTTAGTCGCTCGGGTACAGCACTGAGATGGTCATATTGCCAGCTAAAGAAGCCCACACCCATGCTCAAGGAGCGCAACTCTAGAATTAGAGTTTGCATCTCAGCTACGGGTAATTGGGCCGAGACCTCATCCCAACCGGGCCAGTTGGCCTTATTGGTGTAGCCCATCACCTGACCGCGACGACCGCTAATCAGGGTAAGAACGTTAGAGGTAAACCGATTCGGTACCGATACGGATAACGATGCGACAGGTTCTAATAGGGTGGGTTTGCACTCAGGCAGACCGGTTTGCATCGCGATGCGAGCTGCCTGCTTAAAGGCTTGGTCAGAACTGTCCACATGGTGGTAGGAACCGTTTTTAAGGGTGACCGATACATCCACTACTGGAAAGCCGAGGGGACCCTGTTTGAGAAACTCGCGCACGCCAGTTTCTACACTGGGAATGTACTGCCTGGGGACAACGCCGCCGACGATTTTCTCAGCAAACTTAAAGCCTTCTCCCCTGGGTAAGGGCTGAATGTCGATGTAAATATCGCCAAACTGCCCGTGACCTCCGGTTTGGTGCTTATAGCGTCCGCGAATGTCCTCCTTGGCATGGCGGATGGTTTCTTTGTAGGGCACCTGGGGCGCATGGGTGGTCATGGGCAAGTTGTACTTGCGGTTGAGCCAGTCCATGGCAATTTTGAGGTGAACATCCCCCTGGCCCCATAGAATCACTTCGTGGGTGTCGCCGTGTTGTTCCCAATGCAGGGCGGGGTCTTCGTCGACGAGCTTATTGAGGGCACCGCTGAGTTTGACTTCGTCATCGCGTTTTTCAGGGGCAATGGCTAGGGAGTAAACTGCTGGCAGAATATCGGCTATCGGTAGGGTCTCAGGCGTTTCGGCTAGGCTGAGGGTATCGCCGGTTTTGGCATGTTCGAGACGTGCGATCGCAACCACACTGCCCGCCTCTGCCGCACTCAGGGCCTGCTGCTGATTCCCCATCAGCGAATATAACCCGCCCATGCGGTCAACACCGAGGCTCGCACCATCTTTTAGGGTGCCGCGCCACAGACGGGCTAGCGATAGCTTGCCGCCTTGGGGACTGTAGTAGGTCTTAAGAATCTGGACCAGTGGTTCGCTGGAGCTAAGATCAATGCCACGACGCTCAGCGGTGACTTGGGGCTCAGGGGTTTCACGCACCAGTGCATCCAGCAGAGGGCGAACACCGTAGTCATTGGAGGCAACACCGACAAAGACCGGCACCACCAGATCGGCCCCCAATTCCATTTTTAGATCTTGAATGATTTCATCCTGTGGCGGATCGATTTCTTCAAGCAGTTCTTCTAATAGATGATCGTCAAAATCAGCTAGAGTTTCTAGCATTTCTGTCCGGGCTGCCTTTTCCTCTTCAGCGAGTTCTGCTGGTAGGGGGACAGGGTCGGCAGCAGCGCCAGCATGGTAATGATAGGCCTGTTCGCTAACTAAATCGATGAACCCTACCAAGTCTTCACTGACACCAATGGGGTACTGATGGGGGACTAGAGGACGACTGGATACCGACTTAAGGGCCTCTAACACCTCAGCAAATGGGGCACTGGCACGGTCCATCTTGTTGAGGTATACGACGTGGGGGATTTCCCACTTATCGAGAAAATGCAGCAGCGGTGATACGGTTAGCACCCGGCTAGGGTCCGGTTCGCACACTACGATGGCGGCGTCTACACCCATCAGTACATGGAGCGGTTCTTGGAGCAGTTCGATAGATCCTGGGCAGTCTAGGAATGTAAAACGAATGCCGCCGTACTCAGTACAGGCGGCATTCGTTTCTGTCGTCATTTGGCGATTGCGGGCTTCGGGCGTATGGTCACCTATCGTATTTCCCTCTGGAATGGACCCTTTGCGAGAGATAGTATTGGTGACCGAAAGCAGACTCTCAAGCAGGGTGGTTTTACCACTTGAGTATGGGCCTACAATCGCCACGTTTCGTGAACGGGAGACAGCGGCTTTGGCCATAGGTTTACCCCTTTTTCTAAAGAGACGATGCCCAGGCTAAGTTGGGGGTTGAAATAGTCACAAGCACCCCGGCTAAGCTCTGGGCGCAGGGGATGATAACTCTCAACACAAGCAGATAATCTTCTAGTTAAGAATACTTTGATCCCCTGAGTTATGGTTTTAGCGTAGCTCTGCTGTAACCCAGTGAAACCAGGGGTTTGGAAAAGTTCACGAGGTTAAGAAGGGTAAGGAGGATTAAAGTTTTAAGTGCTAAATGTTGAGTTTTGAGTTGAGGTGGCTGAGTCAAAACTCAGCGTCTGTGGCCTTAGCGAGTTAAGATATCTGACCGTACTTGCTGTCTATAACCATCATGAGCAATCAGCCCCAAATTCCAGTCGTGGTCAATGGTGCTATGGGCCGGATGGGCCGTGAAATTGTTAATGCGATCGCAGCCGCTGACGATATGAAACTGGTGGGTGCTGTCGACCGCAAACCCGAGGCTATCGGTGAAGATATTGGTGAAATTGCAGGCTGTGGCCCCCTAGAAATTCCGGTGACAGACGATCTAGAAGCCACGCTGGTCATGGTCCAAAGTGAAGGGAATGCAGTGATGGTAGATGTCACCCATCCTGCCAAAATTTACGAGCAGGTGCGGGCGGCCATTGCCTATGGCGTTCGCCCGGTGGTGGGCACCACCGGGCTTACCCCTGAGCAAATTATTAACCTGGCAGAGTTTGCTGAGAAGGCCAGTATCGGCTGTTTGATTATTCCCAACTTTGCCATTGGCGTTATTTTGATGCAGCAAGCCGCGCTGAAGGCCGCTGAATATTTTGACCATGTGGAGATCATTGAGCTGCACCACAATCGTAAGGCAGATGCCCCTAGCGGTACGGCAGTAAAAACGGCGCAGATGCTTCAGGAAGTCAAGCCGTCCTTTAATCCACCCCAGGTAGATGAGATCGAAACGCTGCAGGGGGCACGGGGTGGTACGACCGAGGAGGGGATCAATATCCACAGCGTGCGTTTACCAGGACTGGTTGCCCATCAGGAAATTATGTTTGGGGCAGCGGGACAGGTATATACCCTGCGTCACGATGCCATGGACCGGGTTTGTTTTATGCCAGGTGTGTTGTTGAGTATTCGTAAAGTATTGCCATTAAAGTCGCTCTTATATGGATTGGATAAGATCCTATAGGTTGGGTTGAACTTGTGAAACCCAACAAATTCAAGGGCCTAGATTTATTTGAACAGAGGAATTGGCATTGTTGGGTTTCGAGCCTAGGGGAATTGGCATTGTTGGGTTTCGAGCCTCAACCCAACCTACGTTGGGGGAGATCGGTGTTTAATCCGATAGCCTCTTGGATATTCTCCAACCCCTGTTCGTCCAGCTTTTCCAGCAGACCTTTTAGGACATTTTTGACCATCCAAGGCCCTTCGTAGATCCAGCCGGTATATACCTGTAACAGCGATGCGCCTGCAGTGATTTTTTCCCACGCGTCGTCAGCGGTGAAAATGCCCCCGACACCAATAATGGGGAGTTGCCCGTGAGTCTGCTGGTAAATATATCGAATCACCTCTGTTGCGCGCTGCCGCACAGGAGCACCGCTAATACCCCCGGCTTCTTCCGCGACCAAGTTGCCAGTGGCATCCAGGCGTTTAGTTATCAGCTGGTCCTTGGCAATGGTGGTATTGGTGGCAATAATCCCGGCTAGTTGATACTGCTGTGCCAGGTCCAAAATATCGTCGATGTCTTCCCAGGCAAGGTCTGGGGCAATTTTGATTAATAACGGTTTTTGCTGGATATTCGCGGCTTGGAGCGTTGCTAGGATCGGTTCAAGTTGGGAGCGGGCCTGGAGCGATCGCAACCCCGGTGTATTGGGAGATGACACATTCACCACAAAGTAACTGCCCAATGCCTTTAGCTGCTCAAAGCTTTGCAAATAATCAGCTGCCGCCGCTTCTAAAGGCGTAACCTTGGACTTCCCCAAATTAATGCCCCTGGGAAAGTCTGCTGTTAGAGGTAAGGGTTTCAGCCGTTGAGCCAGGGCCGTCGAACCCTGATTGTTAAATCCCATCCGATTCAAGGCTGCTTCGTCTTGGGGTAGGCGAAACAAGCGCGGTTTAGGATTGCCAGACTGAGCATGGCATGTAACAGTGCCCAGTTCAGCAAAGCCAAACCCCATGAGTGGCCAACAGCTTGCCGCAATACCATTTTTGTCAAACCCAGCGGCTAGCCCCAAAGGATTTGTAAAAGTCTGCTGCCAAAGGGTTTGGCTCAGACGCGGTGATAGTAGCTGACAGTTATGCTCGCACCAAGCTTGGGCAAAACGTCGAGCTGGCTGGCTCCAAAAGGGTGCAGTGGCTGGCGGCTGAGCGAGCCAAGCCAGTGTTTGGATCGTTCGTTGATGGATCGTTTCCGGATCGGCCTTTAAACGCCGAAATAGCAATGGCGCCCAGCTAAATTTATATATATCCTGCAACACAGGTTACCCCCAGATAGCCCTGTGGATTATATCGTTCAATTGGAGGATACCTGGTTACGGACGACGACCTATTTACCTTAAGGGGGCTCAGCTAGGAGTAGCAATAGCTGGTATAAGTATGGAGCCCATGGATTTAGTCATAATAGGATCGTCTAACGAGCCGGGCTAGCTTAAATTAAGCTATGTTCTGCTCATCTTGTCCAGGCACCTGTCTGTTGCCCAAATTCTGAATCTTTATGGTCAGCCCCATACCCCCAGCGACGTGTGAACAACATTTGGCCAATATGGGCCAGGTCCTTAAAACCGTATGGGAACAGGAAACAGTCGATGCCCAGCTAGCAGAGATTACTGACTATATGCAGCAGCTCTATCCCCATGAGCTGACCTGGATTGGTCTTTACAATCAAGCTGAGCAAAATCTGACAACTCAGACGGCTCAGCTTGCCAGTGGCAAAAACTTTCTATGGCAAAAGATAAGTCTCCAGCCTGATGATGCGGTGCAGCATGTTATAGACCGTGGTGCTCCAGCTGCGATTTATGACTTACAAGAGTCCCATCGAGCAGGTGAATGGAAAGCTATTGCCAAGCGATTGGGGATACATGATGCCATTGTCTTTCCGATCCAGCGTCAGGAGGAATGTCTAGGGATTGTTCTACTGGGCTCAACTCGCCGCGGGGCCACGCTTAAGTCTGGTGTACAGAAAAAGACATTTTCCATATTAGTCACCACACTAGCGGCTATTCTGCATCAACACCGGCAGGCTTCTTACCTAAAGCAAGAAAAACGACCATCCCAACCATTTTTTCAGCTTTTAGCAAAACTAGAAACCCTGCAAGAATTGGAGCCCAGGTTACAGGCCATTGTTGATGCTACCCATAAGTTTATCGGGGCTAGCCGCACCCGTGGCTATTGGTTTGAACCTCAACAGCGTTTATTCTGGCATCGTGTGGCCAATGGCGGTCACAATCGCCATGCCTATACGTCTCAGGCCCCTGCTCTATCTGAGCTGTCGGCCAGTGGTTATCAAGAGTTTTATCAGGCCCTTTCCTGTGGTGATGTCATTATCATTGGCAAGGACATCTGTTCCCATTCGGAGTCGGTAATTGAGCCCTTAAAGCAAGGGTTTGATAAGCCATCGTTGATGGTGGCTCCGATTTTAATGCAAAAAGATTTACTCGGCTTTTTGGTTGTGGAGGCCAATCAGGTTCGTAGGTGGAGTGTCCCAGAAAAGCGCTATTTAACGGCAGCGGCTCAAGTGGTTAGTTTGGGGATGCCCATGTCAGCTTTACAAGAACGGGTGGCTGATTTAGAAGCAAATCATCAACTATCGGTAGGAATTGCCCAAAGCATTCATGGCGATCGCGACTGGCAGTCAGTTATGTCGCGATGTGCTGACCAGTTGATTGCCACCCTTGAAATTGACGGATTGCTAGTGCTGATTCCTGATTTAGAGGGTGGCGGATTTGAGGTGGGCTATCAGCACCATGGCACTCAGAGCAAGCCCACTCAAACTACCTGGCGTTCTTTGCACGATATTGATTGGCAGCTTTTAACCCGCCAGTCAGCCCCAATATGTATTGAAAATTTAGATAACGATTTAAAGCTACGGGCGTGGCGTCCCCAGTTTTTACAGATGGGGATGCAGGCGGTGATGGCCTATAATCTATCGCCAGGCAAGGCTCCAGAGGGCGTATTGTTGGTGACTGATAGCAATACCCGCCGTTGGAACCAGGTTCAACAAAACTCACTACAGTCAGTCGGTCGACAAATTGGGTTGGTTCTGCATCAGTGGTTTTTACAGCGACAGACTCAGCAGTATTCTCAGATGCATGACACGCTGCAGTGGGGGTTACGTAATTTACAGCGTACGTTTGATGTTAGCCAGTTAGAGCAGGCAGCTACGCATCATATTAGCCAGCTGCTACGGCTACCACTGGTGGCATTGGTTGTTTGGGAAAATGGCCAAAAGGAGGCCCGCTTAGCATCCTCTGTAATTCGAAATAAACAGTTCGCAGCTCAGGAAAGTCCACCCATTTTAGTGAGTAACGATGCTGTCATTAACTGGGCAATTCAGACCGATGGTGTTATTCAGCTTGAGTTTGAAGATTTACCCGATGTGACACGTCAGTGGTTACGGTGTCCGCCTCATTCTCAACTGCTGGTGGTTGCTCTGAGAACATCGCCAGAGCATACGCTCAACGGTGTGATTGTGCTTGCAGACGAGGGGGATCGGCGCTTTTCTGACCAGCAGATGAATATGTTGGCAGTACTGGTTCAGCAGCTTGCCTGGTGTCGGCGTCATTTGTTGTTGACGAGTCGTCTACATGATCGAAAGAGCCAGCTAACGGAGTTAAATTGGTATAAACATCATCATATGGATGACGTTCGACGGCAGGTGCGTGAGTCGCGACGTCAGCTGAGTCATTTAAAGCAGTTGCCTGATATTGGTGAGCAGCCTTACTTCCATTCAGTGGAAAGTCGCTTAGCTGGGATGGAAAAAGAGCTGTTACGTTTAACGAGTCGGGAACGTTGGGCGATGGCTTCGGATCCTCGTAAAGTTCCCCTAGTCGGATTGCTGAATCGTTTAATGAAGCGAGTTCAAACCCAGGTTCAGAAAAAGCAGCTTTGGACCCAGGTACACTGTGATAGCAATTTAGCTCTCCAAGGTGAGATGCAGAAAATAGAGTTTGTCTTGTATGAGCTAATTTCTACTGCCTGTCGACGTTCCCCCGCACGGGGACGAGTGGATATTTGGAGCCGACCCCTCGATCAACAATGGCTTGAGCTCTCCATCACAGATGATGGGGCGGTAGATGAGACCATCCTTACCTTTCTTAACCAGGGGCATCGTCAGGATTATCTGGCCGAGTCGCCGTTGGATACACCACCGGGTCTGAATTTAGCGATTTGCCAGTCCCTGATGCATCGTCTAGGTGGAGAATTTATTTTGGAAAAGCTGGACGATAATCGAATCCGTAGTTCAGTTATGTTTCCGATGAATCAACCCACTAATCCGTTAATAGCCTAGGGGGTGATCTCAAGAACTTAAAAAAGTCGTCGCTTGAACACCAGCGACGACTTTTTTACTGAAAAACCAGTTTGCTCACGGACTATTAAAACGAGCTGTTAGATGTGGATGCTACAACTACGGTACTGCCGGTCTCTTGGGTAGCTTGTAGCAGAGGAGTCTTAATAACAGAGTCATTCGCTAGGGTGAAAAGCGGATTTGAAAGTACCCCTGCCAGGGACGTGGCTATTACAGCGATCACGAGACTAACCTGTAGAGGACGCATACCCGGCAAATCCCACCTTGGGGCTGGATAGTTTTTGATGGAATCGGACATTTCCTGGGGTTCTTTGACCACCATCATCTTGACTACACGGATGTAGTAATAGATTGAGATCACACTGGTAATTAAACCGATGAGTACTAAATTGTAGGCTCCAGCTTGCCAGCCCGCCCAGAAAATATAGAGCTTACCAAAAAAGCCTGCTAGGGGAGGGATACCTCCTAGGGAAAGCAGGCAAAGACATAGGCACAAGGTGAGTAGCGGATCCTTTTGGTACAGGCCCGCATATTCACTAATTTGGTCCGTGCCAGTGCGCAGCGAGAAGAGAATAACGCAAGTGAAGCCGCCCAGGTTCATGAACAGATAGACCATCAGGTAAAAGATCATGCTAGCGTAGCCTGCATCGGTGCCAATGACTAGACCAATCATCATGAAGCCTGCTTGTCCAATGGACGAGTAAGCCAACATGCGCTTCATGCTGGTCTGGGCTAGGGCGACGATGTTGCCCAAGACCATACTTAAGATAGCGAGGGCGGTAAAGACAAAGCGCCACTCCTCGGCCACCAAGGGAAATGTGGTGACGAGGAGCCGAATGGCAAGGGCAAAGCCAGCGGCTTTAGAGCCAACGGATAGGAAGGCCACCACAGGGGTAGGAGAGCCTTCATAAACGTCTGGAGTCCATTGGTGAAAGGGGACAGCGGCAACCTTAAAGGCAATTCCTGCAATTACAAAAACAAGTGCAACGACCAGACCAATCGAGCTTTCACCTGTGCTGGCGGCTAGATTATTTGCGATCGCACTCAACCGGACCTCACCGCCTGAGAGACCATACAGTAGCGAAATACCATATAAAAAGATGGCGGAGCTAGCTGCCCCAATCAGTAGATACTTGAGAGCCGCCTCATTGGAGCGGGGATCCCGCTTCATGTAACCCGTTAGCAAATAAGACGAAATACTAAGGGTTTCAAGGGATACAAAAATAGTTACCAGCTCATCGGCACCAGACAGGAACATGCCCCCTAGCGTAGCTGTGAGCAAAATCCCTAAAAACTCAGCCAGTGCCGTACCCGACTGCTCTACGTAGCGAATCGACATAGGGACCGTCACTGCGGCTGACAGGAC
>JBCCHX010000008.1:0-122973 GCA_039028535.1 Cyanobacteria bacterium P01_B01_bin.77
GGCGGTTCATCTGGTCTGGCTCGATGACCAACCTCAGGTCTCGAACCTTTCACCTGAACGGCTGAAGATACTGAAGTTTCTGGGCGCTCCCTGCCAGAAATATTATTTGATTTGCTGACCAACCTGCGGAATGTCTGTTACAGTAAGCAATGATGGGATTTCTGGAGTGGTTACTCCAAACATTTGACCATTGTCAAAAATAAAATTCTCAGCAGTAGTAGCCGTTAGAGAGCCTTCAATATCTAACTGTGCATTGGGACCGAACATGACACCATTCGGATTCATCAAAAATAAATTTGCAGTGCCATCTACTCCTAAAGTCCCATTAATTGCAGAAGGATTTTCTCCTGTAATTCTGCTAAAAATGGAAAATGTACCACCAGGTGTCGAAAAATAAACCTGTTCACCCTCACCAACATTAAACTCCAGAAAACTATGAAACAGATTTCCCCCTCGGCTGGCACCTCCATCTATCCGTTGCGTTACCGCATCAAGATCCGTTACCACCGAACTTTCGGCACCCAATGTCCCATCCGGAACTACCAAATTCTGAGCCAATGCAGGATAAGCGGACAACAAAACAGCTAATCCAACCTGTACTAAACTAACCTTCTGCAGTAACTGTTGATAAACTCTATTACCCAGCATGCCCAAAACCTATATTTTCCAAGGACCACAGACTTCAAACCCACTAGTCAAAGAAGGCTTCCCCCAAACGCTACCACTAAGCCTTAGTCTGGTTTAACATCCGTAAAAAAACGTAGGGCTAATCAGGCACATACCTCACAATCAAGCTATAGCGCCCTCCATCATTTCGCCCATAAGTCGTTGCCTGAACACGATAAGTACCCGTTTGAGACAATGGAATATTGATAGCTGAACTGTAATCCCCATCAGGCCGATCATCATTAGTCGCCACCCGTTCACCATCTGGCCCAATCAGATACAGATAAGGATCAAAATCTTCACTCTCCATCATGATACTAATTGTCTTACCAGCCTCTCCTGAGAAAGGATATTCATGATATCGAGTGCCACGTTTTGTCAGTGTTGGAGAGCTATTCGCTAAAACATTTTCTTTATCCACTAAGGGTGTCTGAATTTTTCTTAGCTCCTCCTGTATCTTGTGTAGCTCATGTATAGCCGTATTAATGATAGGAACAGCCTTTGCCTTAAAAAAGGTTGTATTCACCTTACTAGCACTATCAATCGCCTTTTGCCATTCCTTTGCGGCTAAAAACTCCTCAGCTTCTCGTATCAACTTCTGATTAATACTTAACTCAGCTTCCCATTGAGCCAACTTCTGCTGCGCAGGCTTATAAGCTGCCACAAACTCAGGAATATCATCAATAAACGCCGTTGCTGTCTGCAGATTACCTTCTTGATCGTATTGCTCTTTGGCAATATCCAAAATACGATATGACCATTGACTCATAAGGGTTTGCACCGTCTTATAATTCTCAGCTTCCAAGGGAACCGCAGCCACCGTATTAATAGCCGCTACATATTGCCCACTCTCCGCCAGTTGCCCTGCTAAATTTTCCCTACATTGGTTCATAACCTCCATTGCCTTTACAGACCAAACCGTATCAGGCCCAGGAAAATCTTCTGCTGTTTGTATACAAACCTCATAATCCATTTCCATTTCCCAGGTTTGCAGCTGTTCAAATGCAACTACCTGCTCTTGGCCAATCTGGCACTCTCTTAAAATTGCGTCACCCTGAGCCGTCAGTTTTTTACCCATAGCAGGTAACGCGTTAGCTTGAGTAATGCACTCTCCATAGCGTTCATTATCACGCAATTGTTTCAAACTATTCAGTGCAAGCCTATGCTCTTCAATAGACTTAGCATGGACCCAATAACCTACACTGCTCAGAGCACTCAACAATAGCGTTAGCCCACCTACAACCATTAATCGTCTAGATCTTGACGGCCTTGAAGATAAAGCCTCTTCCACTGATTTTAGATCTTCTCCATCATCATCTGGCTCTGCTGGAGCTACAGGAATTGTACGTTGTTGACTAGACACAATGATTGAACGACCATTGATAGATGGATCATCATCCTCCAGAGCAGATAAACCATTACCTATCTCTTCCTTAATAGTTTCAAAGTCAAGTGCCCTATCGTTTTCTGCTGCTTGTGAAACTAAAGAAAGAGACTGAATTGCTTTAAGTGCTTCAGTAGCCGTTGAGTACCGACGTTTATGATATCGCCGCACCATTTTAGTTAAAATACTCGCCAATTCATTACCAATATCTACTTGATCACTCCAAAGTAGCTCACCATCATCATCTTTCGTTATCTGTTTAGGTAAAAGCCCTGTCAGTAGCTGAATAGCCACCATGCCCAAAGCATAAATATCACTACTGAACTTTGGATTACCATCGAGTTGTTCCGCAGGCATATATCCAGGCGTGCCTACAATTACCGCCACACTGGTTTGAGTTGAAAGCTTTGGTTGCTTCATTTGAATCTGCTTCACCGCACCAAAATCGATTAGCATTAACCTGCCATCTCGATAACGACGCATAATATTTGCAGGTTTAATATCTCGATGAATTACGTTATGAGCATGAACAAATACCAATAGTGACACCATTTCTTGTAAAAAACTAATCACTTGAGACTCCGTCCAAGACTCATTATTCTGAAGTTCTTGGACTAGAGTCTCACCTTCAATAAATTCTTGCACCAAATAAAAATTTTTATTTTCTTCAAAGTATGACCACAGATCGGGAATTTGATCATGTGCCCCCAATTCTCCAAGCGTTTTAGCTTCTGCTTCAAATAGTCTCTTATTCCTATCGAAAAGATTAAGCTCATCCTGAGTGGGCTGTAACTGTTTCACCACACATTTCACTCCCTCAGATTGCACATCCTCAGCCAAATATGTCTGAGCCATGTTGCTAGAACTGAGTCTTTTAACTAAACGATAGCGATTCGCAAGCACACAACCAATCATGTGAATACTCCCAAAGATATTGGAATTCTTGAATTGACAGCTGTTAGCAAACTTCACAGCCATCTATATCAGAAGGTGAATAATCGAAAAATATAGAGAATTACCAAAAAGAGACTTGAGATTGAACATTCTGACCTTTCAGAACTCTCTATAGCCCCCAATCTATCTATTCGAGATTCATTTTTCATCCTGGGTTTATGCCATTTTTAGCACCAAAATCCCTTGCTATTGGATAAAACATGGAAGATGAAACTACAGAATTCAGCAATTCGCCATACCTGGCATTTCCTATCTAACCTCTAGAGGAATCTGTACATTTTCAATCAGGCTGGTGAGCTTTGGCACAAGCTCACTAACAGATAGGATTAATACATTGCACTTTTCTGCAACTTGACCTACCAATGTTGGACGGTAGGATGGACAAAATAAACATCATCGGATCCTTTCATGAGTTGTATCCTTTGAAAAGGCAATGGTTTGGAGCCCGTTGATTGAAGATTGATTCTGCAGATAACATTGAGTTATTCCGTTGGTGGCAACGTTATCAAACGGAGTTACTTCGACGTGAGGCAGAGCAAGTCCGCAACGGACTACTCCAGGAAGTTTTTATAGTGCGCCGTCAGTTAGAGCTTGCCTACAAATCCCATAACGATACTCAGAGCCTTAACATTCAGCCATATATAAGCAAACTTGAGCAAATATACACTGCCCTTGAAAAACTCAGCGACCGTTTAGGTTCTCCATATCTGAGAACGTCGCTGCCGTTAGCATTACGACATGCTCTTCAGCCCTGGCAGTCAAAATTGAACTTACAATCTAAGCTTCTTGATAAATGGTGTGTTGAACCTATTGAGTTGACTCAACTGCTAGTAGCCTTCATAAACGACTTATGTCGACACCTGTCACTAGGCACTGAACTGCCAGACCGTTGCGAAATACAACTACAACATCAAAACAATGGAAAGGAACTTACGATTCATGCGTTTTACAACCGATCCTTGCCAGCAGATCTGAAAAACTCTGAGCATTCTGAATCATTAATCTACATGTTGAAAATATTCCAAATTTTAACTCAAGGAGAATATATAAAAGAGTACTACTCCAATCAGCTAATTTGGATATTGAAATGGCAAGAATGACCTAAAAACTGGAAAAATCTGTAACTTTCATACCCGGACCTGAATCATGACCTCTGAAAATTCCTGTAAGAAAATACTTATCGTTGATGATCATGAAGCAATTTTAAGCGGAACCATCAGCGCTCTATCACAAGAATATCCTGACACAGATATTTGTACTGCTAATACAGCTCAATCTACTCAAGAACAATTATCAACAGAACTACCTGATCTCTTGGTCATGGATCTATCCATTCCAGAAAATTCTCAAGCATCATCGGAAGTTGATACTGGGATTGCGCTTCTAAGTAAGATAATGGAAACCCATCAAGAACTAAACATTGTTATACAAAGTGCCCATGTACGTTCGTTAGTTCGACTCAAACCTCAGATTGCAATTCATCAGGCAGGCTTTGCCATTATCGATAAGAAATTGCCGATGAAAGAAATGCTGACAAAAGTAGATTGGGCTATTCAGGGGCTGATCTATACTCCGCGTGATATGCGTACTAGTCTAGAAATTAGACCTGAATGGCTAAAAGTTTTAGAGTTAGCCTTTAAAGAAAGTCTCAAAGATAAAGTAATTGCTGAAAAAATGAACGTTTCAGAGCGTACCGTTCGTCATTACTGGTCCAAGGTGCAAG
Source organism: Cyanobacteria bacterium P01_B01_bin.77 (assembly GCA_039028535.1). Lineage (GTDB taxonomy): Bacteria > Cyanobacteriota > Cyanobacteriia > Phormidesmidales > Phormidesmidaceae > Leptothoe. The sequence goes on from JBCCHX010000008.1 coordinate 4,728, forward strand.
ATGCTCTTGATGTTTATCCTGAGGCAGATAAAAACATACGTATTCAGACAGAAATTCGTGCTCGTGAAGAAGGCCTAATTGGCTAGAGGGCACCTCGATTAATTGAAAAATAGAGTCTCAATATGAGATGATAGTCAAGGATTAGGGTTGGTAGGGCCATATAAGGAGGCACCTGTCTAAACTGACAAATAATGCCACACCCTATTTTTCTACGGGGAGAGTGCAACACTCAAGTTACCAATTGTAGGCGGTGAATCTGAGGACAATGAACAGATTAACACTGAGCCCGAGAGCAATACTGCGATAAATACCGACTCAACCTCTGACCCACTTGTTGAAGTACAGGGCTGGACTAAAAACGAACTGGGTCAGGTTGTTTTGGTGGCAGAAGATCTGCAGCAGGCTTCTGTAGGAAAGCCTTTGGCTTGTCATAGCATATCTTAATTCAGTCATCCTAATTAAAGTGGATCATCTTGTAGGGGCTGAGCCTTGTGCCAGCCCTAGGATACCGAAGGCTATCAGTCAGGATTCGTATCAGAATAAATCCAATATTTTTGGAGTACGCCACCACAACCGCTGCATAACCTTCAAAAGTCGAGCCTACACACCTTCGAGCGACCTCATTTGTCGCTGAACCCTTAAACACACTCAATTTTGAACCTTGGAGTTGTTTTGCTGAAGAACTCCGAATTTAGGCGTGGCTAGCTATATAACCCCTGTTTCAGAGGATTCTTTTATGTTTTGCACCCTGTTTCTCTACACACTCGATTTATTTAGCACAGCTGTTTTTGCAGCGAGTGGCGCTCTGGTTGCTCGGGAGCAGCATCGTAACAGTTTAACTGCAGTGAGCTATGCGATTTTAACTGCAGTGGGCGGTGGTACGTTGCGAGATATTTTCACGGGTGGCTCTGTCTATTATGTGCTGGCAAGTTTGGAGGTGTCTAAGGTTGTAGCGATTGGGGGTGAGATCGCAACCGTCTTATTCACTCTGTCTTGCATCAATAAAGCCATAAAGCCATTTTTCTAGTGCGTTTTGACTAAAAACTAAAGGTTACGTTGAACACATTGGCGGCGGCCAAATCTAGGTGTAGGCTCTGATTCTTCTGAGGTTTGCTGTAAGATTGCAACCCCAGCCGTACTTAATGGCTCTGATGTTATTACCCCTTGTTTAGATGGCTCCAAATTGTCCAACACCTGAGCCGCAACAGGGCTCGCTAATAATGTCAGAGGCAAAGACAATCCCCACAATGCCCTCAGGTAAGACCGTTTGTGATGGTTGCGACAGGAAAGTTTAAGCTAAACTGGAGCAAGCATTAAATACCATCTAGTAACACCTAAGGTTCCATTCTAGTTTAGCTGTTTCGGTGAGTAGGTTTTATGACCTTCGGCTCTGGGGGATGACGGCTTCTGGACAAACTATGTAGATGAGGGCGTTTCGAGCTAGGCTGTGGGGCTATAGCTAAGCATTTGAGTTAGGCAAGGATACTAGCGTTCGACAGGTCAGACTTAACTGATTTTCCAGCCGTGCGATCGCACCCTCACATCCCACAATCGCTGATACAGTCCACCCTGTTCCACCAATGTTTGATGCTTGCCCCGTTCAACAATGCGTCCTTCATCCAGCACCAAAATCTGATCCGCCGCCGCAATAGTTGTTAGTCGGTGAGCGATTACAATCAGCGTTTTCTCAACACTCAGGGCATGAATCGCCTGCTGAATCAGCCGCTCATTTTCTGGATCAATAGAGGCTGTTGCTTCATCTAGCAACACAATCGGCGCATCTTTAAGCATAGCGCGAGCGATAGAAATACGCTGTTTCTCACCACCGGAGAGAGTGGCTCCTCCTTCACCCACCATAGTTTGATAGCCATTAGGAAGCTGGCTAATAAACTCGTGACATCGAGCTGCCTGGGCCGCTGCCATTACCTCTGCTTCAGTAGCCTTTGGGTTACCAAAGCGAATATTTTCAAAAAGTGTATCGTTAAACAGATATACATCCTGAAACACCATAGTCAACTGAGACAGCAGTATATCTGTGAGTATCTGCCGCACATCCACACCACCCAGGGAGACGGTACCTTGATCCACATCCCAAAACCGGGCAATCAGGTTGGTAATCGTGGTCTTGCCCGAGCCGCTAGGGCCTACCAGTGCCGTCATCGACCGGGGTGGAATGGTTAGGCTAACATTCTCCAGCACCGTTTCTCGATCGTAGCTAAAGCTAACGTTCTCAAACCGGATAGTGGTATCCGCTGGCTGCTGGGGAGAACTTGCCATCGGCAACAGATCGGACTGCAAAAACTCTTGCAAATTACGTACGCTGTTTTGCATAATCCGATAAAACTCCATCATTTCTGCCATCGACATGAGTGGAATATAAAATGCCAGCCCCAGCACCATAAAGAAGAGAAAGTTTTCCCCCGTGAGGCTGCCCTGAACAAACAGAGCGGCACCTACCACCAATAGCAGCGCAAACCCCAGCTCTAACATCGATAAAAAGAGCACCTGTGCCAGCGTCAGTTGGGTAACTGTATTTAGACTGGCATCGCGAAACTCCCGCAGCCCATGGCGAAACTGCTGCAGTCGGTCCCCAGATAGGTTAAATGCCCGAATAACCGAAATACCCTGAATATACTCCACCATACGAGCATTGGCCTCAACCCGCGTACTGGCCTGCCGTCGCCATACCCGTGCTAAAATTATCTCTCCATAGCGCAACGCCATAATTGCAAAAGGCACACTAGACGCCAGCACCAGTGCCAGTCGCCAGTCATACACCAGCATGACAACAAAGATAATGATGGGAGTCACTACCGCATTAATTATGCTTTCCAACACATGGTGAGGCTCTAAATACATCACGTTGGTGGTAAACAGCGCATCAATTGTTCCGGTCGCTCGCTGGGTAAAAAAGCCCAGGGGTAGCCGCCGTAAGTAGTCAGCAATAAACAACCGCAGCTGCGTTTGCACCCCCATAGTTAGCGCATAGGCTTGCACATTGGCCCGATAGCCAAAAACAATTTGGGCCAGACACAGGACAACAATGGCGGCAAAATAACCCCATAGCTGACTGGCTGTGCTCCCCTGAAACAGAGCCACTAGCACCAGATAAACCACATAGCTGGTCGCCCCAATTGCCATACCTTCTACCATCCGCCATCGCACCGCCCGCCAAAAATAATGGTCGATATTAGACGGAATCAGCTTACGCATCATTGTCCAAATAGAGTCGGTCTCAGTCAGCGCGCGATAGGGATTTTCTAAGGGTTTATCCGTTTCTGGCAGCTTGGTAATGAAAGGAGTATGGTTCTGAAGATGGTTGAGCGAAGTCGAAACCATCGCTTCGGAACCTCGACTTTGCTCGGTTCCCAAATCATCACCCCCACTCTCCCACTCTCCCACTCTCCCACTCTTTTCCTTATGACCTAGCTGCCAATCCCGTGCACTCCTATGGGCATCCCATTGCTCTCCATAAAGCCCACAGCTTTCCAACAACTCCCCATGGGTTCCCCTCGCAATAATTTCTCCCTGATCAATCACTAAAATCTGGTCCGCCTCCGTAATTGTCGAAAGACGATGGGCCACCACGATCAGCGTCTTCTCTCCCTTGGCTAGCAAACCCGCCAGAGCTTCCTGAACCATGGCTTCATTTTCAGGGTCCACGTAGGCGGTGGCTTCGTCTAGCACTACGATTGGTGCATCTTTTAGAATGGCACGGGCAATGGATAGCCGCTGCCGCTGGCCACCGCTAAGGCTAACACCGTTTTCACCGACAGGTGTGTCGTATCCTTGGGGCAATGTCCTGATAAATTCGTGACAGCGGGCCGCCTTTGCCGCTTTTATAATCTCTGCTTTAGTGGCTGTAGGCTTACCAATGCAAATATTCTCTAAAATAGTATCGTTAAACAAAAAGACATCTTGAAACACAAACGATGCCCGATTCATCAACTGCTCAATGGCAATCTCTTTTACACTAACGCCGCCGATGGTAATCTCTCCCTGTTCTACATCCCAAAAGCGAGGAATTAGCTTGGCCAGGGTACTTTTACCCGCCCCCGATGGTCCCACTAGTGCAGTAACGGTACCTGCAGTTGCCGTAAAGCTAATGTTGTGTAATACCTGGGTGTCACCATAGCTAAAAGAAACATTTTGGAAAGAAATTTCATTACCCTGAGGCTGTTTAGGGTTGTCTGGATCTGCTAGATCCGGCTGGCTAAAGACTGCAGCAATACGCTTAGAGGCAGAATTAATCTGATAAAACCCGGTTAAACCATGGAAAAGTACGGCCATAATCGGTCGATTAAAGCCAATGCCCATGACCACAAACAACACAAAGGTGGGGATGCTGAGGGATCCAGTTAGATACAGGGCTATGCCCACTGGCACCACCGTTATCGCCGCTGAGCGCATCAGGGTGAGCATCATCGCCATGGGCAGGGCCGAGGTGCGGGTAATACGTACATAAACCTGCCGCATTTCTTCCACCACATCCTGCAGCTGGGCAAAGGAGAAGTCGGTGCGGGTAAAGGCTTTGATCACCTTCATCCCGTTGATGTATTGGATAATCACACCGTTCATCTTGGCTAGCAGGGCATTGTAGGCACTCATGTCAAAGCGCGTCATCATAAAGCCGAAAAAGCCTAGGGCAATAGCGGCACTGGCCAGCGTGGCTAGGGTCATGCGCCAGTCCACCAGCAGCAATAAAATACCTGCCAATATGGGCACCGTTACCCCAGCAACAACATCTGGAATTAGATGGGCCAGCCCCTGCTCCAGCTGTTCCACATCTTCGTGGATAATCTTTTTCACTTCACCTGTGGTGCGATTGGTAAAGTAGCCCAGGGGTAAATTGCCCAACTTGCGAGCTAGCTCAATGCGCAAGTCGTAGAGAATCGTGTAAGCAGCAATATGGGATAGGCGGGTGGATATACTGTTACAAATCCCTTTGCCTACCACAGCACCTACAGCCAGCCAGGCCAGCTGCCAAATATACTGGCTGTCAAAATTATTGGCGGCCTCAAACAGACGCAGGCTAACGAGATAAATCAGATAGTAGGGTACAAGTCCTAGGGCGGCACCTATGGCCGCCAACACCCCCGACAGTGCCAAAAGCACACGTTGTTTAAACACTACCTGCTTAAAGGACATGGGGGCTGCCGACAACCCCAGCCGTTCAGATGCCCACCCTTCGGCTTCATCCATGGAGCCAAACACTTTGCCTGGGCAGCCGTACATGGTGCGGGTTACCGTGGCCACCATCGGCCCCCATAGCTTGATCAACTTAGCCGAGTCAGGCACCATAGCCATCCCAGCACAGTATTGAGCGATCTGCGGTTTGTGGGCCTTGGTCCAGGCAATGCCCTCCTTGCGCATTTGCTTCACTTCTGGAGAACGTTTGCCCTGTTTTTCAGCGGCTTCTGCATCGTCGCGCTGGATAACCAGGGCAAATTTCTCTTGTTTGGCTAGCCAGGTTTCAAATTTGTTATAGAACTGGGCCATATCTGTGGGGGTGCCAGTTCCTTGAAATCGGGCTGACACCACCGGCCAGCGACTGTCATCAATGGTTACCATCGGGCTGTATTCTCCATGACAACGGGGATGTATTTTCCATCATAGAAGTTTTATTTGTGAATGAAGACTCCTAGACGGATCTTTTTGACTCTGAAACGGAGCATTTTTATCGCTTCTAAAATTCTTTTCTCGGTTACCTTTCGTAGGGACGTTCCATAGAATATCCCTATGAAGAAAGATTTCTTAAAATTCTGTTCTTATTTGGACACCAAAGGTTTGCGGCGCACCAGCCACCGCAATGGTGCCACCAAAATCAAAGGCCTGGGTCAAATACTCTTCGTCAAATAAATTATCAGCAAATAGATAAATGCCATAGTTGTCAAACTCATAGCCCAAACGAGCGTTAACTAAAGCAAAAGCGTCCTGTGCAACGGTATTGGTATTGTCAAAGAATGTTTTACCAAAGCCAAGTAACTCCAAGCGTCCAAAGAAGCCAGACTCGCTGCGATATTGGGCGCTTAAGTTATAGGTCACATCAGGAGTGAAAGGAGTACGATTGCCCTCAAGCGTCTGACCTGTAAAGGCATCCAGACCGCTCTGAAACTCAGCATCCAAAAGGCCCAACCCAGCACTTAGCTCTAGGCCTACAATCGGACGGGCAGTAAGCTCTAGCTCGGCTCCAATGGTGCGAATATCACCATTGCCGAGAGTAATTACACCATTCTGAATACTGGGAAACTGAAAGTTGTTGGTATCATTGTAAAAGCCAGCTAAATTAACCGTTAGCTTGTCATCCAACCAGGAGGATTTTAGGCCAATCTCGTAGTTCCAAGATGTCTCGGCATCAAACACAGCTTCTGCTGGATCACTGGGTTCAAAATTTCCGCCGGGGGGGCGATAGCCTCGGGTAATACTACCGTAGGCTAACAGATTGGGGGAAAAACGATAGTCCACCACAAATCGAGGCAGCAGCTCTGAATCATCGGTTTCAACATCGCTCAGCTGCAGTAGTGGCAATACGACGGTACCGTCGGGAGAAATAAAGGTTTGGGTATAGTCTGTGGAGGCTTCGGTATTTTCAAATCGCAGCCCCGCCGTCAGTGTTAGGTCATCAACAACTTCATAGCTAACTTGACCAAAGGCGGCCAGAGTGAGGCTGTCCACTTCCCCATCAGATCGCAATGTTCCTTGCTGAGCAACAGCCACCGCTGTTCCAGAAATAAAATCGCGATTGTTCTTAAAGGTGGAGGTTTCAAAATAGCCCCCGGCAATCCATTCCAACCGATCGCTTTCCTCGGGAGACTGCACCCGCAGTTCCTGGCTAAATACGCGCGATGAGAAAATAGGAGCGTTAACTAAAACGTCAGCAAGGGTTCCATCCTGGTCTAGAGCACCGTCTTGCTTTGAGAATCGGTGGGCCGTAATGGAAGTGACGCGAATATTGGGGGTATTATAGGCGACGCGCAGAGACTGGGCATTGGTCAACGTGTCAGTAAAACCGTTAAAATCTAGCTCAGCTTCAAACGGGTCCCCTGGTCTTACAGGAACCAGCGCCTCTGCCCCTTCTCGATAATCGCTAAAGAAAGCATTTAACAACACTTCCCATTCGTCGGATGGGGTCCACAGCAGCTGCCCCCGTCCCGTAACCGCAGTTCCCCCATCAATGTCGTCATCAAGAAAGGTGTTCTCCACATAGCCATCCTGAGTACCATAGCTGCCTGACAGTCGGAACAATAATTCATCTTCTACAATCGGACCGCTAACGCTAAGCTCAGTTGCCAAATCCTCAAAGCTAGCATAGCTGGCAGCGGCCTTAAACTTGTAATCATTGGTGGGTCTACGGCTGATCACGTTAACCACGCCGCCAGCAGAGCTTCTGCCGTAGAGGGTATTTTGGGGACCCCGCAACACCTCAATGCGCTCTACATCTATCAGGTCCTGGTCAAGAAAGCCAAAGAAATCATAGGGGACATCGTCAATAAAAAAGCCCACACCGTCACGGACAAAGGCATTGAAGTTAGATACCCCACGTATGGTGTAGAAAGGCGCTGAGCGATTAGCACCGCTGGGGAAGAAGGAGAAATTAGGCGTTCTGTCAGCAATGCTGTCTAACGACATAATATCGGCATCTTCAATCTGTTGCTCTGTAAAGGTGGTAATGCTGATGGGGACATCCTGTACGTCTTCGGGCGTACGCTCAGCGGTGACAACAATTCGAAGGATATCGTCTGATTCCTCGACAGCTTCAGCCTCTGGGATTTCAATAGGCTGGCTATCCTGTGCCCAGCCAGGCTGCATGGCCAGCAGTAGAATGATCCCTGTGTCCCATAGTCCTCGACTGATTAGTTGTTGTTGTTGCATATCCCTGCTAAAGAAACTCACACCGGGTCAATGCAGCTGATGCTTTAGCTAGAGGGCTGGCACAAGGCGCAGCCCCTACAGAGTCCAAAACTAATTAAGAACCTTTCTCATTGACCACTCAGGGATAATACTGATCCCGCTTTGAAACTTCTATGACTTTGCGGGCGTTTTGTTAGTCCAAGGCGGCGTTTCTGGTTACGATTTATGTCAGCGTTTGCTAATGGCGCTGGGTAGGACGCCAAACTGTTTTTTGAAGGCGGCGGTGAATTTGCTCAGGCTGCTGTAGCCGACTAGCTGGGCGACTTCGGATACGTTCATGGTGCGTTCTGTCAGCAGCTGACGGGCTTGTTCTAGGCGGTGCGATCGCAAATACCCAAACACTGTCGTCCCAAACGCCATCCGAAAATCCTGCTTCAGCTTACAGTCGCCGATCCCCACCCGTTCTGCCAACTGTTGCAGCGATGGCGGATGAGCCATATCACTTAACAAAATCTCTCGGACCTGACAGACTCGTTCTCGATCCTGGGCATTAAGCCGCCGCTGAGTACCATTCGTATTTCTCCGATCAGCCTCCTGGGCCATTTGTTTAATCTGCGCCAGCTTTAGCACAATCAGCTCAACCGCTTTGCTTTCTAGATAAAGCGTCTGCATCACACCTTCATAGGGACAGTGCAGATACTGATGCAGCACCATTTGCATTTCGGGCGTGATTGCCCCCACATGAAAATAAGGCAGATCCAGATCTGTACTCAGCCGCTGTCGCAGCTTCTCTAGAGCAGCCATCGATTCATGATCTAGGTAAGTCAGCAGCGTTCGAGGTTTTACCATGACCTCCACCGTCTGACTTGCAAGCCCATAGGGACAGATCCACGTCCCCTGCTTCCCTAAACCATTGAGCATGAGTAAATTATGGCCCGCTTTTACCTGGGTTTCACAATAGTAGGTAGAGTCACGATAGGTGGCCTGTAAATGCCCCTTGAGCAAAAAGATCAAGATGACAGGATGGCTGTCTAGACCAGGATCAAACAGTTCGAAGTGTTCTAAAAACGTTTGATTCCAGTCATAGATTTTGAGATCGGGGCGCAGATTAAAGAAACGATGATGCCCGGTGATAAAGGGGGAATGCCAATCAGTCTGTAGGGCGTTGCCATCCTGACCAGTCGTAATCCAGTGCTTTTGACGAAATTCGTCCAGCAGCGTGGCGTATTGATTATAGGAAACGTTAAGGCGCATGGCAGGATAGCGAGCACTGATAGACGTTGAGCCAGTTGCTGTTTATGCTACTACGGCTTTTTGGCTATTGAGAATTATTCCTATTCTTTAAAGAAGCAAAATGGGTGCCCGGATTGCAGCAGCCGAGCACAGGCAACGTTTATGGGTCTAGTCCCTTACTCAGGACGCAACAACACCTGAGGCAACCGCTGTGTCGTTCGCAAAAAAAGAGACGCGTCATCTAGAGATTGAGCCACTATTAAGGCCCCCTGGATAGCGATCAGGGCATCTTGACCTCGTTGTAAAGCTAGCGCGTCGTTAAGCCCCGACTCAACTAAGACGTTAGCAATTGCTTCAATCCAGGCTGCCAATATAGCCTGAACTCTGTCGTGAAATACATCGCGTCCTGTGCCCGCCCCCAAAATCGCAAGCAAGCAAGGCTGAGTACCCCCCGAATAGAGTTCATTGATGCGATCACACATCTTCTGTAATCGTGCCTGGGGATTTCCCTCGCTGGTCAGGAGCTGCAGCACGTTTATCTGCAACCAGCTTTCCGAATGGTTCAATATTGATGCCACCATGTCATCTTTCCCACCAGGAAAATGATGGTAGAGACTGGCCTTACCTAATCCTGTAGCTGCTGAAATTTTAGAGAGTGTGGCTCCGTCGTAACCATACTGCCGAAACAGCGACAACAAGATTGGAACGTAATCCTCTTTGGGCATTTCAGTAGTTTTTTAGGTTTAGCTATTGACAGTCTACCAAACGATCGGTACATTAATGTCATGGTCAACCGATCGTTCGGTACAGTGCTGGCAATAGCTACAGTGATAGGTTCATTGACCGCCTTTGCTAGCTCAGGTTGTTTCCTCACTATTTGTTTATTCACACAAGGAGTTGTTCCATGGCGATTACCCAAGGTGCTCACCATATTGGCCTCACGGTTCCTAGCATTGAAGACACCCGAGACTTTTTCATAAATGTACTGGAATTCAATCAGGTAGGTGAAGTGCCTAATTACCCGGCCTATTTTATTTCTGACGGTACCGTCATGTTGACGCTCTGGCAGGCTGCCGATCCTGGTAAAGCAACTCCCTTTGATCGCAAGAACAACATCGGGTTGCATCACCTGGCCCTTAAGGTGAAAGATATCGATACCCTCAACCACATTTATCAAACCCTGATTAAAACCGAGGAGGTTAGGATTGAATTTGCACCTGAGCTTTCTGGTAGCGGGCCTGCACAACACCTAATGGCTTATATTCCCGGTGGCATTCGTTTAGAACTTATGGCCGCTGGTCGCTAGTCTCAGCGTGCACAATAACATCACAGGCAGTTGTGATGTTGGCGGCCTCTCTCCTGTTCTCTCAAAGGAGCTTATCATGATGGCTATTCCCGGTTGGCAAAAAGAAGAATCTCCCTTTCACCCAGGAGAACAAGCTGCTCAGACAAGGTTGGGGGCACGCGATCGTATGGAAGTGATAGGACGACGCATGATTCGTCAGTTCTTGCCTGAGCAACATCGCCAATTTTATGCTCAACTCTCCCATGTTCTAGTTGGTACAGTCGATGCTGAGGGTAATCCGTGGGCGTCAATTCTCGTTGGCGAACCTGGATTTATATCCACACCGAGCGACCGTGAATTTTACATCGCAGCCCGGCCCCTCTTTGGCGATCCCCTGGCCCATAATCTTGCTATCGATAGCAAGATTGGCTTTCTCGGCATTGAGCTTCACACTCGTCGCCGCAATCGGATCAATGGTGTGGTGAGTCAAATTACATCCGATGGCTTTTCTGTGGCGGTTGAGCAAACCTTTGGCAATTGTCCAAAGTACATCCAGGCACGGCAGTTTAACCTTCATAACTTTGATAACAACGCGGCTAAGCCCGTCCATACCTTTACCACTCTGGATGAGGCAAAACGGGCTGTGATTGCTACAGCAGATACCTTCTTCATCGCCACAGCTTACCTGAATGACGCGGCTGATGTCACCAACGGTGTGGATGTTTCCCATCGGGGAGGCACTCCCGGTTTTGTTCGCATAGATGGCGATACTTTGACAATACCTGATTTTGCCGGTAACTGTATCTTTAATACGTTTGGCAATATTGAGGTCAATCCTCGGGCCGGGTTACTGTTCATTAATTTTGAGCAGGGCAACCTGTTGTACCTGACTGGACGCGCCGAAGTCATTTGGAATGACGATCCCGAAATTGCTCTCTATGCTGGCGCAGAACGCTTATTCAAGTTCTATCTCAACCAAGGGATCTACGTGGAAGCTAGCCTGCCATTAAGTTGGACTGCTCCAGAACAGTCTCCTTTTCTTGACAAAACTGGGCCTTGGAACAGCTAGCTATTCCTGAAAAACGAAAGCAGAATTATGCTTTCTCACACAGGTTTATCGCTTCCTTCGTACGACAACGGGGTTTCTCATTCAATATAAGTTCTGTAAAGTGAAAGGATTAAATACAAGTGTACTAGATAAGATTTAAAGGTACGGATTTTATTCCGTAGCTCTGACATTAAACTATAGGAAATCAGCAGATGGAAGCTAAGGCAATCACCCCAATCCTTAACGTTTCAAATTTGAACGACAGTTTTGAATGGTTTGAGCAGCTAGGATGGAAGAAGCTCTGGGATTGGGGTGATCCTCCTGCATTCGGGGCAGTGGGTTCTGGAACATGTGAGATTTTTCTGTGTCAGGGTGGTCAGGGTGGCCGTGGTAAGGGAACCAATTCAAGTACATTCGGCCCTGGCGGTGATGAAACCCAAGATAAGGGTGCTTGGATGTCAATTTGGGTAGAGAATGTAGACCAAGTTTATGCCCTTGCTGTTGAGAACGGGATTGAAGTTGTTTTTTCCCCAGAAGATATGCCTTGGAAAGCCAGAGAATGTCATCTGAGACATCCTGATGGCCACGTATTTCGAGTGAGTCAGTAGTGAGAAGAGATTCAGTCGCTGTAAACAGTCCCATCTGGAAACAACATTAACCTCATTGGGCCAATTCTCACCAAGCGCTGACTTTGTGCTCCCATCACTGTTTTAATTTGCACGGGCATCACTCCATTGGGAGGAAACGCCCACCAAACCCCATCTCGGCAAAAGGGATCGCTGTAGCCATGTTGGTCGCACCAATGTTGACAGACACCGCGAATGGCTAGACCGAGATTAGGATAGTGGGGAATCGACATTATCAATTAGGGCTATTGTAAATAGTCGTCTCATTAATAAGAATTTCAAGAATCTCATCAATGCCAGAGAAACGGCTATTACACTCCTCCATAAACCTACCAAGAGCTTCAGTGGTAACGTCTAACGATTCATTAACGTTATCAATTCTACTGCGCAGTTGATTAATCGCCTGCTGAATTTCACTATCCATCCTGCTCAGCATCCTTTGCCAGAGCTTTTCGCGTTGCCCGAATATCACGTTTTGCCAAAATCAATAACTTCTGGCTATCCGACCTCTGCGATGGTTGGCGATGTCTTGATTGAAGGTTTGGTGAAAGCGGCTGGATTGACTTTTGAAGCGAGCTGATAGCGTTGGCTTTTATAGTGGTGATTATTTCTTTGCCTGTTTGCACATGTAGGTAACTAATCAACCATCTTATTTTGCTTGTATCTCAATACTGAAAGGGAGTTTAGCGACTAGTCTAGGAATTGAGAATGGAACGGTAGAATAAGGGGGTTGAGTAACTGGCACATACCTTATCTACTATTTGAAGGCCAATTTTAGACCAGAAGAATCGGGCAACTGGCACATTGAAGCTATGGAGGCAGTTAAACTTAGCTGACTATGTCGCATGCACCTTGTAGTTTTAGGGAGATTACTGAAAGTCTGAGTCAATGCTGAAGCGAAACTTCTGGGTAGCTCTTAAAACTCCGTTTAAGTTAGCGGCAATGCTAGCCACAGGGACTATTGTGGGGTGTAACCAGCCGTCTGTACCAACCCCAACAGGTGAAACTTTACTTGATTCAGAACTAATAAACCTGATTGAAGAAGATGTCCGGCAAAAGTTAGACATAGCAAACACCCAACAACATGAAAAAACTGTTGCTATCTGTCCAGAGAACTCAGCAGAGATGAAAATTGTTATCGACTCAGCCAAAGACGAAGAGACAAACTCCCTATACTTAATCAATGTCGCCATGACTCTAACCAAAAACGATAGTTTTCAAATCGATGCAGGAGAGCATGGCAATCCCGTAAATCTAGGGGATGAAAGCACTGTAATCATGGCACTTCCCTACCTCATCTCTTGTTCGAAAGTGAGCCGTTTTAGTCAGTTATCTGCTCAAAGTCTGATTGAAGTCTATGCAGACGGTTATGTAAAAGTGCAATAACAAAAACTCTAGGTAACTTAGCCAGAAATCATTGACCCGCTGCGGCTACTCCCCACAGGCTATGTTCCTTGACATCATTGGTGACCACTGAGCTAAACCCTAAAAATAGGGGAACTACAAAGCAGTTCCCCTGAAATCTAATCACCTCTGAATTGTTGACCTGTCGAAAAGGCTATTAGAGCGATTTCAAAAACGCTACTAAAGCAGCGCGATCGCTTTCCGGCATCGACCGAAACGCCTCGTTAGAGGCCATCCCTTCACCACCATGCCAAAGAATCGCCTCCTCTAGCGTCCGTGCCCGACCATCATGGAGATACGTCGAATAAGGGAAAACTGTCTGGGATAAGCCCAAACCCCACAGTGGAGGAGTGCGCCATTCCTCTCCAGTCGCCTGGAAGTCAGGGCGATTGTCCGCCAGCCCCGGACCCATGTCATGTAACAACAAGTCCGTGTAAGCATGAATCATCTGATTTTCCAGCGCCGGAATCTTATGGGACCCCGTACGAATCTCGTTCAAATGACAAGCCGCACAGTTGGCATCAGCAAACAACCGTTCGCCCCTTTGTACCTGGGGATCGTCCACAGACACTCGTGCCGGAACCGCTAGCGTTTGCACATAGGCCGTAGCCGCATCCAAGATCTCAAAATCGATATCTTCGACGCCATCTGCCGCTGGAAACAACGGATTCGATACCCCCATATCATTTGCATAGGCGGCCGCTGACTGCTGCAGTAAGTTGGGCATATTGGACTTCCAGCCAAACCGACCTAGCGTATCTGCCTGTTGTTCCACATCCCATACCCAGTTGGGACGGCCAGAAACGCCATCACCATCCAGATCGTCGGGATCGGCTACAGCTAGCACGGTCTCTTCTGGCACTGCCTCTAGCAGCCCCAATCCAAACACCGGCAGCGGAATCCGGTTTGAAGCCACCACCCCATCAGGCATGGGAGATCCATCGAAATAGGTAAGCTCCAACTGTGGAGAGCGCAGAGAATAGTCACTGCCGTCGCCATAGCGTCCGGTTTGTTCTTGCCAGGTAATTTCCAAAGCACCTTCCGGAGGATATCCGTAGACACTTTGTTCTTGAACCTGAGTACCCATGCCAGCCACTGGGGGAGTATTTGCCGTTGGCGCAACGGCCTCCAACGTATAGGGATGATCCGACGATAGAGCCTTTTGTGCCGTTATCCCCAGCTGGCTCACCCGTACCACCCGCTGTCCCTTTTCCTGTAGCCCGCGACCATTATTAAAGTGACAGGCAACGCAAGACGCATTGTTAAACAAAGGGCCTAATCCAGGATTTACGTTTGCCGGTGGTGTAACAAAGGCGGCCTCAAAAGCCAGATCTCCCACCGCGTGGCGCTCATCCCAATAGTCATCCAAATTGGGTGCAGGCTGGGCATAGGCCTGGGACGAGCGCATATAGATGGTGGTATCTCCCCCAGATTGGGGAGCCTGGGCCTGGGCTGGGAGATGGAGCAGGGTGGAAAAAAGCACGCCTGCGATCGCAGCTCCTACAGCCAGTATTAACCTGTGGAGCCGTCGCTCCATTGAAAAAATTGATTGAATTGATCGAGGGATCATTGCTGGACTAAAGGTAGGACCTGACTGTTAAACAGTTCAAACAATTCTATAACGCTGTCTTGGGCATTAGATAGTTCTGGTTGAGCCGCTTCGCCACAAAGAGTCTTCTCAATGGGGCCAGGAATTGTTTCCAGCTGTGCTAAAGCCAGTTGCATGTTCTCGCGAATGGTTGCGTCCAGAGCTGGAGAAACATCTGAGAGGTAATCACTCAGACTGCGGCCAGCACTGCCAGCACCATACAGGTCGCCCAGGTAAGCATTTTGGGCACTGCGCATATTGGCCTTAAAGTCCTGCAGAGAGCTTTGGGCAAACCGACTTTCCAACAAAAAGGGGTTTTGAGCATCGTACGCTTCGCCAATTTTGACGTTACCCAGTTCGTCTAAAATACCGATGATACCCTGGACAATTTCCTCACCAGCAGACTGAACGGTGGGATATAGGCTACTGCCATTGCCAGCATTGACAAACTCGCTGCGGAACGCAGGATTGCCTTGAATGCCGTCAGTCCAGCTGAGCAGCAGGTCGTTAGCGGTTTGATCAAATACTGGACCAATCGCTGTCAGATATTCCAATTCCCGTGGGGTGAACGCCGATAGGGCTTTATCGTTGTCTGTGCCAAACAGCAAAAAGCCAATGGCATGGAATCCTTTTTGACTGGTTTGTAAGCCATCGACATAATCAATTGTCAGAGCATCACCGCTTTCCAAAACGGCAATCACATCGACTTCATTTAATGGCCAATCATCCAGCTCGGCGTCTAGACCGAGGAATGATGCAGGACCAAAGGCGAAGGATTCACTCTGTTCCCAGGGAGTGCGGGTGGCGAGCCAGGCCTGACGCGCAGTGGCCAGGGTCTCATCACTGGGCGCACTGACAAAGGCCGAAATTGCATCTGACAGTTCACCCGAACGCTGAGTGAGGAATTGATAGTTGGGGATCACCAGCTGGTCCACAAAGTTAACCAAGATCTGGGGATCGCGAAACTTCTGTGACTCAGGTAAAAAGGTCAGTGTTGAGAATGAGGGGGCTGCAGCGCCTTCGCCGCCTTCACCACCTTCGCCGCCTTCACCACCTTCGCCGCCTTCACCACCTTCGCTAATTTCGGCCGCTTCGCCACCGCCTTCGCCACCACCATCAACGGCAAACGCTACACAGGCATTATTCTGACTAAGCAATACAGAAGGGACTTCCTCTGAAGCCGCTAACAATTCTTCTGCCTGGGCCGCCTCCGTAATCCCAAGGGTCATCGCGCCTGCATTCGCTAAGGCATAAGCGCTAATGCCTGCCCAAAGTTTTAAAGCCTTACTCACAACACACAATCTCCGTAAAATGCCTTTCCAAAAGCCAATACCTCAGACAGCAATTCTGAAGCATGGTAGCTTTTTACACTATTGCATTGGTGACATTGGTTCCTATAAAAAGTAAGTTTTATTTCAACTTTCTGAGAGGGATTGTTGGCGGCGGTAGTTAGCGCCAAACCCAAGCCAGGTTGAAAATCCAGCCAGAATCGATGGCTGCCTACTTGGGAGGGATACGGCAAATAGGTTATTGGTTTTGTAGATGGCGGTGTAGGCAAGGTATGGGTAAGTCTACTGATTTCTCGTAGCTATACGTATCTACATGAGTCAGAGGTTGGTGATTGCAAATGGTTCCGATTTAGGCTGAATAGCCTTAACGCTTACTCAAGCAATGTGTTTAGCAGCAGAGGATGATCAAATGGCAATTTTCCAACCGTGCGATCGCACCCATGTGATCTATAATTCTGATTCTGGCTGTAGCCCATGCCTCCCCCCTCCATTTGGGAAAGTACTGATGCGTGCAGGGCATCGTTCTTGTAAAAACCAACGGTACGATCAACGCACATGAGGAGGGATTGTGATATGCGATCGCACTAGGAGGTTTTCGATGAAACTGTCTGCACCTATTTATCGCCTAAAGCGCCAGGCCAAGCTCTTGTCACGAGCAGAAGGCATCCCACTACATCAAGCATTAGATCGCATTGCATTTAAAGAGGGCTTTACCCGCTGGAGCCTGCTGGCAGCAGACATATCGGTCACTGCAACCGCAAGAACCTTACTCGGACATTTTACCCCCGGAGACCTGGTGCTCTTAGGGGCTCGCCCTGGGCATGGCAAAACCCAGTTAAGCCTCGAACTCATCGTTGAAGCCATGAAATCAGGGCATCAGGGAGTTTTCTTTACACTGGAATATAGCGTGACCGACATTCTCGATCTATTCAAAAGCATCGGAGAAGATCCAGCCGTCTTTCGCCATGCGTTCGAGTTTGATGCATCTGATGAGATTAGTGCCACATACATTATGGCCAATCTCGCAACTGTACCCATAGGAACAGTTGTCATTATCGATTACCTGCAGCTACTAGATCAGAAACGGCAGAATCCAGAACTCATGACTCAGGTTCGTACATTGAAGACATTTGCAATTGAACGTGGTCTCATAATAGTGTTTATCTCGCAGATTGATCGTTCCTTTGATTCATCTGCTAGGGCTTGTCCGGGTACCAGGGATGTCAGATTACCAAATCCACTGGATCTCAAGCTCTTTAATAAAACCTGTTTTCTCCATAACGGTGAACTCGACGTTTCAACGCCGGGCTAGCTCGGTAATAAAAAGAGCTTCAGGTAGTCGCTTCACAGCTAGAAACGTCAGCATCCTGTTGTTTCTGTATCGATAAATTTAGTCCTTTAGCAATCAGGAGTAAGCAGCCTAGCCCCAAAACACCGCTGAGGGCAAACACACCGCGATAGCCGACGGCTTCTGCTAAAACACCGCTAATGGCAGCTGACAGCACACTACCGATGTTAATCAGTGATGTCTGTAGCGTATAGTCGGTCCCAGCCATGTCTGGTCGGCTTTTATCCATCATGATGGTAAAAGCTGTTGTGCCCACCATTCCCAATGAGAAAAAGGCAAAGCTGACGATGCCATACAAAATAGGCGGTTGAGTCAAGCCAAAGGTAGGTAAAAAGTAAAATAGAACGCCAGTTAATGCGATCGCACTCGCCGTCAGCAGCGTTCCCTTCCGACCCAGCTTAGCAATCAGCACCCCTGCAAATAAGGTCCCCAGGATACTCATTCCCGTACCAAAAACACCCAGCAAAGAACCAATGTCCGCTGCCGATAGCCCAGAATCCACCAGCAGCGGTGTGAACATAGTTGCCGACAAATTATGGGCCGCTGCATATAGCCCTAGCACCAATAGCCACAGACCCATACCAGGCCGCTGTACAAAATTTAGAAAAATCTTAAAGTAGTCCCGTGGGCCAAATGCACTGGCTACAGACTGACGACGCGGCTCACGGTAGATCAACACTGGAATGAGGGTAACAGTCATCATAGCCGCCAAACTCAGCAGACTGGTTCTCCATCCCCAGCGGCTCAGTAAAATTAGCATGCCCCCCCCGCCAATCATCCGACCAAGCGCACCGCCAATACCCTGGACCGCGTTGCCGATACCCCGTTCCTGGGGCTCTAGTAACCTTACCGCTAAGGCATCAGTGGCAATGTCCTGGCTAGCACAGCCCGTACCGATTAGGGCTAGCCCCAACAGCACAAGCGGTAGCTGAGTTGCTAAATCGAGCAGGCTACACACCACAGTGAGAACTACTACCCACAGTTGGAAAAAGATAATCCAAAAGCGATAGTGACCCCAGCGGGCATAGCTATAGCGATCGATTAACGGAGACCAGAGAAACTTAAATGTGATAGCAATGGTAACAAGGGGCAGTAGACCAATGGCTTCTAGGGACATACCCTGTTGACGCAGAAGTACGGGCAACGCCTGGAATAGAAACCAGAAGGGCATAAACTGGGACAGATAGAGACTGCCCAGGAGGATGAATTTGGGCAGAGTTTGTTTGGAAAGCACACCTTTAAACTCCAGATAACAGCGTCTGCATCAAAACTGAAACGAAATAGACCCAATCACCGTAAAGGGTTCTCCTGGTTCAATGCCGCGTGTTCTAGAAATTGGCGTACCCTGAATGTAGTCGATATCAAAGAGATTTTTAAAGTTTAACGCTAGTTTCCAGTCTTCTTGGGTATAGGATATGGCCGCGTCGGTGGTGAAATAGTCATCTAACCGAAAACTATTGGCTAAGTCACCAGGGCGTTCTCCCACGTAGTTAAATCCAAGGCCAAATCCTATGCCTTCTAGCTCTCCGGTTTGAAACGTATAAGTGGTCCATAAACCAGCACTATGTTCAGGGATACCCACAAGACCGTTACCTTCGGCAAACTGGTTGTCTTCAGTAATTCGGGCATCGGTATAGGCGTAGTTGGCAATGATGTTCCAGCCGGGCAAAATCTCACCGGCAATGTCTAGCTCAACGCCCTGGCTGCGCTGTTCTCCGGTTGCGATCGCAGCGCTTAAAAAAGCAGGCGCATTCGGATCTGGCGTCGCTACATTGCGTTTGGTAATGTCAAAATAAGCCAGGGTGGCAACTAGCCTCTGGTCCCACAGCTCTGTTTTCAAACCAATCTCATAGCCCTCTCCCTCTTCAGGTGTAAGAAAATCTCCGGCAATGTCGGTGGAACTGCTAGGCGTAAACGAACGGGAGTAGCTGCCGTAAATTGCTAGCTCAGGAATGGGCTGATACACCAGCCCCAGGCGTGGCGTAAAATCATCGACATCTTGGCTATTGGAACTACCCGTAGGGTCAAATAGCGACTGACCATTGGTGAGGTCTTGACTAATTGTGTCATAGCGAATCCCAGCGACTAGTTTAAGGGCATCAGAAACATCGATCTGGTCTTGAACAAAGATGCCGAATCGTGATGTATTAACGTCCTGAATCCTAGCACCGACTGAAAACTGATCAAACGACTGGCGCTGGGCAAAGCCATACACTGGGTCAAAAATGTTAATCGGAGCCAGATTAGTAGGAATGGGCGGATCGATCACCGCAACAATATCGCTGCGATTGCGACTGTAGTCCACCCCAAACAATAACGTGTGATTGATACTGCCGGTTTCAAACTTACCGACTAGGTCAGTTTGTACTCCCGCATAGTCTTGATACCAGTCGGTTGCACTGTTAAGCCGGGCCACCAGACCGCTGGCTTCATCAAAAACAAGGGGAAAAAACGCATTGGAGTCATAGTTTTGACTGCTATAGCGAAAAGCGTTACGCACAGACCAGTTGTCGCTAAAGCGATGATTAAATTCATACCCCGTGCTAAAAAAGCTACGCTCCACGACATCATCAGGCTCACCCACTATCCGATCCTGAGGCACATCAAT
Organism: Cyanobacteria bacterium P01_B01_bin.77; assembly: GCA_039028535.1. GTDB lineage: Bacteria > Cyanobacteriota > Cyanobacteriia > Phormidesmidales > Phormidesmidaceae > Leptothoe. Next base: position 25,008 of record JBCCHX010000008.1, read on the forward strand.
AACCCCATTGCCAAAGGCTAGCAGCCCGGTATCAAAAGGACGTTCGTCGGTGAGATATTCCAGGTCAACGGTGAGATTGGTGCGATCGCTAATATCCCAGGTGACCACAGGGGCAACAAACTCGCGCTCAATCTCTTGATCAAAGTCACGAAAAGCATCATCCCGCTCCATTAAAGCGTTGAGTCGATAGCGAAGACTACCATCCGGCGTTATCTGACCAGAAATATCCAGGTGGGGACGAAACAAGCTGCGACTGCCAGCCCGTAGCTCAATGTTATAGCTAGGGTCTGCCATGGGACGCTTGGTCACCAGGTTAATCACCCCACCTGGCTGAATCTCACCATAGAGCAAAGACGCGGGTCCTTTGAGCACTTCAATGCGTTCTAGATTCGCGACTTCTGGCAGGGTCAAAATGCTGGTATTCGATAGGGAATCTCCCCCCGCTAGACTAAATCCGTTGCGTAGGATGCGTGCGCCCTCAAACCCGCGCAGACTAAATTGCGAACCGGCTCCTTCACTATTATCAGCCACCACACCACTGACGTTTTGCAACGCTTCGTCTAAATTGGTCACCTGCTGATCGTCTAGCACCTGCTCAGGGATCACCTGTACAGCTTGGGGAATATCCAATAGCCGCGTATCGGTGCGGGTGGCGGTGCTAGCGCTGGGGATAAAATAGTTGCTGCCAGTTTCGCCTGTGATCATCAGACGTAGTGAGTCATTGACAGGGTTAGCGGTCTCAGCAGCCGGGCCAACGGTAAGAGTGAGGGTGCGAACTGACCAGTCAGCGCTTGCGCTAGCGTGACTCTCCACTACACCAACAAGCGGTCCATCCTGACCCACCACAATTACTCGCACACTATTAGCCAATGGCTGTACCGATACCCGCGCAATTCCGGATGCCACATCTAATTGCTCAACCCCTTCACTTAGCTGAGCATTGGGAATATCCGCAATCCAGCGGGTCCCATCTTGAGCAGGCAGTACTTCCAGCTCGCTGCCATCAGCTAATACGAGGACAATCTCGACGCCATTCTCGGTTGGGTTGATCCTGACCTCGCTGACTGTAGCCGCCCGTACCGGTGATGCAGCCATGACCACCAGAGCCCAAGCCCAAGCCATACCGTCTAAGTTTCTCAATTTCCCCACACTCCAAGCATAATTGAGAAACATACGCAATAGGAGGTATCCACTTCAACTCCAAGCCGGAGTTTATTTAACCCCAAGCCGGAGCTTTATTGCTAAGCACGGCGGCTAGATAGCCTACTGCTGTCTGTATGCTTTTGGCGAAAAGCCAAACTTGCGCTTAAAGGCGGCTGAAAACTGACTTGGATTGGCATACCCCACCGTTTGAGCAATCTGAGCCACTTTGAGATGACGGGTATCCAAAAGCTGTTTGGCCCGCTCCATACGATGTTCATACAGACAGCCAAATACCGTAGTGCCAAAGATTTGGCGAAAGCCTCGCTTGAGCTTAAAGTCATTAATGCCCACCTGTCTGGCTAGTTCAAGAAGCGATGGGGGATGTTCAATATCGGTTAATAGAATTTGTCTGGCCTGGTAGAGGCGATGAACATCATCGGACTTGAGTGTAATTTTGTTGTCATCCTCGACCTCTGGCTGTTTCATCTGTTCTAATTTGAGGGCAATTAGCTCTATAGTTTTACTCTCTAAATAAAGCTGTCTTACTTTGCCTTGGTAGGGACAGGTCAGAATCTGTTGCACCGCAGAGAGCATGCTGGGAGTTGTCCAATCGATAGTGCCTAGGATTTCGGCCTGGGGTGTTTGGACTGCAATCGTTTTACCTAAAGTCTCACGGTTTAATGTTTCAGGTAACAATTCTCCTATCCAGCTAGGCTGAGCGTTGATGGTGAGTATAGAAATAGGATACTGAGCCGAATAGTTGGTAACAAATCCCACATCCCCTTGGGAAAGACTTAAAAAATTTTTACTCGGTCCGGCACACTGGGCAGCTGATGCATGGCGATACTGTCCTTGAAATTCTCCTGTAATACAAAAGCTTAGCTGCAGGGCCGAGTAATTTTGGGTGTTTTGTACAACCCTTAGGCTCTCACCAAGATTGAGCTGGCTGATGGATAGCTCTAAGCCATCACGTAAATGAATACAGCGATAGGTCAAATGGCCAAAGGGTTTTTCTAGGGTATAGACCGATTCGAGCGGGTCAGACTGGCAGATTGCACCGGTTTGCTGCTGCGCCTCGGCAAACATTTCACTAAGGTTGCTGGTTGAAAATGTAAGGGCAAGGTCGGCCATGGCCTGTTGGCATAATGCTAATGGTTTTCATTTATGTGCCTATTTTATAGGAAATTATGCAAGCAAAAATTATATAGTCCCTATTTATCGTACAATCGGGAATGAAGGGGAGTAGCTATCGGTTAACCGAGCTTTCTGAATCAACATACTGGTGATGAGCCTGGTTCAGAAAATGGCAAGAAGTTTCCACTAGTCATCAGCGAGACCTTCACTAAATCTGCTGACGCGGGTTTGGTGGAGTCTTGTGCCTCATCAAATTCGCAGCAGAAACTGTTGCAATTTGAGGAATTTGAGAGGATGCTAGCTGCATTTACCGTCAGTTTGTTGTTGATTACTGTCTCTGAGCTGGGCGACAAGACCTTTTTTATTGCCGCTATTTTGGCCATGCGCCATCGCCGCCGCTGGGTATTTATCGGGGCGGTTGGGGCTCTAGCATCGATGACCGTAATCTCTGTACTAGTAGGCCAGGCGGCAACGCTTTTACCAGATTCACTGGTTAAATGGGCTGAGGTTTGTTTGTTTATTATCTTTGGTGTGCGGCTGCTGTATCAGGCCAGTCAGATGACAACAGCAGGGGATGAAGAAAAAGACGCTGCTGAAGCCGTGGAGAAGGCAGAGCAGAGAAAACGTAAAGAAACTCCCCTGGCGATTATGACAGAAGCCTTTGGGTTGACCTTTGTCGCCGAGTGGGGCGATCGCACTCAGATTGCCACCATTGCCCTAGCGGCGGCTAAACCGCCTGCTGGAGTAGTATTAGGCGCTGTCCTGGGCCATGCCATCTGTGCAGCTATCGCCACCAACTGTGGCCGCTGGCTTTGTGGCAAGGTTTCAGAACGCACACTGACGGCATTAGGTGGAAGTCTGTTTTTGCTGTTTGGACTATTGGCAATTGCCTGATCAGCAGTCTGTTTTATGACTATATGACACGCTGACGCGGGGCTGAAAGTCGAAGTGGCATCACTTTGGTTGTGTAAAAACAAGATAGCGATCGCGCAATTCCTAACGGGGGGTTGTATTGTCTTCAATCATCCTGAGGTCAGGAATGAAAAAGCCACTGATGCCAAGCATGACAATTGCTAATGCGCATAAGGTATAAAGTAGGGCTACTCCAGCGCTAGGTCCAGTGCCAAACCCAGCTTTTAATACGCCTGCTAAATCCGTCATCATGACTGGGCTGAGTACCTTGTCTGCCAAGGGACCTGCTATTAGAACAGCGATCGCACTGACTATTTTGATGGCTAACGAATTGGCTGCAAATACCCGCCCCTGCTGTTCTGAAGGAATAGCGCCCATCCACAGGGCGTCTCGGGTACTGCCTAGAAGCGGAAAATTAAGGGACGAGCACACCTGAGCTGGCACCCAAATACGGAGAGATTGGCCCAACCCGAATACTGTTTTACTCAGTCCTGCTCCAATATATCCTGCTAACATGCCGTGAATCCGACGCTTGGGGCCACCCCAAACACTGGTTACTAAAGCACCAGCCACGCCTCCAATTCCTGCTGCCGCTGATACGCTGGCCAATGCTTGAGCGCTACCGTTCGTGCGGGCCAAAATCATAGGACTAAGGACAGCTCCGCCCATATCGTGGGCAAACGTAAACAGAACTGTAACCAGTACTAACGCTCTGAGGCTAGGCTGCTGCCAGATCTGGCGAAAGCCAAAGGTAAGCTTATTAGACCAAGTTTCTTTCTGGGTAGTTTCCTGGGGCTGGGGTTGGGGAATTGGAGCTACTAACAGGGTGAGAAAGGCAATGCCAAAAGTGGCCAAGTCAATAACGACAATTCCTGACAAACTAATTAGCGGATACAGTACCCCAGCTAAAGCAGGACCGACAATATTAGAGCCATAGTGGACAATGGCCCCCATGCTATTGGCCCGAGTGTATTGCTGCTTGGGCACAATTAGTGACATCGAAGCTTTATAGGCCAGGAGCTGAATTTGACTAAATCCTCCCGCCATGAGAGCCAACAGATAAAAGTGCCAGATTTGGAGGGCATTGGTGAGATAAAGCAGACCGATGGTGATTGTTGCGATCGCACTAATCCCATCTCCTAACAACATTAATCGTTTACGATTAAACCGATCCACAATCAGCCCAGCCACCAGATTCATGGGAATCCCAGGCAGCTGAAAGAAAAATCCGGATAGGGCAAGAGCTGTAGCCGATCCGGTCACTTCCCAGGCCCATAAGGTGAGCGCAAAAAAGGTCATATAGCTGCCGATGGTAGATACCAGCTGACCAAACCAAATCAGGGTAAAAATGCGCATAGGGAGAGGAATAATTGAAACTTGCTCATCATCCAGGAAAAATTGCCGCAGCTGTAACTATCAGTTCTCATCAATGGTAAGCGCCCTGGTAATGTCATTTAAGACCTGCTGCGCGGCCAGAATATTACGCCCTCCCGTCCAGATGCCTGAATCCACAGCATAGACTTTATTCGCTTTGACCGCAGAAAGTTGAGAATATAGAGGATCTGTAATAAATTCCTCCAGGCTTAACGTATCACGGCTATCACTAGTCAACAGAAAAATGAGATCTCCATCCAAATCTTGAAATGCTTCTTTGGAAACCACACTGAGGTAGGTGGCTGAGACAGGTTGGGTCTGGATTTTTGGGCGAGAGAAACCGATATCAGTTAGAATCGAGCCTGCAAAACTAGTGTGGCTGTAAAAACCAATATAACTTTTCTCAGAAAATACGACCGAGACAACCATATCCTCCGGTGTACCAATCTGCTGTCGTACGGTTTCCAACTGTTGTTGATAGCGATCCAGCAGTGGATCAACTCGATCTTCTTTTCCCAGGGCTTTTGCATAGAGCCGCAGCTGGTCTGACCAGTTTCCTTCCCGACCGTTACTTTCGCTGAGGACTGTAGGCGCAATACGTGAAAGTTTAGGATAAATCGCTTCAACACCGACTTTGCTACCCAAAATCAAGTCGGGCTGCAGCCGAGCAATCTTTTCTAGATTTGGCTGATTGGCGGAGCTGACGGAGACAATTCCGCTTGTGCGAGCATCGCCTAAATAATTTGAAAAGGTTTGGTGTATTCGGGCTCCGATAGGGACCGTGCCTAAGGCAATCGCCGCATCCAGGGAATCTGTGTCAAGCACCACTACTCTGTTGGGTTTTTCGGGAACGTTGCTAACCCCCATAGCGTGTTCAACAGGACGGGTACTCGCGTTGATAGAGATCGAGACAGGTTGCTCGACTTTACTACTGCAGGCGATGGATAAGCCCACACTTAGCAACAGAGCTATCAGCTGCCTGCTACGATACCGAAAACGATTTGGAAGACAGACAGTGCTGCCATAGGCAGAACGGACTCTAATTGGTATAGTCTTTGCGAAAAAACGCTTGAAACTGCTTCCCATAGTTAGCAACGTTCCTTTAAACAGTAAATAGTTGTGAGTCAGGTTCAAAACTCAAAGGTGAGACTGCCAACCAGCGTGAAGCCCTCACCAGGACGATTTTCAAACGCTCGGCTGCCCTCAGAGCTGTCAATATAGTCCACATCAAACAGATTGCGAAAATTGAGGGCTGCTTTCCAGTTATTCCGTTGATAGGAAATTGCAGCATTGGTCAGAAAGTAGTCTTCTAGCACATAGCTGTTGTCATTGTCACCAAAGCGTTCACTGACATAGTTAAAACCAATGCCAAATCCCAGACCGGCAAAATCCCCCTGTTGAATTTCATAATTGCTCCAAAGGTTGACATTATGCTCAGGCACACCAAAGAGACGATTGCCTTCCAAACCGGTATTATCTTCGGTAATATCTGCATCGGTGTAGGCGTAGTTAGCAACAATATTCCAACCGGGCATAATTTCGCCAATTACATCTAACTCCACCCCCTGACTCCGCTGCTCACCCGTTGCAATTGCAAAGAATTCACCTGGTGGAGAGTCAAGATCTAAGGTAGCCACATTTTGCTTTGTGATGTTAAACAGGGCCAGATTGGCGATTAGTCGTCCATCTAAAAGCTCTCCTCTAGCACCTATTTCAAATTGTTCTCCTTCTTCAGGCTCCAATAAGTCTCCATTGATTGTCGTCCCTGAACTAGGACTAAACGATGTACTGTAGCTGGTATACAGGGAAAGTTCATCAATCGGCTGGTAGACTAAACCGATTCTTGGCGTAAAGGCATCATCACTACGGCTATCGCTGGTATTCAATTCAAGATCGTCCGATTCTTGGGTAACCGTGTCATATCGAAGGCCCGCCAAGAGAAATAAATTATCTGCCAGCGTTACCTGATCTTGGATGTAGAGACCGAGATTATCCGTACGCGATTTATCAGTTTTAGGTAGTGGATCGTCAAAGTTATCGGGTCGTGGTACCTGACCATACACTGGGTTAAATATGTTGAACAATGGTTGCGGTGTAAAATCAACGCGTCCAAGTGCCGAAGAGTCTCGTCGATATAAGTCTACCCCAGCCAGCAGGGTATGTTCAATGGAACCTGTGTTAAACTCTCCTACCACATTGGTTTGCAATTCATAGCTTTCAACCGGTTGGGAATTTTGTATCCAAACTCGAAATAAATCTCCAGTCTCTTCGTTGATGACTTGAAAGGCTGTGTTTGAGAGAAACTCTGGTTCAAAGTTCACATAGCGAAAGGTATTGCCCACCTTCCAGGCGTCGCTAAAACGATGCTCAAACTTATATCCGACTCGTAAGAATTCTACTGAGGCTTCATCTTCCGGTTCGCCCGTGATCCGATCAAAGGGCACGTCGGCAATGCGATCGCCGAGGGCTGGTAGCCCACCAAAGTCAGAAGGACGTGTTTCATCGCTGTACTCCAACTCAACAGTAAGGTCGGTGCGATCGCTAATGGCCCAGCTAATCACAGGGGCGACAAAAAACCGTTCTACCGGCTCGTCAAAATCGCGATGATAGTCCTCAGTGCGATACAGCGCATTCAGACGATACAATAGCCGTCCATCCTCTGTTAGCGGCCCTGAAATATCAAGGCTTGGTTCAATCAAGTCGCGGTTGCCGGCCCGTAAACTCAACTCGTAGGTCGGTTCTGTCAGGGGCTGTTCAGTCACCAGATTAATCGCCCCACCAGGCTGTAAGGCTCCTGACAAAATAGACGCTGGCCCTTTCAGCACCTCAATCTGCTCAATATTAGTCAATTCCTGGAAGCCGACATTGCCAGTTCCAGCATTCAGCAATCGAAACCCGTCCCGCAGAATTGCCGCATCGTTGAAACCCCGAATAATAAATCGCTGGCCCCGCTGATCTAGAGAACTGGACACTACGCCGCTGGCATTACGTAGGGCATCATTTAAGCGGATGACCTGCTGATCTTCCAACACTTCTCGAGGAATGACCTGAATCGACTGGGGAGTTTCACTCAGTGGGGTATCAGTGCGCGTTGCCGTGCTGGCGTTGGGCTCAATGTAACGGCTGCCTTCTTCGCCAGTGACTACAATCCGTAGAGTCTTTTCTTCTGCATCGTCCGTAGCCTCTGTGTTGACTTCATCATCAGGCTCTTCTGTTTCTTCTGACTCCTCCGCTTCTTCTGACTCCTCCGGTGCTGTTTGAACTAACCGCTCTTCCTGTACAAAAGATTCTAGCTCCTGCCCCCAAGCCTGTTGAGGCAAAGTAAAATCTAGCACAGCCAACAACAACGTCAGATTTAGACCCAACGATACCCCTTTCATTAATTTTCCTCACACTAAATCCAGATCGCTTGGCCGCTAGAGTTTGTTCGGCCAGTAGCGAATAGTTGTCAACTACGCTATTGGAGTTAGCAGGTTATTGCTAGGGATTTTGCGCCCCAAATGCACTTTTTTGCCAGTAATAACTAACTGGCATACTGCCATGCCTGGAGCTGGAACGCTTTAGGATTAACCCCTGATCGTTGGCGAAAAGCGCTGGCAAATCGACTACGGCTGGTATATCCCACAGCTGCAGCCACCTCCTCAATGGACAATTCTGAGGTCATGAGCAGCCAGTTTGCCTGGTCTAAACGACAGTTCCGCAAATAGCCAAAGGGGGTGGTGTGAAATACTTTGTGAAACCCCTCATTGAGCTTGCGGCGATTGGTTCCCACCTGTTTTGCCAATTTATCTAGGGTTGGTGGATTAACAATACTGTGTCTCAAAATCGCCTCTGCTTGATAAATGCAGTTGAGATCATCAGTTCTGAGTCGCAGCTGCAGCATAGCGTCCAGGCGAAGGGTAACCAGCTTCAGGGCTTTTTGCCGCAGATAGTTACGGCGAGTTGTTCCAGAATACGGGCAGCTAAGAATCTGTTCGATTATCCGATGCATCGCTGGGGTAATGGGGCAGCTGATTTCATACCCCAAGGCCATGATGTCAGAGTAAAACGCACTAGGCAGAATTTGTTCAAGCGTAAGATGAGTGTGGGGCTTAATGGCAGGATCAAACAGTTGATTGATAATCCCTATGGTGCTGTGGCCTGTCCCCCCGCTGCAGTAGCGATACACAGCTTGTAAAAACTGTTCAACAATCAGCTTTTTCTGCGGAGTGAGACGATCTATAAGGGCTTGAAAGTAATGCTTGAGTGCAGGCAACCTAAAGAAAATCTCAACCTTAAATATGCGGTTTGAGGCTGGCACAATTTCCAAATTTCGAGTGGCCAAGTGGGGCCAGAAAAAGCTGTACCCAGCATGGCGGCCTGCTAGATGAAATTCAAACTCGACACAGTTACCATGACCCTGCCGATCCATGGTTACAGATTGGAGGAGGGTACGCTCAAGAATGGTTAGACGAATGTCATCCTGCAGCCAGATTTCTTGACTATAGCCCTGGCATAGGTGTTCAGGATGAATAAAAACAGCATCAGACGGATCTGAATGGAGCAGTCGAGGGTCTTCTGAACTTCCGGGTATATTCCAGTCCCGAGTGTGTTCTATCCTCGTTTGTTGCACCATGGTGTAATTGAAAGAATAGCAGCTAGAAAAGATGGTTGTAACGAAGGTCAGTCAAGTTCTCTCAAAGCATTGAGAGTAATTAATCAACCTAAAAGTTACAGGCCCTATCTTTTAGCCTAATAAGAACTATTCCTATTATAAATGGATAGATATTGATAGGGCAATCATACGATTAAGGAAGGCTAGGGCAGCTCATGGTGCCTCCTTTATTGCACTACTATCAGTCATTTAGTAAATTGGCTGTCTCTGGTGCATTTGGCTAGGCTAAATCATGATTCAGCTGCAGATTGAAAACTAACCCCAATGATGGCCACACTGCTAAAGCTAATGGCAATTGCGATCGCAAACAAAACCCCATAGCCCCAGGCATCGGCCAGGATGCCGCTAATAATCGAGACTACAGTCGTGTTCACCGCAATCATTGAATTTTGTAGCGTATAGTCCGTACCGGCGCTGGTGGGTTCGCTGTTGTCCATCATGATGGTGTAGAGGGTGGTATTGGCCATGCTAATGGCGATTTGGGCGCTAATCACCACCCCATAGATCAGCGACACCTGGGTCCAGCCAAACACGGGCAGTAAGTAGGCCAGCAACACCACCGACCGCAGCAAACCAAAAATCACCAGCGATCGCTTACGGCCTAACGCAGCAACAACACTACCGGCCATGATCGCCCCCACCATGCCCGCCAGGCTGCCCACAATTCCCAGCAATAGGCCAATGTCAGCCAACGAAAACCCAATATCCACCAACAGCGGCCGAAACATGCCTAAAATCATGTAGGACCCTGCAGTATAGGCCATCATGGTCAAGAGCCACAGGCCCATGCCCGGCCGCCGAAAAAAGGCCACGAAGGTTTGCCAATAGTGTTTTAGCGTCAGCTGGTGGGTGCTGTCCGCAGGCTGCAAATAAGATTCTCGATGCCCCAGCACCGGCAGCAGCGCCACCAGCAGCATGGCCGCCATTAGCCATAGGGACGAGCGCCAGCCCCAATGCTCTAGCAACAACAGCATGCCGCCACCGCCAATCACTATGCCCAGATAGTTCCCCGCTGTCTGCACCCCGTTGCCCCATCCTCGCTCCTGGGGACTGAGCAACCCCACCGCCAGGGCGTCGGTCGCCACATCCTGGCTAGCACAGACAAAAAAGACTAAGCCCCCTAGTATGGCCAACATCAGACCATGCTGCAGATCAATGAACCCGACCGCCGCCGTCCCCATCGCCGCCAGTAGTTGAAAACAAATAATCCAAAAGCGGTAATGCCCCATGGGGGTAAACCCATAGCGGTCAATCAGGGGAGCCCAGAGAAACTTCAGCATCCAGGGCAATCCCAGTAAAGACAGCAGCCCCAGATTCTGTAGAGAAACACCTTGCTGACGTAAATAAACGGGCACGGCCTGACCTAAAAATGCTAGGGGAATCAGCTGGGAAATATAAAGTCCCCCCAACAGCCCCAGCTTTTGTATCCGTTTAGCAGGGGCTGGTGAAATAGAGTCCATAGTGGTTGACTAGCCCGCGACAGGAGCACAGAGAGACAGTATAGGAGAGAACAACATAGGAGAAATCGATAGGCTAGAACTGTGCCTTTAGCTGTACGCCATAGGTGGCAGGTACTCCGTAGGTAGCCACATCGCCAGTGGCCGTCGTAAAACCACCGGTAATGTATTCCGTATCAAACAGATTGTTGGCAAAAAGATAAACACCATAGCGCTCAAATTCATAGCCCAGACGGGCATTCACCAGGGCAAATGGAGCCTGCTTAATGGTATTGGCCTCATCAAAGAACGTGGTACCAGACCCCAACAGCTCAACCCGACCCAGTAAACCAAACGGAGCCCGGTACTGCACTGCTACGTTATAGGTGACATCGGGGGCCGCCAGCAGCTCGCTAGCATCAGAACTCTCTCCTGTAAAAGGGTTGGTGAGATTAGTCAGTTCGCCATCAATCAGTCCCAGCCCGGCAGTGACAGTAAGTCCCTCAACCGGAACAGCCCGCACTTCCAATTCTGCCCCCGTAATCTGTGCCCCCGCACCGGTAACTAACGACGCATTGATGCCAGGGTTAAAAAAGGTGACTTGAAAATCATCCACATCATTGTGGAATACGGCTAAATTTACCCCCAGTCGGTCATCCAACCAGGAAGACTTCAGCCCCGCCTCATAATTCCAAGAGCGTTCTGCTCCAAAGGGAACCGCCTCTGCCACCGTGGCCTGAAAATTGACACCAGCAGGACGATAGCCACGAGCAATACTGCCATAGGCCATCACATTGGGACTAAAGCGATATTCAGCTGCTAACCGAGGCAGCAACGCATCGCCGTTGTTGTCAATCTCATCAAAACTGTTGCCGCTGGGAAATGAAATCGGGCTGCCAGTGGGGGTAAAGGTGCGCTCCAATGTCTCCAGGGTACTTTCATTGGCCTCGTAGCGCAGACCGGCGGTGAGCGTCAGAGCCTCAACGGGCTGATAGCTGACTTGCCCAAAGAGAGCTGCCGTTTGACTCTCGCTTTCTGAGCGGGTCAAATTTAATCCAGGGGTAAAACCATCAGCACCCAACAACAAACCGCTGTCAATATTAAAGGTTCTAGATTCGAGATATCCCCCCACCAGCCACTGGAATGGGCCATCGGTTTGGGGCGACTGCAGCCGCAGCTCTTGACTAAAAATGGTCGAGCTGGCGTTCGCCTGTACGGCAACAAAATCAAGCGGTGAAAAATCAGCATCAAACGCTTCCCGGTTGCGGGCATAGCGCCGCGCGGTAATGGAGGTGGCTTGAAAATTGGGATGCGTGTAGCTCACCTTGAGAGCCTGGGTATTGGCCTCTAAATCGCTAAAGCCGGGCTCGTTCAGATTGGCCTCAAACGGGTCGGCATCTAAGGGTAAAAACGTGCTGGCACCGTCACGATAGTCATCAAAGGACCCTGTCAGTAAGACTTCCCACTCATCTGAGGGGGTCCACAATAGCTGGGCACGACCGTTGCCACCGGATTGAGGATCAACATCCTCATCTAGAAAGAGATTGTCGACATAGCCATCACGGCGGCCGTAGCTTCCCGAGAGTCGGTAAAACAGCTGATCGTCTACCAAGGGGCCTCCCACCGCCGCCTGCAGATCAACATCGTCAAAATTACCGTAGCTAGCGGCACCGTTAAATTCAAACGTGTTGGTAGGCTTGCGCGTGATGATGTTAACAACGCCACCGATGGAGCTGCGACCATACAGGGTGCTTTGGGGACCGCGCAGAATTTCAACCCGTTCTAAATCGGGCAGGTTAGTGTTGAGAAAATTGCCGTTTTCGTAGGGAATGTCATCTACATAAAAGGCCACCGAATCGCGGTTAAGTACGCTGGCATTGCTTAAGCCACGGATGCTGTAGGTCAAAAAACTGCGGTTGCCGCCCGCTGAAAAGACAGAAAAATTGGGAACACGGGCGGCCACATCTTCTAAAGAGGTAATGTTGGCAGCTTCAATCTCCTGCTCAGTGAGCACCGTTAAACTAATGGGCACATCCTGGGCCGCTGCTGGCGTTTTCTCGGCGGTGACTACAATGCGCAGTGTGTCTGGAGCCGTTTCATCCGGGACAGTCTCATCCGGGGCCGTCGCCTGAGCAATCTGCACCGTGTTATCGGTCATCACTGGTGCAGAAGCCGAAAGTTCTGCCGCCCTGGCCACCGGCGACGATAGCAAGACGACCGCCCAACACTGTATCCCTCGCCTCACTGACCGTGACATCATGCGCCTCCGCTCCACTGTTGAGAACAATGCTTATTAAGCATTACGAGCAGACTATAGAAATGCTTTCGAGTCTGTCTATCCCAAAAGAGGCACTCGATCCCAAAACGGACAGGCTTTACGGGTAGACCGACGATTTTTGGGTCATGCACTGGCTAGGGGTGATGCCAAACTGGCGTTTAAAGGCGGCGGCAAAGTGCCCCAGATGGGCATAGCCAACCTGATTGGCGACTTCGGCTACGGTGTAGTCGCCCGTGCATAGGCGCTGCTGGGCCTGGTGCAGCCGCTGCTGGGTCAGGTACCCTACCAGGGTGGTGCCAAAGACTTGTTTAAAGCCTCGACGCAAGGTGCGATCGCACACTCCCATTTGTTTGGCCAACTCCGTTGCGCTGGGTGGGGTTTCTAGGTGCGATCGCAAAATTGCCGCCGCCTGATGGATACGGATCGTCGTTTCCGGCTTAAGGGTAATGGGCTGACGCGGCCGCTCCATCGTTTCCTCTATCTGCAGCGCCATCAGCTCAAATACTTTGCCCTGCAGATACATCTGCTTAGTCAGACCCGCCAGGGGGCAGTCCATAATCTGCCGTACCACCGAGCGAATATTGCCCGTTGTTTTAGGCGAATAAATCTGTTGCCATTGGCTAGTATCCTTGACTAAGGGCTGCAGTTCACCGGGCAACTCACCTGAACCGTCACCAAAAAACTGTTGCAGCAGCTGGGGCTGTAGCTGCACACTCACCCCCAGCTGTCGCTGAGATTCTGGAAAAACAGACACCAGCGATCGCTGCACACCACTGCCGCCAATGTAGCCCCAGTTTGCATCCCGATAGAGATAATCCCCACTGTCCACCGTCCCCGACAGATGCACCGTAAACTGAATCGGATGCTGATTTTCAGGAATCTCCAACGCTAAATCGCGATAAACATAGTCAAAAATAATCAACTCGATCCCCGACGGCAAATCAATGATCCGGTGATAGCCCCGGCCCAACTTAGCCGGTACCGTATACAGGTTCTCCACATCGTCAATCACGGTGCCCGGTACAGACGACTGGGCCGCCTCTATCCACAAGTCTGTAGCATCTTGCCAGGAAAGGTTAAGAGCCATAGGGAAACATACAGAATTTCACCCATATTAATAGGAGTCTTTCCCATCAATACAGTAAGCTACTCTCACTGTTACGTTTGTAAATACCTCGATATTCGCTGCTTAGTGACTTATGCCTAGTGACTTCAATGAGCGTAAGTTCTGAGCCATCCCGCAGCGTTAACAGTCCTATGGCATTATAATGTGCTATCGCGGCTCGGCTGGGCTAAACCAGTTTGAACAAATGATTAACAGGTTGAACCGATCTGTCGATATGGCTATAGATCAGATTTTCTTAGATTCAACCTTTTCAAGGAGTGACAGATTTACTCGCTAACCAAGGTTGACTGGGATGTATACACCGTTTCCCAAGCGGCAACTGTGCCCTCGCCGATCTCACTGTCAATGGCCTCTCCGCTTTCTGCCACCAGCCGAATATCAACAGCAGTCTCTGGCGCGGTTTGCAGTGCTTGGGCTAACTCATCACTCACGACAAAGGTATTGTTTTGTCCGGCAACTTGAAACACTTCGTCATCAACTTTTATGAATAGCTGAATGATATTTCTAGCATTGTTGAATTCTGAACAGCTTAAATCCGGGTAGGTGCCCAAAGAACCATTGAGGCAGTCGCGATCGCGAATAATTGACAATACCCGAATAAAATCACGACTCCAAAGGCTTTGTACCTCAATTCGGGCGGTTGTATTCAAAAATCGATCGCTAAAAGAATGACGATCAAAGACCCCAACAAATCTACCCTCAAACGGATCGTCAATTTGTACCGGCTCCGACCAGGGTAAGTTGCGGTGAGTACCTAAGGTAGCGGAGTCAACAATGTCCAGTTCAGCCGCAGCAGCCAGCATAGCGCCTGCCGACCAGATACTTCCCAATACCCCTAAACTGACTATAAAACGACCAATCATCGGTGGATTGCCTCTGCCTATGAGACTCTACTCCGACGATAGCACAGGGGAATGGAAATGTATGGAATGCTAACGTTGCTCCTTGTCAACTGCCGTTACATATTGATTTCAGCTCAAACATGCTACGCC
Source organism: Cyanobacteria bacterium P01_B01_bin.77 (assembly GCA_039028535.1). Taxonomy (GTDB): domain Bacteria; phylum Cyanobacteriota; class Cyanobacteriia; order Phormidesmidales; family Phormidesmidaceae; genus Leptothoe. Next base: position 40,057 of record JBCCHX010000008.1, read on the forward strand.
CTAAACTACCCTATTTTGAATTAATGAGGTCATCTCTATGCTGACTACGCCAGAAAGTGCCCGTATCGTTGAGGGCATTATGGTTTTGCCATTCGTGCTGATGGGGCTATCCCACATTGCGAGTCCAACTATGTGGCGCTCGTTTTTTGTGCATCTGCATTCGATGGGTGAAAAGGGGGTGATTTATCGGACATTTGCCCTGGAATTGATACCTGCGATCGCAATAGTCACGTTCCATCAGGTTTGGCATGGATGGGGGGTAATCATCACCCTTTATGGCATTGTACTGACAACAAAAATTACGCTGAGCCTGTTGTTTCCAGCTATCGGTCTGCGCTCTTTAGCCATGGCAGAACAACATGGTCGGTCAGGGTTTATCAAAGCGGGCATAGTACTTATAATTTTTGGAGCTATTTGCGTTGGGTTGTCTATCTAAGGCTCCTACCACTAGCCAGTGCAAAATGTCCGGAATTCGGAGACATTTACAGAAGCCTCACCTATTATCAGGGTTAGTTTCACCCGATGCGATCGCATCCAATCCAGCGGAATCAAGAATCACAATCTTGCCACCACGGCCATATTGCAAAAGGTTATCCAACCCCTTCATTAACCGAGCACATTCTTCATAGGTAATACCAATATTTCGGGCCATTTGATAATAGGGCAGCTTAATGCGCAGCTGTTCGCCAGCGTCCGTTAAGTCTGTTCCATGCTGCCAGGCTGAATACTGAATCAATCGGGCCAGTCGCACCACGGCCCGTTCTGAGACCAGGCCGTGCACCATGGCATGTAATCGCTGCAACCGCTGGTTAAACACCACTAGCAGCTGGAGCGCCACTTCTGGAGTCTGCTGGATTATGTCAAGCAGGGTGGATTTAGAAATCGTCAGTACCTGACAATCCTCCATGGCCAAAACGGTAGCCGGGGCTTTGGCATCCCCAAACAAAGCAGGAGCAGCAAAAATATCTCCAGATCTGAGGGTGCGCAGAATCGTTTCTTTCCCCGTTGTAGAACTTTTTTGTACCTGCAGCACTCCACTAAATAGTATGTGTAACCGTATGGGCAACGAGTCTCCCTCATATAAAACAGTCTCTTTATATCGATACAGCTGCAGTTGGGTATGGGGTTGAAGCTGTTCCAAATGTTCTAGACTCAAAGCGGCAAAAAGTGAGAGCTGACTTAATTGAGCAATCGTTGCTTTCATTTACTATTTCTTTAAGCTAGACCATGACATCAATCATAGCCATCTCATATCTTAAATTCGTAAAAAACCTGCAAACCCTTAAAGAATTGAACAGAGGGCACCTCAAAGCACGGAGGGTACCTCAAAGCATTGATAAAAAACTAGTATGACTTGTCTGTATCATTCCATGCTTTCAACTGCCCTCACTATTAACATTGAAAAATAACAAAACCAGAAAAAAGCAATTGTTGTAGCACCATTTGTCAACGTTTCTCACTAGAGACGCTAGGTATATGAATAGAATCGAGAATTTTCTCAGGATAATCTAAGCCATCTAGCATAATCTTGGTAATCGCCGTATATGCTTCTGTCCAAGCCTCTAAAACCTCCTCTGTCCAATCTTCTTTTAAAATTTCAGCCATAGCTTTGAGCAATGCTCCCCCCACCATGGGATAGTGTGAGGGCAAAACACCATAGTCAACATGACGAGTGCCTAATCCTTTTAATGCTGGCATTAATGCATCCGGGTTAGTAAGATTTCCCACCACTACCACCAGAGACGCAAACAGTTTCTTCGGTTGTTCTATCATGTCAACATGAGCAAATAGGGGCTTTACCTGTGGATAGTCTGTAAATAACGTACGATAGAAACAATCGCTGAACTCGATTTTACGTGCTTTAAGCAGCTCAAAACTAGTCGTTAGAAGCTCGGTATTCAAAGGCATCTCAAGTATGGCTCAATTTTGGGTACAAAATTAGCCTATGAGACTTCCAAAATAAGCACTATGAGCTACCTCAAACATGCCGTGATCTAACAGCCAGCTTGGAACCAAAGCTTAAAACTGATGACGCACCTCCACACCAAAGCTGCGACGGTCGCCGTAACCGGCTAATGTGCCACCAAAGCCATCTGGGAAGGCCAGGCTAACATATTCTGTATCAAACAGATTGTTGGAAAATACATAAACACCGGTTTTGTCAAATTCATAGCCAATGCGGGCATTGACAATAGAAAACGGATCTTCCTTGAGCGTGTTGGCATCGTCAAATGTTAGCCAAAATCTTTGGGGTGTCAGAACGGGAAGAGGTCCTGTTACAGATTCTTCACCAGGACTAGAGTAAGATTCTCTAGAAAGTTAGGGGGCTCCCTTAGGTGCCGACATTTTTCTCACCGCTGCCTTCATTTTATGGTTATTGCGCACATCAAACAATTGAGTCGTATCCATCCACTCAGCCTGCTCCCCACTTATAATCAGAAGTCATCAACTCCCATGATATTTGTATGAAAGACCTTGATACCCTGGCAACCATTGAGTTACTTAATCAGATTATGGAATTTGAGTTAGCTGGTGTTGTCCGTTACACTCACTGCTCACTCATGGTAACTGGCCCTAATCGTATTCCAATTGTGGATTTTTTTAAGGCCCAGGCCAATGAGTCTTTACTCCACGCCCAAGAGGCGGGTGAGATTATTACTGGGCTAGAAGGTCATCCTAGCCAACGCATCTCAACCATTGAAGAAAACAATCGCCACTCGGTTAAAGACTTACTATCAGAAAGTCTTAACCATGAACAAAAAGCGTTGAATATGTATAAAAAACTCCTCGATGTGGTTCAAGATGCCAGCATTTATTTAGAAGAGTATACCCGCACTAAGATTGGACAGGAAGAAATGCACACACTTGAGATCAAAAAAATGTTGCGTGATTATAGTTGACATCTTGGCCCGAATACAGCAACGTGCGCTCTAAAAAGGTGAACTAAGGCTTGGGTTTGACAGAAATGTTTGATCTGTCAGGCTTTCTAAAAATGCTATCAGGTCTTGCTTTTCGATGTCCGTTAGGGAAAAGCCGTTAATAAAAGAGCTTTTGAAGGGATTTTCACGGCCTACCCCTGCATATAGCCCTGATTCAATTGTGCGGCCACCTGCAGCGTAATGTTCAATGGCCTCTTCGAGGGTGGCAATGCTGCCATCGTGCATGTAGGGCGCTGTTACCTGGATATTACGCAGGGTGGGTGCTCTAAATTTACCCATGTCGGTAGCTTGTTGGGTAATCTCTTGCACACCTGTATTGTTGGGGGGATAGGCCCCTCTCCCGTCAAGATTATAAAGACCGGTATTGTGGAAGGCGATTTCGGTAAAGCCTGAGCGCTCATGGCGGGTGGAGTCGCTAAAGTTAAGGCCGCTATGACAGTGGAAACATTCTAGACGCTCACTGTTAAAGAGTGCTTCACCGCGCTTAGCAGACTCTGAAATCGCTGAGGCATCGCCGCCGTAGCGATAGCGATCATAGGGAGAGTCAAAGGAGTTTAAGGTGCGCTCAAAAGCTGCGATCGCAAGGCTAATATTACGCACACTCACAGGATTCTCATGGCCAAAGACGACCTCAAACCGCTGTCGATAGTCCGGGTCGCTTTGCAGGGTTTGCAACAGTTCGTTCTCTCGACCGGCCATCCCTAGCTCCACCGGCTCCTCACCAAACAGAGGCACCAGCATTTGCAATTCCAGGTGTTGCATGAGTGGGTTCGCCCAGGTCTGAACTGAGTTATATCCCGCATTCGTCAAACTCATAGAATTACGGGGATGCACCTGACCGGTGACACCAACCGATAGAGGTTTACCATCGGTAAATGCCAGTCCTTGAACATGGCACGAGGCACAGGAGAACTCTCCGGTAACTGATAGGCGCGGTTCATAAAACAGATGCCGCCCCAGCTCAACCTTGGCCGCCGTCATGGGATTATCCGGTGACACCACCGGTCTGGGTACCCAGGGAGGCAGCTGCCAGTCAAACTCTACCGCTGTCTCTGGTGCAGAATCGAAGGTACCAAACTCTCCTGGTGTATGACCCAGGGCTACTTCAGCACTCATTGATAAACAGAACACCAGGAAACAGGTAAGTATCCAGCTAGTCCAACGGCGAGGCAGCATTGCAGTTTAAGCGCGACAATTTAAACGCGACAATTTATTTTACGCTGAAAAAAGTTTGTTCGTGCACAGGCTGGTTGTTAAACGGTAATCCTAAATTTTGTATGATGCCAGCACAGTCGCTGTCGGCCGGTGACGACATGCAGCCAATGGCCGTATCCTCCTGATTCTCTGCCAGGTTGGTCTGGGACAACAGTGCTGCTAGATCAGCCACAATGACATTTTCCTCGGGGTCAAAGTCAGCCAGGATCACCTCGGCACGATTGGGCAAACTGCAGACCACAGGTGCTTGGGTGGCATCCATTTGACAGCCAACACTGCCCAGGTGAAACGCAAAACCGTTAAACGCTTCAGCATGTTGCTTAGGCTGAGCCGTGCTGTGAGCGGGCGTCGTTTGGGCAATCTCGGTCGCAGGTGTGAAGTCAATGCGGGCAAACTTGTAACCAAAATTCCAGTTCCACCATAGCGAGGTGAGATTCAACGGCGACGGAGCCAATGTGGAGTCAACATGATTCAGACCAAAGGGCACGCCCAGGGTAAACTTTACCCCGCTGTAGTCACCGGCAGGTACGCTCCCGACCACCTGGGCGCGAGTGTCTACGGTACCGTTGGCGCAGGCTCCCGACTTGTCTTCAAAGTCGATCAGGGCGACGTTCTGATGTTGCCATTTGCCATCCTGTTGCAAAATCAGCGGCACTTCGTTACCCTCGGCATCCAACAGAACCACTTCTGATACATAAAACCGGAAGTCGAGGGGAGTCATGGCCGTTGCGGGTGCCCCTAACTCATAGGTTTGCCCGCAGGCGAACGGTTCATCTGCCACCATCCCGGCAAACTGAAGGGTAACGGTCTGGCTTTCGATTGCGATCGCATCTCTCTGGTGCATCCTTAACCCGATCATCCCCGGTAGCACCACGGTCGCGGCTAGTACCAGCTGGCTAAGTCGTTTTTGTACAGTACTCATTGTGCTTTCAATATCGCCCCAGACTAACTTAATCATTCAAACTACACCGAGCTAACTCAAAAAATCAAAAGACCACCTGTCGTATCTAAGCTATCCATTGAAGAGAGTCAATGCCCTGCTCATACGTGTTCATACTTTCTAATAGACACATATTAGAACCGTGTCCGGTACTGCACACCAAAAGAAGCAGGCGCTCCATAGGTGGCTGTAGTCAGCGCACCACCAAAGAAAGAGGCTTTAGTCGTTAACGGTCTAAAATCAAAAATGTTGTTAGCAAAGACATAAATACCCTGACGGTCAAACTCATAGCCTAAACGGGCATTGATTAACACGTAGGGTCGCTGCCTAAGAGAATTGTCATCATTAAAAAACGTTGTGCCAAATCCTTGGGCTTCCAGTCTGCCAAACAGACCGTCAGCTGCACGATACTGAGCGGCCAGGTTAAAAGTATATTCGGGAGAATAGGTCAAATTGTTGCCGCTAAAGTCTCCTAAATTAGGATCCGCATAATCCGTATACTCCGCATCTAACCAGCCAAACCCAGCGGTTAAATCTAAACCGTCTATTGGTCTTGCCCGCAGCTCGGCCTCAATGCCATTAATCGTCACTTCAGCATTGTCCACAAACCCAAATAGACCGGTGGCCGGATCTGTAGAAGGCACCTGATAATCATCAATAGGATTATGGAACAGGGTAAGATTCGCCGTTAGCCGATCCTCTAGCCAGGAAGTCCGCACTCCAGCCTCATAGTTCCAGGACTTTTCCGCATTAAACGGTATCTGCTCAGGCAGCGTCGCACGAAAATTCACCCCCTGGGCTCGGTAGCCCCGAGCAATTGAGCCGTAGACCATTATGTCTGAATTAATGTCATACTCCACCGCAAACCGAGGAATAATCTCTTCGCCATTGTTGCTCACATCATTAAATGTGGCCGTACCGACAACAGAGGAAGCTTCAGAGTTATCCAGCTGACTATCAAAGATTTCGTAGCGTAGCCCTGCTGTTAACGTTAGCGGCTCAATCGGTCGGTAGCTAGCCTGACCAAATACAGCATAGGTCTGCTCATCGATTTCAGCCTTGGTTACACTCGCAAAGGGGCCTCCAAAGTCCACACCAAAGCGAAAACCTTCCTGATTGACATTAAAATCACGATCCTCAAGATAAGCACCTACCAGCCAGGAAAAGGGACCATCGTTCTCGGCAGATTGCAGACGCAGTTCCTGACTCAGTACAGTAGAGTCAATATCCACAAACTGGCCTAAGGCATCCAGCTGGGTACCGTCCGAATCATTTTCAAACGCTTGGTCAGAGAAACGTCGGGCCGTAATGGACGTGAATCGTAACGATGGATTGTCGTAGCTGACCTTGAGAGACTGAGAATTGGTATCTAAATCATTAAAGCCAATGGCGTCAATATCAGTCTCAGACGGATCTTGCCCCAAGTCAGGCCGACTGATCGGAGGCGTGCCATCGCGGTAGCTCTCCACAGAGGCATTGAACAACACCTCCCAGTTTTCTGACGGAGTCCACAGTAGCTGGGCTCGACCACCTCCACCTGACTCAAAGTCAGTATCTTCACCCGTAGTGATATTTGTAGCATAGCCATCGCGCTGCATAAAGTCGCCGGAGAGCCGATAAAATAGCTTGTCTGGAATGATTGGGCCGCTGGCACTGGCTCTCAGATCTGGGGTACTAAAGTTGCCTAGACCAGCTGTGAGGCTATACTCCGGCGTATTAGTTGGCTTGCGGGTGACAATATTTACCACACCTGCCTCGGCATTGCGCCCATAGAGGGTGGCCTGGGGACCGCGTAGCACCTCCACCCGTTCTAAATCTGTCAGATCAAGATCAAGAAATCCGGTGTAATCGTAGGGTACATCGTCAATATAAAACGCCACCGGGTCCCTGGAGAGAAAGTTAAAATTACTCAGACCGCGAACGCTATAGAGCAAAAAGTTGCGTCCAGGGGTATAGGCCGTAAAGTTGGGCGTTGCCCCGGCAATATCCTCAAACGAGGTGATATCGGCATCTTCAATATCCTCTGCTGTAAACGCCGTGATACTGATGGGAATATCTTGCACATTATCAGGCCGCTTTTCAGCTGTTACTACGATCCGCAATGTCTCTGAATCATTTTCCTCACCTGAAATATCTGAATTCTGGGCAACTTGCTCAGAGTTAATTTCAGATCCTTGTTCAAAATCAATGATTGCTCCATGGGCGACTGACGCCAACCCAGATGGTAGTATTCCAGCGATTAGCAGGCAAATAAGCGTTTTTACCCGCACAGTTCTTCCCTCACCCATAGCGCTAAAACCTTTGATGACCGCTAGATGTTAATCAGCCATTATTTTTTGTGATGAGAGTAAATGTCAAGAGACGCCACGTCACAGAGACTGATTCTCAAGCACTGATTTTCTTAAACCGGTATCTAGCATTAAATGCCTTAAGATTACCTACACGGGCAATCCAGGCGTAGGCATTGTGTATCAACCCAGTCCTGATATTTCTCCCTACGGCAGCTATTTTCAATCCTTTGTGTCCAATGGTGGTGCAACTGCGAATGGCGATCCGTTAGAGCCAGAGCGAGAAAAGGTCTTTGAGGCAGGGGTCAAGGCTGAATTCCTAGATGGCGACCTGTTGGTAACTCTGGCCTACTTCGACATATTAATGGTATTTATTCCCATTAATATAAGGTAAGTTTTTCCCCAGGTATGGCAATTGAGCTGAATGATTTAGAGTTTCAAAAGCTGATGGTCAAAGCCCATCGGCAAGGGGAATTGATTTATCAACCGATGGAATTGGGAACCCAGGTTAACTTGCCTAAGTGTTTGGGGCATGGGGGTGCTCGTATCTTTAATCTACGTCAGGGGTTACGCCTGGAAATTCGTAAAGCGACCCTTAATCAGCCCCTGCGCTACCGACGGCAGCACGAGAACTATTTTCCACTCACATCACAGTTGTATCTATCTGGAAAGTCGCGAGTACAGACACTAGGTGTTTCAGACATTGCCAGCAACTATCAGGAAACCGTTGGTCATCACTACCTTTACTACTTGCCCAATCAGACTGAAATCGAGGAATGGCCTGCTAACCAGCTGATTCATATGATTACTATCTCAGCTGACACCAAGTACCTAAAAGACTTCAAGGATAGTCAACCGACATTACCGCTACCTTTACAAAAACTATTTGAAGGAGATTATACACAGCGCTTTCATCAGCCACTTGGTGAAATGACTTCTCATATATGGCAGATAACACAACAGATTTTGGACTGCCCCCACGGTGGCTCAATGCAGCAGCGTTATCTGGAAAGTAAAGTTTTAGAGTTACTGGCTGCCCAACTGGCTATTTGGGTAGATAAACAGGTCAGTACAGCCGCCATGTGGTTATGCCCTGAAGATATGGGACGGCTGCACCAGGCCAGGGATATTCTTATACGGCGGATAAAGGCACCCCCTTCCCTCTCAGAACTTGCACGGCTGGTGGGTCTAAATGAGCGTAAGCTCAAGCAGGGCTTTCGGCAACAGTTTGGGACCACCGTCTTTGGTTATTTGCGGGAATACCGGATGAATCGAGCCAAGGAACTACTGCACAAACCCAACTTAACCATTGCGGGTATTGCGACTCAGGTTGGCTACAAAAATCCTGAGGCCTTTAGTCATGCTTTTCGGCGCAGATTTTCGGTAAATCCAAAAACATATCAGTTGAACCAGCGTTAACAACTTTAGAACATTAAAACATCCTAAAGAAGGAAAAGTCCTGCGCGCACAGAAAAAAGTCCTGCGCACAAAGAAAACGATTTTTCTAACCCGTATTGTACTTAGTAGGTTTTTGTCATTTATTTTTGATTGCGGATGCCGTAGTCATCAATGTTTGAGTATGTGAGGGAAGGACATGTTTGGTTTCTGGATGCGCCTAGGGACAGTTTCACCATTAGTCGCTGTTTTTTTAGTATCTGCACTACCAGCACTGGCAAACCAACCTCGGTCTTCCTTATCTCATTCTGTTGATGAGCTATATGTTCAAAACAATCCCATTGTCATTACCAATGTACAAATTAACTCACTTGACGATGGTGCAAAACTTATTTTAGAAACAGATGGAGAGCTATCCGAGCCTGTTACATCGATATCTGGCAATACCTTAACCTCGGATATTTCTAATGCGGTTCTAGCATTGCCTGAAGCCGGTGATTTCTCTGTCGATGACCCAACCGAATCAATCAGCCAGATAACAATTACCAATTTGACCGATAATCAGGTACGGGTGGAGATTGTTGGTAATGAAACTGTTCCCTCGATTAATATTAGTTCGAGCATCAACGAGTTAGTCCTTACAGTCGTTACCGACAGTGTTCCTATAGACCTCGCTGACGATAGTGACAATGTATTACGCATTGTCGTTACTGGAGAAGAGACGAATAACTATCGGGTCACCAATGCCAGTACGGCTACCCGCACCGACACACCGATTCTAGACGTGCCCCAGTCAATTCAGGTGGTGACCCAGCAGGTGCTAAAGGACCAGAACATAATTCGAGTGGATGATGCCCTGCGCAACGTCAGCGGTGTGGTGGGCACCATAGCACCCTTTGGCTCTAGCTCAAATATTACCCTGCGGGGCTTTAGTACTGGCAACTTTAATAACGGACCGATTCTACGCGATGGCTTCCGGATCAGAGATAATTTTAGTAGCCAAGAGATTACTAATGTTGAGCGCATTGAGGTGATCAAAGGGCCATCCTCGGTACTATACGGACAAAGCGATCCGGGGGGGCTAATTAATCTGGTCACCAAACGGCCTTCACCAACTCCTTTCTATGAGCTAGAATTCCAGGGCGGCAGTTTTGGGCTGGTGCGCCCCAGCCTGGATGCATCGGGTCCCCTCACTGAGGATCTGGCCTATCGCCTCAATGTGTCCTATCAGCATCGAGACAGCTATCGCGACTACACTACTGACACAGAACGCTTGTTTATCGCTCCGGTTCTGAGTTGGGATATTAGCGATCGCACCACCCTCTCCCTGCTGTTGGAGTATAACGATGAAGAGATACCTCTTGATGCGGGTCTACCGGCCTTTGGCACCAGGGTAGTGGATGTGCCGCGCGATCGCATTCAGAATGAACCGGATAATTTAATCAGAAACGATACCCTCAACCTAGGCTATGATCTGAAACACCAGTTCAGCGATGACTGGAGCTTCAACCATGGGTTTCGCTATTTCCGCCAGGATTACTTTATATTAGCAGATCTTATCTTCGGGGCAGATGAGACCACGGGCGACATTACCCGATTTTTTGGCGACCGGAACTATATTTCCGATGACTATAGCTTTCAAACAAGCGTAGTGGGAGATTTTGAGACGGGGACAATCGACCATACACTCCTAGCCGGGTTTGATTTGAGCTTCAATCGATTTGAGGACAAATTTACCCGAGTTGACTTTACTAGCCCCACCATTCTGAATATATTCAACCCCGTTTACGGTCCCCCTCGTCCCGATTTGAGTACCGTGACCCCATTTACCTCTGAGACGGAGGCCGATCGCATCAGCATTTTTCTCCAAGATCAAATCACCTTTAGCGACGAGTTTATTCTAGTGGGCAGCCTGCGATACGATAGCGTCAAGTCTCGCAATTTAACCGCCGACACCAGCCGATTTGCTGAAGCCGTGAGCCCCCGAGTGGGCCTGATTTATAAACCCTTGGAAACCGTATCTCTCTATGCCAACTACGCCCAGTCCTTTGAGCCCAATACCAGCACCGATGCCCAGGGTGAGACCTTTGATCCTGAAGAGGGAAACGGGTTTGAAGTGGGGGTCAAGGCCGAGCTGTTAGACGGCGACCTGTTGGCCACCCTGGCCTATTTCGACATTACCAAACAGAACGTGACGACGGCGGACCCCAACAACATGTTTTTCTCGATTGCCACCGGGGAACAGCGTAGTCAGGGAATAGAGCTAGACATTGCTGGTGAGATTTTGCCTGGTTGGAACATCATTGCCAACTATGCCTACACCGATGCCAGAATTACAGAAGACAATACCAACCCTGTGGGCAACCGTCTATTTAATGTTCCTCGCCACAGCGCTAATTTATGGACTACCTACGAGATTCAGCAGGGAGATCTGCAGGGCTTGGGCTTTGGCGGCGGCTTTAACTATGTGGGTCAGCGGCAGGGAGACTTAGCCAACAGTTTTGAAGTGGATAACTATTTTCTAACCAACGCCGCCCTGTTTTATAAGCGGGACAACTGGCGATTGGGATTAAATTTCAACAATATTTTTGATGTGAACTATATCAGCGCTACGGGTGCTCGCATCTTTAGTAATGTTTCCGGTGCACCTTTTTCAGTAGTCGGCTCAGTATCGGTCACGTTTTAATGGGGCACTTGGTCATGGTGCTATCCTAATCATTAGACGCCAGGAAATAAACGCGTGTGAGATTTTTTGCATGGGGCAAGCGGATAGTCATAGTGTCGACTTTATGGGCTTTAACTGCCTGTCAGGGAAACACCCAGCCATCAGACAACCAGTCTGGAACAACTTCTGAGGCCTCATCAGCTGAACTGCCAGACTGTCGCATCGTTCAGCATGAGATGGGTAATACTGAGATTTGCGGGCAGCCTCAAAACATTGTGGTGCTGGGTCCCTACCTGTTGGAACAAATACTGGCACTGGGGGTTCAGCCCGCTGGTTATGGCGATCATATTGACCTTCACCGGGGCGATTACGACAATCCCAGTCAACAGATCCCCTATTTAGGGAGTCGAATAACGACTCAGCCGGTCAATGTTGGGTTAGCCTATCAGCCCAATATCGAAGCCATTGTAAAAGCCCAGCCGGATCTAATTTTAGCCCCTGGTTTAGACGCACCTCAGTACGAGCAGCTAACGGCCATTGCCCCCACACTCAGCTTTAAGATCGGGGGCGGAAACATCGATGTGAGTGCTGTTGGACAAGCCCTGGGGCTGAGCGATCGCGCCGCCGCGCTTTTAGCTGAAACTAAAGCCCACATTGAGGAAGCCAAAGCCCAGTTTGCCCCAGTAGTCAAAAAATATCCCCAGGTGCTTATGCTAATTTCTGGAGACATGCAGACAATTAATATAGTTAGCCACAGCAACAGTCGCTGTGGTGCTCTGGTGCAAGATCTGGGTTTTCAACCCGTTTACTTAGAAGGCGTTGCAGTAACTGACCCCACCTCAGTGGCTGCAGTATCCATAGAATCTCTGCCGGAGCTAGATGAGGCTGATTCAATTTTACTGTTTGGCTATCAGTGGAATACGTCTAGTCTGACCGATATGAACGCCTTTGGTTGGCAGCAAACCCAGACTTTGAAACAAGCTTGGGAGAAGAATGCGATCGCACAGTCCCTAACCGCCAGTAAAGCCGGACGAGTGTACTTTATTCCCGCATATTTATGTCTAGGTTTACCCGGCCCCATGGGGACAGAACTCTATCTGGATGAACTAAAACAACAGCTTCTGTCGCCTTGATGGTCGGTCTTCTTTTCCAATCAATGCTTTACTTTATACTATCTAGAATATTTCTCGATTATGACGAGTTTTGAGCAAGCATGACCCTTGAGCTAACTGAAATCGACTTATCTGATTTGATAGTGCAAGCCCATGAGCAGGATGGTCATATTTATCAGCCGTTTGATTGTGGCTATCGAATCAATATGCCACAGCAAATCGGTCAGGGAGATATTTGTTACTTTTTGCTGAAGGGGGGCCTGATTGTTGAAATTTACAACGTTTATTTGCAGCAATCCCTAAAGATTCATAGGCACCATGAGAATGCCTTCCCGATTAACGCCAAGTTTTATCTATCGAGCGGTTCTAGTGTCAAAACCCCTAATGTGTCTGGGATTGCACCAGACTATGAGGAAATCACTGGATGCAATTATATTTATCATTTACCTGACCTAATTGAAACTGAGGAGTGGCATTCAAAGCAACCGCTACAGATGGTGGCGATCACGGCCCATGCCGACTATTTTCAGGGACTCACCAGCGCCAATGGCGAATTGCCCCGTCCGTTACAGCAAATGCTGCAGGATACCAGACGATTTCACCAATCGTTAGGGAAAACTACCCCCGCCATGGCCCAGATCCTGCAGCAAATTCTTGGCTGTCCTTATCAAGGTTCAGTCCAGGAGCTTTATCTTGAGAGTAAAGCCATAGAGCTATTTGCACTGCAGTTGGCTCAGCTTGAAGCAACCTCAGCTGCCTCAAAATCGTCTACCCTAAAGCCCGACGATCTAGAGCGAGTGTACTACGCTAAGGAAGTCATCGAGCAACAGCTCTGCAATCCCCCTTCCCTATCAGGTCTGGCCCGACAGGTGGGTCTAAACGAATACACCCTTAAGCAAGGATTTCGACAGCTGATAGGTACCACGGTGTTTGGACATTTGCGTGCCTGCCGTATGCAGCAGGCGCAGAAGCTACTCCAGTCCCCCCATGTGACCATTGCCCAGGTGGCTCGGCAGGTGGGATACCGTAACCCAGAAGCGTTTAGTACTGCATTTCGACGTCAGTTTGCCATTAATCCAAAAGCGTATCAGTTGAAATATCGCCGCTAGGTAATTTTTCCGTCTCACAAAGAAAATTTTCCGGCTCGCAAAGGTAGAGATCGATTTTGGCTCTTATCATGCTCTCACCTAACTAATAAGAATTAATTTCAATAGTTAGGACAGCGGATATGTGGGTGAGTAGAGCGTGATGAAATTAGTCTATGGGGCATGGTTAACAGTAGGTGCGATCGCACTAACAGTGCAACCTGCTACAGCACAAAGCATTTTATCAGGAGAGCAGACGATACAGGTTGCCCAAGCAAGGGTAGTCGAGATTACCAATATTCAGATTGATGACGTATCAAACGGTCTGACACTGCAGCTAGAAACCAATGGTGAGCTGTCTTCCCCCGAAACTTCTACAGTTGACAATACCGTATTTGCCGATATCTCCAATGCGGTATTGCCCAACGGCGAAGATTTTATCGTTAGCGATCCCGTCGCTGGGATCACCCTGGTTAAGGTAACAGCGCTTTCTGATAATCAGGTACGTATTACTATTACAGGGCTGGCGGCTCCGCCTGTGGTTGACTTGAGTATTGGGGGGGCTGGACTGACGGCTGCGATCTCACCCCCAAACACCTCTGCTCAATCAGTCCCAACCCCCGAGAATGACTCGCTGCGGATTGTCGTCACTGGAGAAGATACAGACGACGATTATTTTGTGCCTAGCACCAGCAGCGCCACCCGCACCAATACACGGGTGTTGGATATCCCCCAGGCGATTCAAGTGGTGCCGCAACAGGTGCTGGAAGATCAACAGATTCTGCGGATAGACGATGCCCTGCGTAATGTTAGCGGCGTGGCCGGTCAGTTGGATTCCTTTTCCAATAACGCTGCCCTGACCTTGCGGGGCTTTACTGCCAACTCATTTACCAATCTGCCAATTTTGCGAGATGGCTTTCGGATTAATGACAACTTTAGTAGCCAAGACATTACTAACGTTGAGCGCATTGAAGTCATTAAAGGTCCTGCTTCAGTCCTGTATGGCCAAAACGATCCGGGCGGTATTATCAACCTTGTAACCAAGCGTCCCCTGTCCAATCCGCTCTATGAGCTAGAAATTCAAGGGGGGAGCGAGGGGCTAATTCGTCCCAGCATTGATCTCACAGGGCCACTCACCCAAGATGGAGCCCTGGGATATCGCCTAAACGCCTCGTATCAGCGAGAGGACGGCTTTCGTGGGTTTGAAACAGAGACGGAGCGCTTTTTTGTTGCCCCCGTTTTAAGCTGGGATATTAATGATCGTACCAATTTCACCCTACTGCTAGAGTACCTGGATGAAGAGGTTCCGTTTAATGTCGGACTCCCCGTCATTGGCGCAGATGTTGTCGATGTGCCTCGCGATCGCATTCAGAACGCGCCCAATGACAGCATTCGCAGCGAGTCGCTTACCCTAGGCTATGATCTCACCCATCGATTCAGCGACAATTGGGTGCTTAACAACGGCTTTCGCTATGTTACCCAAGATTACAGCGTGCTTTCCACACTGCCATTAGGGTTTGACGAAGCAACTGGAAACGTTACTCGCTTTTTTGCGGATCGCGAATATGACACTGAAGATTTCACAATCCAAACCAATGTAGTAGGTGACTTTAACACTGGCTCTATTCAACACACATTAGTCGCTGGAGTCGATGCCAACTTCAACCGCTTTGATGAACCGTTCACCCGAGCGGACTTTTCTAATCCCGTTATATTAAATATTTTCAATCCTGTTTATGGAACGCCCCGATCGGATTTAAGTAATGTGGTGCCGCTTTCAACTAGCGATCAAAACGTCGATCGATATGGTGTCTTTTTACAAGACCAAATCACCTTTAGTGACCAACTTATTTTAGTTGGCAGCCTAAGGTACGATAGCGTCGACTTTCGGGATTTAGAAACCTCTGACAACAACCGTTACGATGAAGCGTGGAGTCCTAGAATTGGACTCGTTTACCAACCCACCGAAGCCCTATCGTTTTATGCCAACTATGCTCAAGCGTTTGAGCCCAACTTTGGTCGCACTGCCAATGGTGAACGTCTAGAGCCAGAACGCTCAGAAGGATACGAAGTGGGGATCAAGACTGAACTTTTAGAGGGCGATCTGCTCGCCACCTTAGCCTACTTTGACATTACTAAACAAAATATATCGACAGCGGACCCCAATAACCCTTTATTTGTAACTGCAACAGGAGAGCAGCGCAGTCAGGGCGTTGAGTTAGATATTGTCGGAGAGATTTTACCTGGGTTGAACATCATTGCTAACTACGCCTACATTGATGCCAAAATCACAGAAGACAACACCAACCCCGTCGGCAACCGATTACCCAATGCGCCATATCACAGTGCCGGACTTTGGAGCACCTACGAAATCCAGCAGGGTGATCTACAGGGATTAGGCTTTGGTTTGGGGGTCAACTATGTGGGCAGTCGCGAGGGTGATCTGGCCAATACCTTTGAAGTAGACGATTACTTTCTCACTAACGCTGCTCTATTTTATAAACGAGATAGCTGGCGGTTTGGGCTAAACTTTAATAATTTGTTTGATGTGAACTACATCAGAGTCACGGACAATCGTTCTTTTGGTAATATTCCCGGTGCTCCGTTTTCGGTAGTCGGCTCAGTGTCAGTAACGTTTTAATGAGCTGATAATATTTGCTGGGTCAAGATGCCATCCTAATCAATAGACGTCAGGGAATAAACGCGCGTGAGATTTTTCGCATGGGGCAGGCCGATAGTCATATCGTTGACTTCATGGGCTTTAGTTGCCTGTCAGGCCAACACCCAGCAACCAGAGACTCAGTCTGGAACACGTTCTAAAGTCTCATCTACTGAGTCAACAAACTGTCGCACCGTTCAACATGAGATGGGTGACACTGAAGTCTGTGGGCAGCCTCAAACCATTGTGGTGCTGGGTCCCTATTTATTAGAACAGGTTCTGGCATTGGGGAAACAACCTGCTGGCTATGGCGATCACGTTGCCTTTCACCAGGACGATTACGACAACCCCAGCCAACAAATTCCTTATTTGGGCAGCAGGGTAACCACTCAGCCAGTTAATGTCGGGTTAGCCTATCAGCCATCCATCGAAGCCATTGTCAGAGCCCAACCGGATCTCATTTTGTCCCCTGCATTGGAGGCAACTCAGTACGAACAGCTAATGACCATTGCCCCCACCCTCACCTTTAATATCGGAGGCGGCAATAGCAACCTGAGTGCCATGGGTCAAGCCTTGGGTCTGAGCGATCGCGCCGATGCACTTCTAACCGAAACGAACGACCGCATTGAGCAGGCCAAAACCCAGTTTGCTCCAGTGGTTAAAAAACACCCTCAAGTCCTCATGCTCACCTCTGGGGATATGCAGACAGTCAACACGATTAGCCATACCAATAGTCTCTGTGGTGCTTTGGTGAAAGAACTGGGGTTTCAACCTGTGTACCTAGACGATGTTGCAGCCGATGATCCGACCTCGGTGGCTGAAGTCTCTATAGAAGCCCTACCGGAGCTGGATGAGGCTGATTCAATCTTATTGTTTGGCCATAATTGGGATGCGTCTGATCTGACCGATATGGCAGCCTTTGGTCAGCAGCAAAATCAGACATTGCAACAAGCTTGGGAAAAAAATGCGATCGCACAGTCCCTAACCGCCAGTAGAGCCGGACGAGTGTACTTTATTCCGGCTTATCTATGCCTGGGTCTGCCCGGCCCCATTGGTACCGAACTCTATCTTGACGAACTGAAACAACAGCTCCTGTCGCCCTAATCGGCTGTCAAATTCAAATATTGGTAAGGCCGATGCCGGGATGCAGGGAAGGGAGACGCGGAGATCGGTTCTTGATAAATATTTCTGGTTGCCGTGTCCCTGTGCTTTCCTGCCCAATCAATGCTTTGCTCTATACTATCTAGAAAAATTCTCAATTGCGACGAGCTTTGAGCAAGCATGACCCTTGAGATAACCGATATCGACTTTTATCATCTGATGTTAGAAGCCCATGAAGCGGGCGAGCCTATCTATCAGCCGATTGACCTTGGCTATCAGGTTAATATGCCACAGCAAATCGGTCAGGGAGACGGTTTTACCTTTTCGCTGAGGCGGGGGCTGACGATTGAAATTCGCAATGCTTATCTGGAGCAAACATTAGCGCTCCAGAGGCATCATGACGACCCCTTCACGATTACGGCCAAGTTTTACCTATCGGGGGGCTCTAGGGTTAAAACACCACAGGTGCCGGGGATCGCGCCAGACTATGAAGAAATTGCCGGATACAACTATCTCTATCATTTACCTGATTTAACTGAAACTGAAGAATGGCCTTCAAAGCAGCCGCTGCAGATGGTAATGATCAGTGCCTATGTCGACTACTTTCAGGGGCTCACCAGCGCTGATGGTGAATTGCCCCGACCTTTGCAGCAGATGATGCAGGATACCAAACGATTTCACCAATCGTTAGGAAAAATTACCCCCACCATGACCCAGGTGCTGCAGCAAATTCTTTACTGTCCCTATCAAGGCTCAATCCAGGAGCTATACCTGGAAAGTAAAGCCATAGAGCTATTTACGCTACAGCTGGCTCAGCTAGAAGCGGACTTAGCGGCTCCTAAACCCATCATCCTAAAACCTAGCGATCTAGAGCGGGTGCAATACGCTAAGGAAATTTTGGAGCAGCGCCTGTGCAATCCCCCCTCCTTGTCAGTCCTGGCCCGACAGGTCGCCTTAAATGAATGCACCCTTAAGCGCGGCTTTCGGCAGCTGGTGGGCACCACCGTGTTTGGATATCTGCGCAACTGTCGTATGCGGCAGGCCCAGAGATTGCTTCAATCCGCCGATGTGACCATTGCCCATGTGGCGACCCAGGTTGGCTACCGCAATCCTGAAGCGTTCAGTACCGCCTTTCGTCGCCAGTTTGCCATCAGTCCAAAAGCTTATCAGCTTAGATACCGCCGTTAGGACTTGGACAGACAATTCCGGTTCACAAAGAAAGCGTTCCGGTTCACAAAGATATGAATCGTGGTTTCTCTATACGGTGAATTTACCTAGCTAATACAAATCAATCTCAATAGCTGGGTAATAAGGTGTGTGGATAGATCGTTATGACATTAGGAAATCGAGTACTGCTGCTCCAGTTAGTAGGGGCAATCGCTCTGGTAGGGATGCAGCCAGTGAGTGCCATGGCGTCGGCCTCGGCTGCAGAATCAATACACATTGCCCAAGCCGGGCCGGTGACGATCACTAATATTCAGATTGATGAAACCGCGTCGGGGCTGACGCTGCGATTTGACACCAGTGGGGAACTATCGCCTACTGAGACCTACATAATCGACAATACGGCGTTTGCTGATCTTGCCAACGTGGTGCTGCAATTGCCAGAGGGAGAAGACTTTGTTGTCAGTGACCCTGCTATGGGGATTACGCTTGTTCGAGTAACGGCTCTGGCTGACAATCAGGTGCGTGTCGCTATTACGGGTATGGAGACACCGCCTGTGGTAGATATCAGTATTGGTGAGACGGGGTTAAGTGCGATCGCAATCCCAGGCACGCCTACCCAATCAGCCCAAACCCCAGACAGTGAATCACTAAGGATTGTTGTCACCGGAGAAGACACAGACGACGATTACTTTCTCCCCAATGCCAGCACCGCCACCCGCACTGATACCCCACTGCGGGATATTCCCCAATCAATTCAGGTAATTCCCCGCCAGGTGATTGAAGACCAACAGGCCACCAGCATTGAAGAAGTGCTTGACAATGCAGCCAGCGTCACATTTTTAGGTGATCTTGATAGTCAGGGCCTTAATTTTGCCGTGCGTGGCTTTGATGATGCGCCCTTGTTACGAGATGGGTTTCGACTGCTAGGATTCGCTGGCAGTGGGGGGGCAACCACTCCAGAAGTCGCTAATTTAGAGCAGGTTGAAGTACTTAAAGGCCCTGCTTCTGTTTTATATGGTCAAGCAGAACCGGGCGGTTTAATTAATCTAGTCTCCAAGCAGCCGCTGTCGGAACCTTATTACAATATTCAGCTACAGGGCGGTAATCGAGAAATTAGTCCGAGTGTAGATCTATCGGGTCCCCTCACCGAAGACGGTCGTGTGCTCTATCGCTTAAACGCCCTTTACCGTTATGAGGACGGTTTTCGTGATTTTGATACCAGCTTTGATCGGTTCTTTATTGCGCCCACAGTGAGCTGGGCCATTAGCGATCGCACCGACCTAACCTTTAATCTAGAATACATCGACGATAACGATCCCGTTGATTTTGGCACGGTGCTAGTGGGGGATGGAGATACTGTTATCCCTAATGATCGAGTGATCAATAATCCGGATGACACCATTGAAAAAGAGTATTTAAATCTAGGATATACCTTTGAACATCGCTTTAGTGACAACTGGCAACTACGCAATCGATTTAGCTTTATCTCCGATGAATTTGACTACAGCGTAGTGGCTCTACCATTCTTGTTTGACGAAGCCACAGGTACGGCTACTCGGGGGTTTACAGACCGAGATAGTGACGACGACTATCTTTCCCTATACACCAATCTACAGGGGATGTTTAATACGGGCTCCATTGAGCACACTTTGCTGTTTGGCGTTGATGTCTCTCGTTCAGAAGGTTCAAGCGTCACCCGATTTTCGCCAATGCCTGAATTTTTAACGTTTTTCGATATCTTTAATCCAGACTACAGCACACCAGCCCCTGCCTCTGAAGATATTGCGATCGCCTTTGGCAGTGACATTACCACAGACCGCTTGGGCATTTATGTCCAAGATCAAATCGATCTGTTAGACAATCTGATTTTGGCAGCCGGGCTGCGATACGACACCGTTGAACAAGAGATAACTAATATCTTGACAGATGTGGAAACCGATCAGTCTGATGATGCCATTACCCCTCGCATCGGTATTGTGTATCAGCCGATTGAGCCGATTTCTCTCTATGCCAACTATGCCCGGTCGTTTAACCCCAACGGTGGCACCGATGCCCAGGGGCAGGCATTTGAGCCCCAAGAGGGTGAGGGTTTTGAAGTAGGCGTGAGGGCAGAACTGCTAGAAAATCGGCTAGCGGCCACCCTGGCCTATTTTAATATCACTAAAAGCAATGTATTAGCGGCCGATCCGGATGTACCATTTGCCTCTATCGCCACAGGCGAACAGCGCAGTCAAGGGATCGATCTCGACATTATTGGCGAGATTTTACCTGGTTGGAATATTGTGGCCTCCTATGCCTATATTGACGCCGAGATTACAGAAGATACAACCGATATTGTGGGTAACCACCTGATCGGCATTCCAGAACATAGCGCCAGTCTGTGGACCACCTATCAGATTCAATCTGGCGATTTGGAAGGATTGGGCTTTGGTCTCGGTTTCAATTTTGTCGATGAGCGCCAAGGTGATTTAGCCAACAACTTTGCAGCCGATAGCTATTTTACAACCAATGCGGCGGTATTCTATCGTCGAGACAATTGGCGACTAGGGTTAAATATCGATAATCTCTTTGACGTTGACTACATTGAATCTGTGAATGGGTTCAGTTTTAGACAGGTTCAGCCTGGCGATCCGCTGACGGTCAGAGCGTCTGTTGCCTACACATTTTGATCTACAGAAATAACATTGACTAGAGCACAGAAACACTGTGGGGTGGCCAGACTACTGCCGGAAAGCTGAGTTTGACCATATCAATTAAACGAACTCGATTGATTATGGGAGACCACGCCTGGTACCAGGTAAAACACGTCTTGGACATTTCACGCAGCCAGGGCAATCGATCGATTTCATTATGGAGGTACTGATGCCAACCTAACCCGGTCATTTTTCTCTGGATGACGCCACCTTAAAAATAATCATCAACTATCTTCTAGTCGATATAATTGCGGCAATCGATAGCCAACCGCACCGATAGCAAACATGGCGATCGCACAGAATACATAAAGTAATGCCATGCCCGCACCTGCACCATTGCCAAAGATAGGGGCCAACAGCTTACTTGAGATGGTCTGAGATCGCATCGCTGGTTCAAGCACAAGATCACTCAGGGGTCCCGCGATTAAGGTGGCCATTGCACTGACCAACTGCAACACCAAAGAATTAGCCGCAAAAACTCGCCCTTGACGCTCTGGAGGAATCGCTTCCATCCAAAGCGCATTTTCAGCGCTGCTTAATAGTGGAAAGTTAAGGGAAGAACAAAATTGGGCGGGCAGCCAAATGGTTAAACTTTGGCCCAACCCAAATACGGTTTTAGCAATACCTGCCCCCATAAACCCCGCTAGCATGCTGTTAATTCGCCGTTTGGTGCCGCCCCAGGCAGTTAAAATTATTGCGCTAGTAACACCGCCAATACCGGCGACAGAAGAGATTGCGCCCAAAATCTGAGAGTTATTGTTAGAGCGAGCAAGTATCATCGGACTGCTAATCGCGCCACCAAGATCGTGAGCAAACCAAAACAGTGCCGTAATCAACAATAGCGTACGCAAACTATGCCGTTGCCAAATATATTTAATGCCAAACGTTAATTCATCCCACAACACAGTCAACCTGCTAGAGCCGTTAGTAGCCCCAGCAGTCTCCTCTGCTTTTTTCGCCACTGCCCTTTCTCTCTGAGACTGCTCGCCGCTAATTTGAGGAATCTTAATCCACAGTACGGTAGCGATTGCTACGATGAACGTTGCCAAATCAATTGGCAGGATGCCATCTAAACCAATAATCGGATAAAGTGTGCCTGCGATCGCAGGGGCGAAAATGATTGAACCATAGTGAATTGACGCCCCCATGCTATTAGTGCGGGTGTAGTCTTTAGGAGCGACTAAGAGGGTGATAGACGCCGCATAAGCGAGTTCTTGAATTTGACCAAAACTACCCTTGATTCCTGCCGCTACATACAGATGCCACATGGCTAGACTGTCGGAAGAATACAGAATTAAAATCCCTAGGGTTGAACTAGCCATGATGGCATCACTCAAAATAATTAGATATTTACGATTAATCCGGTCAATAATAATGCCCGCAAATAAAGAGATAAAAATACGAGATAGCAGCCAAAAGAAGCTGACCAAGGCTAACGCTGTTGTTGACTCTGTCAGCGACCAAACCCAGAGCGTTAGAGCAAAGCTGGTCATGTAGCTGCCGACAGTAGACACTAGCTGGCCAAACCAGATCAGAGTAAATTTACGCACCAGACTTTGTTTCTTTGACAGTGGGCAACAATAAATCTGGCAAAGATTCTAAAATCAGTTGGTCTGACAAAGGTCCACGGGTTACACCGCCCCAAAGATAATAATCTCCAAATAATACCCGTCCTTGCTGAAACAGTGGCATGGAATTAAGCAAAGGGTCCTTAGCCCACGTTGCTTCCATAGAAGATTCAGGCCGCGAATCTTCAGGATTTAAAGCAAGATCGTCATCCCAGGCCGCGACGATTATTAAATCGGCTTCAATGTCAGGTATGACTTCCCAAGAAAGTGGCACCCTGCTACCGGTAAAACCTGGTGGAGGGATAATTTTAAAGCCGATTTCTTGCAATAATCTGAGTAAGGACGTGTCGGAGCCTGATTTAGGTTGCGTTAATCCTACATTCGTGCTCATTAGAAACACACGTGGATAGGCTTTCAATACTGGCAGGAGGGCAGTACGAGCTTTAGCAATTTGGGCATCATGTGCTGCTAACAGGGCTTTTAACTTGTCTTCTCGCCCCAAAGCCTTAGCCACTTCTATAATATTTTGCTGCCAAGACTCTATCTCATTGGGAGTTCCCTTTTCATTAAATAGTAAAGTAGGCGCAATTTGAGATAGCAAGGAGTATTGACTCTTTTGCCAAGGTTCTCCCAGAATTAGATCTGGTTGAAGCCGCTTGAGGCGTTCAAGAGACGGTGTATTGCGAGAGCCCAGTCCTATGGGTTGAGTGGTTACCCATTTGCCAATATAAGGAATCTGTTCTATGGGGTTATCAAAGGCTTCAATGCCGGGACTAACAGCTTGGGCAAAGGCAGCAGGTTGTACTCCTAAAGCCAATATATTGTCTAAAAGATGAGGACTGATAACGGCAACTTTCTGTGGCTGACCGCAGATCTGGGTTTCTCCTAGCTCATGGTTCACAATGCGACAATCTGCCGTTACTTCAGGCGATTGTTCTACCGTAGTTGGCTGACAAGCAACAACTAGCAATGTTGCTGATAGCGCTATTAGGATAAATCGAATTGAACGGTAAATCTGACGCATTGTGTCCTTATTCTATGTCATAAAAAGCTTACGATGCCATAGGACGGAACAATAACGTCCTAGAAAAAGTGCCTTTGTTTATGGAACAAAGGCCGACCACACGTTTACTTTTGACGGTCTAAAACCGATATTTCAAGGAACCGATAACTGTAAACGGTGCGCCTCCAAAAACACCAGAATTATCAGATAGCTCCAGGTAATTTTCGTCAAACAGATTTTGGAAATTTAGCTGTGCTTCCCAACTCTCCTTTCTATAGAAAAGACTGGCATCAAACCGCGTGTAGGACGGAATAACAAAATCATTGGGGAGCTGTGCTTCCGACTCACCCACAAAAAATACCCCCGCACCAAAGCCCAGACCTTCTAAATCACCCTGCTGAATCTCATAGGTGCTCCATAGACTGGCACCATTCTCAGGGGCAACCCTCAGGCGATCGCCTGAGGGGAAGAAATTATCTCCCTCAGTGACCTCAGTGTCATTAATAAATCCAGAGGCAATAATATTCCAGCCGTCTAATATCTTCCCAGCCACATCTAATTCGATGCCGCGGCTATTGGCTTCTCCAATGGCTAGAGAAAAACCAGGGTTGTCAGGATCGGCGACAGCAATGTTCGTTTTAGTAATATCGTAGGCTGCCAAATTAACCGAGATATCGCCAAATTCTGCCCTGGCTCCGATTTCAAACTGGGTACCCCGCTCTGGTTCAATTAGGTCACCCTCAATGGTATTGACGGAACTGGGAACAAACGACCGGGTAAAGTTGCCATAGAGGGAAACTGGTTCGACGGGCTGATAAACAATGCCTACTCTAGGGGAAAACGCCTCATCGTTAAGTTCGCTATCACCACCAAACGGATTGCCATTAAAAAGACCATCAGAGCTAGCCTCATTACGCACAAAATCGTACCGACCACCTACTAGTAGTTTAAGATTGGGTGCCAGTGTAATCAGGTCTTGCAAAAATATCCCGTAGCTATTTTCCTCATTGTCAATATCGAAAAAGACATCAAATGGGACGTTTGGAGGAAAGGTTTCGTCGTAGACCGGGTCAAATACATTAATTGGGAAAGGTCCTTCGAAAACATTCTCACCAGGATCAATGCCAAAATTAGAAAATGTAAAATCAAATCCTGCCAGTAACTGATGTTTTACTGGCCCCGTATCAAAATCAGCTGTTAACTCTGTTTGCCAAGAAAAATTGCTGTTAAAGAATTCGCTGGTTTGAAACAATCTGTTGGTTAACTCCCCCGTTACTGGGTCAAACTCATTGAATGGAAATGCCCTAAACGCGTTAACCTCGCTATCTTCAAATTCACCACCGGCAATAGTACGCACTCTGAGATTGTCGTTAAACCGATGGTTTAAGGTGGCGTAGAATCGATGAAACGTATCATTAAAGAAATTATCCGGTTCCCCTAAAAATCTATCCCCTGGCACGTCCAGCGGATTGAACCCCTCACCCAGAAATACGATGCCATCATCAAACGTTCGTCGATCTTCCGCATACTCATATTCAAGGGTTAGGTCGGTATCCTCACTAAATTCATAGCGCAGCACAGGGGCAATGGAAAACAGCTCTGCATCCACCTCATCTCGGAACAGACCGTCATTGAGGTAGGACATATTAAGGCGGTAGGTTAGCTTGCCGTCCGAGGTTAACGGTCCCGTCAGGTCGATGGAAGGCTCGAAAAAGTCAAAGCTTCCTGCCCTCAGCTGCACTTCGTAGGCCGGTTCATCCAGGGGCTGCTTGGTAATAATATTCACAAGACCACCTGGCTCAGCTCGACCGTACAGCACCGATGCCGGACCCTTGAGCACTTCGATCCGTTCAATCGTACTGGGTATTGTTACCGTCGATTGGTCTTCTTCCCCTGATAAGATGCCATTTCTCAGGATTCTAACGTCCTCAAATCCACGGGCACTAAAGGCGAAGTTAGAGCCCCCAAAATCTCTTACCACCCCGATGCCCGACACATTACGCAAGGCATCACCGGTGCGGATAACAGCCTGGTCTTCAAGTACTTGCTGGGGGATTACCTGAATCGACTGGGGAATATCCCGCAGTGGTGCATCAATGCGAGTACCCGTTGTTGCCGTTGATGGGTTGTAGCCCTCGTCTTCTCCGGTAACAAAAATCTGCAGAGAGTCTTCGCCACGGTCTGCCTGGATTGTTCCTGGCACTACGCTGAGCGTCAGCTTTGCTACATCGCTGTTTACGGCCACCTCTGGCACGCCATCGTCTCCAGTGATGACCACCTGCACTCGGTTGCCCGTTAGCGATGAAACCTGCACCAGAGCAATGTCCTCGGCCGGTTCAAACTCCAGCAACTCATCACCGCTGGGCAGCGCCAGCTGAGCATTGGGGATTTCCAAAATCAGAGCGTTCCCCGATGCTGTTGTCTCTGAGGTAACCAGTGATCCGTTGGATGTTTCTAAAACAACCTGTAATCCTGTTGCAGTTTCTTCAAACTGGATGTCCGTAATCTGCATCACCGACATTTCAATTTGTGCCAGGTCAGCAGTCTGGGTAGTTGGGCCGATATCATTCAATTCTGCCCCCATAGCCGGTACAGAAATGACCGAAAATACGCTGGTTACCATTAGCAACCGTTGCAGTTGATTTAGCATGTGTCCTCACCCACAGCGCAGAACGCTTTTGTTGCAATAAATTCTTGATTAAAAGCCTATCAGGGATAATTTCACTGCGATCGCATTGGGTGATCCAACCAGGGAATAACTTGCACGCTATCCGGAATTTTTTCTTTGGCGAAGATACTCACTCGGTAAAATGCCATACTTTTTACGAAAGGCTGCGGCAAAATGACCGCGATTAGCAATACCGACTTTCCGCGCTGCTTCCGATACGTTGACTTCCCCTGCAATTAGCAACTGTCGCGCCCTTTCCATACGGTGATTGTGTAAACAGCTAAAGGCCGTTTCACCAAACACTTGTCGAAACCCTCGTTTGAGGGTGCACTCATTGAGCTGTACTTTCCTAGCTAAATTAGGCAGTGAAGGGGGGGTATCAAGCTGCTGTAACAGAATTTCCCTGGCGTAGTGGATCCGCTCAATCGCTCCAGCGGTTAGGGGATTTGGCGATCGCTCTACGTCCTGCTGCCGCAGTTCCTCGTCGATTAACAGCGACATTAGCTCCCAGACTTTACTCTCCAAGTAAATCTTTTTAGTAACGCCTTCAAAGGGACAGTTAAGCAATTGATGCACAGCAGTTTTCATGGAGACTGTAGTTGAGGCTATGCGATGGTAGCAAAGCTCCTCGGCTGAGCGCATTAAATGGTTTAACCTACTATCGTCCCAGTCAAGAGAATCTCCTAAAAAAGTCTTCAATACAGATGGTGGTATATCTACGTTAATACACAACAGTGATTTATCGGCTTGCTCTTTGATGGTTTGAGATGGATTTATGCCACTGCTTTTAAGAAAATATTTGTCAGTTGTGCTCCTACTTGGATAGCGTCCTCTATCTCGAAAACAAAAGTCATACTCTACGAGATTCAATCGTTCATGCACAATAACTCCAAAACTTTTGTGGGGCCTGTAGTCATCAATGCATAATTCAATGTTGTCGCGCAGCATAATTTCACGACGGATGCCATGACCTAACTCCTCTGGATAGGGAAATATCTTCTCAAAAGAATTCTGTGGCTTAAAACTTTTCTGTGATCGAGACTTACCTAATAGATCCCAGTATTCGCGTAGAGATAGAGTAAAGGTCATGATATTGGCTATGGACACGGTCAGGACTCTAATTGAGATTTATTCTCAACTAAATTAACTAATGAGTCAAGCAACTGGATCACGTACCCCTTGAAACTGTGGCTAAGCCTGCCTACGGTAGCGAGTCGGCATTGTTACCCAAGAAGTGCAGCTATTTCAGGCAACCGTGCGCGATAACCTGAAACTTTTTGACCCGGTTATAGGATATGTTCAGATTGAGCGGGCATTCGCCAAACTAGAGCTGCTGGACTGGCTGCGATCGCAACCCCAAGGACTCGACACATTACTAACCTCCGACAGCGGCGGTCTATCAGCAGGCGAAGCTCAGCTCTTAGCCTTTGCCCGTATCTGGCTCAGAAATCTCAGCCTCATCATTAGTTCCAATCTGGCCCCTGATCAGATTATTGTTCTCAATAATGGTCAGGTGAAGGCCACAGGAATTTACAACGAACTATCTCTCAACTGAGATTTTTGGGAAACTCCCAGTTGAGACATGCTCAAGTCGAAACCTATCCCTGCTTCTTAGCCTAATTGAATAATTAAGTCATCCTCTAAAGCAGTTGCAAACTTAGTCCATCTGACAAAGAAAAAATTCCGTCTAACAAAGAAAACAAATCTATTGAACCATTACCATGGCTTTGCCCGTGGTCCTTAATGATGCGGAAAGGTCTTGAAAGTCTTGCTACATCACCAAGCATACAGGGATAACCCTAAAAAATGGTTGCTTTTAGTCCTGCATAGTTATGTTTAGGGTTACCCAGTCCCATCGGCACAGCACTATACTTAAGCGAACTGAAAAACCAGCCCCTTCCAACTCAACAACAGGTGATTGCAATGGCCTTATTTACAATAGACCATAAATTCTGCTCTGCCATCTCCAAAGCCAATGGTGAAGATCCCATCGGTAGCGCTAATCCGACTGACAGCTGGCTGGTGATGGAGTTGCCGCTACCCTGGACTGAAGAACGCTTCCATGATGATCCGTTACTCAAACCAATTCACGACTTATTTCACGAACTGTTTGCCAAGGGGATTCGAGTATCTCCTATGGCCGTCGCTCCTGACCGAGAGTATTCTGTTCCTGAGCGGTCCCATGTGTTCTACTATCGTCGTCCCAGCCAACACTTTTCAAAATTTGAGAGACAAACATTTCTATTACCGACTGAGCAGATTGCCGCACTTGCCAAAGCGCTGACCTATGAGCCAGAAAATCTACCGCAGTTTTTAACCTATCAACAACCTGCTGATAATATCCGCGACATGATGGTCTGCACCCATGGCAACATCGATATTGCCTGTGCTCGCTTTGGGCAGCCTATCTATAGTCGATTGCGCAAACACTATGCGGCTAAATCCAATGGGCAACTGCGGGTGTGGCGCTGCTCTCACTTTGGAGGGCATCAGTTTGCCCCTACCCTGGTGGATTTTCCCACGGGCCAGGTGTGGGGCCACTTGGAAACAGATATGTTAGAAACCCTCATCCACCGCAGTCAGCCAGTTACCGAGCTACGCCAGTTTTATCGAGGCTGGTCGGGAGTAGACCGATACACTCAAATGGTAGAGCGTGAGATTTGGATGCAGCGAGGCTGGGAGTGGCTGCAGTATCAAAAATCGGGCCAGGTGCTAGAGCAAGACACAAACCATGAGCATGCCGACTGGGCCAAGGTATGCTTGGAATTTGCTGCTCCTGACGGCACTACTGGAACGTACGAAGCGACCGTTGAGACCTGTGGTTCTATCATGACGGCCTACAATTCGGGAGAAGAACCGGCTCCGACTAAACAGTATCGAATTAGTCGTTTAGTGCAGACGGTCTAGGGTGATTGTGGGCCGGGATAAGGCTGAGGTGGATATTTAACTCTGAGCGATCACCAGACGCCTTGGCTAGATTAAAATATTGAGAATAACTCTTATTTAGTAATCAGCTATTGAGCACCTATGGCAATTACCCTGACTGAGGAAGAATTCCTGGAGCTGGCAGAGACTAGTCACCCCCAAGACAAGCCCATAGGGCAGTCAAAGGAACAATGCCTAGAGTCAGATATGCAGTTGCCAATGCCGACTCGTCTGGGGGAAGGGAGTTTATGGACTCACACTTTACGAAATAGTTTAACGATTGATATCTATCGGGGGACCTTCAACCAGTCTTTACGATGCTTGCGTCAGCATCAGTCAGACTTTCCGCTAGTGTCAAAATTTTACCTGTCCGGCATGTCACAGATGAAAAAATCTACTGGGCCAGAAGTCGACAGTTTCTATCAGGAAGTGGCAGGATACCACTATCTCTATCACCTGCCTGAGATAACTGAAATAGAAGAATGGCAGGCGAATAGTTCATTTCATATGGTGTCAGTGTATGCTAAGCCTGAGTGTTTTAGCGCGTTTAATGTGGCTCAAAACACATTGCCAATGCCCTTACAAACGCTATTTGATGGCAACAGACAACAACATTTCCATCAGCCCCTGGGTCGTATGAATACTTCCATACGGCAGTTGATACAGCAAATTTTGAACTGCCCCTACACGGGATTAATGCGACAGCTTTACCTGGAGAGCAAAGCGCTAGAACTGTTTGCCATCCAGTTTGCCATTTGGGCAGAAACCCCCTCTAAAACTGCATCGATGGTGCTGAGTAACCATGATATTGAACAATTACACCAGGCTAAAGAGATTTTAGTTGAGCAGGCAACTCATCCACCATCCCTAACGGATTTAGCTCGCCATGTGGGTCTCAATGACCGCAAGCTAAATTATGGGTTTCGCTATCTGTTTGGCACGACGGTTTTTGGCTATCTTAAGGACTATCGTATGCAGCAAGCCAAAGAACTACTGCACCAGTCTGATCTTTCCATTGCCGGTGTTGCCGCTGCCGTTGGCTACACAAATCCTGAAGCATTTAGTACCGCTTTTCGGCGGCAGTTTTCCATTAGCCCCAAAGCCTATCAGCTGCGTCGACGTTAGCTCACGGGCGTAAAAAATCGGTTTTACAAAGGAAAAAGTCGATTTCACAAAGATTGCGATCGCACTCCCCCCCTATGATGCTCTCACCCAGCTAATAAGAAGTATTTGCATTAGCACATACTGGCTGGACTAGTGTTGTGGGTAATGGGCATGATGAAACAGGTCTGTGGCAAATCTTGGCAGCAGTCGTTAGGAGCGCTTCCCATCGGGATAGCTGCGATACTGTTAGCAACACCACCTGCCGTGGCAGACGTGAATGACGCATCGGTTCAACTGGCGCAGGCAGCGGTTGTGGAGATTCTCAGCATTCAGGTGAATGAGACCGATAATGGTCTTCAGCTGTTGCTAGAAACCGATGGAGAGCTGTCCACACCAGTCACCTCAACCACATTGAATACCTTGAATGCTGATATTTCCAATGCGGTCCTCTCAGAAAGCGATAACTTTTTGATCAGTGAGCCAGCTGCAGGAATCTCACAGATAGCGGCAACCAGCCTACCCAATAACCAGGTACGGATTACCATTACCGGCACGGATGCACCGCCCATAGTTGATATTCGCATAGGCACCTCTGGACTGACTGCAACTGTCACACCGGGGATCGCTCAAGCACCGGACACCCTAAGAATTGTGGTGACGGGAGAAGAGACCGATGATTATCTGGTTCCCAATGCCAGTACAGCAACCCGAACGGACACCTCGATCCTGGATACGCCAGCGTCAATCCAGGTAATTCCCCGCCAGGTATTAGAGGACCAGCAAGTGACCCGCTTAGATGAAGCACTGAATAATGTCAGCGGAGTTACCTTTGGCGGCACCTTTGTTAACACAAGCCTCAACTTTAATATTCGTGGCTTTGATGCCCCAACATTGCGAAACGGGTTTAGGGATTTTGGTGGTTTTACAGGCGTCAGCCCCAGCATCACTAACTTGGAAAGAGTGGAAGTATTAAAGGGACCCGCTTCTATTTTATATGGGGAAGTTCAGCCAGGAGGATTGATTAATCTGGTTACTAAACAACCCCTATCTACACCAACCTATGAAATTTCAGCACAGGTGGGCAACCGAGGAGTGTTTCAACCACAGATTGACCTTTCGGGACCGCTTGTATCAAATCAGCGGCTGCGCTATCGCCTGAATGCCTCATATTTTCATGATGATGGCTTTACTGACTTTGATCAAACTATTGAACGTACGTTTGTGGCTCCTGTCCTAGCTTGGCAGGTTAGCGATCGCACACACCTAACTATTAATGCCGAATACCTAAACGATCAGCAACCCTTTGAAACAGGGCTGGTCGCCTCTGGTAATAGCGTCGTGGACGTCCCCTTTGATCGCATTATTGCTGAACCCGATAACTTTACCGATAGTGAACTATTTCGCGTTGGCTATGACCTAGAGCATCAATTTAACGATCAGTGGCAAATTCGTAACGCGTTTGAATATTCCAATCGAGATTTGCTAAATGTCAGTGCGCTACCCCTTGATTTTGACGAAATAACGGGCTTTGTCACTCGGTTTCCATCAAAACAAGAGCTAGATACCGAGAATTTCTCGTTACAAACCAATGTCGTCGGTGAGTTTGGCACTGGCTCCGTTAGCCATACCCTACTCGCGGGCGTAGATTTGAATCGAACCGAGGATAGCGAGGTTACAGGGTTTGACTTCTTTAACCCCTCATTTCTCGATATCTTTAACCCGATCTATGGTCTAACATCGATTGATGAAGATAATTTACCTCTGTTCAGAGATACAGATATTCAAGTTGATCGGCTGGGTATCTATCTGCAGGATCAAATCGATATTACGGATAATTTAATTTTGTTGGCAGGGGTGCGGTACGACACCGTAGAACAAAAAAACATCAATAACCCGACCGATTTAGACCCCACTGGTTTTGAAACAACCCAAAATGATAGCGCCTGGACTCCCAGAGTGGGTATTGTTTATCAGCCAGTAGATTCTCTATCGCTGTTTGCCAGCTATTCTCAATCCTTTACCCCTAACCTTGGCACCACTTCCGCTGGAGATTCCCTCGAACCTGAAGAAGGTGAAGGATTTGAAATCGGTATTAAAGCTGAATTCTTGGAAGGGAACCTGTTTGCAACCCTGGCGTATTTTGACATTACTCGTCAAAATGTTGCTACACCTGACCCTCTTGATGCATTTTCATCGGTGGCAACGGGTGAGCAGCGCAGTCAAGGCGTGGAGCTAGATGTGGTAGGAGAAATTCTACCCGGCTGGAATATGATTGCATCTTATGCCTACACCGATGCGAGGGTGACAGAAGATAATTTAATTCCTGATGGCAACGGAATTTTTAATATACCCGAGCACAGCGCTAGCCTGTGGACCACCTATGAAATTGCATCAGGTGATTTACAAGGTCTTGGATTTGGGCTTGGATTTAACTTTGTAGGAGAGCGGGAGGGGGATTTAGATAACAGTTTTCAGCTAGATGACTATTTCTTGACCAATGCTGGTATTTTTTATCGCCGTGACAACTGGCGGTTTGCCCTTAATGCTAAAAACCTCTTTGATATCGACTATATTGCAGCAAGCAACAATAACCGCTCATCGGGTCTGGAACCAGGGGCTCCATTTACCATTGTGGGCTCAGTTTCAGTCAATTTTTAAGCTGACCCATTATTAGAGGAGTAGACTTAATTTCATCTTCATACACGTTGTGATCCCTTGGACTCCAAATCAATTATTTTGATTAAGGAACAATAATTGATTGCTCGTAATAGAGGAGAATCGGAGCAGAAAGCTTCGATTCTGATGGAAAACAAGAACTCGAAACCGCTGCGAAAAGTTCTGCAGATCATGGGTTTGGCCAGTAGCTTACTGGCAGCAATCGCTATTTCATCTTGTTGTAGTCAAGTCAATCAGCCGACTACTGCCCTATCGTCTGCTGTCGTCGATTGCCGTGCTATTGAGCATGAAATGGGGAAAACCGAGATTTGCGGTACCCCCCAAAGGATTATTGTTTTGGGTCCCTATGTTCTAGAGTCCCTCCTCGCCCTGAATGTTCAACCCGTCGGGTACGCCGATCATATTGCCTTTCATCAGGAAGACTATACTGACCCCAGTCAACAAATTCCCTATTTAGGCAATCAAATCACTCAGCCGATTGCCAATGTGGGTCTAGCTCATACCCCTTCTATTGAGTCTCTTGCCAAGGTCAAACCTGACCTAATTCTGGGTACTAAGCTGATGAATAGAGAGCAGTATGAAACGCTCTCTAAGCTTGTTCCAACAGTACTGGTTGAGTATAACCATACTGACAAAAAACTAAAAACACTTGCTCAGGCCCTTAATCGTTCTGAGCAAGTAGACCAACTAGTAGCCCAAACAGCCAAACAGGTAGAGGCCGCTCAAAAAAACTTTGCTCCCCTGGTGACGACCCATCCTAAAGTGGCCCTGCTCAGTGTTTCAGAATCACTGGAAATCACATTCTCCTACGATGGTGGGCTATGTCATTCATTAGTTGAAACCTTGGGCTTTCAGTTAGTCGGTCCATCTGGGCTGGATCAGGGGAATTCTAATCCGTCTGTACCGATTTCCCTCGAAGCCTTACCTCAATTTAATGATGCAGATTTGTTCATTTTATTGAGGCACAATTTTAACGACCTTAAGCAGTTTGAGGGGATGGATCGCTTTGAAGAGCAACAACTGTCGAAATTAAAGCAAGCGTGGGAAGGGAATGCGATCGCACAGTCCCTAGACGCCAGCCAATCCGGACGCGTCTATTTCATCCCAGTTTATCTATGTGCAGGGTTACCTGGCTCCATTGGCACCGAGCTTTATCTCAATGAGCTTAAGCAGCAGCTATTATCCATTCAATAAAACGATTGATTGACGTCAGACAGCTTTCCCCTACTCCGCTACACTAATGAGAATTAATCCTAAAACCATGTCCAAGTTGAAATCTTGAGTTTCCTCTATGGCAAAACTACAGTTCTAACCATGGACATGGTCTAGTTTTAGCGGTTCACGTTCAAACTATCTATGACTGTCAGATTGACGGATCAGAATATTCGCGACTTATTAGAACAGGCCGAGCAGCAGGGAGAACATATCTTCCACACAACTGATTTTGGCAGTCAACGTAAGATACCAAAAGGCATTGGCGCAGGAGACATTCAGTATCTTAATTTGCGTGGGGGATTGACTATAGGTATTAATAACGGGCAATTTTGGCAACCCATCATCCACAAAAGACAGCATGGTGAGACGTTTCCCATCACAGCAAAGTTCTGTTTGTCAGGGGATATTAGGGTAAAGACAGACCACGTACCAGGTCTTGCCACCGACTATGCAGAAGTTGCTGGGGATAACTATCTCTATCATTTGCCTGATTTGACTGAATTCGAAGAACATCCATCGGATACTCCTTTGCAGGTAGTGACGATCTATGCTGATATCGATTACTTTCGGGCCATCAATCCCGCCAATGATGAGTTACCTCACCCTCTGCAGCGCTTGATCAATACGAATAAACGGTTTCACCAGCCCTTAGGCAAAACCACCTTGGCCATGACCCAGGTAATCCAGCAAATTCTCCACTGTCCCTATCAGGGAGATACCCAACAGCTGTATCTAGAAAGTAAAGCCCTGGAACTGCTGGCGCTTCAGTTTGCTAGCTTAGAAGCAGACGCCAATGCCCCTAAATACTCACCCCTAAAAGCCACTGATCTAGAACGGGTTCAGTATGCCCGAGATATTCTGACAGAGCGTTTTGACCATCCTCCCTCTTTAACAGAGCTATCTCACCAGGTAGGGTTAAGCGATCGCAAACTTAGACAAGGGTTTCGCCACCTGTTTGGCAAGACCGTATTTGGCTATTTATACGAGTATCGTATGGAACAAGCCAAATCTTTGCTGCGTGAGTCTTACACAACCATCGCCGAGGTCGCAACCCAGGTTGGATATCGTAATCCAGAGGCGTTTAGCACGGCATTTCGGCGTCAGTTTTCAGTGAGTCCCAAAACCTATCAACTCCAGCAGTGCGGTCAAAAAGTCTGACCCACAAAGAAAAGTCGCTCGCTTCACAAAGATTATGGGTTCCATTCCCTTCTAAGATACCTTAACCCAGCCAGTTGCAAATAATTAGCATTAGCTCTGGTGTGGTTAGTGTGTGCGGTTGAGCAAAAATCAAAATGTTTATAGAAGGTGATTTTTTTAAGACACCAGCCAGTCTAACTGCTTTGCTGGCGATATACTGCCTAATTGGGCAACCGGCTAGGGCTACAGTACCCCAAGCGGCTAGTCTGAATAAATTAGACAGCCTAACGGCAAAGGACAACTCCAAACGTGCCCAACCGAATAATTATCAAACGAATCGTAACCTGCTGGCACAGGGAGACATTGTTGAAATTACTGACATTCAAATCGATCAGACGGCAACTGGCTTGATGTTGAGACTGAAAACAAGCGGTCAGCTATCGATCGAAGCAACCTCAACTACCGACAATACAGTGGTGACCGAGCTAGCAAATGCTATTCTGACACTGCCAGAGGGTGAGGACTTTGTGATAGAGGAGCCTACAGAGGGGATTTCCTTGCTCGCGGTCACTAATCTGTCGGATAACCGGGTGCAGATGGCCATTACGGGAACCAATGCTCCCCCAGTAGTGGATATTCTGGCTGCAGCGAATGGACTTATCGTAACTGCAGCACCAGGAGACGCTACAGCTCAAATTTCGGAAAACGATGCTCTGCGGATTGTGGTGACAGGCGAGCAAACGAGTTACCTGGCAACTGACACTAGCACAGCAACGCGCACCGATACCCCCCTGCGCGATGTACCCCAGTCGATTCAGATAATTCCGCGTCAGGTAATTGAAGACCAGCAGGCGACCAGTATCGAAGAAGTGCTTGAAAACGCAGCAGGAGTTATCTATCAGGGCGATGATGAGGGTCGTGGTGATGAATTTAGCATTCGAGGATTTGCGTTTGTTCCGGTTTTGCGGGATGGCTTCCTTCTGCCTGGATTCAGCGGAGATGCGGCAGGGGCAGAAGTGGCTAACCTGGAGCGGGTCGAAGTGTTAAGAGGCCCGGCATCCGTCTTGTATGGGGAATCACAACCCGGTGGTGTAATTAATTTGGTAACAAAACGGCCTCTGTCAGAGCCCTATTACAATCTGCAGCTGCAGGGGGGTAACCGTGAGTTTATCAGTCCCAGTATCGATTTATCAGGTCCCCTCACTGACGATGGCCGATTGCTGTATCGGCTTAATGCCCTCTATCGGCAAGAACAGGGATTTCACGATTACGACAACAATTTTGAGCGCTTTTTTATTGCCCCCACACTAACCTGGCTGATTAGCGACAGTACTGATTTAACCGTTAACCTTGAGTATACTGAAGACAATGAGCCCCAAGACGTTGGCATTCCTGCCTTTGGAGACGGCATTGCTGATGTTCCACTCAATCGGGTGTTCAATGATCCTGGAGTTACACGTGAACAAGACTACTTGAATGTCGGATATGCTCTAGAGCATCGCTTTAGTGAAAATTGGCAACTGCGTAATCAGTTTCGCTATACCTCTAGCTCCTATGAGCAAAGCCTATCTCCAGGTCCTGTCTTTCTGGATGAATCAACTGGAGTCGCAGATCGGTTTTTTGGTGCCCAAACGAATGAGACAGAGACTTACTCACTCTATACAAATGTCCAGGGTAAATTCGATACAGGTCCCATACAACACACGGTGCTCTTTGGGGTTGACTTAGCTCGTTTTGAGAGTGATGGTTTAACCAGATTTGACTTTTTCAATCCTGCCCCCCTCGATATTTTCGATCCAGATTATTCTGCTGTTCCATTCCCATCCGAGGAAAGCATACCTATTTTCTTTGACGATTTTACTCGAACAGATCAACTGGGCATTTATTTGCAAGACCAGATTGATATTTTAGACAACCTCATCCTAGTGGCAGGGTTGCGATATAACACAGTTGATACTGAGTTCACCGATAGTGGACTCTTCCCTTCAGAGTCTGAGCAGTTTGATGATGCCCTAACGCCTCGCATTGGTATTGTGTATCAGCCGATTGAACCGATTTCTCTATATGGGAACTACTCCCGTTCTTTTGTGCCAATTACCGACTCTACGGATGCAAACGGTAATCCTTTTGATCCGGAAGAAGGAGAGGGCTTTGAAGTTGGGATTAGAGGTGAAATTATCGAGAATCGTCTGGCGGCTACGCTGG
This sequence comes from Cyanobacteria bacterium P01_B01_bin.77, assembly GCA_039028535.1. GTDB lineage: Bacteria > Cyanobacteriota > Cyanobacteriia > Phormidesmidales > Phormidesmidaceae > Leptothoe. Next base: position 77,817 of record JBCCHX010000008.1, read on the forward strand.
CCTATTTTAACATTACCAAACAAAATGTAGTGACAGCCGATCCTATCAATCCATTCGCCTCTGTCGCGACAGGGGAACAACGCAGTCAAGGCATTGATTTTGATCTGACTGGAGAGATCCTGCCAGGTTGGAATATCGTTGCCTCTTATGCCTACATTGATGCAGAAGTTACTGAAGACAATACTGATATTGTTGGCAATCGACTGTTTGGCGTCCCGGAGCACAGTGCCAGCTTATGGACCACATACGAAATCCAGGCTGGAGACTTACAAGGATTAGGCTTTGGCTTAGGGTTTAATTTTGTTGGAGAGCAACAGGGTGATTTAGATAATAGCTTTCAGACAGACAGCTATTTCCTCACTAATGCAGCGGTGTTCTACCGACAGAATGACTGGCAAGTGCAGCTCAATATTGATAATCTGTTTGATATCAATTACATCGAGTCTGTCAACAACAGGCGGTTTAATATTTATCCAGGCGATCCACTCACCGTACGAGCCTCTGTTTCATACACATTTTGATTTTGTCCGAACATTACACAGCTGCTATCAGCATCCATAGGAAGGTGGAAAGGTTTGAGCAACGATAGAAAGGTGCGATTTCTACCGCTTACCATCATTGTCATGATGGCAGTTGTCTCTTGTCAAACCTCAACGCATCAACCATCAAATGAGCTTTCTTCTACCGCATCCTCTGCTTCCATTGACTGCCAGATCGTTGAGCATAAAATGGGGGAGACCGAGATCTGCGGTACCCCCAAAAGAATTATCGTTTTAGGCCCCTATGTTCTAGAGCCTCTCCTGGCTCTGAATGTTCAACCTGTCGGGTATGCCGATCATGGTTCATTTCATCGAGGAGACTATTCTGAACCCAGTCAGCAAATCCCCTACTTAGGCAATCTCATCACCCAGCCATTAGTCAATGTTGGTTCATCAGGTCAACCTTCCATCGAAGCCCTGATCAAAGTTAAACCTGATTTAATTTTGGGTACTGACATTAGCAATGCAGACCAGTACGAAACGCTATCTAAACTTGCTCCCACCCTACTGTTTGATTACTATCTTGCAGAGGACAATCTGAGAACAATTGCAAAAGCCGTTAACCGTCCTGAGCAAGCCGAACAACTGTTGACCCACACTCAGCAGCAAATTGCATCGGCGCGGAAAACCTTTGCCTCTCTGGTGGCGACCCATCCTAAAGTAGGATTGTTGAGTGTGTCGGAATTACAGACAGCGGAATTACAAATTCTCAAAGTACCGACAAAATCCGATATATTGTGTCAATCATTAATTGAAGATATCGGATTTCAACGGGTATTGCCTCCTGGGATAAATGACGACAACTCTATGCCAGTTAAACCAATTTCCCTCGAAACGTTACCTCAATTGAATGATGCCGATTTAGTTATTTTGTTTGGGCACAATTTTAGCGGTTTTCAGCAACTTGACAGTATGGAGCACTTTGCAGAGCATCAACTATCAACATTAAAGCAGGCTTGGCAGGGAAATGCTATTGCCCAATCTCTCGACGCCAGTCAGGCTGGACGCGTCTACTTTATTCCAGGCTATTTATGCGCAGGTTTACTTGGCCCCATCGGCACCGAGCTTTATCTCGAAGAACTAAAAGAACAACTACTCACACCAAATTAGTGGGGATCCAGAGAACATCACTATGTCTAACAAAACAGGTAAGCTAGGCTCTCATCTCTATGACTACCTGCTCTCCGTTTCTCCGCGAGAGCCTGCAATCCTCACCCGACTAAGTCAGAAAGCTGCCCAGCGTCCCATTGGTAATATGCAAATCTCTCCTGACCAAGAGCAGTTTATAGCCTTGTTGGTAAAACTCATAGGTGCTAAAAAGATTCTAGAAATTGGCACCCTTATCGGCTACAGCGCCCTGTGGATGGCGCTGGCTCTCCCTTATCGATGGGAACTTGACCACCTGTGATATCTGAGAAGAATCCCGTACATTAGCTAAGCCCTACTGGCGAGTAGCTGGCGTTGAGGAGAAAATTGACTGCGCATCGCCCCAGCTCTAGATACCTTAGATAGTCTGTTAACAACAGGGCAAGCAAACACCTTTGACTTTGCCTTTATTGATGCCGACAAAACAACCTACACCCACTACTACGAAAAATGCCTGGAGCTGCTGCGACCAGGAGGCTGATAGCAATTGACAATGTGCTATGGGGTGGAGCTGTGGCCGACCCAGAGAAAACCGACCCGAGTACGATGGCGTTAAGAGCGCTAAATCAAACCCTCCACCAAGACCCACGCATTGAATTGAGCATGCTCCCCATTGCCGATGGCCTTACGCTGGCACTGAAACGGTATTGAGCGGCATAAAGAAATGATGGCCGTTGCTGATTGGATCATAAGCTCTCTGCTATACTCCGCTAACAAGAATTAATACTATTTGTGACATACACAGGCTAGCGTGAGTATGGCAATCAAACTGACGGATGACATCCTCCAAGACATGTGCCTACAGGCCCAGCAGCAGGGTGAGCAGATTCAACAGCCGCTAGAGCTGGGTAGCCAGAGCAATTTGCCGAAGCAGATTGGCACCGGGAGCGATCGCAACATTCCTCTACGCAACGGTCTTACTATCAGTATTCGTCAGTGCCAGATTTGGCAGACGATTCAACATACTAAACAGCATGAATCGAGCTTCCCCCTGGTAGCAAAGTTTTATCTATCGGGAGCATCGCAGGTACGAACACCCGGTGCACTGCATGTGGCCGCGAGCTATGAAGAAGTCAAAGGCCATCATTATCTCTATCACTTACCCAACCAGACCGAAATTGAAGAATGGCCTGCCGATGAGTCATTTCAGGTGGTGTATATCTGCGTGGATCCTAGTTATTTCAGAACCTTTGATGCCAGCCAAACGACATTTTCTTCCACATTGCAAAAGCTAATTTCAGGAGATAGAACCCAACGATTTCATCAGTCCTTGGGACGGATGACGCCGTCTATTCAGCATTTGCTCCAACAAATTTTGCACTGCCCTTATATCGGCTTAATGCAGCAAATCTACCTGGAAGGTAAAGCCCTGGAGCTGTTTGCTGCTCAGTTTGCCCTCTGGTCAGAAACTCCGGCACCAACAGTAACAACGTCACTCAGCGCTCACGATATCGAACAGTTACACGAGGCCAGGGATATTTTAATTCGGCAGGTCGCACATCCACCCTCTCTAATAGCGCTGGCACGGCAGGTAGGGCTTAATGATCACAAGTTGAAGCAAGGATTTCGTCAATTATTTGGTACAACCGCCTTTGACTATCTGCGCGACTACCGTCTTCAGCAGGCCAAGAAGCTGTTACAGAATCCGAATCTTAAGGTTGCCAATATCGCCGCAATGGTCGGCTATCAGAACCAAGGAGCATTTGGTAGTGCCTTTCGTCGCAAATTTGGCATTACCCCTAAAGCCTATCAACTGAGTCAGAAGAATTAACGTTCACATCAAATGGATTGAAAAAACTCCGTCACGCGTAAAAAAAAACTCCGTTACGCACAAATACTGATTGTCTATTGCTCGTATCATTCTTTCAATTCGCTAATTGAGAATTATTAGCGTTAATAATCTCTTTAGATTTGGTGTGAGTGAGACATGGTGCGGCTGATATATTCTGCGTTCTGTGCGTCGTTGACGATGCTGGCAGGACTCATCCTTTTGACTATTCAACCTGCTGTTGCTAGTGAGACTGAGATCCTAGCTGAGAACAATCAGGTGACGCCTGATGGCGAAGCAACGGTCAATCCTGCTGAATTGCCAGAGATGTTGCCTGAAGTTATCCAACTCAACGAGATCGATCCTGCTGTTATAACGGTGGATGAGGGGCTGATGCCCATTGCCCAGGCTGACTGGGTGGAGATTACCGATGTTCAAATTGACGACACCCCTGACGGATTTGTGCTGAGGTTAGAAACGGTGGGAGAGCTGGCGACACCTGAAACCTCAGTAACGGAGAATACCCTGATTGTTGACATTCCTAATGCTGTACTGCAGCTCCCTGATGGTGACGACTTCTTTTCCAGTGACCCGACTTCAGGCATTGCACTGATCAACGTCGCTAATCTGCCGGATGGTCAGGTCCAGATTGCTATTACGGGAAGTGATGCGCCTCCAACGGTTGACATCAGCGTTAATGCCGCTGGTCTGACGCTTAGCGGTATGCCGGGCAATCCTTCCGTTCAGGCTCCTGATGATGGGGCGCTTCGAATTGTGGTCACGGGGGAGCAGGATGAGGAGGATTATTTTGTGCCCGATGCCAGCACGGCTACCCGCACCGATACGCCTCTGCGGGATATTCCCAATTCGATTCAGGTGATTCCCCGTCAGGTGATCGAAGACCAGCAAGCGACAAGCTTGCCTGAGGTTTTAGAAAACGCAGCGGGTGTCACCTTTGTCGGTAACAACAGCGGTCGCAGTCTCCAATTTGGCATTCGAGGGCTTTCAGGAGCGCTGATTTTGCAAGATGGCTTTATCCTTCCTGGGACTATTGGTGCCAACGTAGCTCAGGCTGGGCAGGAAGTGGCTAATCTGGAGCGAGTTGAGGTGCTGCGGGGGCCGGCATCAGTATTGTACGGTCAGGCAGAACCCGGCGGGGTGATCAATATCGTCACGAAGCAGCCGCTTGCAGAGCCGTACTACAATCTGCAACTTCAGGGCGGAAACCTTGGTTTTGTCAGTCCTAGCCTTGACTTTTCCGGGCCGCTGAATGAAGACAGCAGCGTACGCTATCGCCTCAATGCCCTCTATCGGCGCGAAGAGGGTTTCCGGGATTTCAATAATGATTTCGAGCGCTTTTTCATTGCACCGACCCTGGCTTGGGATATCGGCGATCGTACCAATCTAACCGTGAGTCTGGAATACACAGAAGATAACGAACCCCAGGATTGGGGTTTAGTTGCCGTTGGCGAGGGCATTGCCGATATTCCCTTTGATCGAGTGCTGAACGATCCCAACAGCACAATCGAACGAGACTCTTTAAGTGTTGGGTATACCCTAGAGCATCGCTTCAGCGACGATTGGCAACTGCGTAATCAGTTTCGCTATATCACCAGTTCCTACGATTCAGGCCCAACGCTACCTATTTTTGGTGTGGATGAAATGACTGGCGATCTAACTCGTATATTTGCATTCACAGACAATAGTACGGATACTTACGCGCTCAATACCAATGTCCAAGGTCGGTTTGATACCGGACCCCTAGAGCATACAGTGTTATTTGGGGTTGATTTGTACCGTCTAGAGTACGAGACGTCTCTGAGAGCTCTTTTTGGTGTTCCTACCGCTAACATTTTCGATCCAGACATCTCAGAAGTTCAGTTTCCGCCTTTAGAAAGCTTTAATACCTTATTCGAACAAACAGCTACAACGAAGCAGTTAGCGATCTATCTACAAGACCAGATTGATATTTTGGACAACTTGATCCTGGTCGCTGGGGTGCGCTACGACACCGTTGATACCGATACAACAAATAACCTGACTGATGTAGAGACCAATCAATATAATGATGCACTCACGCCGCGCATTGGCATCGTCTATCAACCGATTGAACCCATTTCTCTCTATGCCAACTACTCTCGCTCCTTCAGACCCAATCCTTTTTCCACTGATGTCAATGGTGACTTCCTAGAGCCTGAAGCAGGCGAAGGCTTTGAGGTGGGGATTCGCGGTGAGCTTATCGAGAATCGGCTAGCGGCCACATTGGCGTACTTTGATATCACAAAGCAGAATGTGGCAACGACTGACCCCAATGATCCTACCGGCCAGTTCTCAATTGCGGTGGGCGAACAACGCAGTCGTGGGGTCGATTTCAACCTGACGGGTGAGATTTTGCCCGGTTGGAATGTGGTGGCGTCCTATGCTTATATTGATGCCACAGTCACCGAAGACAACACAGACATCGTCGGTAATCGTCTTATCGGCATCCCTGAACACAGTGCTAGCCTGTGGACGACTTACGAAATTCAATCGGGCGGTTTGCAGGGGTTGGGCTTTGGATTGGGCGTTAACTTCGTTGGCGAACGGCAGGGCGACTTGGCTAGTAGCTTTCAGGCCGACAGCTATTTCCTCACGAATGCAGCCGTTTTCTACCGTCGTGATGACTGGAACGTGCGACTAAATGTGGACAACCTGTTTGATGTGAACTACATCGAGTCTGTTGGCGGTGGTCGAGCCGAATTCATTTACCCAGGCGCTCCGCTCACGATGCGGGCCTCTGTATCCTATACGTTTTGAGTCGGGACTTCGAAGATCAAAGAATATCCATGAATATTCAAACCCTTACGAAAACCTGGCACTGGATGCGGTTTGGGGCATTGGTTCTGATGGTCACAGGAGCAATTGTCGCTTGCCAAACCCCGACCAACCAATCCTTAAACGAAACGATTTCTACTGTCCCGTCTGATCCCGCCAACTGTCGCACCGTTCAGCATGAAATGGGCGAAACAGAGATTTGCGGTCAGCCTCAGAGGATTGTTGTTTTTGGTCCCGGGCTGCTCGAAGCTCTACTCGCTCTGGATATTCAGCCCATAGGGTATGCGCCCCACCTTGACTTTTTCCCAGGAGACTATATCGACCCAGCTCAACAAATTCCTTATGTGGGCGATCGCATTACCCAGCCTTTGGCAAATGTGGGCACAATGCGGCAGCCTTCCATCGAAGCGATTCTTAAGGTCAAGCCAGATTTAATCATTGCCATTGACTACAACGACGACATCTATGCAACCCTATCTCAGATCGCGCCAACGCTGCTGTTATCTTATCCTGAGCCATCTGATACGGATAAAAATCTGAGAGCGATTGCACGAGCCGTTGACCGGACTGAACAAGCCGAACAATTGATCGTCCAAGCTCAGCAGCAAATTGTAAACGCACAGGCAGCATTCGCCTCTCTGGTTGAGTCTCACCCAAAAGTTCTGTTATTGAGTTCGTCTCAGTTGCAGGAGATAGAGCTAATTAGCTCTTCCACATTGTGCGGTTCACTAATTGAAGAATTTGGATTTCAATTAGTATTTCCTCCTGAGATAAATCATGACGATTCCAGACCAGTCCTACCCATTTCCTTAGAGTCCTTGCCAGAACTGAATGATGCCAATTTGGTTCTCTTGCTAGGACACAATTTTGATACTGCTAAAGAACTTAACAGTATGGATGGCTTTGAAAATTACCAACTATCGAGTCTAAAGCAAGCCTGGGCAGAGAACCCAATTGCTCAGTCTCTGGATGCTAGTAAAACTGGACAAGTCTACTTCTTTGACGGTTATTTGTGCGGTAGCTTACCTGGCCCCATCGGCACCGAGCTATACCTAGAAGAACTGCAAGAAAAGCTCCTATCACCAAGCTGAATAATATTTTGGAGACAAACCCAATGAGTTCTGAGTCTACCCACGAGCAAAAAGGTGCTCCGTTAACCGAGAAATTGCTAACAAGTGTTGCCCAGCATCTGAATCAAGACAAATATGAAGATCTACTGGCTTGTGCCAAAGCCATCGCAGGCTTTGATTGGGTCGAGCAGGCAAAGATCACCCAGCTAGAAGCCACTGGCATCACCCTGGAGGTCAGCAACAATACTACTGTGCAATCCCTGCGTCTTGACTTTCCCACCACGGCTGAGGGAATGCTATCTCTGAAACAGATTGTCCGCTCAATGGTAGAAGAGAGCCGCGCTAAATTGGGCTGGGAGCAGAAGAACACGACCATGAAAAAAACAGGTAAGCTACACACCCACCTATACGACTACCTGCTTTCCGTTTCGCTGCGCGAGTCTGAAACCCTCACGCAATTGCGGCAAGAAACCGCCAAACATCCGGATAGCATTATGCAAATTGCTCCCGACCAGGGACAGTTTATGGCTTTACTGATCCAGCTCATGGGTGCTAAAAAGATTCTGGAAATTGGCACCTTTACCGGCTACAGTGCCCTCTGCATGGCACTAGTGTTGCCCCCTGATGGTATCCTAATTACCTGTGATATCGAAGAAAACTGTCGAGAATTTGGCCCACCCTACTGGCAAGCGGCTGGCGTTGCAGACAAAATTGATCTCCGCATTGCCCCGGCCCTAGACACTCTTGACAGCCTATTACAGACAGGTTGTGCAAATACCTTTGACTTTGCCTTTATTGACGCTGACAAAACAAACTATCCCCAATACTATGAAAAGTGTTTGGAACTGCTGCGACCCGGAGGGCTAATCGCCATTGATAATGTACTGTGGGGTGGGGCAGTGGCCAACCCGGAGATAACCGATGCTGATACGGTGGCCTTGAGAGAACTAAATCAGGCCCTATCCAAGGACCCGCGCATTGACCTGAGCATGCTCCCCATTGGCGACGGTCTGACTCTGGCCTTTAAGCCACCTAGCCGTCAGGTTTAAAAATTTGGGCAAGCCTGATACGGAGAATGGGAGACACGGGAATTATTTACTACTCAAGATCTCCGTGTCCCCGCGCTATCCCATCACCCTATGCCCCCATACCCTCATCACCTCTGAAACGTAAATTAAGCCATACTGAATTAAAGACCATAAACCGGGGCTTTCTGTTAAAGTGCTTTATGAGAGTAATTATCCTTAACAAAGGAGATCTCAGACTGGCACAAACATGGCAATCAAGCTGACAGATGATAGTTTTGAAAACATACAGCTGGAGGCCGAGCATCAAGGTGAGCAGATTCGGCAACCGCTAGACCTGGGTGTGCAGGTTAATCTACCCAATCGGCTGGGAGAAGGAGGCGATCGCTATATCAATTTACGTCATGGCCTCTCCATCATCATTCGTAACGTTCAACTATGGCAAACAATTCAGCATACTCAACAGCATGAGTCTAGCTTTCCCCTGGTCGCTAAGTTTCACCTATCGGGAACCTCGCGGGTGCAAACGCCGGAATCTCTTGATATTACAGCTGACTACGAAGAAATCACGGGTCATCACTATCTTTATCATTTACCAAACCACACTGAAATTGAAGAATGGTCTGCTAAGGACCCTATTCACGTTGTTTACCTGTATGTTGATCCCAGCTATTTCAGCACGTTTGACATAGACACAAAGAACTGGTCACCCCTGCTACAAAAGCTAATCGCAGGCGACAGAACCCAACGGTTTCATCAGCCACTGGGAAAGATGACGCCGGTCATTAAGCAGCTGCTCCAACAGATTTTGCACTGTCCCTATACTGGTTTTATGCAGCAGATTTATCTGGAAAACAAAGCATTAGAACTTTTCGCAGCGCAGTTTTCTCTCTGGACGGATGTGCCCCAGTCTGCCGCTGTCATACCGCTTTGTCCTCAGGACATTGAACAATTGTACCAAGCCAGAGAAATTCTGATTCAGCAGGCAACAGCTCCGCCGTCCCTAGTGGACTTAGCTCGACGAGTGGGATTAAATGACCGTAAACTCAATCGAGGGTTCCGTCATTTATTTGGCACGACTGTCTTTGGCTATCTGCAGGACTATCGGCTGCAACAGGCTAAAGAATTGTTAAGGACATCCAGACTCACCATCGCTGGAATAGCCGCTGCTGTTGGGTACCAAAGTCCTGAAGCCTTTAGCACTGCATTTCGACGCAAATTTTCTGTAAACCCAAAAGCTTATCAGCTCAGTCAGCGGTCTTAGCAGCCCGACGGTATCGCTAAGAAAAAGTCGGTTTCGCTAAGAAAAAAAGTCGGTTTCGCTAAGAAAGTAATTTCGTTTGCCACCTATCATTGCTTTGCCCAATTAATAAGAATAGCTTTCATTAGGCAACGTTAAGTTGGGCTTAGTCAATGTGTGGGTGAGACAGGAATGAAACAATTGTGCAATAGTATACCCTTGAGTGTAGGATTGGGGACCGCTGTTTTAATCGCCGCACAGCCTGCTTTAGCAATAGACCTGGCCCCGCTAAAAGCGGTGGAAACAAATGCAAAAACGACGGAGCCAGCGGCAATTGAGTCGACTGCTGTTGCCCAGGCTGATGTTGTTGTGATTACGAGTATTCAGCTTGAGGAAACTGTTCAGGGCTTTACTCTGCAATTGGAAACCAGTAATGAACTACCGATTCCTCAAACCTCGATCACAGGCAATGGCCTAACTGCTGATATTCCTAATGCGATATTACGTTTAGCAGAGACAGAAGAGTTCCAAATCAGCGATCCGGTCGCAGGCATTGCGTTGGTTACGGTCATAAACCTGCCCAATAATCAGGTGCAAATTGCGATTATAGGTACCGATGCACCACCGGTTGTCAATCTTATCACTGGAGCAACTGGACTTACGGTGAGTGCCCAACCTGGTGATGCTGTTACGCAGACTGCGGCAGATGATTCATTGCGAATTGTGGTGACGGGTGAGCAGGCGGGCTACCTGGTGTCCGATACGAGTACAGCAACCCGCACGAATACTCCCCTACGCGATATACCTCAATCGATTCAGGTGATTCCCCGACAGATTATTGACGACCAACAGGCCATTGGTCTCGAAGAGGTGCTCGACAATGCGGCTGGGGTAACGTTTTTGGGCAATAATGATGGTCGTGGTCTGGACATTAGCATTCGAGGGTTTGACAACGCTCCAGTGCTACGGGACGGCGTTCTTCTCCCTTTCTTTGGGGGCGATGCAGCGGAGCCAGAATTAGCGAATCTGGAGCGAGTGGACGTATTACGAGGACCTGTATCCGTATATGGTCAGGCGGAACCGGGCGGGGTGATTAATCTGGTTACTAAGAAACCGCTGGCAGAACCGTACTACAATCTTCAATTTCAGGGGGGAAACCGAGGATTTATTAGCCCCAGCGTTGATATATCGGGACCTGTTACCGAGGATGGGCGATTGCTCTATCGTCTTAATGCCCTCTATCGCCGAGAGGACAGTTTTCGAGATGTTGACAGCGATTTTGAGCGCTTTTTTATTGCGCCTACATTAACCTGGTTGATTAGCGATCGCACCGATTTAACCCTTAACCTGGAATACACCAAAGATAACGAACCCCTTGACTTTGGCACGCTTGCCTTTGGCGACGGCATTGCCGACATTTCTCCAGAGCGAGTCCTAACGGGATCTGAAGCGACGGTTGAACAAGACTATCTGAATGTGGGCTATACCCTAGAGCATCGGTTTAGCGACAATTGGAGCCTGCAAAATCAATTTCGGTACACCTCTAGTTCCTATGATTACAGCATCTTCGCCGCTCCTCTTTTCTTGGATGAATCCACTGGAATATTAGATCGTTTTGTGGTTGACCAGTTTGGCGAAACAGATACCTATTCGCTTTATACCAATGCCCAAGGCAAATTCAAAACAGGATCCGTACAGCATAGGCTGCTGTTTGGTATTGATTTGAACCGTGTAGAAGACGAGACCATCACACGATCTAATTTTGAGCAGGAAGACTTTTTCTCTCCTATCAATATTTTTGAACCAGATGACTTAGCGTTTCCCAGGTTTTCTGATGATAGCCTGGTTGATATTTTTGATGATAGCCCGGCTACCCGACGAGACCAGCTGGGAATTTATCTCCAAGACCAAATTGACATTTTAGATAACTTAATTTTGGTGGCAGGCTTACGATACGATCTGGTCGACCAAGAAACTACACTCGTGGTGACGGGTGAGGAAGCCAGTGAACAGCAAGAGGAGGCGCTCACACCTCGCATTGGCATTGTCTACCAGCCAATTGAACCGATTTCTTTATATGCCAATTACTCTCGTTCCTTTGTGCCCAATTCTGCCACCGATACAGATGGCCAGCTTTTAGAGCCTGAAGAAGGTGAGGGGTTTGAAGTGGGCATTAGAGGTGAGATTATTGAAAATCGTCTGGCTGTCAACTTGGCCTATTTCGACATTACCAAACAAAATGTGGCTACCGATGATCCCAATGATCCCTTTTTTGCGTCGATTGCCACTGGAGAACAACGCAGTCGCGGTGTGGACGTTAACCTGACGGGCGAAATTTTACCCGGCTGGAATATGGTGGCGTCCTATGCCTACATTGATGCGGAAATTACTGAGGATAATACATTCCCAGTGGGTAATCGACTGTCAGGTGTTCCCGAACAGAGTGCTAGCCTGTGGACCACCTATGAGATCCAATCTGGAGACTTACAAGGATTAGGGTTTGGTCTGGGGGTTAACTTTGTTGATGAGCGCCAGGGTGATTTAAGCAACAGTTTTCAGGCAGATAGCTATTTTCTCACTAACGCAGCTGTTTTCTACCGCCGTAACAACTGGCAAGCACGACTAAATATTGACAACCTGTTTGATATTGATTTTATCGAGTCTGTCAGCAACAGTGATAGAACTAGACGCATTTATCCAGGAGATCCTCTTACGGTGAGGGCGTCTGTTTCATACACGTTTTGATGTTGTGCCCAACTAAATGAGGAGTTATGAGAGTTCAGCGACTTAATCACCGATTTAAATTGCCTCAGCTCATGACCTTATTTACCATTTCAATGGTGGCTATTGCTGCTTGCCAAAGTCCCACAGAGCAATCAACAAACCATCGGTCTTCCGACATTAGCACCAACTGTCGTTTCATTGATCACAGGATGGGTAAAACGGAGGTGTGCGGTCAACCCCAGCGAATTGTAGTGCTCGGTCCCTACCTGTTAGAGCCTCTATTGGCGCTGGGGATTCAACCCGTTGGCTATGCTGACCACGAAGCCTTTCACCAAGGCGATTTTACCGAGCCGAGTCAGCAGATTCCGTATTTAGGGAGTCGCATTACCCAGCCGCTGGTCAATGTTGGTTCAGCGGATAATCCTTCGCTTGAAGCTATGCTTAAAATTCAGCCAGACCTAATTTTAAGCGCTGATGATGAGAACCGGGCTCAGTATCAAACCTTTTCAACCATCGCGCCCACATTAATATTGCAATACGATCAGGTTGAGGAAAACTTAAAGACCCTGGCCCAAGCCGTTAATCGTCCCGAGCGTTCTGAACAATTGCTAACCAAGGTTGAACAACAAGTTATCGCTGCGCGTCAGGCCTTAGCACCCGTTGTTGACGCATCTCCTAACGTTTTGCTGCTCCACAGCCAATTTCCAGACTTATATTTAGGCAACGATAGGCTAGACAATTGCAGCGATATTCTTAAAGCGTTGGGGTTTCAATTTTTGTATCCACCAGGATTTGAAAATACTGCCCCTCGGATACCGATTTCTCTGGAAATACTGCCGCAGTTTAATGCGGCTGATCTAATTGTTATGGTTGGACGGGATCATGGCGGCATTAAGCAGCTGAGCAGTACAAACCACTTTGAAGAAAGCCAACTATCAAAGATTAAACAGGACTGGGAGGGGAATGCGATCGCACAGTCCCTAACTGCCAGCCAAGCAGGAAAAGTCTATTTCATTCCATACTACCTATGCATGACGTTACCTGGGCCGATTGGAACTGAACTTTATTTGGAAGAGCTTAAGGAACAGTTGCTTGGGCGGAGTTAAAGAGGGTGAGAGGGGAAGAAAGGGATTACTACTATGTCTAACAAAACACTTGCATTACAGGCACATCTCTATGATTATCTGCTGTCGGTTTCTTTGCGGGAGGCTGACATTCTTAAACAACTGCGTCAGGAAAATGCCCAGCATCCCCAAGGTGATATGCAAATTGCTCCTGATCAGGGACAGTTTATGGCTCTGTTGATTCGACTGATAGGGGCAAAAAAGGTTCTCGAAATTGGTACGTTTACTGGCTATAGTGCTCTGTGGATGGCCTTGGCTCTTCCCGCCGATGGCGCTCTGATTACCTGTGATATTGAAGAAAAATGTCGAGACTTTTCCCCCACCTACTGGCAAGCGGCTGGTGTTGCTGACAAAATTGACCTGCGCATTGCCCCAGCCCTCGATACTCTAGATAGTCTGTTAACAACAAGTCAGGCCAACACCTTTGACTTTGCCTTTATTGACGCGGATAAAACAAACTACCATCACTACTACGAAAAATGCCTGGAACTGTTGCGACCAGGAGGGCTAATGGCTATTGACAATGTGCTTTGGGGTGGGACAGTGGCCGACCCAGAAATAACCGATGCTGATACGGAGACGTTGAGAGAACTAAATCAGATCCTTCATCAGGATTCACGTATTGATCTGAGCATGTTGCCCATTGGCGATGGCCTTACCCTGGCACTTAAGCGATCTGGTCGTCAGGTTTAGAAGTTCTAGGTAAGATTGACGCGGAGAAAGGGAGACACGGAGACACAGAGAAAGGGAGACACGGAGAGCGGGATTGCTCAAACTCTCCGCGTCCCCGCGTCCTCATCAACTACCTCGAAGTTAAAACCTATAGTTTCCTTTAGGTCAAACTTCCAGTTCTGGACGCAGACAGGGTTTATTATGGTTTAAGCTATTGAGAACTAATCTCCTTTACGGTAAGCCCTAGATAGCGTCGTGCTTAAGCTAACGGAAACCAATATTTGGAACCTGATGGATGAGGCCCACCAGCAGGGTACATGCATCTATGGCAAAACGGAATTTGGTGATCGCAATCGTTGGCTAAAACAAGTTGGCAAAGGCCACCATCACTGGATTACGTTGAAAGGGGGCTTGAGCATTTATATTCTTGAAGGCCAGCTATATCAGCGTTTAATTGTAAAAAAGTACCACGACGATACCTTTCCAATCACTGCAAAATTCTACTTGTCGGGGACTTCCAGAATAACAACCACCAACGTGCCTGGGCTTGAACCCGACTATATAGAAACGGCTGGATACCACTACCTTTACTACTTGCCAGAGTTAACCGAAGAGGAAGAATGGCAAGCCGATGTCCCCCTCAAAGTCGTCATGATCTATGCCGATGTGGACTATTTTCGAATGCTCGGCTCCACCTATAGGGAATTGCCTGCACCGCTACACCGATTGATGCAAGGTAACAAACGGTTTCATCAACCCATGGGAAAAATGACCCTGGCCATGACCCAAGTATTACAGCAAATTCTACAGTTTCCCTATCGGGGGCCGGTCGGGCATCTTTACCTGGAATCTAAAGCACAAGAACTCTTGGCACTGCAGCTTGCCGCCCTTGATGCCGACGCGACGACAAATAGCCCGTCGCCTATCAAAGCTGCTGATTTAGAACGGGTCCAGTATGCCCGAGATATTCTGGTGGCACAGCTAAGTAATCCCCTATCGATGGTGGAACTGTCTCGTCAGGTGGGTCTAAATAAGCAGACTCTCAGTCAAGGGTTTCGTTACCTATTTGGCACAACGGCGTTTGGCTATTTACGCGATTACCGCCTGGATCAGGCCCAGCTGCTGCTGCGTCAGTCCGATATCACAATTGCCAAGGTTGCCCATGAGGTCGGCTACCGCAACCCTGAAGCCTTTAGTACCGCCTTTCGACGTCGATTTTCCATCAGCCCCAAGGCCTACCAGTTAGGAAAACGGACTTAGCTGTAGGTCAAGCTGAGAAAAAATTTACGCGCACAAAGGAAAAAATTACGCGCACAAAGGTGGCCATCCCCCACTTCCTTCTATCATGCTCTCAACTAGCTAATAATAATGATTTTCATTAGCTAGGCTACTTTGGTGTGTGGATGAATTAAGTTATGAATAATGAGTTTTGGAGGTGGCCCCTGTTAGCAGGCGTTGTTGTCTTGATGGTACACCCTGCTGCTGTGGCAGAGACAGTAGACCAAAGGTTAGAAAATCTGGCCAATGGGGTACAGGTGACGGTAGACTCCCTGGCCCAGGGTGAACGAATTGAAATTACCGACGTCCAGATTGAAGACACTGCCACAGGCTTTACCCTCCGGTTAGTGACCAATGGGGAGTTAGTCGGAACTGACCCTGCGATCGCAGATAGTGCTGCATTGGTGACAATTCCCAATGCGGTGTTGCAGTTAACCGATGGGGATGAGTTTTTAGTGGATAATCCAGCCGATGAGATTACCCTGATTACGGTTACCAACGTGTCTGACAATCAGGTGCAGATTGCCGTTACGGGCACCGATGCCGCCCCTGATCTGGACATTAGCACCGCCGCCACTGGCCTACTCGTCAGCGTTACCCCTGGCATTCCTACCGTTCAAGCGCCGGATGATGACGCACTGCGGATTGTGGTAACAGGCGAAGAAGAGGACGATTATTTTGTCCCTAATGCAACTACGGCGACCCGCACCGACGCCGAAATTTTCGATATCCCTGCATCGATTCAGGTGATCCCTCAACAAGTGCTCGAAGACCAGCAGGTGATTCGGATCGAAGAAGTGTTACGCAACGTCAGTGGTGTTACATTTACAGGTACTGGTGAAGGTCGAGATCAAGAGATAGGACTGCGGGGTTTCGATAGTGCGCCCATCCTCCGCAATGGTTTCAGATTATATGAAACCAACTCCAGAGAGCCTATAGTCATAGAAAATCTAGAGCGCATTGAAGTCCTTAAAGGCCCAACATCTATTCTATACGGCGAGATCCAACCAGGGGGTGTGGTCAACGTAGTTACCAAAAAACCATTAGCTGAACCATACTACGCTGTAGAACTACAGCTCGATAGTCGAGAACTTATCCGTCCCAGCATTGACCTGTCTGGTCCCCTAACCTCAGACAGTAGCGTACGGTATCGTTTAAATGCCCTGTATGAAAACAGCGAAGATTTTCGAGACTTTGACACCGATATTGAACAGTTCTTTATTTCGCCCGTTCTGGCTTGGGACATTGGCGAACAAACAGACCTCACAGTTCAATTGGAATATTTAGATCAAGAGCGCCCCAGTGATTTTGGCCTGATTGCTGCTGAAGGTGAAGTCGTTGATATTCCATTTGATCGCATTATCGGTGAACCAGACGATCTCTATAAAGAAGAGTTTTTAAGCGTCGGATACGATGTAGAACATCGATTTAATGAAAATTGGAAAGTGCGTAATGCCTTTCGTTACCGCACCCAAGATTTCTCTTCAAATATCGCGTTTACTACTTTTTTTGAAGAAACAACCGGCACTGCTTTTCGCAGCTGGGCATTACAAGAACAAGAACTAGAGTCATACTCACTACAGAGTAATGTCCTAGGTGAATTTACCACAGGTTCAATTGAGCACGATCTGTTGTTCGGTGTTGATTTAGATTGGACTGACAGTGAGTTAGTTACATTTTTTGATCTTTTTGCAGAGTCTGAGATCGACATCTTTAACCCGGTCTACGGAACGGTTCCTCGTCCCGACTTTAGCTCCGTACCCAGATTACAAAACTTTGAAACCAGGACAGATCGCCTAGGCGTTTTTCTTCAAGATCAAATTTCGTTCTTTGACAATTTGATTCTTGTCGGCGGTCTTCGCTATGATACCGTTGATCAAGAATTAATCAACGGTCCAACGTTCTTTGACTCAGTTGGTTCTGAGGATAGCCGATACGATGATGCCGTGACGCCGCGTATCGGTCTTGTGTATCAACCCAGTGAGTCTATTTCTCTTTACGGCAGCTATTCTCGTTCATTTACACCTAATTCTGGAGTCACGTCTGGTGGTGACTTTCTGGAGCCTGAAGAAGGTGAAGGGTTTGAAGTGGGTGTCAAAGCTGAATTACTTAGAGATAAGATGTTTGCCACCCTGGCATTTTTTGATATCATCAAACAGAACGTGGCAACAGCAGATCCTAACGATCCGTTTGCGTCGGTAGCCACGGGAGAGCTACGTAGTCGTGGGATTGAACTCGATATCAGTGGAGAGATCTTGCCCGGCTGGAATGTGATTGCTTCCTATAGACATCTCCAAAATATAAATTCGGATAAAAAAAGCTGGTAGAACGCTAAAAGTGACGTTCTACCAAGCAAATGAAAAATCCCTACAATTATATCCACCAAAATCCCGAGCGAAGCAAACGGCTATTCGGTATTACCTATGACGATTTATGCCAGCTCATTGATAGAGCAGTGAGCCATCAGGCAGAGCAACTGGCAAAAGGTGAGGTCAGCAAAGTTCGAATAAATGCCCCAGGCGGTGGTTGTCCGCCTAAACTCACCGCAGCTGAACAAGTCAGCCTATGTCTGTTTTACCTGAGACACCACGAGACCTTTGAAGTTCTGGGATTGCACGATGGTGTCTGTGAGAGCACAGCTCATGAGACGTATCATCAGTGGGTCGTCGTCTTGCGTCAATTGCTGCCCGCAAGCTGGCTAGAGGAAGTGTCGGGTGATGCGGAAAAGCTAGACCGACTTCAGCAAATATTAACCGAGCATGAACTGCTCGTCGATAGCACGGAGCAGTCCCGAGAACGACCTAAAGATAATGACGTTCAAAAGGCTTATTATTCAGGTAAAAAGAAACAACATACGTTCAAAAGTCAGATTATCAGCCTAGAAACCGGTCATGACATTGTCGATGTGTTGGTCGGGGAACCCGGTCCCCGCAGTGATCAAAGTTTATTGCGTGAGCAACAGACTCACTTTAGTGAAGACCAGCACTATGGAGGAGATAAAGGCTACCAGGGTGTTGCTCGCACACGTACCCCAGTTAAAAAGCCTCGTAATCAAGAACTCAGTGCAGAGCAAAAGCAATCAAACAAAGAATTTTCGCAGAACCGAATTTACATTGAGCATTTGATCCGGGTCATCAAAATTTGGCGGATTGCTAAGGCACAATTCCGTCTGGATTCTCGCCATTATGAAACCGCAATATTAGTAGTTTGTGGGTTGGTCAGACTGCGATTAGGCGGCTATCAATTGGGGTGTTTTCAACAGTCTTAAATTGATGGTGGGGAGCCACGTTCAGTCGCTACAAAATCAGCTCTAAATTAACAACAATAGCGCTCAATCCCTAATAATTCGTCCATCCTGACGTTTCAATAGTCCTACCTGGTATGGCTATAATGCCCCTGTGCCAGAGCTTGTCAGCTTTGGAGAAGTCTTATGCTTACACGGATGCCGACATAACCGAGGATAACGATCCGGCGCTTGTTGGCAATCGCTTATCAGGTGTCCCTGAACACAGTGCTAATCTGTGGACAACCTATGAAATTCAGTCCGGAGATTTGCAAGGTCTGGGGTTTGGCTTAGGATTAAACTTTGTGGGAGAACGACAGGGTGACTTGGCAAATAGCTATGAGCTAGACGACTACATTCTCACCAATGCGGCTGTTTTCTACAAATGGGATAACTACCGAGTGGGACTCAATTTCGAGAATATTTTTGATGTTGATTATATTATCGGCAATTCAGAAAATACAATTAGAGGCATTGACCCTGGTGAACCGTTTACGGTCATGGGTTCATTTTCGGTAAAATTTTAAGTGTTGAATTAAACGGTGTTAGATTCTACTGACGATGCAGCCGTCTGTTGAATACAAATTTTGATCGCTAATGATGGGAGTCTGGAAATATGGGCAAACGGGTGTAAACATCAAGCTGTTAGCACTAGGTCTATTGACGGCAATTTCGCTTTCATCCTGCCAGCGTTCAGATCATGCTGATATTTCCAGACTGTCTGAATCCAGCGATTGCCGCACCGTTGAGCATAAAGTTGGAGAAACCGAGATTTGTGGTAATCCTCAAAAAATTGTTGCTTTAGGTCCTTATGTTCTAGAGCACCTCCTCGCCCTTAATATTCAGCCTGTTGGGTATGCTGACCATATTGAATTTCATCAAGGAGATTACAGCAATCCTAGCCAACAAATTCCCTATTTAGGCGATTTCATTACGCAGCCATTAGCCAATGTCGGGTTGGCTTATACCCCATCAATTGAATCCATCCTCCAGATTCAGCCCGATTTGATTCTAGGTGTTGAGGGTAATAATGCCGCTCAGTAGGAAATCTTGTCTAAAATTGCACCGACTGTACTGATGGCTCGTTTCGAATCAGAATTGAGCTTACAAATCACGGCCCAAGCCGTTGATCGTGTTGAGCAAGCTGAGCAGGTGCTGTTGAATCATAAACAACATATTGCATCGGCGCGTGACCAGTTAGTTTCCCTGGTGGCAACCCAGCCGAAGGCACTATTGCTAATAACATCACAACTGCAGGAAATATATCTGGGCAATAGTTACAACTCTTGTCGCTTACCCCTAGAAGCCGTGGGGTTTCAACTGGTATATCCCCCCAATTTTAATGATAAAGATTTTGAGAGCCCCATTTCCTTGGAAATACTGCCTGAATTGAATAAGGCTGATGCGATTATTCTGTTGGGGTATAACTTCAACGATCTCAAACAACTTGACAGTATGGATCGCTTTGAAGAAAATCAGCTGTCGAAATTAAAGCAGGCGTGGGAAGAGAATGCGATCTCACAGTCCCTCGACGCCAGCCAAGCCGGACGCGTCTACTTTATTCCAACGTATTTATGCGCAGGGTTACCCGGCCCCATCGGTACCGAACTTTACCTGGAAGCCCTTAAAAATCACTTACTTGCCCCCAACTAAGGTTTACCAATTCAGCCCAACATTCCATCCAAAGAGAAACTTTCACAAAGAAAAAACTACGCCCAACAAAGAAATTTAATCCCCGGTCGCATTACGATGTTTTTGCCCAGAGTCTGACGTCCCTCCGAGCATGGTTTTTGATGCCCTCTATATCCAGGAGAACAGGATCATGTCCGCCAAAACAGGTGAGCTACATTCCCATCTCTATGACTACCTGCTCTCCGTATCCCTGCGTGAACCCAAACACCTTGCTCAACTACGCCAGGAAACCGCCCAACATCCCTTTGGCGATATGCAAATTGCTCCCGACCAGGGACAGTTTATGGCCCTGCTGATCCGACTGATGGGCGCTAAAAACGTTTTAGAAATTGGTACCTTTAAAGGCTACAGTGCCCTATGGATGGCTCTGGCCCTCCCCGCCGACGGGATCCTGATCACCTGTGATATTCGAGAAGAATGTCGAGCATTAGCAATACCCCACTGGCAAGCAGCTGGTGTTGCAGACAAAATCGACCTGCGTATCGCCCCGGCCCTCGATACTTTGAATTGCTTATTAGAAACAGGACAGTCAGGTGCCTTTGATTTTGCCTTTATTGACGCCGACAAAACGAGCTACTCCCAATACTACGAAAAATGTCTGGAACTGATGCGACCAGGGGGACTAATCGCTATTGATAATGTGCTGTGGGGTGGAGATGTGGCCGATCCAGAGAAAATTGACCCTGATACGGTGGCGTTGAGAGCACTAAATCAAACTCTCCACCAAGACCCGCGCATCGAATTAAGCATGCTACCCATTGCCGATGGCCTTACGCTAGTCCTTAAACGGCCCTAAACAGGTAATGCTTACACCTGATAAGTTTTTAAGTTCTCAGATTTAAGTTTTGCATAAGTTGCTCCTTAGTAATCTCAAAACTCAAGATTGATGCTTTATTGAATTCTTGTTCCTTGGTTGTTTCTATTATGGTTTAAGCTATTGAGAACTAATCTCCTTTACAGCAAGTCCTAAATAACGTCGTGCTTAAGTTAACAGATGCCAACATTGAAGACCTGATGGATGAAGCTCACCAGCAGGGTGAGCAAATATATCGCACCACGGAATTTGGCCTTCATAATCGTTGGCTAAAACAAGTTGGCAAGGGGCACCACCACTTGCTTAAGTTAAGAGGAGGCTTGACCATTTATATTCTTGAAGGCCGACTATATCAGCATTTAAAAGTAAAAAAGTACCATGACAACACCTTTCCGCTAACGGCAAAGTTCTACCTCTCGGGGGCTTCTAGGATACAAACCACCAACTTCCCGGAGATTGAATCTGACTATATAGAAACGACTGGCCACCACTATCTTTATTATTTGCCAGAATTAACCGAAGAGGAAGCATGGCAAGCCGATCTTCCCATAAAGGTGGTCATGATCTATGCCGATGTGGACTATTTTCGAATGCTCGGTTCCATTTATGGGGAATTACCCTCACCGCTACGCCAATTGATGCACACTACCAAGCGGTTTCATCAACCTATGGGAAAAATGACCCTGGCCATGACCCAAGTATTACAGCAGATTTTACACTGTCCCTATCGGGGGCCCGCAGGCTATCTTTACCTGGAGTCTAAAGCACAGGAACTATTGGCACTACAGCTTGCCGCCCTTGATGTCGATTCGACGGCAAATACTCTCTCTCCCTTTAAAGCCGCTAATTTAGAACGAGTTCAGTATGCCAGAGATATTTTGGTGGCGAAGCTAAGCAATCCCCTATCGATGATGGAACTGTCTCGTCAAGTGGGCTTAAATGAGCAGACTCTCAGGCAGGGGTTTCGTTATCTATTTGGGACAACGGTGTTTGGTTATTTACGCGATTGTCGCATGGAACAGGCCCAGCAACTACTGCGTCAGACCGATATCACGATTGCCCAGGTTGCCCATCAGGTCGGCTACCGCAACCCAGAAGCCTTTAGCACGGCATTTCGACGTCAGTTTTCCATCAGTCCTAAAGCCTATCAATTAGGAAAACGAAGTCAGGTATGATGCCAGGCTTAGAAAAAATTTGGGCGCACAAAGAAAAAATTTGGACGCTCAAAGATGACTATCCCCCACTTCCCCCTATCATACTCTCAATCAGCTAATAGTAATAATTTTCATTAGCTAGACTACCTTGGTGTGTGGGTGAATTAGATTATGAATAAGGAATTGTGCAGCTGGCCCATGTTGGCAGGGATTATTGCCCTGATGATACATCCTGCAGCAGCAGCAGAGACAGTGGGCCAAAGGTTAGAGAATCCGCTCAATGAGGCACTAACAAAGGTACAGTTCCTCGCCCAGGGCGACCGGGTTGACATTACCAATATCCAGGTTGAAGAATCTGTTACTGGCGTCAACCTTCAATTAATAGCCAATGAGAAATTGACCGTAGCTAAACCAACGATTACGGGTAATTCTGTCATTGTTAATGTTGCCAATGCGGTGCTACAGTTGCAGGATGGAGATGAGTTTTTGGTTGATAATCCAGCTGATGGGATTGGCCTGATCAACGTTACTAATTTACCAGATAGTCAGGTGCAGATTGTCGTTACGGGCACCGATGCCGCCCCTACTCTGGAAATCAGTACAGCAACGACTGGTATATTTGTTGGCGTTATCCCCGGCATGCCCACTGTTCAAGCGTCAGAGGATGACGCGTTAAGGATTGTGGTCACGAGCGAAGGGAAAGACGATTATTTTATTCCCAACGCCAGCACTGCCACGCGTACCGATACCCCCTTGCGAGATATTCCCAATTCAATTCAGGTGATTCCGCGTCAGGTGATCGAAGACCAGCAGGCGATTGCCTTGGAAGAGGTACTTAGGAATGCTGCCGGGGTAACGTTTCAAGGGGATGATGATGGTCGCGATTTCAGGGTTGGCATTCGCGGGTTTGACGGTGCTCCAATTTTGAGAGACGGCTTTCGTCAATTTGGGTTTGGTGCAAATTCTGCCGCTCCAGAAGTGGCAAATCTGGAGCGGATTGAAGTATTAAGAGGCCCCGCATCGGTCCTATATGGTGAGTCAGAGCCGGGCGGTGTGATTAATCTAGTCACAAAAAAGCCCTTATCAGAGCCCTATTATAATTTCCAGTTTCAAGCGGGAAACCGAGGTCTGATCAGCCCCAGCATTGATCTCTCAGGCCCCTTAACGGACGACGGACGTTTACTCTATCGTCTAAATGCAGTCTACCGAGAAGAAGATAGTTTTCAAGACTACGATAGTGGCTTCAATCGCTTCTTTATTGGTCCAACCCTAAGCTGGCTTATTAGTGATCAAACAAAATTGACCTTTAACTTGGAATATACTAGGGATGACGATCCTTATGTATCAGGTCTTGCTGCTATTGGGGATAGTGTTGCGGATATTCCGTTAGACCGGGTGTTGGGCAATCCTGATGACACAATTAATCAAGAATACCTAAATGTTGGCTACACATTGGAGCATGATTTTAGCGACAGTTGGCAACTGCGCAATGAGTTTCGCTACTCCTCTGATGAATATGCATATGGTGTATTTCCATTACGTCTTTTTTTAGATGAGTCGACAGGGGATTTTGATCGTTTGTTTGCAGGCCAGGTTGGTGACACGGAGACTTATTCAATCTACACAAATGTCCAAGGTGAGTTTAATACAGGATCCGTAAAGCACAAGCTTTTATTTGGGGTTGATTTCGCTCACACGGAAGAATCGAGTCGCTCAAGGGCGACATTTGAACCTGAGTTTTTTACGACTATCAATATCTTTGATCCGGAATACTCAATCGCTCCTACATCTGACGCGAATGATATTCCTTTATTTTTTGGTAACGATGGAACAACAGACCACCTCGGAATTTATTTGCAAGATCAGATTGATATTTTGGATAACCTAATTTTGGTAGCAGGGTTGCGTTATGACTCGGTCGATTCTGAATCAGTAGACTTTGATGTTGATTTTGGTGATTTCGAGTTCGATCAATATGATGATTCTTTAACCCCTCGCATTGGCATTGTTTACCAGCCGATTGAACCCATTTCTCTGTATGCTAACTATTCCCGTTCCTTTGTACCAAATACGGGAACGGATGTAGATGGTAACTTGTTTGACCCTACAGAAGGCGAAGGGTTTGAAGTTGGCATCAAAGGTGAAATTATCGAAAATCGTCTGGCTGCTACACTAGCCTATTTCGACATTACCAAACAAAATGTGTTAACCACCGATCCAAATGATCCATTCTCTTCTGTATCGACAGGAGAACAAAATAGTCAGGGCATCGATTTTAATGTGACTGGGGAGATCTTGCCGGGATGGAACATTGTTGCATCGTATGCCTATATTGATGCTGAAGTGACAGAAGATAATACGGATATTGTAGGTAACCGATTGTTCAATATTCCTGAACACAGTGCTAGTTTATGGACAACCTACGAAATCCAATCTGGAGACTTACAAGGATTAGGCTTTGGTTTAGGGTTTAACTTTGTCGGGGAGCGGCAAGGTGATTTAGAAAACAGTTTTGAGGTGGATAGCTACTTTCTCACTAATGCGGCAGTATTCTACCGACAGAATAACTGGCGATTAGGTTTGAATTTCGATAATTTGTTTGATATCAATTATATTGAGTCTACGGATAATCTCAGATTTAACTCAATTCTTCCAGGCGATCCCTTTACGGTTCGCGCATCTGTTTCATACACGTTTTGAGTTCAGCTGACCATTACTTGACTGTTCCCTGTTAGCATTGGCAGCTTCCTTAAGGAGTGACAAAGCCATAGGCTTTGTCACCTCAGTCGAGCTAGGGAACAGTTGCGATCTTAAAATTTAATTGGCGAGTTCTTGATAAATGGGCATCTATGGCAATTCAGAAACTGGTGAGCCCTGTTAGGGCAATGAGGCGTCTAACCTTGGTCATTACGACGGCATTTGCGATCGCAGCCTGCCGCTCCCCCTCTAATCTGCCATTAAATAACGCCGCATCCACCAACTGCCGCACCATTGCCCATATTACGGGAGAGACTGAGATTTGTGGTCAGCCTCAAAGAATTGTCGTTTTAGGTCCCTTCTTGCTGGAGCTGTTGCTAGCTTTAGATATTCAGCCTATTGGGTATGGCGATTATGCCGAGTTTCACCGGGGACCCTACACCGATCCAAGTCAACAAATCCCCTATCTGGGCGTTCGCATGGTCTCTCCAACGGCGGATCCAATCGCTAATGTTGGTTTAGCCCACAGCCCTTCCATCGAAGCGATTATCAAGCTTCAACCCGATTTGATTCTAGGAGGTGAGTTTGACGGGAGTACTTATGAGATTTTGTCGCAGATTGCACCAACACTATTACTGCCTGATTATTCGCGTGAGCATGTAGAGCCCACACTAAGAGCGATCGCACAAGCTGTCAACCGGACAGAACAAGCTGAGCAATCGCTGGTCCAAACTCAACAGCAAATTGCGGCAGCACGGGAACTATTTGCCACCCTAGTAGACACTCATCCCCAGGTGGCATTACTTAGTTCATCAGACCTACAAGATATAGGCTTGGCAGGTCCTAATACACCGTGCGGTTGGTTAATTGACTCCCTAGGATTTCAATTGGTATCTCCACCAGGGATCACTAACAACAAGACTGTCATCCATGCGCCTATTTCACTTGAAACCTTGCCACAGTTGAATGATGCCGATTTAGTCATTTTGCTTGGATACAATTTTAGCGATCTTAGACAATTCCAAGGCATGGATCGCTTTGAAGAACAACAATTATCAAATTTAAGGCAGACATGGGCAAAAAATGAGATCGCACAATCCCTTGATGTCAGTAAAACTGGGCGCATCTACTTTATGCCAATTTATTTATGTCGAGGATTACCGGGTCCCATCGGCACCGAGCTTTACCTCAACGAACTTAAGCAACAGCTATTATCGCCATATAAATCTTTTCTGCTATATTAGTCATTAATGAGAATTTTTCCATTTAAGGAACGTTAAGCCTGAAGTAAACATGGGGATCGAGCTAACCGACATTGGTTTTAATGCTCTAATAGCGCCAGCTCATCATAAAGGTGAGTTAATTTATCAGCTATCGGATTTAGGCATTCAGATTAATTTGCCTAAGCAGCTAGGAGAAGAGAGGAGATTTCATTATTAACCTGCGAGATGGGCTCACAATACGCATCCGCCGCTGCAGCTTAAATCAGGCTATGCATCTTACTAGACAAGCGGCAGCTATATTTAGAAAGCAAAGCACTAGAACTCTTCTCTGCTCAGTTTGCTTTATGGGCAGAGATGTCATCTTCAAAGACGTCGATTACCCTTAGCACTCACGACATTGAACAACTGTATCAAGCAAGAGAGATTTTAATTCAACTCTAACACAGCCTCTAATGCCACTACAGCAGCCTTGATATCTGCCATATTGGCTGTACTAACAAAACAATTCAATACCATGCCTAAGGTGTCAACAACAATATGACGCTTACGACCTTTGCACCCGTTTATGATCGTCAACCCCTTGCTCAGGTCCTCTGTTCTCTGAGCCCTTACAGCTTGACTATCGATGCTCGTCAAGCTCGGTTGCTCATCTCGTCCCTCTGCGAGTCTTACTAACTTTACCAAGTGTTCATTAATCTTCTCCTACAGGCCCAGCTTGACCCAACGACGATAATAATCATAGACGGTTGACCAGTTGGCCAAGTCATGGGGCATCACACGCCATTTGATACCGTTATCAGCCCAATACAAAGTGGCATTCACGGTCTCTCATAAATCGACTTCTTGAGGATGACCAACACCTTGATGCACAGGAACTAATGGTTTAATCAAGGTCCACTCGTCATCGCTTAAATCTGAGGGATAGGGAAGACGACTCATACCCTCCTCCAGTGCTCATAACACTACTGTTTATACTGGATTGGACGATGGGCTATTTAGCCTTTTACAACAATTTACGAACCCTTTCTTAGAGAGCATAGTTTACTCAACTAAAATCCGCTATTAGTAAGCTTCAAACGTCAATCCTGCATCTTTCACCAAACGTTCAATCAAGACTTCGCCAAACATCGATGCTGGTGTCCAAAATCCCCCCGTTTTCACAGAAGTTGGAAAATCTTCAGCCAAACATAGCCCCGCCTGCCCCAAAATCTTAGCGGTCGATCCATAGCCCGGATCGCGATCGCCCCTCACCTTTACCTGAATAGTCTGGCTCTCGGCCGTTATCCCCCAGAACCGCAAATCATAAAACCCTTGCTCCTGAGCCGTCTGACTTGGCCCTTCTCCCGATTTAGGAATCAGCGTATTTTCTAACAGCCAGCGGGTTGGCGAGAAGGCCATGGCCGCCGCCATCGCACCTAAACTAACACTCAGCCCCTGAGCCGCCAGCCAGCCTGTGGCATTAGGTCCGGTTAATACGGCCTCGTCATACTGAAACTGTTTACCATAGGTATAGTCCAGCAGGGCATTTGACCGCAGCACGATCCGGGTATTGATGGCCGCCATCACAAATGGAGACACCCACCCTTGAAAGTCAGGGTCGTACTGCACCGGTACCAGCGTCGGAGGATGCTCCAGGGCCTGACGGCTATCGGGGCAAATAGAATAGGGGTTATCCAACTCCTGACGCAGGGACGGATCGGCACTGGCTTCTTTGATTAAATTAATGCCGCTGGCCGCGGTGCCCCCCGATAGGCCACCTTGGGCCGCTATAAGGCGCATTTTGATGCGATCGCAAACTCCTCCCAACCGTTCTTTTGCCTGCTGCTGCAGATAATACACACCCAAATCAGACGGAATCGAGTCAAACCCACAGCAGTGAATAATTCGCGCCCCGGACTGCTCAGCATTGGCCCCATACCGCTGAATCATCTGGCGAACCCACTGGGGTTCTCCGGTCAGATCACAATAGTCAGTACCAGTCTCTGCACACACCTTAACCAGGGGTTCTCCATACAGAGCGTAGGGGCCAACGGTGGAGATAACAACCTGAGTTTGGCCACACAGGTCCCGCAGGCTAGCCTCATTAGAAACATCTGCAATGATCTGAGGTAGGCTGCTGACCCCTAGCTCAGACACCAGGGCATTTAACTTAGCCTGGGAACGACCTGCGATCGCCCACTTAACAGCACCGTTTATGCCAACCTGATTTAGCAAATACTGACAAAGAATACGGCCCACAAATCCAGTGGCACCAAAAACGACCAAGTTGTAACGGGAAGTTTGACGCATGATCACAGCTAAATCTTTAGGGCAGACTGACAGGGAGACACACTGTTAGGAAGGAGAGGCAAGCGGTTGAAATTAGTGCGATCGCATGGCTAAAAAATTGCAGCATGACGCTTCGAATTGTTTAACAATAATGCCCTTTAACAGCCGTTTGAGGTAAAGTTTGGCATCGGCAGTTAAGAATTTTTCTCAATAAGCTAATGAAAATAACTTTTACGGCCACTGATTTGCAAGCAGCGTTACTTGAACTTCAGCAACAAACGGATATAACTTATCAGCTTTCGGACTATGAAAGTACCCTGACCTTACCTAAAACCCTGGGCACAGGACAGTTACATAAGGTCAACCTACGTAAAGGGGCGCTTGATCTCTTTGTTCAAAATCATCTGCTAGACGAAAATTTAGTGATTGCCGTCGCCGGGAGTTCTCCTAGCAGTTCTCCCGTTGCCCTTAAGTTCTTTATGTCTGGACCAGTGAATGGAGCCATTCAAGGGATCAAAGCTGATATGAGCGTGTCCTCAGGGCAATATTGTTTTATATATTGCGCCGATCAGGCTAGTCAGGTGGAGTTTGTGGCCGGTAAAGATATATGCACGGTCGAAATTGTGATGACCCCGCAGCTATTTCAAACCATGCTAAGTGACGATCATCAGCTGGCTGAACTCCATCAACGGTTTAATGCCGATGTGCTGGCCCCCTATTGGAAATTTGGTAAAACGACCCCGCTGATGGCAATTGCCCTGCAGCAAATTTTGCAATGTCCCTATCAGGGCGCGACTCGACGGCTGTATTTAGAAAGTAAGAGCTTAGAACTGCTAACATTGGCTCTTGAGGGGCTTAAGGATCCCAAACCTGAGCCGAAAAAACGCCGTCCTCTTAAATCTGATGATGTAAAGTTGATTCATCAGGCTCGGGATATTTTAATTAGTCAAATTCATAACCCACCGTCATTGCTGGCCCTGGCCCGGCAAGTGGGTATTAATGACTGCAAGCTCAAACAAGGGTTTCGTCAAGTGTTTGGGACTACCGTTTTTGGCTATTTACACAACTACCGTATGGAACGGGCGGCAGAACTTTTGCAAGGAAACCACATGACGGTGACGGGGGTTGCCGCTACCATCGGGTTTGCAAACCGTAGTGCGTTTGCCGTGGCATTTAGACGTAAGTTCGGCCTTAATCCCAGCGATTATCGAGCGGCTTACTGCCAGCAGTATTGGCACATCAATCCAGCCAAAAACTCCCGCTAGCGTTCGGAAAAACTCCCGCTGGCATTCGGAAGATTGTCTATTTTCCTCTAATCTACCCGTGCCGATTGCTAATTGGCAACATGAGTTTGGGTGTGGAGTTGTTGGATGAATTTGATCACGTTGCAGAATGGTTTACTACTGACAAGCCTTGCCTGGTTGGTTGGCATACAACCTGTTGGAGCTAAGCTTTCTGAACAAGAGAGAGACCCTTCAGTGGACACTTCCCCTGTGAGCGAGATAGAGCTAGCTCAGTCCGTAGAAGAAGAGGCAGCAGCAGAGGACGACGACTCTCTGCGGATTATCGTTACCGCTCAACGCACTGAAGAAGATGTGCAGGATGTGCCCATTAGCATCACGGTTCTCACTGACCAACAGATTGAAGATGCTGATATTAACCGATTTAGAGACGTCGCTGATAGCACTCCCAACTACACTGTATTTGATTCCACGGGCGGTCGCTTTTTTGATTATTACAGCCTGCGAGGACTATCCAATTTTAACTTTAGCTCTAGGGATGCGGTTGGTTTTTTTATTGATGATATACCCTACGATTACGGCGGATTTCTCAGCCAAAATCTGACCGATGTTGAGCGGATTGAAGTGCTACGGGGTCCTCAAAATACGCTCTATGGCAGAAGCGCTCAAGCAGGCGCAATCAACGTCATCACCCGCCGCCCCACTAACCAGTTTGAGTTTAACGGAGCTGCCAGCTACAGCAGTTTCGACAACTTTGAATCCCAGGCCAGTGTCAGTGGTCCCATCCTAGAGGACCAGCTACGCTTTCGACTCTCCGGTAGCTATGGGGCACGCGACGGCTACTATGAGAACACGTTTTTAGATGACAATATCGACGATGAATCGGGTGGCAACGTGCGGGGACAGCTGCTATGGACCCCCCACGAAGACTGGGAGATATTGTTCAATGCCTCCTACGATGACTACCATACCGATGGTGTACCTCTAGTACCCATTGATTCAGACCCATTTGATATCGCCCAGGACGTCAGTGGATTCAACGATTTAACCAGCAATACCCAATCGTTGCGAGTTGAATACAGCGGCGCTGACCTGCGCTTTACGTCTATCACAGCCTGGCGCTATTCCAACCAGGACATTGTTTCTGACCTGGATCAAAGCGTGCTGAATGCAGGGCTATTTACCAATGAATTTACCTCAACGGTCTTTAGCCAGGAAGCGCGCCTGCAGTCGCCGGAAACAGCAGACCAGCTGCAATGGCTGGTGGGTGCCTACTATGAGGCTCGCAGTTTTAATACCGAACGTGATGGATTCACCTTTGGTGCAGATGCGCCCCTGTTGTTTGGGAATTTTGGCATTCCCGGTGCATCAAGTCTACGGTTTGCAGATGTTGATGAAGACTTGTTCGCTGTGTTTGGCCAGGGCAGCTATCAGCTAACGGATGCCCTGACCCTAACGGCAGGACTACGCTATGAGACAATTACCAGCACGTTAGATAGCTTTGAGCGCATCTTCGCGATTCCCGGTTTGCCGGATCAGCCCCTGGTCTCGTTTGACGATGTTGATGAGAGTGGAGATATTCTCTTGCCGAGAGCGGCGATCGAGTATCGCTTTAATCCCGATGTGATGGTGTATGGCAGTATTGCCAGGGGCTACAGACCTGGGGGTGTCAATTTTCGACCCGAGAACGCGGACTCTGTGACGTTTGCTCCTGAGAAGTCTTGGAACTTTGAGGTCGGCTTAAAATCTTCTTGGTTAGATGACCGTCTAGGGTTGAATTTAGCCATATTTCACAACCCCGTGGACGATTATCAGGTCATCACCTTTGACCCTTTAACAACGTTAGTCGATAGCATTGGCAATGCTGATGCCAGTATTACGGGGTTTGAATTAGAAGCAAGGGCGACACCCTTAGATGGATTGGATATCACAGCGGGGTTTGGCTTAGCCGATGCCGACTTTACCGACTACCCTAATCGCCTTGACTTAGATGGGAATGCCCTACCCTTTGCCCCAGAGTTTACCTACAATCTAGGCTTGCAATATCGCAGTCCCATGGGGATTTTTGGCCGGGTTGAACTGGCCGGACTCGGCGCAACCTTTTTTGATGAAGACAACACTCTTAAGCAAAAGCCCTATGCTATTGTTAATGCTCGCTTAGGCTATGAGTTGGATAACTACGGTATTTATCTCTTTGCCAACAACCTTTTTGACAAGGAGTATACAACGTCTCAATTTGCTTCACTGGGAACGACAAAACTTGGAGGATACGGCGTTCCTGCTACATTCGGTATGCAGCTTAGGGCCAGATTTTAGTCTGATGTCGAGCTAGCCGTTCTCTTATCAATATCGGGTTCTTTTGTTTTTCAATGTCCAATCCTTGCTTTGGAGGAAACGATTTATGGTTAGCCCATCTGAGTCAAAACTAGCGGGTGTTCCCCGCACGATGCTGATGACAACTCGTGCCCGTGTGGAAGAGCATCAACTTTCTGACGGCATTTTCCACGACCCTGTGGTGGCTGAGTGGTGGCAATCGCTCACCTGGGATCCGGAACTGGATCGCTTTTATAGCTCACTGGCTCAGCTATCTTGGGCGGTGCGCGCCCATATTTTTGATCGGATCACCCAGCGGCACCTGGCAGCCCATGCTGACGCTGTTGTTGTGGAGCTGGGGGCTGGTCTCTCCACCCGCTATCATCGCATTGGCCAGAGCTGCCGCACCTGGATTGACCTAGATTTACCCGAGGTCACTACCCTGCGACAACAATTGGATACGGCAACGGAGCACCATCGTTTTTTGAGTCGTTCGGTTATGGACTTTAGCTGGATGGATGAGCTGCCTGCCTGTGCGCCAACGAGCCTACTGATTATGGCGGAAGGGTTACTGATGTACTTTGAAGTCGGTCAGGTTCAGTTGCTAATTGATCAATTAAGACAGCGGTTTCCAGAAGCCACATTTGTTTTTGATGTGGTGGGCGGCTCCCAGAAGAGCAAAAGCGCTAAACAACTGGCTCAACTCAGTGCTCCGCTGAAATGGTTTGTTAAAAATGAGCAGGATGTGGAGGCTATGGGGCTGTCGCTGGTGCAGGTGCGATCGCTAATTCAAGAAAACTGTCGATACCCGGATCGAATTGGCGTTTATCGTTGGGTACCGTGGCTTAGCAAATTACCCGCCATCCGTAATGCTAGCTTAATTTTAGAAACCACCCTGAAGACAAACTTAAGCGCGAAGAGAGAGACCTAGTAAGACTGAGGTTAAGGCTATGTTGATAATTGTTTTATTGACAATAAATATCAATAGGTTGCGAGTATGGTAAGGAGCAATTGCCTATGCCACATCCATCCTAAGTTTTAGAGGCCCATCCTGATGTTCAGTCGTAGCGAAATCTCCCTGACCTATAACGATCTTCAAGAGATGCTAATGGAGTCGCAGCAAACGCCAGGACGGCGAGAGACAGGCGTAACCTATCGAGCTGAAGGGGATGAAATCTCGTGGGAGCTACAAAAACCTTTTGGTAAGTGGTCTAACTACACCATTGATCTTAGGGAGGGGTTTAATTTATCGGTGGTTGACTGGAACGCTCATCAGGACTTACAACTGACCCTAGATGTTCAGATGCAGCCGCTGTATGGGTTTAACTTCTGCGTTGCTGGTGGACTTCTCACTAACGTATCTGGTACACCATCGGAGTTCATAACGCATGCCGATGAAGCCTCGGCTGGGTTTTTTCAAGGAGATATCAAAACTGTTGGTAAATTAACAGCTGGGCAACAGCTCACTCTTGTACAGCTACAGGTCGATCCGCGCTTACTGGCAGATACTTTATCGGCTCAGCCACAACAATCTGTGGATCACATTTTTGCCACCTCTCAAGAGGGCTTTCAATGGCGAACTCAGGCAAAGACTCCGGCCATGACGATTGCCCTAAATCAGATCCTTCATTGCCCCTATCAGGGTCTGACAAAACGACTTTATGTAGAGAGCAAGGCGCTAGAACTGATAGCGCTACAGCTAGATCAGCTGCATCAAGATCGACCGTACATATCCTCCCCCCTTAAGCCTAGGGATGTGGCACGAATTTATCTGGCGAGGGATATTCTGATTCGCAATTTAGAGCATCCGCCTTCTTTACTGACGCTAGCTAAGCAGTCCGATATCAACAGTTTCAAACTAAAACAAGGATTTCGTCAGATTTTTAATACAACGGTGTTCGGCTACCTGCGAACCCAGCGCATGGAAGAGGCAAAACGATTATTAGAGCTCGGTGACCTGAACGTCACTCAAGTGGCGCAAGCGGTGGGGTATGCCCACCCAGGTAAGTTTGCGGCAGCATTTAAGAAAAAATTTGGAATTACCCCAAAAGTGCTTAAAGCAAAATAATCAGAGCGTTATGTAGGCTGCCAATACCTGCAGGGTCCAAAAAATCCCGCTCGGAGCTGTATTGAGACTCATTCTCATCTAACCTGCCTTCATAAACCTTGTGACGTAAGGTTGCGTATTTGAGGAATAACGTGGTGAGAGATTGGTCATTCTATAGTTGGGCATCTGCTGCGATCGCACTGACGATTGCTCAACCGGTCTTAGCTCAGGAGTTAGACGAGCGGACAGCGGACATTGCCCAGACGACGGACGTGCGGTTAAACGAAGACACGCTTCGTATTGTTGTCACAGCTGAAAAAAAGCCAGAAGCGCTTCAGGATGTTCCCCTCAGCGTGACCGCCCTAACAGAGCAGGATATTGAAGATGCCGACATTACATCACTAGAAGACATTGCCCGTAACACTCCTAACTTTTCGATGTTTTCCAGCGGTAATCGCTTCTTTACTCAGTACAGCATTCGAGGCATCTCAAATGCCTCAAGTCTGGCCAATCGGGACCCGGTCGACTTTTACATAGACGGAGTGCCCACCGGATTCGCAACGTTTATTGATTTTGATCTACCTGACCTAGAGCGGGTAGAAGTCCTGCGCGGTCCCCAAAGTGTTTTATACGGCAGAAATGCGTTGGCTGGCGTCGTCAATATAATTACCCGCAAGCCCACCAATACGTTTGAATTCGCTGGCAGCGGCCAGTATGGCAACTTTGATGCTCTGGATTTACGCGCCAGTGCCAGCGGTCCCATTGTGGAAGATGAGCTGTTCTTTCGGCTATCGGGCAGCTATGGCTCGCGGGATGGCTATGTAGACAATACGTTTTTAGATGAGGATGTGGATCACCAATCGGGGGGTACCGGTCGAGCCCAGCTGCGATGGACCCCGACGGAAAACTGGGACATTTTACTCAATGGTTCGTTTGAAGATTATCAAGAAGGCGCTCCTCCCTACGTGCTGTTGAGCCAGTCAGATCCCTTTGAAACAGACCAAAATTTTGATGGCTTTAATGAACTCACCTCTGATACACAATCCCTGAAGGCATCCTATACCCATAGCAATTTTCGATTTACATCAGTGACCGCCCGACGGTTTTCGCGCTCAGAGTTTGAGTTTGATGGTGACGCCACGGCGGCTGATTCCCTGATTCGGACATCGGGTGAAACCAATAACACCATTTTTAGTCAGGAACTACTGCTGCAATCTCCTGAAGCTGCCGATCAGCTGCAATGGACCCTTGGTGGTTATTTTGAATCAAACCAGGCCAACCAAATTGATAACGGCATTCGATTTGGAGCTGACGGTGCGCTGCTGGGCTTTCCGTTGCCACCCGGTGCTAGCAACCTTGCCAATGTGGAAACTGATAGCACCACATTGGCTGTTTTTGGTCAAGCCAGCTATCAGCCGATTGACCCGTTGACCTTGACGGCAGGGCTGCGCTATGAGTCCACCCATAGTACCTTAGATAACTTTGAGCGCATTCTTAGCATTCCGGGGGCTCCATCTTCGACCATTTTGGCCTTGAACGATATTGATCAAAACGGTAGTGAGGTATTGCCTTCATTCACGGCAGACTATCGGTTTAATCCTGACCTTATGGTGTACGGCAGCCTCACCAGGGGCTACAGACCACCGGGGATCAACCTCTCGCCAGCAACGGAGGAAACAGCCACCTACGCAGCAGAACGATCTTGGAATTACGAAATTGGTCTGAAGTCTGCCTGGTTTGATAACCGGTTGGGGCTTAACCTGGCGCTGTTTCACAATCCGGTGAACAACTTTCAGGTGCTCACATTTGACAACAATACCCTGGGCGCAAGCATTGAAAATGCCGACGTTAGCATTACGGGCGCTGAACTAGAGCTCAGGGCCACCCCCACAGACGGTTTAGATGTCATCGCTGGGTTGGGCTTTGTTGACGCTGAGTTTACCGATTATCCCAATAATGAGAGTTTTGATGGTAACCAGCTGACCTATGCGCCAGATCTTACCTATAACCTGGCCGTTCAGTACCGCAGCCCCGCTGGCATCTTTGGGCGGGTGGAACTCCAGGGCGCTGGCACCACTTATTTTGAGCCAGATAACACCCTGAAACAAGAGCCTTACGCCATTATCAATGCCCGCCTAGGCTATGAAGCAGAGAATTACGGTGTGTATCTATTTGCCAATAATATTTTCGACACCGAATACATCAATCAAGCATTCTCGTTACCCCCCTTGGGAGGTCTCGGCATCTATGGTGCCCCCAGTACCTATGGCGTTCAGCTCAAAGCTAGGTTCTGAGACATCATGACTACCAATATAGGACTGCTGTCAGGGAGCCCAATCGAGTTAAAATCATTTTTACAGGAGGAGTGTCTGCACGGCACATCGAAAATCAAACGACAGAGTTACTGTTGGAACGCTCTATTCTCGACCAGTTCACCCACTTAGGAATGCCGGATAGCTAACCAGTTGAAGGCTAAGATCGACGTCCTAGAGGAGCGATCTATATGCCAAAACATTCACGCACCAAAGCCATTTTTTAGCAAAATTTAGGACAAGTTTGAAGCGCATGGATGCCGATTCTGCTGTTAGAGCTTGTGGGTTCAGAGCTTAGAAATTTTTTATTGCAACGAGCGGCGGCACGACAAATAATTCAAGCTTCCCGATTTCTTCCCGAATATTTCCTGAAAAATTTCACCTGCCTGCTTTAATCTACGGCCAATTCATCGGCAAAAGGAGTCAGGCCATGCGGAGACGAGACCTACTAAAACGTGGCACAGCATTCACTGGAGGCGTATCCCTTGCAGCTCTTATTAATGCTTGCGGTGGCGGCAGTTCTAAACCAGCTGCTGAATCCGCGGCAGGAGACGTCCCCGCTGATGATACAGCTCAGAGTACAGAGCCTGCTGTCCTGACTGTGGTTCAGGGTGGCGGATTCCCTAATGGTCTCGACCTTCACCAGGTTGGTACCAACCGTCCCGCTTATGGTATCTCCTGGTGTCTGTACGATCGCCTCGTTACCTTTGGCAGCAAGACCCTAGACGATGGCTCCCTATCTTATGATTACACCGTCATTGAACCTGAGCTGGCTGAATCTTGGACTGTTGCTGACGATGGTTTGTCGGTAGTTTTTAACCTGCGTAAAGATGCCACCTTTCATGATGGTACCCCGGTCACGGCTAAAGATGTGAAATGGTCCTATGACCGGGCGGTGTCTGTCGGTGGCTTTCCTTCATTCCAAATGAAAGCTGGCGCCTTAGAGAGTCCGGACCAGTTTACTGTTGTCAATGACCATACGTTCCAGGTCAACTTTATCCGGCAGGACAAGCTAACTCTGATGGATATGGCGGTACCGATTCCCGCAATTATGAATTCTGCTTTGATCGAACCGAATGTGACGGCAGAAGATCCTTGGGGCTTGGAATGGGCCAATGCTAACCCGGCAGGCAGTGGAGCCTACACTCTCGATACCTTTAAGCCAGAAGAGCGGGTGGTGTTAGTGCGCAACGATAATTGGAAATCGGGTCCGACCCCGGCCATTGAAAAGATTATTTGGCTAAATGTGCCGGAAGCGGGTAACCGTCGTGCTCTCTTGGAAAAAGGAGATGTGGATATTAACTATGAGGTCTCTGAAAAAGACATTAGTGAGCTGAGGGCAACGGACAAGTACACCATTACTTCAACGCCGATTGAGAATTGTCTTTATACGGTTGATCTCAATTCTCAGCCTGAGCTAGCAGGGGCTCCTAATCCCTTTAGTGACGTCAAAGTACGCCAGGCGGTGGCCTACGCCATGCCCTATGACGATATTGTACAGACGGCACTCTACGGTGAGTGTGTCAAAATGTACGGTAGTGGAGAGTTTGAGCCGACAACAATCGACTGGCCCCAGCCCTATCCCTACAGTACCGACATGGATAAGGCTAAGGCATTGATGGCTGAGTCGGGCTACCCTGATGGGTTTGATACTACGCTCGCGTTTAATCTGGGTACTCAAGAATGGGCAGAACCGTTCTGTGTATTGCTAAAGGAGTCTCTAGCTGAGATTGGTATCAACGTCACCTTAGAAAAAGTACCTGGCTCTAATTTCCGAGCGGTGCTGGTGGAAAAGAGCCGTCCGATGATCATCAACAACTTTGGTGGCTGGCTGAATTATCCTGACTATTTCTTTTTCTATTCTTACCATGGGCAGAATGCCACCTTTAATGGCAGCTCCTATCAAAATCCTGAGCTAGATCAGCTAGTGGACGCAGCCCTGGCTACTGCTCCGGGAGACCCGGCCTATGAGGAGAGAGTGAAGGGGTTTCTGAAGATTGCCTTTGAGGAGATGCCTCGCATTGTGGTGGCACAGCCATATTTGTCGGTAGCAATGCAGCCCAGTGTAAGTGGCTATCAATATTGGTTTCACCGGCAGCTGGACTATCGGCAGTTAAAGAAAGCGTAAGGAGGCAATGCCATGGCGCGCGCCTCCACAGCTTCAGTTGTTATTCGTCGCATCCTGGGGGCTATTCCTAGTATTATCGGGGTGATTGTGGTTACGTTTATTCTTACCCGCGCGCTGCCTGGCGATCCTGCTGCCTATTTTGCCGGACCGGCTGCGTCCCAAGAGGCCATTGATCAAATTCGAGAGAGTTTAGGGTTGAATCGTAGCTTGCCGGTACAGTTTTTTATTTATGCGGGAGAGCTGCTGCGGGGAGACTTGGGTAATTCTTTGACTACAGGCCAGACGGTGGTGTCCGATTTACTCACTCGTTTACCTGCTTCGTTAGAGCTGACCCTGGCCGGTCTATTGTTTTCACTGATCCTGGCGCTGCCATTGGGGATTTTGGCAGCTACTCAACCAGGCTCCTGGATTGATCACGGTGTGAGAGTACTCTCTACGGCTGGAGTCTCTTTGCCCACGTTTTTTACCGGGCTGCTGCTGATCTATGTGTTTTATTTTCGCCTTGGTATTGCCCCGGCACCCCTAGGGCGGTTGGCTATTCTCTACTCACCGCCAGAGCAGGTGACAGGGTTGTTTTTAATTGATAGTTTGCTGGCGGGGGAGGTAGATACCTTTCGGGCCGCCTTTGGCCAGCTAGTGCTACCTGCAATTACCCTGGGGCTGTTTGCTTTGGCTCCTCTGGCGCGGGTGACGAGGGCCGCTATGCTGAGCGTACTGTCTAGCGACTTTATTCGTACGGCTCGGGCGAGCGGACTGGCTCCTTCTACAATTTTGTTTGGCTATGCCTTTCGCAATGCAATGCTGCCGGTGGTGACTACTTTGGGGGTGGTATTTTCTTTCTTGCTCGGAGCCAACGTGCTGGTGGAAAAGGTTTTTGCCTGGCCAGGAATTGGCTCCTATGCCGTGTCTGCGCTGATTGCATCAGACTATGCGGCGGTGCAAGGCTTTGTGCTCACCATGGCGCTGCTGTATGTGGTGCTTAATTTGTTGATTGATTTGCTGTATGTCGTGATTGATCCTCGTGCAGGAGTAGAGTAATGACGTTATCTCAGCCGGTTATCAGAAAATCTTCACTGGCCCAGGCTCGCTATATTCTCAGTGAGAACTACGTTACCTTTGGGGCTTTTGTACTGTTTTTTGTGATGGTGCTGTTGGCCCTGTTTGGCCGTGCGATCGCACCCTATGATCCCACGGCCAGCAATGCCGCTGTAGCCCTATCTGCACCTTCGGCTGCCCACTGGTTTGGCACGGACGATCTGGGGCGCGATGTGCTTAGCCGAGTGCTGGTGGCGACGCGGCTGGATTTAGGCATTGCGGTGGTGGCGGTGGCGCTGTCGTTTGTGATGGGGAGTATTTTGGGTACCTGTGCTGGCTACTTTGGGGGCTGGTGCGATCGCATTGTCAGTCGCGTTATCGACACGCTGATGGCGTTTCCGCTGTTTATCCTGGCCATGGGATTAGTGGCTGCCCTAGGCAACACCGTCGAGAATATTATTTATGCTACGGCGGTGATCAATCTGCCTCTTTATACGCGGGTGGTGCGGGCAGAGATTTTGGTGCGGCGCGATGCGGGCTATGTGGAGGCGGCCAGGCTAGCGGGTAACGGTCATTTACGGATTATGGCAGCCCATCTTTTCCCCAATGTGTTACCAGTGATGATGGTGCATATTTCGCTCAATATGGGCTGGGCGATTCTGAATGCGGCGGGACTATCGTTTATTGGCTTGGGGGTGCGGCCACCGACACCGGAGTGGGGGATTATGGTAGCGGAAGGGGCGACGTACATTATCTCGGGTGAGTGGTGGTTGGCGATCTTTCCGGGCGCGGTACTAATGCTAGCGGTGTTTTGTTTTAATCTACTGGGCGATGGTTTGAGGGATTTGATTGATCCGAGGATGCGAACGTGAGCAGACGTAATTAGAGGTTTCCAAAGAGTTAATCATGATGTCACCCATTGCTGCTACCAAACCTGTTCAGACGTCCCTGCTGTCGGTGCGCGATCTGTCGGTTGAGTTTCGCACTCGTACCGGCACTGTTAAGGCGTTAGAAAATATTAGCTTTCATATTGGAAAGGGAGAGACTCTGGGGATTGTAGGTGAGAGTGGCTCAGGCAAGTCTGTGCTGGCGCTGGCTATTTTAGGTATTCTGGACCGGGCAGGTCATGTGACAGCGGGAGAGATTCTCTGGAGTCAACCGGCAGAGACGTGTAATCTGCTCAAAATGTCTGAGAAAAGGCTGCGGCAGCTGCGGGGAAAGGAGCTGTCGATGATCTTTCAGAATCCTCGGGTGGCGCTAAATCCTATCCGTAAGGTGGGCAAACAGCTGGTGGATGTGCTGCGCTGTCATTCTGAGCTGCCCCGAGCTGTGCTTAAGAGTCGTGCCTTGGAACTCTTGGCCAGTGTTAAAATTCCTGATCCGCAACAGCGCTATGATGCGTATCCCTACGAGCTATCGGGTGGTTTGTGTCAGCGGGTGATGATTGCGCTGGCGCTGGCTTGTGCGCCGCAATTGTTGATTGCGGATGAGCCGACAACAGGGCTGGATGTGACGACACAGGCAACGGTGATGAATTTACTGAAGGATTTGGCGACGGGGCAGAATATGGCGACAGTGGTGATTACTCACGATTTGGCGCTGGCTTCGGAGTATTGCGATCGAATTTTGGTGATGCATGCTGGGCATGTGGTGGAGAGTGCGCCGACGCATCCGTTGTTTAGTCGACCGCGTCATCCGTATACGGCTAAGTTGATTGCGGCTACGCCTGAGCCGCATAAGGGGTTTGATGATTTGATTCCGATTTTGGGTGGGTTGCCGGATCTGCGGCGGGGTGATTTGCCGCCTTGTCGGTTTATTGGTAGGTGTGAACGGGCGACTGAGGTGTGTCGGGAGCGAGAGTTGGTGTATAAGCAAGTGGGGGAGGGGCATTGGGTGGGGTGTTGGTATCCTTTGGAGGAGAACTAGAACTTCCCCCCTTGCCAAGGGGGATTGAGGGGGGTAATGCAGGATTTTGAGCGCTACTTCGAAATGTGTATATGGCAGATAGCGATAAGGGTTGCTCAGGGCTTTCCTCCCTGAAACCCTCCTGTTCGGGGGGGCCTAGACTCCCCCCCCCCCCGAAAGGGGGCATTGTTTATGGCTAATATTCGGGCAAGGGCAGAGTTACGGTGGGGTTTAGGGTAAAGGTTATCTCCCAGGAGCACAAACTAATTGTCCTTAAGGAGTACCTAGTAGCAATATTCAAGCTTCACTGCCAAACTGTCCCTTTAGTGGACAACCCTCAATTAGCGCTAGGTTTTCAACCTGACGTGGGATTCAGCCTCACAACCAGCATTAATGCCAGCTCTCAGTTAGAGAAAAAATTGTTCCAAAGCTGCTAGCTTATTTTTACGATTCTAAATTTTTGATTTCTTTCTTCTTCTATCCTTACTAATCTCTTGTTTCCCCATGCTTGAAGTTAATGACCTCACCAAACACTTTTCTGTTGCGGCTAAGACTCCGGGGTGGCTACCAGGTGGGACTCCGGCACGGTTGCTGCATGCTGTGGATGGTCTGAGTCTCACAATTCAGCCGGGGGAGAGTGTTGGACTCGTGGGGGAGTCTGGGTGCGGTAAGTCGACGTTGATTCGCTTAATTTCACGGTTGCTGGAGCCGACGGCGGGGAAGATTGTGTTTAACGGGGTGGATATTGGGCAGGTGTCGGTGGGGAATTTTGCGCGTAGTTCTCAGCGGGCGAAGCTGCAGATGGTGTTTCAGGATCCGAGCGACAGTCTTAATCCGCGTTTTACGGCGTTTGATACGATTACGGAGCCGATCCGACGTTTGGGCTCAAAGCAGGAGCGCCAACAGCTTAAACAGCGGGCGTTTGAGCTGGCGCTGCAGGTGGGTTTACCACAGGAGTTGCTGAGTCGGTTTCCGCACCAGCTGTCGGGAGGGCAAAAGGCGCGGGTGGGGATTGCGCGGGCGATTGCATTAAATCCGACGTTGCTGATTTTGGATGAGCCGACGTCGGCGCTGGATGTGTCGGTACAGGCGGTGATTTTGCATTTGCTGGCGGATCTCAGACGACAGCTGAATATGAGCTATTTGTTTATTTCTCACGATCTGAATGTTGTCAGGCTGCTGTGCGATCGCATCTTGGTAATGTACTTGGGTAAGCTGGTGGAAACGGGGCCAGTGGATGATATTTTTCTACGGCCCCAGCATCCTTACACCCAGGCACTGATCTCTGCGATTCCGTCTTTTGAGGCAAATCCTAAACGGATCCCTCTGACTGGGGAGCCTCGCAGCCCAATCAATCCGTCACCCCATGTTTGTCGGCTGTATGGCCGCTGTCCAAAAGGAGACAAGCGCTGTGGGCAAACAGCACCGGAATTGCAACCCGTTAACGGCTATCATCAGGTGGCCTGTCATTATCCACTCCAGCCCGCTCCGTTTTGATGCTGCCACCTCGTTCTACCAAACTGTTGGGCATTGGCTTAGTTTTAATTAGTGCTCTGGCTCTATCGCTGCAAAATGTAATCTTACGGTTGTTTTTTACTCCTAGCCTGGTGTTTGGTCAGATTTTGTTTGGGGGATTTGTGACTCCGCAGCTGAGCAATGTTGTATTACTGCTAGCTATGCGCATGGCGACCATGGCGCTACTACTAGCAGGGGTGGCTCCCTGGCTGTATCCTAAAACATTTGGCGTTCTTCTAACCTTGCCCAAAGAGCCCAAACTTTTGGGTACGGTAATGGTTAGCGGTATGTGTTTGTTTTTGGGGTTGACGCTGCTCTATACGGCCCTGAGTCAGGTGGCAGCGGGAGTTGCGATCGCAACATTCTTCATTTATCCAGCCATTACGGTTCTGCTCGCTTGGCAGTTTTTTCGCCATGCTCCTCGCCCCTATCAGCTATGGCTCATGGTGATTATTTTCACAGGGGTGCTGCTTACCACTCTGACATCTGGGGCTGAGACTGCTGCAAATCCATTGCTGGGTGGCCTATGTGCCCTCGGTGCCGGACTGAGTTTTGGGCTGTACGGTATCGTTGCAGAACTCTCACTCAAAGCCCAGCCGTCTCATCCAGGACTTCATCCTATCCCCTTTTCCTTAGTAACGTTTTCCTTGGTAGCAGGGCTTGCCAGTCTGACACTGCTGGTTAATCGGTCTATTACCATTACTGCTGCTGTATGGCCATCTGTTCTAATCATGACATTATTTTCGGCCATACTCACTCTGATTGCCTATGTTTTGAATAACTCTGGTATTCGT
This sequence comes from Cyanobacteria bacterium P01_B01_bin.77, assembly GCA_039028535.1. Classification (GTDB taxonomy): domain Bacteria; phylum Cyanobacteriota; class Cyanobacteriia; order Phormidesmidales; family Phormidesmidaceae; genus Leptothoe. The sequence continues at coordinate 121,638 of JBCCHX010000008.1, forward strand.
CTAATTGGGGCTTCGTTGACGGCATTGCTCAGTGCCAGTACTCCAGCATTGACTACTCTCTTCGCTTGGTGGGTGTTGCAAGAGGCGCTCCAGCGACAACAGATTGTTGGAATTGGGTTGGTGAGTGTCGGAGTAGCGATGCTCAGCCTCAAGTCTCATCGGAGTGATTAAACGGTTTCTATGTAAGCCCGCCAGCCACCATATTGGGTAATTTCTTTTTTCCCATCTACCGTTAGTGGTTCGCCAATTACGCCCAAAACCTCTTCTCCATCGTGGAGCTTGACTTTACCAATGGCCAGACCTGGTGGCTCCTGAGAGAGAATAATCCCCAAACCAGCTAAGGGAACCTGCCAAACTTCGACAGCGACAGCGACACCACCTGTTCGCACTTTGAGCATAGCGGGATAGTTATCATCTATTGTCCAGAGACGGTAGCTAGGCTCTGTTTTAGTGTCTCGTTCAAATGTAGCGTTTACATTGAGCAGGTTAGGATTGAGGGCAAGCCCGCGCATGAGGGTACCGTTAACGGCTAGTTTGAGGGTCTCAGTCATCGATGGTCTTAAAAATAGAAAGTCTGAAAATAATAGGACATTATGCCTAATTTGACTGTGTTTAGAGTGCCGCCGTTGCTGCACACTGCTGATATCCTATTGAAGGTCTAATTTTTAACGTTTCTGTAGAGAACTATGACAGCCCGGATGCTCCTTTCCCACAACTGCACGCTACCCAAAGGTACAGTGTCCCTGCTGAACCGTGATCAGTTTGCTAATGTTTTTATTACCGGTCTAGCGGCTTACCCAGATATTCAATGCAGCGCCGTCGATAATCCCCACTGGATGGTTGAAGTTCTCTTTGATGCTCAGCAAAAGTCACCCACCGATGTGGCCAAACTGTGTGCTCAAAGCCTGAGTTCTAAGCGGCTGGCTGAGCTAGACAAAGCGGTGAGTGGTCACACGGTAATGCTGCTTGGCGGGGTCAAAACTACACCACCAATGGGTACGTCTCCGACGTCACTACAGCCTGGCGAATGGGGAGTGGATATGGTAGAAACAGTTGCGCCTGAGCAGTTTTTGGCGGGCCTAAACTGGGATACGGTGACGGCTAGCAAGCCTCCTGAGCAGATTTTCAAGGTTATTCATATTGTTGAGTAGTCCATCGCTTCAGATACCTGTCTGAGAAAATTGATGTGAAAGTCCATATACCGATCGTTGAGCCGACCTTTAGCAAAATCTTGGGCATTTTCCGCATGCACTCCTAACAGCCAAATATCTCGCATGGCGATAAAGGTTTCTATCAGACTCAAATCTAGAGCAGATATTTCTCTTTTTGACTGATA
>JBCCHX010000009.1:0-113437 GCA_039028535.1 Cyanobacteria bacterium P01_B01_bin.77
AGCATGTTCACTCACAAGTGGGGCGGGGGCAACGATGGGCAATTGCATGAACTTGATGGGCAAAACCCTGAAACTGCCTACCGTTTTACCATAGACTCAGTCTGACGATTTTTATCTCGGCAGAGTACAACACTTAAGTAAGTAATGTACCTGATCAACCCGGTTTCGACTGGGCTCAACCTTGCCGCTTCGAGAGTTGAGGCTTCGACGGTGAGCGCGGCCGAACCGCACAGTCGAAACTCGATCTACGAGTATTTCATTTTCGAGCCACCCCCTTACATGCTCAGATATTCCAGTAGGGTAAGTTGAGGCCAATCGTTTGGGTTGCTTGGGGATTAATCGAGGAGATGCTCCCAATAGTCCACAGCAGCGGAATAATAAAGGTAGCTTTGTTGTAATGCTTCTAACGACCCCCATGGCACCCTATTCAAAATTTGCTGAGCTGTCTCCCACCACCTATGCTGATGCTTTGCTCGGACGTGAACAGTTTATGGACATGGGCCTTCAGCAAATGTGGCCCCATATACCTCGGATTGCAGGGCCAGCTTATACGGTAAGCTGTGCTCCAGGGGATAATTTGATGTTGCACGCGGCAATCTATAGAGCGGAGCCCGGTTCAGTGATTGTGGTCAAGGCTGGGGATATGGACTATGCCATGTCAGGGGGCAATGTCTGCGCCACTGCCCAAAAAAGAGGGATTGCCGGATTTGTGATTGATGGTGTAATTCGAGATGTGGCAGAGGTGCGTGAGCATCAGTTTCCAGTATTTGCCCGAGGTGTTATGCCGATTCCTGGTAAAAAGCAGGGACCAGGTACCCTACAGAGTACGATTGTTTGCGGTGGTGTACAGGTGGCAGCAGGCGATATTGTCGTTGCAGATGAAGAAGGCATTGCCGTAATTCCAGTGGCACAGCAGGACTCTGTTTGGGAGATTGCCCAGCGGCGAGCATCCAAAGATGCGACTCGAACTTTGGAAGAGTGGGAAATTGAGCATCGGGCTAAGATACAGAAAGCCCTCGATGTGATTGGCTTTGGTGGATAGTCTTAGCTGTTTGTGCGTATTCGTCGTCCTACGCTAGTTATCTTTACCTTGCTTCTCGGCACTGGTCTATCGGTGGTGGCTACCCTTGTTGTTGCTCGCTGGGAGCGTGCCAACTATCGTCTCCAGTTTCAGCGTCAAACCGATAACCTGACCACCGCGCTCCAACGCAGCATCAATCGCTATACCGATGTTCTGCTTGCCCTAGGTGACTTTTATTCTGTCTCAGGGCATACCGTCTCTCGCACTGAGTTTAATCGTTTTGTCCAACGGGCACTCGATACCTACCCCGGTATTCAAGCTCTAGAGTGGGCTCCTGTGGTCTTGGCCCAACGTCGCGATGCATTTGAGGCGAGGATCCGAGCTGAGGGCTATCCCACGTTTCAAATTACCGAGCGAGAAAGTCGTGGTGGTTTAGTACGGGCCTCATCTCGTGCTTATTACATTCCTGTTACCTATTTACAGCCCTTTGCAGACAACGAACTTGCATTTGGTTATGATCTCACGTCTGATCCCACTCGGCGAACGGCCCTTGAAACAGCCCGTAACACCGGTAAGATTGCTGCGTCTGGTCGCATCCGACTGGTACAAGAAAATAAAAATCAGTTTGGTTTCCTTGTTTTTTTACCGCTAAATGATGAATTCCCATCGCCATCACGGAGAGGAATTCGCGATCGCAGCTACCTACTAGGAGTTTTTCGAGTTTCAGATGTAGTTGAGGAGTCTTTGGATACACTTAATTACAATATTGACTTTATCTTGAGCGATCAGAGCGCTGCAGCATCAGATCAGTTTTTAGGTCGCTACGATGCGACTACACAGACGGTGACAACTGACAGCGACGGAGCGAGCAGAGACAGGCCCTGTCCCATCGCTGACTGTAGCTATGCCTTGACCACCGGAGGTCGTCAGTGGACCGTTACCTTTACCCCAGCGGCTAACTACCCGGCATCTACACCATGGAGTGCCCTATCGACATTGATCATCGGGCTGTTACTCACCATTCTTGTGGCCCGCTATTTCTTTCAGGCCCAAGCAGAAATTGCCCGCACCCGAGAACTCAGCCAGGCTAAGATCCGCTTTTTCTCCATGGCTTCCCACGAGCTGCGCACTCCTTTGAGTACCATTTTACTCTCAGCACAAACGCTAGAAGCCAGTGTACTGGCTGATCACCATCACCGGATTTCTGAACGCATTCGGGCGGCGGCCAAACGCATGAATCAGCTCTTAAATGATCTGTTGACCCTATCTAGGGCCGAATCTGGAAAACTCCAGTTTGCCCCCGAGCTGCTAAATCTACAGCATTTCTGCCAACAGCTGATTGAAGAAGTGCAGTTTAGTTTTGAAACGTCTCCAGAGATAGCGTTTACCATAGCCGGTGACAGCCAGAAAGCCTATATCGACCCGCAACTGCTGCGGGCAATTTTAACCAATTTGCTATCCAATGCAGTCAAATACTCTGGCTCTGATCCTCAGGTGGTCTTAACGGTGGCTTGCCATGCCCACAGCTTTATTTTTCAGGTGCAAGACCAGGGAATTGGCATTCCAGAAACGGATCGAGTTCGGCTTTATGAGGCGTTTTACCGAGGAACAAATGTGGGGGACATTGCCGGTACAGGGCTAGGGCTATCGGTAGTCAATGCCTGCTTACAACTGCACCGTGGCACCCTTACTTGTAATAGTCAGGTGGGTCAGGGAACAACCTTTGAGGTCATGCTGCCCCGCGTTGATTAATGGAGGCGATCAGGTCACAATTTATCCAGGTCACAATTTACCCAGAGTTTGTGTTGGGCTGAACCACCTGTCGCTATGTCCCTGTTGCCGCATCTTTCCCAAACTGTCAATCTACGCCAAGCTTTGGCGACTCAGCTGGATGTGATTATTGATAGTCTCCAGCCTCTCCAGACCAAATTTGACCTGACTCAACCTTTGGCTGATGTCGCTGCTGCCAGTCAAAGTCTGCGTCAGGGTGTGTTTCGGCTGATGGTTCTAGGCGATATGAAACGGGGTAAAAGTACCTTTCTCAATGCTCTGCTGGGAGAATCGCTGTTGCCGAGTAATGTCAATCCTTGCACGGCGTTGCTCACGGTTCTACGCTACGGTCCCGTGCCCCAGGCGACGGTTTACTTTACCGATGACACCTCTGAACAGCTGGATATTGCCACCTTTACCCAGCGCTATACCATCGACCCAGCAGAGACACGCCTGCCCGATGAGGCGACTCCCTTTAGCCACGTTAGCCATGCGGTTATTCACTACCCGCTGCCCCTCTTGAAAAATGGAGTGGAAATAGTTGACAGTCCTGGTCTCAATGATACCGAAGCGCGCAATCGACTTTCCCTGGGCTATATCCAAAACTGTCATGCGATTTTGTTTGTGCTGCGAGCCACACAGCCTTGTACCCTGGCGGAACGGCGCTATCTGAGTAACTATTTGCAGAATAAAGGACTGTCGCTGTTTTTCTTGCTCAATGCTTGGGACCATATCCAAGAAAGTTTGCTAGATCCAGAGGATCCAGACGAACTGGCCCAGGCCGAAACGCGACTACATCAGGTGTTTCATACTACGCTCAAAGACTACTGTGATGAGTACGATCAGCGGGTTTTTCCGATCTCGGCTCTACAGGTGTTGCGTCAGCGCATCAAGGTACCAGAGGCTGCCATTGGTGATCCAGGGTTTGTTCGGTTTTTGACTACGCTCGACCAGTTTTTGAATCATGAACGGGCCAGGGCTGAATTTCAGCCTGTAGTGGCGCTATCCCAGCGAACGCTGGCAGAACTGACTGAAAAAGTTGAGCTGCGACAGACGCTGCTGGTTCAGAGCGTATCTGAGCTAAAACAGTCTATTTTGCAGCTGGCTCCGGTGTTTGAACAGCTGGTGAGCATTCGCGATCAGTTTCAGCAGGAGATTCGAGAGAGCTGCGATCGCAACGCCACTGCCACCACCACCGCCTTTAAAGACTTTATCCTCAACCTAGAAGCCACCTTTGAAAAAGACTTTGCCCCCTACCAGCCCGATCTCTCCTTGATCGATCTGGTCAGTCCCGCCGGTCGTCAACAGTTTAACCAATCCCTAGAAACCGCATTTCAGCGCTATCTCAACGACCAGTTACTACGCTGGAGCCGCACCCTGGAGCCCACCCTCCGCAGCGCCTTCCAGATACTCTCCAAACGTGCCGCCCACTATGGCACCTCCTACACCCAGATCACCCAGAAAATCCTCGCTACCCTCAGTGGCCGGTCAGTCCAACTGCCCCTCGACAACAGCCAGCCCAGCTGGGCAGAATGGGCCATCGATGCCCTTAATCAACCCACCGACACACCGGAGGTCAAGGCCGTCCTCGCCAGCATTGACCTACAGAGCATTTTGCTCAATATCGTCGCTGCCGTCGGGGCCAGTCTCCTCGCCTCTAGTCTGATTAGCTCCATCGCCGGCCCCATTACCCTTGGTATTGCCAGCCTGGGCATTGGTGCCTTTCAAGTCGACCAAACTCGTCGCGCTCTGGTGCAAGCCGCCCGGCAGGAACTGAGCACCCACTTACCCCGGATCGCCGCCCAGCAGCAACAACCGATTCATTCTGCCATTGTTCAGTACTTTCGCGACTATGAGCAGTCCGTCATGGGGCGCTTAGATGCCGACATTAAAGCCCGGAAAGGGGATTTAGAGACCCTGCTGGCTCAAAAGCAAGACCAGGAATATCAAAGCCAGTATGAGCTAGACCAGCTACAGGCGGTGTTGACCCAGCTACAGCAGGTCTATCGTAGCATTCAACAGCTTTACCATCAGGTTGCTGATTAGGCCAGAGCTCGCGCTGGGTTGAAACGCCTCCCCACCAGCTACAGGATGTAAACTGGCCTAGTTGTCACTGTCCGCCCCTGACCTCCCATGCCTAACTTTAAACCCAATGATGGTCGCCTTTATGCCCCCGCTACCGAGCGTAACCGCGAGGCTATTTTAGCCGTGCTAGAGCGGGTTTTGCCCAACCCCGGCACCATCTTGGAACTTGCCAGCGGGACCGGCGAACATGCCAGCTTTTTTGCCCCTAAGCTAGCTCCCCGGCGCTGGTGGCCCAGCGACATTAGCGCACCAATGCTCAAGAGTATTGCGGCCTGGGCGCAGGTGACAAAAGCCCGCTATTTACTGCCCCCCATCGAACTGGACGTACGCACTGACCCCTGGCCCGTTGAAGCCGATGAAAAGCGCATTATTGATGCGATTGTTAATATCAACATGATCCACATTGCGCCCTGGCACGCTTGTGAAGCAATGATGGCTGGCGCGGGGCGGGTACTCTCTAACCAAGGTGTGCTGTATCTATATGGTCCTTTCAAGCGCAAGGGTAAACACACGGCTCCCAGCAATGCCACCTTTGATGACTGGCTCAAAGAACAAACCCCTGACTGGGGCATACGCGATGTGGAAGCGGTTGAAGGCATTGCCAAGACACATCACTTGTTGTTGCAAGAGGTGATTGATATGCCTGCTAACAATCTTTCTCTTGTATTTCATAAACGGCTGCCTGACAAAGCTGACTAGGTAGCTGTTTAATCACCCGCTGAAACGATGAAAAATCATTTAACCCGTGGGAAAGAATCAATGCACCCTGGATAGCGATCATGGCATCTTCGCCTCGTTGTTTTGCCAGGGTTACATCCAAGCCTGCTGCGATTAGGACATTTGCGATCGCAGCCACCCACTGAGTAAAGGCCCAGTTAATTTGAGCATGAAACAGCTCATGGCTAGATTGTTCCATCACCATCACCGCCCACAGACAGGCATTTTCTCCCTGACGAAAAAAATGACTTGTCTCCTCACACATCTCCTGAAAAACATCAATGGGTGAGAGCCCACCCGCTTCTATCTGAGGCGTGGCATCACTCAGCTGCCGTAAGATGCTCGTCTCTAGCCATTGGTTTACCGACATCAGAGCCGCCTCAGCCATCTCTGCCTTACCCCCTGGAAAATGATGATAGAGACTGGCTTTTTTTAAGCCGGTTTCCTGGGAAATTTTGGAGAGAGTCACCCCTTCATACCCAAACTGCCGAAACAATCTGAGTAGAGTGGGCAGATGGGCTTGCTTCGGCATGAACTTAACAATTAATATCTTGACGATTATACCGAACGAACGGTAGGTTTTATCTGGCTAAACGAACGGTGCGTCTTTGGCAGCCGTCCTGTAGTGCCTGTTTGCCTAGGTTAGATTCACCTAGATTCATCTAAACTCACCATCAGCGTTGACCTATGGAAAGTAAACCTCCTTTTCCTCCCTTTACCCTTGAAACCGCCATGGCCAAAATTAAGGGTGCCGAGGCCGCCTGGAATACCCGAGACCCCGAGAAGGTCTGTCTGGCCTATACGATTGATTCCGAATGGCGTAATCGGTCTGAAATTTTTACAGGGCGAGAGGCGATCAAAGAATTCTTGATTCGCAAGTGGAATAAAGAGCTAGACTACCGTTTGCAAAAGGAACTGTGGGCCTTTAAGGATAATCGAATTGCGGTTCGGTTTGAATATGAATGGCATGATGATTCTGGCTATTGGTACCGCTCCTATGGCAATGAAAACTGGGAGTTTGCTGAAAACGGTCTGATGCAAAAACGGTTTGCTAGCATCAACGACATTCCCATCACAGAGTCTCAGCGCAAGTTTCGTTGGGAACGTACATAGGCCATGATCAGCGCAGGTCAAGTAGCTGCAGAAACGACCCGGCTCGATTCTCTCTTGGAGCGAATTAAGCCCTATCAGTCTGCTTTACAGCAGCATCAACTCTATGGCCAGCTCAATACGCTTGCGGCCATTAGGGGCTTTATGAGTTCCCATGTATTTGCTGTGTGGGATAACATGTTGCTGCTTAAAACGCTGCAGCAGCGACTGACCTGCGTGACAACTCCCTGGTGTCCACCGGAGGATGCGATCGCAGCTCGTTTAATCAACGAGATTATTTTAGATGAAGAGAGTGAGGAGATCGCACCAGGGCAATACATGAGCCATATACAATTTTACATCGCCGCCATGGAGGAGATTGGAGCCGATACCCAGGCAATTCGCTCGCTGATGAGTCGGTTACAAGATGGTGCCCCCCTGGAAACTGCCGTCTGCTTTAGTACTACTATTCCTGGGAGTCCTGTTTCCGCAGCCGTTCCAGATTTTGTGCTGCACACATGGAATATTTGCCAGGGTTCAACACCAGCGGTTGTGGCTGCTTTTTTGCTAGCCCGAGAAACTATCGTTGGTCCCCTATTTACCCAAATTCTTAAACAGCTGCAATCTGTTGAAATGTCTGCCCCATTTTCCTGTTGTCTTTTGCAGGCTTACTGTAAACGCCATCTTTGTGTCGATGAGGAACGCCATATCCCCATGGGGTTAGCACTGCTTGATCGCATTTGTCAGGATAATGTTCAAGCCTGGAAACAGGCGGAGATGGCAACAATCTCTAGCTTAATTGTCCGTAAGCAGCTGTGGGATGACCTTGCTGGAATATGATCACAAGTGTTCACAAGGATTCCGTTGTTATTTAGTTGCCTATATAGGAACCGGTCAAGGGGCCATTCAAGGCAGATCCCTGCAACATCCGTGCAACGAAGGTGGCCAAACTGCAGCATTGGATACAACGCAGAGGCAAACTTTTCTCAATGCTGAAGGATAACTATTGCCAGGAGAACCTTCATGTCCCCTCGCCGTTCCCTTCGTTTTTCTCGTCGTCAGATCATCCGTGGATTGTTGGCGACTACGGCTTTTGGTGCAGCCACTAAACTCAATGCCTGTACCCCTGCTCCCACGGCTTCCACCGACGCGACAGATGCGGCAGAGGGAAGCGCTGCACCAAGCGAGGTGGTGGTGGGCTTTATCTACGTAGGACCCAAAGATGACTTTGGCTATAACCAGGCCCATGCCGAAGGGGCAGCTGCCATGGCCGATGTGGCTGGCATCAAAATCATCGAAGAAGCCAGCGTGCCTGAAACGACGGCGGTGTTGGAAACCATGCGCAGCATGATCGAGATTGATGGGGCTACCGTACTGTTTCCCACTTCTTTTGGCTATTTTGACCCATATATTCTAGAGCTGGCGACGGAATTTCCTGAGGTGCAGTTTTTCCATGCAGGCGGTCTGTATCAGGACGGGGTACACCCTGAGAATGTAGGCAGCTACTTTGGCTATATCGATGAGGCTCAGTATGTGGCCGGAGTGGTTGCGGGTCATACGTCTAAGACAGGCAAGCTGGGCTTTGTCGCGGCCAAGCCTATTCCCCAGGTGCTGCGTAATATCAATAGCTTTACCCTAGGGGCAAAATCGGTTGATCCGGCGATTACCACCCAGGTGATTTTCACAGGTGACTGGGCGCTACCGGTCAAAGAAGCTGAGGCCACCAACAGTATGGCGGACCAGGGCATTGATGTGGTGACCTGCCATGTAGACAGTCCTAAGGTGGTCATGGAGACCGCTGAGAAACGCGGCATCTTTAGTTCTGGGTACCATGCTGACCAGAGTCCGCTGGCTCCGGAGGGCTATCTCACAGGGGCTGAGTGGGACTGGGTGAGTATCTATACTTTCCTGGGTGAACAGTTTGTTGCAGGTAAATCCCTGATGGCGGGCGATATTGACCATATTCTGCGGGGTGGTCTAGCGGATAACTTCTGTAAGATCTCGGCCTATGGTCCAGCGGTGAGCGATGAGGCTAAAGCCGACGCGGATGCGGCTAAGGACAAAATTCTTAAGGGAGAGCTGGTGATCTACGAGGGTGAACTCAAGGACAACACGGGCAAGTCGATTTTGTCGGCGGGTGAAAAGTATGAGCAACAGAATATTGAACTTGAGAAAATGGACTGGTTGATTGAGGGTGTCAAGGGCAGCATCGACGGCTAATGGTCAGTCTTGTTAGACGGGGATCTGAGCAGTGGCTTAGATCCTTAGAAGCCGTTGTGCTACCGGTGGCGGCCCTCGCTGTCGCTCTGATTATTTTTGGCTGTTTTTGTGCTCTGGTCGGGGCGAATCCGTTTGCGGTTTATGGCTCGATTTATAAGGCGGCCTTTGGTCGGTGGAGTGCCTGGCAAAATACGCTAATTCGAGCGGCTCCCCTGATGTTGACGGCTCTGTGTACTGCCCTGCCTGCCCGTTTGGGGCTGGTGATTATTGGTAACGAGGGGGCTCTAGTGATAGGCGGCCTGGCGGCGGTAGTGATGGGCCTGAGTGTTGGGGCGTCTTTGCCTCCGCTGGTGGCTCAGGGAGCTATGGCCGTGGAGGGCATGGTAGCGGGCGGATTGTGGATCATGCTGGCGGGGGCGCTGCGCCACTATCGTGGCGTCAATGAGACGATTAGCAGTTTGTTGCTGAACTATATTGCGATCGCACTCATGAACCACCTAGTCCAAGGCCCGCTTCGGGATGCCAGCTTTGTTACCAAACCCTCCTCCGCCGAACTAGACCCCAGCATTTGGCTTGGGACCATTCCCGGCACTCGCATTCACTTTGGCCTGTTTTACGGCCTAATTGTCTGCATCCTGGCTTACTTTCTGATTCAGCGCACCACCTTTGGCTTTGCCGCCCGGACGGCAGGAGGCAACGTGCGCGCCGCCCGCATTGCTGGGCTACCTGTCGGCAAACTGACCATGGCCGTCTGTTTTTTGGGGGGCTCAGCCGCCGGGTTAGCTGGCATGGTAGAAGTGGCTGCCGTCCAAAAACGCATTAACGAGTCGTTGGTATCTAACTATGGCTATGCCGGAATTTTGGTCGCCTTTGTTTCTCGCCATAATCCACTAGCAACAGTTTTAGTCGCAATTTTACTCGGGGGTATTCTCGCCAGCGGCGGTATTCTCCAACGCGCCCACGATCTTCCTGATGCCACGGTTCTAGTCTTTCAAGGCATTGTTTTTCTATGCGTCTTATTTAGCGACTCACTTTACGGCAAACTGCCCTGGTTTAAAGCAACAGCAAAGGGAATTTAGAGATGGCAACAGAATCACTGGGTCTATGGGGTATCCCACTGGGAATTATTGCCGGTACGCTGCGGGGCAGTGCGCCGTTTTTGTTTGTCAGCCTGGGGGAATGCCTGACCGAAAAAAGCGGCAAAATCAACCTGGGTCTAGAAGGGACGCTGCTAATGGGGGCCATGAGTGCCTATGGTGTATCCTATCTGTCTCAAGATTTAGTCGGTTCTTTTTGGGCACCGTGGCTGGGGGTGCTAGCTGCAGGTCTATCGGGCATGGCCCTGGGAGCCGTTCACGGTTGGCTATCGCAACAGCCACGGGTCAACGATGTTGCCACCGGTATCGCCATGATTATTTTTGGCAGCGGCCTAGCATTTTTCCTCGGCAAACCCTTTATTCAACCCCAGGCACCGCAGCTATTTACCTTTAACTGGGGCAGCTGGAGTGCTATGCCCCAGATCCAGTCAGCTTTAAAGATTAGTCCATTGTTTTTACTGGGAGTAGTCATTGCTCCCCTACTCCACTGGTTCTTTCGCTACACTCGCTGGGGTCTCTACATTCGCGCTGTCGGTGACAGTCCCCAGTCTGCCCGCGCCATGGGTATTTCCACCTTTAAGATACGGATGTTTAGCATTGTTGCCGGGAGTTTCCTCGCCGGTATTGGTGGAGCCTGTCTATCGCTTTACTATCCGGGGGTATGGACCGAGCGCATCTCCAGCGGTCAGGGTCTCATGGCTGTCGCCCTGGTGATCTTTGCCAAATGGAATCCGATTCAGTGTCTGTGGGCATCAATGTTGTTTGGCGGTGCCCAGGCCATTGGTCCCGCGTTCCAGTCAGTGGGCATTGATTCTTACTACTATTTGTTTAATGCGGCTCCCTATATTCTTACCCTGCTAATCATGGTGGTGACCTGTTCGCCACAGCGCACGCTAGTGGGGTTGCCAGGGGCGCTAGGCAAAGAAGATTAAGGGCCAGTATCGGTGCTTAATAGTGAGAATTAACTTAAATCTTGCATACGTTCTACAAACTTACTGAACTGATTTTTCGCCATGTAGTCTGAAACTAGTTTGCAAGCAATGAAAAGATAGGAATATTTCATGAGTAAGCTGACATGAAAAGTCAGTTAACAGAGCAATAAATGACGGAAAAAGTTGCTATTTTCCTTGATGTCGAAAACTTGTCTGGCTGGTTGAAGGCAGATGGGGGTGAATCTTTATTAGAACGAGCGAGCGAGCTGGGGCGTGTTGTTGTTCGTCGAGCTTATGGAAACTTCAGTATTCCATCAGTCAGTGTTCGGCAGCCAGAGTTGAATTTACTTGGATTTGAATTCGTTCATGTTTATCATCCGGTAAAAGGTAAAAACTCTGCTGATATCCAAATTGTCGTAGATGTTATGGAGTACTTAGCTCGTATTCCTGATTTGGAGTGGGTCATTCTTGCTACAGGGGACTCAGATTTTTCACCATTGTTTAGGCGTTTACGAGAGCTAGGTAAATCTGTAGTTGGTGTTGGACCTCGCTCTGCTCTCAGTGAAGCCGTAAAAAAATCATGTAATCGATTTATTTATATTGATGAAGAATCTACGGCTAATGGTGCATCTACACCATTGAAAGCTAGCCAGCTTCGTGAAGATGCACTAGATTTGCTAGAGCGAGTTCTGAATAAATTTCCAGATGGTGCGAATCTGTCTGTACTCAAGAATAAAATGCTTGAGTTTGATTCCGCATTTGATGAGAAGAATCTAGGATTTAGTGGATTTAAGAAGTTTCTTCAAAGTGTTCCTGAAATAGTTGACCTTTATCAGGTAAAGCAAACCTGGCATGCCAAATCTCAAGAGCCTGAAGAGTCCTCCAGTAAGAATTCAGAATCAGCCTCTAGCCAACAGAATACGGTAATAAAGCCAACTATCGATATATACCAACGGCTCTTACGTAAAAGCAGTTGGAGGTCATGTGAGGCATCTTTCCTATGTGACGCTTTGGGTAAGTTGAGAGAACGTTTTCCACAAGGGTTCACGAGGAGTGAGGAATTTAAATATATGGTTGAGGAATTTGGCCATAACCGCACTCGTAGTGAATTGAGAGCTGCAATTTATCTTCTCTATAAATCTGGCTATGTTGATCAGCAATCTAGTGAGGAAAGTGAAGAGCATATGTTCACTGCTGCTTCACCGGGTTCTGAACGTGAGATGTCAGAAAAGATAGACGCGATACTTATCAGTCGTCTTGATCACCTTTGTAGAGCCAACAATGTCTCCTTTATTCCAAAAGTTGTAATGAAGCTTTTACTTAATTCTTACAGCAAGGATCAATTTAGGATTCTGTTAGACAGTGCAACAGAATAGATAAGATGCAAGCCAGCTTCAGCAAAACGATATCAATTGCACCTTAGTTATTTCATAGCTCGGTTCATCTCTAACCAGCAACCACAACTATGCTGGTAAATCAGCGATAAACTATAGCTGAATCGATAGTTTTTAAGGAATACTAATCAAGGAATGAATTCCTGGTGATCGCATGCAATATCGTCGGTTTGGACGCACAGAATTACAAATGCCGGTGTTTTCCTGCGGTGGCATGCGGTACCAGCATTCCTGGAAAGACGTTCCGCAGTGGGAGATTCCGGCCAAAAATCAGGAAAACTTAGATACCACGGTCCACCGGGCTGTGGAGCTGGGCATTAATCATATCGAAACGGCGCGAGGCTATGGCACATCGGAAATACAGCTGGGTAAGGTGCTGCCCGCATTTGATCGAGATCGCATCATCGTTCAGACCAAAGTTACCCCAAGGCAAGATCCCAAAGAATTCCTGGCCACGTTTGAAAAATCCATCAAAAACCTGCAGCTAGACTACGTAGACCTGCTGGGTATCCACGGCATCAACACCCATGAGCTGCTGGACTGGACTCTGCGCCCCGGCGGCTGTATGGATGTCGTACGTGACCTCCAACGTCAGGGACGGGTACGCCATGTGGGCTTTTCTACCCATGGTCCCACCAATGTCATTGTCGACACTATAAATACGGGTCAGTTTGACTATGTGAACCTGCACTGGTACTACATCCTGCAGCTTAACTGGTCCGCTATTGAGGCTGCTCAAAATCACGATGTGGGGGTGTTTATCATCAGTCCGTCGGACAAGGGTGGTCACCTGTATGCACCACCGCCAAAACTGGTGGATCTGTGTGCGCCCCTCAGTCCCATGGTATTTAATGATTTGTTCTGCCTCAGCCACCCACAGGTGCATACCCTGAGTTTAGGAGCGGCCCAACCCAGCGACTTTGATGAGCATATGAAAGTGTTACCGCTGTTGGACCAGGCCGATAAGACACTGGCACCGATTTTGGCGAAGCTGGAGAGGAGTGCGATCGCAACCCTGGGTGAAACCTGGTACAAAACCTGGGATGTGGGCCTACCCAAGCCTGCCGACACCCCTGGCGGCCTGAATATTTACATCATGCTGTGGTTAGGTAATCTGATGGATGCCTACGATATGACTGAATATGCCGCCGCCCGCTACAATCTCCTTGGCGGTGCCAGTCACTGGTTTCCCGGTGCCCGCGCCGACAATTTAGCCTCATTAGATCTCCGTCGTTGTTTAGAGCACAGTCCCCATCAGGATGTGATTCCCCAGCGACTAGCAGAGATCCACAGACGGCTGGCCGGGGCTAAAGTAAAGCGCCTGTCGGAGTCTTAGGTGAATAAAACGCGTCTCTCTTAATTTTGTGATCCTGTAGAAGTTCTCTTCTATTGTCATACATGCTTAATATTATTTATAACGTTAAAGTTCTTTGGAAATAGAATTAACTTGCAATCTACAGTATATCCTTCTTCGCTTTTGTTCTGTAGTATTGAACTACAGGCTCAATGCCTTACGAAACTCATTCGCTGCATCCAACCGAGATGTCTGACCCATCAATACACAACGAGTCAATACATCCATATCCAGCGCTTTCAGTTCCGGAATCTCACTACGTTTGATTTCAACATAATCCCCCTCTTTCAGCCGGTAAAGACTAAACAGCCCATCCTGCCAAAACCACACTTCAGGAATATCCAAAGCCCGATAGCGCGATAGCTTACTCGACCCCCCACTGCTAAACACCACCTCAATCACCAAATCAGGCGTCGGTTTAGAACTCCCAAAACAATAAGACTCGTCCGCCTGAGCCGATGCTTCTTCCTCCCGCTCGTGGGTCATCGAGCCAGTTGGTTCAAACTCAATTCCCTTTTCCAGACAAAATAACCCAATCAAAAAGCCGATCAGTCGGCTAAACATCTCGTGTTCGCGTCCTGGCATCAGAATTTCAATCGTATTGTCATAGTAAGCCAGCCGAATACCTGGAGAATCAGCAAACCCCGAACGGATCAGCTGAAACTGTGACCAGCTAATACCGGTATATATAATCTGCTGGTCGGTCTGCTGCTTATTTAGCAGCGACTTACGCGAAGGAGCTTGCGTCATGGTTAGATCAGTCTAACTGCCCTCTATCCTAGCTGATGCAGCATTAGCTGGTTGAGCGAAGTCGAAACTAGAGGCGTTAGAGGCGTTTACTTTCGGTTGTCTACTTAAACCCTCAGGCACTTTTCTGAGCTAGGAGAGTTGCAAACATAGCCTCAAAGGGTTGACCACTGCTATCTTTACGATGAAATGTGCCCGGTTGCTCCTGATACTGACGGATCTGCCAATGGGCATAATGGTCACGCAGCGCCTGGGGCGCAAACGTAGACGGAAAATCAATGGGACAAGGAAACTCCGGCGAGGATACAGGAGCAATTATAAAGTTGTAGCCATGGGGCTTAGTGTGGGCCTGCATGTTCTCAATGACTCTGGGTACGGCCTCTACTCTTAAAAACTGAAACACAACGGTGGAGATAATCAAATCGTAATCATCACTCAGGGCTGCTGTTTCGATGTCATACACATGGGCTTGAAACGTATCTCCAACATTTTCTTGTTGAATCACCGTCTGCAAATGTTCAATAGAGCTAGCATTCTTATCCAACCCTGTTACCTGATGACCGTGGGCATGCAAATAAGTGGCATTTCGCCCTCTACCACAGCCTAGGTCTAGGACGTTCAGTTTTCTATCACCAAACAATTGCCCTTGAAGTAAGGCTCGAACATCATTATGGGGAGCGGCAAAATGATACTTCTTTTGGTAAAAATCTTCAGGACGACAATAAAACTCTACAAAACAAGACAACGATTCCAGGGGCGTTACCTTATGCCAAGCACCAGGTTCCACAAAGAAGTCACTGTGTTCTGGCGTGATAATGTCAGTAGACAAAATGTCCCCTGCTTCGTTCAATGCATCGTATTGCAAGCAGCCTGCTTGGACAGTGATTTTAGCCCAGGTGCCAGGTTTTGTATTATGCTTAGTGCGAAATGTTTCTGGCAGAGTTGTTTCTGTCCATGGAGACAGAGTTTTGTATTTAACAAGGGTGTCGGTAAGGGGTGACATAGCAGGTGACCTAGTAAGTAGGTAAACTCAATCTAATTAGGATTAGTCAGATCTTGCACTTGGTGGGGAAGCGCCAATCCGCCCAGGGTTCGAAACCCTGGGCTAGCCGAAGGGTGTCCACTGGAAGGGACACAATGATCGGAAATGTGTTTCGAGGGTTAGCTTCCACAACACTTAACGATGCTTCGATCGCTCCACCACCAGTCTCCAGTACCTCTATACCCAATTGTCCCTTTTAGCAATGGGCTTTAGCGATACTTGTCAGCATACAGCTTTATCACATCTGCTACTTTTCATACCGTTTGGTTGTATAGCCCCCCTTATGATGGCCCATGAGCTGCTTATGGGTAAACCATTGTGGAAAAGTCGCTACAGCGCATTATCATCGGGGTTAGCTTTTTTATCACCACTATTGTTGTGGCTGTGGTGGGCTATGTAGCTGCTGGCTGGACCTTGATGGATGCCATTTACATGGTGATTATTACCATCTTTGGCGTAGGCTATGGCGAGGTTAAGCCACTAGAGTCCAATACCCTCAAGGTGTTTACCATTCTGGTGATCATTGCTGGTGTGCTATCGGTAACTTACATTATTTCCGGTGTGGTGCAGTCCGTGGCAGCTGGGGAAATTCGTCAGGCACTGAGTCTCAAACGTATGAGTGAAACTATTTCCATGCTTAAGGGCCATGTCATTATCTGTGGCTATGGCCGCATCGGACAACTGCTGGCGCAACAACTTCAGCAGGATGGTCTACCGTTTATTGTGGTTGATGCCGACCCGCAGCGCATCAGCCTGGGCCATGAACAGGGCTATCTGATGCATTTGGGTAACGCCACTGACGAAACTAGTCTGGAAACAGCGGGCATTAACCGGGCTCGGGCCTTGGCCACGGTCCTACCAGACGATGCGGCCAATGTGTTTATTGCCCTAACAGCGCGCGAACTCAATGACAATATTACGATTTTGGCACGGGGCGAGCTGCCATCTACGGAAAAGAAACTGCGTTTGGCTGGGGCTGACCATGTGGTGTTACCTGCCACCATTAGCGCCGGTAGAATGGCTAACCTGTTGATCAACCCGGCTGCAGAAGATTTTTTGGCCCAGGGGGAAGGGCGGACAGCACTAAATCAGCTGTTAGCGGAGATTGATATTCAACTGAGCGAGCTGCAGATTGAGCCCCAATCCACTCTGGTCGGCGCCACCATTCGAGATATTGAAACCCAGGGTCATGGCACGTTTATCATTGTTGCGCTGCGGCGTCAGTCGGGCGAGATTTTGGTTCATCCTAAACAAAATACGTTTCTGG
The DNA here is from genome assembly GCA_039028535.1 of Cyanobacteria bacterium P01_B01_bin.77. Lineage (GTDB taxonomy): Bacteria > Cyanobacteriota > Cyanobacteriia > Phormidesmidales > Phormidesmidaceae > Leptothoe. Next base: position 16,736 of record JBCCHX010000009.1, read on the forward strand.
CGGCTGGGGATGCACTGATTTTGATGGGGCATCAAGGTGATCTACCATCGGTGATCAAACGGCAGTTGGTTAAGCCTGAGCTGCGTTATCGGGGGGCGCGAGTGCGTTGATTAGGCGAACTTCTTCGGCTACTAAGAGTACTGTCTGCCCCCATTTAGAACATCGACTGGAAGCCGGTTCTGTGTATCGCGTTATCTTAGTCTTGCTCCTGGTGGGGAAGCGCTAACTCGCCCAGGGTTCGAAACCCAGGGCTAACCGAAGGGTGTCCACTGGAAGGGATACAATCATCGAAGATGTTTCTTTAGGGTTTGTTTTCACAACACTTAACGATACTGCGATCACTCCACCACCGACTACCAGCGCCTCCATACCCAATTGTCCCTTTTAGCGGACAACCCTCAGTTAGCGCTGGCGTTTCAACCCAGCGTGGGATTCGGCCTCATGACCAACTTAAGCTGTTATTTGACTCCCATATAGGCATCCATCAAGAGAAGAACTTTTGCCCTGGCAAAAAGGCTTTTACAGCTAATCATCTTTCAAAAAAGGCAGCTCAAACAAACCATCCTCACCTAGAGCATTGTGCTTAGACATATCCGACTGTGGTATGGGAATCAGCCCCGCTTTGATGGGAAACGGCATGGCAATGTTTTCCTGACGGAAACGAGTATGCAGCCGTTTGATAAACTCATGGCGCACCACCAGATGGTCAAAATATTCTCGGATTCGCAAATAAACCGTCATGGTAATGGCGAAATACCCAAACTCCTTGTATCGAATCCACGGGTCGGAATTGGGTACGCCCCCTTCTACTTCATTCATCACCTCGGTGGCGATTTCCAGGGCCACCTGCTCCACCCGTTCCAGGTCAGTGTCGTAGCTGATGCCGACTTCTAAGACGATCAGGGCTTCTTTACCTGGCAGCCCATAGTTTTTGAAAACATTGTTGAGAATACGGGTGTTGGGCACAACCACCATATTGTCTCGGATGTCTTGCAAGATGGTATGTCGCCAGGCAATATCGACAACATAGCCTTCTTCGCCAGAGTCCAGCTGGATAAAATCTCCCATCCGCAGCTTGTTGGAGGTGGCTAAGTTAAGACCCGAGAGAAAATTTGTTAGGGTACTTTGAAATGCTAGCCCCAGAGAGACACCACCAATACCCAGGGCGGTCAGCAACGGCGTAATGGCAATACCAAGAGATTGCAGGGCAATCAAGACACCAAAGGTAAAAATGACAATCTGGGTGAGCATCTCAAACAGAGAGGTGAGATTGCCAGCTCCTTTGGTTTCTGAAAAATAACGAACAAAGCCCACCGATAGACGAGCCGCAATCAGCGTACCTGAGGCAATGGCTATGACTAGCAGAGCCTTTTGAATGGTGAGAAATAGGTTGTTGTCAATGGGCAGGGTGAGAATTGCTGCAAACACACCCCCAATAACAAACCACAGTAGGATTAGCCCCTTCAGCGACCTGATAATTACGTCGGCACCGCCCCAGCCGAGCTTGGCAGCCATGGTCTGTAGTCGGTTGAGTCCCTGACGTTCAACAATGATGCCTAGAAAAAATGAACTTAGAACCAGGACAGCGGGGATGATAACGAAGCGAACGATGTTGCCAATCGTAATGGTATTGAGGGCTGCAGTCACGGTATTCGGGATTAGTGGGCAGTGGATAAGGACTAGAGATTAGGGTAACTCAGTAGCTCATGTCTTGCACCAAGGTCGGCTGTGTCGCTAAAGCCCGCGCTGGGTTGAAACGCCAGCGCTAACTGAGAGTTGTCCACTAAAGGGACAATACAAGCTAGAACGCTATAGCACCGCATCTAACCGATCAGCATATCCGGTCATTTCTACGTATCCCTTGGCGCTAACTGGCTGCTCCGCTACGGTCCCAGTAAAGCCAACAGAGCCTTCCCAATAGGTGGTAGAAAAAATTAACTCCTGATTGGCTACTAGCGACTGGCCGTCTAGCACCAGTGCTAACTTGGGAACTTCAATGTGCCACTGAGATGGATAAACGGCCTGGCTGGTGGGGCTACGCCAGGTATCGAGGACATTAATTTGCCAGTCGGTGGGGGCAATGGGTTGAGTGCTGCCATCGGCGCTGATATAGATGCCGCTAGAGACGTCAGCAATGTCGCCATTTTCCTGGCGCAAACCGTATAGCATCAGGGCCGAACCGTTATCTAGCTGTAGCGAAAACCAATCCCACCCTACCGTACCGAGGCCGAGGGCACTGGTGGAATACTCATGGTCTTTCCAGGTTAACCCCTGTACGGAAAAGGTCTCATCGGCGATGGTCAGTGTGCCCTGGGTCTGTTGTTGCAAAATAGAATAGTAATAGGATGCTTTGCCGGGTTCGGTTCCTCTTTTGCTATAGCCTTGATCTCCGTGCAGGATAGGGGGTAATGTCTCGGTCAGGGTTAAATCTAGCGCTACATCATCAGTATTGGCCACTAGGTGGACTACGCCGGGTGCGATCGCACCCACCGACCAATCCTCTAACCACACGCGGTAAGGATCTGCCTGTGCTCCGGATAGGGCAGCTGACTGTCGACTAAACCGCTCGTGGGGGTAGAACTTTTGCTGCTCAACGTCGGTAATCGTGAAGTCAGCAAAGTAGATCTGATTTGAGCGCCAGGCTGAGCCATCGGTTACCGGTTCAGGCGTCAGTCCCCGCCGAAAGAAAGTGAGCTGATAGCCAAATTCGCGCCCGGAATCGGTTTCCAGGTTGCCTGTGTAGTACCACCATTCTGTCTGATACTTATCGTGGGGACCCAGATCCTGGGGAAATGTCAGCGGTTTGGGCTCGGTGACCTGGTCAAAACCATCTGAGACTTTGACATCCTGGCCAGAAAGCCATTCTACAGAGGCTTGACCACTGTTAGTGATACTCGGTCGTGGCCAGAAGGCAGTTACTAAAACGAGGGCAACGGCGGCCAGGAGCAAAGAAAAACGTTTCATGGAGAGAGTTTTTGAGACTGTTTAGCGAGTGGATGATTCTGTAGAGGAACTGCTGTGTATACAAAGCTCGGAAGGTGTTTCAAAGTTCGGCACTATCCCCCTTAGTCCCCCAACTCCAGTTCTCCCCCTTGCCAAGGGGGAGTTAGAGGGGGTAATGCAGTCGCAACCGCTAGTTTTCAGTACTTGTATACACACCATAGATAAAGAGGGACTTGGGCAACTTTCAAAAAACACCACAACCTCACTCTTCTCGAATCGCACTGGCGACGGCCATTTTGCCTAACCGCCAGGCCGGATACACACCGGCCAACAGCGCTGCTGCCACTGCCACAATCCAAGCCTGCCAAAAATAACCGGGTTCAATCTGCATCTGCAGGGTCCAGCCAAATGAGCGCACGTTGATCACATAGATCAAAATCCAGGCGAGCACATAGCCCAGGGGCATGGCAAAAAATCCGGCTAGGCTGCCCATAATGCCGGTTTCGAGCAGTGTGAGCTGCCACATTTGCAGCGGTGTCATGCCGTTGGCACGTAAAATTCCCAGCTCGCGCGTGCGCTCTAGTTGGAGACTCATTAGGGCGCTGAGTACTCCAATAAAGGCGACTACCACAGCCAGCAATCGCAGCGCTCCAGTAATGGCAAAGGTGCGGTCAAAGATTTCTAGCGATCCCTGCCGCAGATTGCGATTGGACTGGGCCACTAAGTCCTGACGTCCTTTAAAGGATTCTCGCAGCTGGGCGACAACGGCATCCACAGAGACATCTGGTTTTACAAACAGTCCCAAGGAGGCAATGCTGGGATCCTGCCACATGGCCAGGTAAAGGTCGTTATCGAGCAAAATGGTGCCACGGTCGGAGGCGTAATCATAAAAGACAGCCAATACCGGGAACGTCATGGGACCCTGGGGTGATTCGAGGGTAATGGTCTCTGGAGGTTCTGACACCCCCGCCCGCAGCATCAGGGCTTCTGAAATAATCACACCGTCTCCAGCATCTAGCTGGGGCCAAGGGTTTTTGACGTTGTCTCGAATCCAGGCGTAGGGGCGTTGACCGTTGGAGACATCGCCATCGGCGGAGATCAGTTTGGCGGTGCGATTGATGGGTAATTCAGCTGTTTCAGCACCAGCATCTGCCTCCCGATTAAAGGCAATCACATCTACATCGGTGTCGTTGTAAGTAACAATGTGGTCAATTTCTGGCCAACGGTAGGCATCTGCGACCAAGCTGGGGTCAACGCTGCCCAGTATTCGATTGCTGCTGTTGCCGGGGGGAGTGACGTAGATATCGGCCTGTAGTGTTTGATCGAGCCACTGTACCACCGTGGTTCGAAACGAGCCCACCATGACTGAGACACCGACAATGACTGAGACGGCGACCATTAGGGATGCGATCGCAATCGACGTCCGACTCAATGACCGGGTAATATCGCGCGGAGCCATTTTGCCCAGCATCCCCACCAAACTGTTGAGCAGCGGCGATAGCCCCTTCATCAACAGCGCGGTTAATGGCGGTGTCAGCAGGGCCGCCGCTAGCAGGATGGCAAACAGCCCGGCAAAGGCGATCACCAGCCCGCCATTCTTAATCGTTAGCAGACCAATGCCCCCTAGGGTAAACAACCCCCAGGTCAGCACCAGCCAGGGCAAAATCCGTTGCACCTTACCTTCTAAAGTGGAGCGTTTGAGACTGCTTTGGGGTGACGTGCCCATGGCCTCTGCTGCCGGAATCAGTGACGCTAGCAGGGCTGCCAAAACACCGATGCCCATGCCCTTAACCAGGGTCCAGGCGCTCAGACTGATGTCGCGCACAGAGACCACAAAATAGAAGTCGTTAATACTCTGGGTAATCAGCCCCACAATGCTGCGACCAAGGACCACACCCAGCCCCAGCCCCAGCAGCGACCCGACAATACTGAGCACCAGGGATTCCCCCATAATCAGCTGAAACAGCTGCCCCTGGGTCACCCCCAAACACCGCAGGGTGCCAAACAGCGACCGTCGCTGAATCACGCTAAAGGTAACGGTGTTGTAGATCAAAAACATGCCCACCACCAGTGCCAGCAAACTGAGGGCAGTGAGATTAAGCTCAAAGGCGGCAGTCATCTGCTGCACCGCATTTTTCTGCGCCTGGGTGGTTTCTAGCTTGGTCCCCTCCGGCAGAATGGCGCGAATAGGAGTTAGTTCGGCATCACTGTTGGCTATCAGGTCAATGTGGCTTAGGTGTCCCTGCATCCCCAGCACTTCCTGTGCCGAGGCAATGTCGGTAAATAGCACGTTGCTCAGGGCGTCACGGGTGAGGGCATTGGCAGGCTGCAAAATCCCCACTACCTGGGCTACAACCGGCTGTCCCGCCAGGGTTAGCTGTAGCCGGTCTCCCACCTGTACCCCATACTGAGCGGCGGTATCTCGCGCCAGAATCACCGTATTGGGTTGGGTCAAAAAGGCGGTGAGGGCCTCAACACCCTGGTCAGAGCTTCCCCTTGCGCTACCGCCCGAGTTACTGCCCAAATAGCTACGAAACGGAGCCTCCGCAAAAAAGTCGACGCCCACCAGCCGCATGGGCTGCTGGGCTAAATCTTCGGCCACTACATAGCCTTCGACAATCGGGGCCGAGCGAGTATAGCCCACCTCGGTGCGTAGCTGCCGGTAGAGGCCCTCATCAACACCCACCGGGGAAATGGCTTCGATGCGATGGGTGGTGCGACCTGCGATCGCATCCGTCGATAGTTCAAAGGCTCGCTGGGCCGACCCGTTAGCCAGGTCAATGGACACCATCATCGCCACCCCAATGGCGATACCCAAAATAAACAACACATACTGAAAAGGACGGCGGCGAATCCTTCGCCAGGCCAGTCGCCAGAGAGGGGCATTCGTAACTGGAGAAGCGGCGGTGTCAGCAGGCGAGATCGACATTAGACAACAGCCGCCTCCGTAAATTCAGCGGTGGCATCGTCCAGGTGACCTTCATGCACCCGCAGTACCCGGTCGGCATATTTGGCGATATCCGGATTGTGCGTAGCCATAATCAAGGTCTTATGGGCATTGCGGGTGAGATCCAACAGCAGTTTTAGCACCGTTTCGCCCGTGTCTTCATCCAGGTTGCCAGTGGGTTCATCCGCCAGGATCAAACGCGGTTCATGCACCAGGGCGCGAGCAATGGCCACCCGCTGCTGCTGCCCTCCCGAAAGCTTGTCAGGAAAGGCCTCGGTGCGATCGCCTAGGCCAACTTTTGTCAGTAGCGATCGCGCCTGTGCTTCAATCTCCTGGGGTGCACTCCCCGCCAGCTCCTGGGGCAGTGTCACATTTTCCAAAACCGTCAGCGTTGGAATCAAGTTAAAAAACTGAAAGATAATACCAATCTGATCACGGCGAAACAGCGTACAGGCCCGTTCGCTCAGCTCCGTAATCGGCACCCCATCAATCAGCACCGTTCCTCCGCTGGGCCGCTCAATCCCACTAATCAGATTTAGCAACGTACTCTTACCACTGCCACTCTGACCCAGCAGCACAATAAACTGCCCCTCCTCAAACGTCATCGTCAGGTCATTGAGCACCTGCCGCTCGATCACCCCTTCCGTAAATCCTTTACTCAGGTGACGCAGTTCGATAAACCCCTGGGACGGCTGTCGCTGCCAGTTCCCGGCTGATGGCCGTAGCCAACCACTTACCCGCGCAATCATGGATGGCCCCAACCCCATAACAATTTGCTCTTTGTGAAGTTTCTTTGCAAATATTAACGCAATCCGGCTGGAATTTAGGGCTTGAATAAGTGCATTCCAAAAAGCAATAGGTTGCCACAGATGCCTAGAGAGCTTTTATGTCATATGTGCCATATTTACCGAGCCCTGACAGAGATCCATTCAAACAATTCCGCACCAAGGCTTGCATCTACTGGCTAAATCAGCTCAAAGAACAGGTAAAAACCGATGTCATACAGAATGTTTCAGCCGATCGGCTCATCCAATATCTCCTAAAATTTAGACCACACCTTAAGCGAAGAAACCAAAACCGTAACGTTAGAAGCCGCCTCCGAAGCTCAAATACTCCAAAATCGCACAGCTAACAGTATCTTTTCTCGTCGTCTGTGTGAAACTGTCTCACCAGCGGCCCTTTCTTCCAGTTCTACTAAAAAGTTTTCAGTGTCTCTGTTATTTGTTCAGTTTTAGTTACACGATTTGTCACAGCATTTACCATGACTACCCCATTCCTTGAAAACCAACAGTTTGATCTTGTTCCACTCTCAGCAGAGACAGTTGTTCTATCCACTGCATCAACACAGTGGGCTACAAACATTTGCCAAGACATTGCAGACAGTGAGCTCCAATGGCAATCTTTTTTAAGAGCACTGGCTGTAGCCGGGATAAGTCAGTGGCTAAGGGACGCTGGCTTATCCTCTACCTATGCTAAAGCAACAGCTCCTACAGCAGAGGTAAATCTTAAGGTAGGAGACTATCGCCTTTGTGTACTACCTATCGATAGTTTAGGCGATGAGGCGGTAACAATTTCGGTTGGAGCTCAGGCGGCCCATTTATATCTGCTGGCAGAAGTCCAAGAAGAAGTGAACCACGTGCGCGTCGTTACTGGCCTGCGTCACGATCAGCTGCAGCAGTACATGCGACACCATCCTAATCTCGATGACCAGGGCTACAAAATTCCCCTCAGCCAGTTTACAGTCACTCCAGAGCAGCTGCTGCTATATCTAAACTGTCTAGAACCAGAGGCAATTATACAGCCAGCCCGATCCAGACCAATTAATGAAGTCGCAGAGACCATCACCACAGGTGTAGTCAATGTTGGTAAATGGCTTCAGGGAGAGTTGGGTGCGATCGCTGAGCAGCTAGCTTGGGAGCTATTACCCCCGTTGACACCCGCCCAAGGATTTCGACCTGTCAAAGAAGAAATTGAAGATATTGTTGCTGAACTAATTTCCCAAGGCATCGAGATCCCCCCTAGAGCCCGAGGAGCCTGTAAAGAGATCGCCATCGCAGGATTTTCCTGTCGTCTCTATGCTTGGACCTGGTCACTGACGACAGACGATGTGCCTGAGTGGAGCTTATTTTTAATCCTGGGACCCACCCCCGGTGAGACAATGCCATTGGGGATTGAATTAACCGTTAGCGATCAGCAAACTGTTTTGTCCAGATCGGTCCTCACCCAAGAGACCACCGTTACCTATTTGTATGCTCAGGTGATTGGTTATTGGCAGGAGCAGTTTACTGTAAACATTGGTTTACCCCATGGGTCTGCCATCAGCCTGCCACCATTTGAATTTCAAGTAGATCAATAGCTGTCGTAATGACTTTACACAGCAGTATTGATAAACTGGCTGATTCTCCAGATGAACAACGGCAGATATGAGCATATTGCCCTAGAATAACGGACGACATCTGTCTTTTATCAAGGTCAGCTAGGATGACATCAAATCTGTTAGGCCTCATAGTTGGGGGACTTCTACCAGCCCTGTTCTACGGTCTTTCCAGTATATTTGCCAAAAGCAGTACCAACGCTGGCATGTCGGTGGGCGGACATTTGTTTGTTATTGGTATTGCCATTAGCGTCACCGGACTGCTGTTTAATCTACTGGTACCCAGTAATATTCCATCGCTATTCGCCGTTGCTTCCTCCTCAATGCAGGGTGTTCTCTGGGGGTTAGGTACCGGTTGTGTTGTTTTGGGTTTACTTAATTATCAGGCTCCTCTAGCAAAGCTGGTGCCTCTCTACAACATGAATACGCTAGTGACATCGGGTCTTGCCTTGGTTATTTTTTCAGAATGGCGTACGGTCAATCCATTACAGCTTCTGATCGGTACTGGTCTAATTATTGCAGGTGGGATCTTGGTCTCGGGTGCTTGATGCCTAGGTTTAAGAGATAAATCAATAGAAGAGCTAATTGTCGATTAAATTTTGACAATTGTGTTTCTTTCAGGTTTATCGAATAGCATCGCTGTTCCTTAGAGGCTCATATCTTGCACCTGGTGGACACCCTTCGGCTAGCCCTGGGTTTTGAACCCTGGGCTAGCCGAAGGGTGTCCACTGAAAGGGACACAATTATCGGAAGTGTGTTTTGAGGGTCGATTCCACAACACTTAACGATGCTTCGCTCGCTCGCTCTACCACCACCCTCCAGCGTCTCCATACCCAATTGTCCCTTTTAGCGGACAACCCTCAGTTAGCGCTAGCGTTTCAACCCAGCGCGAGCTTTAGCAACACAGCCAATCTTAGTGCAAGGTATGAGCTAAAGAGATTGACGATCACTGCAAGCTCTAGATATAGAGTCTCACAGCTAAATTGTCCCTTTAGTGGACAGCCCTCGATTAGCGTTGGGTTGTGAACCCGACGTAGGTTAAAGCCTCACGGCCATAGTAGCTGTTCAGCACCTATTACGTTGGCTGATACTATGAGTACACTGAACCAGTAGACCAAACGTAAACAGCAGCTGACAATGACTAACCCCAATCCAGGACCGCCTCCCAGACGTCGCCCAATTTCTCGGCGCAATACCACATTGAGAAAGATCGTAAACTTTATTTATTATCTGACCGGAGCATTAGAAATCTTATTGTTCCTGAGATTTATTTTACGGATATCGGGGGCAAATGCAGAAAATCTGTTTGCTTCCTTTATCTATGCTTTGTCAACGCCGTTTATCGCTCCCTTTGCCACACTGTTTCAAACCCCTGCATTCGATCCTAACCATACGTTTGACATCAGTGCACTAATTGCCATCGGTGTCTATGCTTTACTGGCTTGGCTAGTGGCTCGCTTCGTTTGGATTATTTGGAGCAATCCTTAGGCAGAGTAGTTTTAGAATTATTCATCTGCCGCCTCTAGTAAACAAAAAATGGATGCCCACAGGTGAGCATCCATCAGCGGATGAGATTTATTCTAAGTTGTAACTCAAAGCCTCTAGATTTTAAGGGTTTGGGAGCTGACACGAAGAAGTTAGAATCTTATCTATATCTCCAAAAAGATTGAATTCATCTACTTAAGCCGACTCCTAACTGGTTCTTATTTTTTAGGTTTAAGCTGCCAGTCTTTAATCACTCGACGCTCACCCCGCGTCACAATCAAACAGTTATCGTCCACATCTTTTGTCACGACGGCACCTGCCCCCACAGTGACATTCTCCCCTAGGGTAATCGGAGCGACTAAAACACTATTAGAGCCGGTTTTAGTCTTATCTTTAATCACCGTGGGATGTTTGTTAACACCGTCATAGTTGGCTGTAATGGTGCCGGCACCAATGTTGACCTGATCGCCTAAGGTGGTATTGCCTAAATATGACAGATGGGATGCTTTAGTGTTATTACCTAGCTGAGATTTTTTAATCTCAACAAAGTTACCAATGCGACAGCCTGTACCGATGACGACTTCACTTCGTAGATGGCTATAGGGGCCAATTTGAGCAGTTCCTTTGACTATACTGTCATTGATAACAGAATATCGAATCGTTGTACCGGCACCGATGGTGCTGTTTTCAATTAAGGTGCCAGGGCCGATGTGACAGCCTGCTGCAATAGTCGTGTTGCCGCGCAGGTGGGTTTCGGGCTCAATCACCACATCTGGCTCCACTGTTACTGTGGCATCGATGGTAATGCTGTCGGGGTTGATCATGGTAATGCCAGACAGCATCAGGTCATCTTTGATGCGACGCTGTAGAACGGTGGCTGCATCTGATAGTTGTTTACGGTTGTTAATGCCGGAAATCTCTTCGATCTCTTCGACATCGAGAGCCATTACAGGAGAAAGTTCCTTAACCACATCGGTCAGGTAATATTCGTTCTGGTCATTGTCTGACTTTAGGTGGGGCAGCACCGTCATCAGTTTCGGCCAGTTAAAGCAGTAGATGCCTGAGTTGACACGCTGGTTGGCTCGCTGTTCGGAGGTACAGTCGCGGTGCTCAATAATCTCAGAGACAATATACTTGTCATCGCAAAAGATGCGACCGTAGCCCGTGGGGTCGTCAAACTGGGCGGTGAGAATCGTGGCCGCATTGTTGTTATCTACGTGGGTCTGGACCATTTTGGCAATGGTTTCAGGGCGCAGCAGGGGGACATCACCGTTGAGTACCAGCAAATTGCCCTCAAATCCCTTCAGGGCAGGAATGACCTGCTGTACAGCATGACCGGTGCCTAATTGCTCAGTTTGCTCAACAAATTCTAACTTACTCACATGAGCCAGGGCGGTCCGCACTTCATCAGCTAGGTAGCCGACAATGGCGATTTGGCGCTCAGGCTGCACCTGGCTCAAACTGGCCAGCACGTTTTCTACTAAGGTACGACCTCCCAGGGGATGGAGTACTTTTGGCAGACGCGATCGCATCCGAGTTCCTTTCCCTGCTGCCAATACTGCCACGGCCAATGAGTTAGTCATAGGATTTATGAGAATAAACGTTAGCGTCAGAACGTCGAAAATTACGGGAGGAGTATACCGCGCAGCGGCTGACCTGCCCAAGTATGCTAGTTTACGTTAGGTTGCTTCTGCCCCCTAACCAACGTCGTCGCCAAGCGCCCGTTGATTCCAGGCTAGACTGCTGCTGTTCCTGCTGGCGCTGAGCCATAATCGTCTCAGCTGTTGCCCTCAGATTCGGATCGCGATAGGGAATCGCCGCCCGCGTTTGCAGGTGTTCTTGCTCCTGGGGAGATAGGGATGGCAGGGGGCGCTGGTCTTTAGTGGCAATGGTGCAGGGCCAATGACGACCGGCTCCGGGGAGTGAGCCAATGGTGAGTCCAGCTAAAGTCATGGCAGAACGGACCGCGGCGGCGCAGGAATAGGTGGCTAGAATACCATCAGCGGCCAGACAGCGTGCGGTCAGCGCGAAAAACTCCACCGTCCACAGCTGGGGGCAGCGAGTGGGAGAAAACGGGTCAAATAGGATGGCATCGGCCTGCCATCCTTCTGCTGCCAAAGGCTGTAGCGTTTGACGGGCATCTCCAATCAACAGCTGGATATCTGTGGTGGAGCTTTGGTAGCGGTGGTCCGTGGCTAAGATTTTAAGGATGTTTTGGGTTTTGGCACTCCAGTGGAGATCGTTTGTGAACTGATTGGTTAAGGCGTGTGCGATCGCATCCCTCGGCACCGCTGCATTGATCTCCAACGCCCGAATGGTCACCCAACAGTCAGGATTCACCTGCCAAATAGTATCCAGTGCTGCCGCAGTATTGTAGCCGAGGCCGTAGCACACATCTAAAATAGACAGCTGTTCCGCCTGGGCTAGCTCAGAAATATTGGCCGCATCCACATAGTTGCGCTGGGCATCCGTATAGGCCCCATGGCGACAGTGAAAATGCTCGCCAAACTCCTCTGAATAAAACGTTGCCGAACCATCCCCCGTCACCTCCAGGGTTAAACCGTTAGATAAATCTTGGGAATCATCATAAACCATGAATTATCGACCGTCTGCCACCCCCAGAATTATAATAAACACCATCTTTGTTATGTATTAGAGCCTTGTCTGTATCGCTAGATCAACCGATCGACCTGACTAATACCCATATCGTCAGCCCCCAGTGGCTAGCCGACCATCTTGATGGTGATCTGGTTGTCATTGACTGTCGCTTCTCTTTACCTGAACCCGATTTAGGCCAGCAGCAATATAACTCAGGGCACATTCCCGGCGCTTACTATCTAGATCTCAATCGCCATCTTTCTAGGCCGGTGCAGGCCCATGGGGGGCGTCATCCATTGCCTAACTGGCCAAAGTTTGTCGATACCCTTAATCTAATGGGTATTCAATCCAAACCACAGACCCCTGTTGTTATTTATGATGCCTCGCAGTTTGCCTTTGCAGCTCGTCTTTGGTGGATGCTGCGCTATCTGGGGCATAAAAACATTGCACTGCTGAATGGAGGCATGAACGCTTGGCTGGCAGCCGACTTGCCCCTTAGCGATAAAACGCCGCGTCCTCAGGTAGGTCGCTTTATACCCCAGCCCCAGCCCCAGGCTAATTGGATTGTAGACATTGATTACGTCCGTCAGAATAAAGACAAACTGAGTACGATGGTAATCGATTCGCGTTCTGCTGATCGCTTTCGGGGTGAGCGAGAACCCATTGACCCCATTGCTGGTTCTGTTCCAGGGGCAGTGAACTACTTTTGGCAAGACATTTGTACTGAATCAGGGTCGTTAAAATCCCCAGAGGAACTCGCACATCATTGGCGAGCACTTGATGATGCAGACGACGTGATTGTCTACTGTGGCTCGGGGGTTACCGCCTGTGTAAATCTGTTTTCTCAGGTGGTGGCTGGTAAACCCATGGGCAAGCTTTACCCCGGCGGTTGGAGCGACTGGTGTTCGTATTTGTAATACCTCATCAGAATTTGAGGCAAAATTTGGGACTGTTTATGTCTATTCGCATCTACGGAAACCGCTCGATCAAAACGCTACCGGGTAAAACGACACGTCCCACACCGGCCAAGGTGCGCGAGGCACTGTTCAATATCTGGCAGGGTCGGGTTAGCGGCAGTCGTTGGCTAGACCTCTGTGCGGGTAGCGGTGCTATGGGAGCTGAAGCGCTATGCCGTGGGGCCAGTGCTGTCGTCGGGATTGATCAGTCCAATGCGGCCTGTCGCATCATTCAAACCAACTGGCAAACAGTGGCGACACCTGCACAAACGTTTCAAGTCATCCGAGGAGACGTGGCCAAACAGCTGAAAAATTTGGATCTCCCCCCATTTGACCTGGTGTATTTTGATCCACCTTACGCAGCCGACCGGTACGAAACGGTTCTGGCAATCCTGGTCCAAAAATCTCTACTGGCTCCTGGGGCCACCGTTGCCGCTGAATATACACCAGAGTCCTGGCAGCCAGAGTCTCTTAATGGATTAGAGCTACAGCGCACAAAACGCTACGGATTAACCCACCTGGCTTTTTTCGATGCTGGGTGAATCTTCTGCCATCTCAACTAGCACCAAGGTCATTGCATACCTGCTCGATACTCTCTATGCTCCCTGGATTAATCAGGCCGTGGTAGCCAAAAGCCTGGACCTGATCTGACTGAACCGCACTCAGCTGATTCCAAAAGGGATCGGTTTTAAGTTGAGCAATCTCGTCTTCAAGACCGCCGCCAGAGTCAATAAAATATAGCTTTTCTGGGTTCATCTCTAAAACTTTTTCAGGAGAAAGAGTCACATATCCTTGAAATTCGCTTTGTCCCTGTAAGTCAGCGGTTAGATTCTGGACGTTAAACTTTTCTAGAAAGTCTCCAGCCCAGCTTGCTTTATTGGGAGACAACAGAGGCTCTCGACTGGCTAGGACAATGGCTGTTGGCCCACCATCATTAGCCTGAGCGAGACAAGTGTCATAACGTTCGATCAAAGGTGTAGGATCAACGTCAAGCTGAGTAGCCAAGGTTTGGGTGAAATTTTTAAGGCTTTCCCAGTCTTTAATATCTACTGATAAAACATTGATCTCTAGTTCAGTTAGACGCTCTAGGGTTTTGTCATGAAAACCTGCGGCACCAATCACAAGATCGGGTTTTAGGGCCACAATTTTTTCTAGATCCGGTTCAGTGCGCCCGCTGCTAACAACGGTAAGTCCTTCAAAACGGGAGTCATTGCTGAGGAGAGGGCTGCCGGGGATACCTACTAGGGTATCGGCGGCTAAATTGTGGACAATATCAGCGCCGATAGAGGTCAGGGCGACAATAGTTTGCGGCATAGTTTGCGACGTGTTTTGGGATGAAGCCCCTGTATCTTGTAAGCCGGCATCTTGTGCATTCGGAGATGGATTAGGGCTGCAGGATGCAACTATGGCGACTACACCTAATCCCCCGATAAAGTTTGCAAAATAATGTCTGCCCATCATCCCTCTCCCCATAACTCCTTGTGACTGACTAACTAGAACTAAAGTCCACCCTAAAACTGCCAGGTAACCCCGGCTTGCACATTTAATCCTGGCTGTTCAAAACGAGCCCGCTGCAAATCAAATAGATTATCGTTGCTATCCAAAAAACGTACATCAGAATAGCGCTCATAGTCTGTGTCAAACAAATTGAACAGCCCAAGATTAAAGGTGAGGTTAGGATTTATCTGATAGTAGCCAATCAAATCAAATACCGTGAATCCATCAGGTACAAAGGGATCTTGACCGGCTTCGGGCTCAAATCCTTCACCTCTGGCTTCACCGACCAGGGTACTCACTAGTTCAGCTCCCCAGCGCTCATTGGACGACCGATAGCGCAAGCCTAAGACTGCTTCTAAGGGATCAACTGTAGACAGGGGCTGATCAGAGGAGAGGTTGTTGCCTTCTGTCCACGAAAGAGCGCCTAATAGACTAAAACCACCTTGCCCCGGCGTAAACTGATATTCGGCCTTGGCTTCTACACCATAGGTTTCTACATTGTTGACGTTGACATTTTGAAACACTAACAAGGGACGTCCCCTGGAAAATTCTGTATCTACCAGCTGATTGTCAATAAAGTCGTTATATCGATTGTAAAAGCCTGCCAGGCTAAAGTTAAACTGGGAGAAATTACCCCGCATCCCTACTTCAAAACTGTTGCTAGTCTCTGCTTCTAGGTCAGGATTAGGCTCGGTGCGATAGCCAAAGATTTGATTGGTAAATCCGCTGTTAATCTCGTCATACTGCGGGGCGCGAAAACCACGGGCATAGCGTCCATAGAAGCTCAGCTCAGGTGTAGGTTGATAGACTAGCGCTAGTTTAGGTGAGAAAGAGCTATCGCTAAAGTCGGTTGCTGTGGCTCCATTACGCTCAAAGTCTTCATCAATGGAAATATTGAGATCGTAATAGTCGTAGCGCAGACCAGGGATAATGCTAAACTTGCCTAGCTCAATCTCATCTTGAACGTAAACGCCAACTCTAAAGGTGTCTGAGTTAGGGTAATCTCGCGTAGGAAAATCATCGGGAATGGCAGTTTGACTCGTGGCTCCTGTGGTTAGGTTGGTTTGCACCCGGTCGCGCGGTCGGGCATTAAATGTGTTGGAAACATCTACACCATAGGTCAGACGATGATTGCTCTGGCCCCAGTCAAAGTCACTTCGTAGCTGCACATCACCACCAAAGACTTGATCTACAAACCGATTTTCACTCAGTCGTAAAGCGGGGAATCGCTGGCGTGTGCGAAAGTTAAAGCTTAGCAGCTCGCGCTCATTCTCTTCTCGGGTGCGGGAGTCTTGAAAATAGAGACGTGCCTGGGCAAAGTCTAGAAAAGAGGTGCTCTCTTCGTTGTCATATTTATAGGCTAGACTCAATCGGGTACGATTAGTACTAATCTCTTCCTCAAATCGAGTTGTTGTACCTGTGATTAGGGGCAGATTTTCGTCAGAGGTGGTCGTGTCGGTATTGTTGTCAAAATGTTCTACGGTAAAGTCTACAGCGCTGGTATCATCCAGGTTATAGACTAGCTTGCCAAGGACGCTATTACGACCACTAGTCTGATCATCACCCAGGTTTTCTGCTTCGGAACCATCTCGTCGAGAATAGGCCAGTAGCGTGTCGATGTTGTCAAAACGATTGACTTGGACAAAGGTACTGGTAAACCCGGTATTACGACTATCAAAATTGGTGGAGCCTGTGGCGGCAGAATCTCGGCCAACGGCCTCAATTAACTCAGTCGGGTCTAGGGTAAAGTAGCTAACCGTGCCGCCTAGGGCATCACTGCCATAGAGCGTGGAGGCTGGACCTCTGAGAATCTCAGCGGTGCGCAAAATTTCAGTATCAAAATAGTCTCGACCCAGATTAAAGCCTTGACCAGGGGTGACGGCATCGCCAAACTGAAATGAGGAGGGCAATCGAATGTCATCCACCTGAATCAGCACTCGGTTGCCGTCAATTCCTCGGATATTAAAATCTTGGAGACCGAACTGCAGATTGTTTCTGACTGAAACTCCAGGTTCGTAGCGGGTGAGGTCAGAAATATCGCGAATGAGTAAACGATTGACATCCTCCGCGTCGATAACAGTAACTGTTGTGGGAGATGATTGAATCGTGCGGGGAGTGCGGGTACCAGTTACCGTAATTCGCAGCGGTCCGTCGCCAGCAGCCGTCTCACCTAATGATTCTGCTTGGGCAATTTCTTTATGAGCAGGTAGCGTCGCTTCTAAAGATGCTGCAGTGTTGCAGGGTATGTGCTGCTTTTCTAGTGATGAGTTGTTGGGTTGCGTACAGCCATTACCACTTTCAGAGGCAGCTAAGACGGGAGAAGCCATTAAAAATGTCAGGCATGAACCATTGAAAAGAAAGATTCTCAATAAGCAAATAGCGTTCATCTCAGGGGGTAATAGATTGATTGGAAACACGGGTTAAAAGGTAAGGCAAAGTCGTCAGAATACTCGTTTGGCCCTAGAAAGTGGCATTAGAGGTCAATTCAACGGCTTCTTCGGGTGGGGGGTGGGGTGAGGAGGCTGCCAAGGGGCAAATCTGCGGACCGATGGGGGTGTCTAAAATGGCGACATCCACGTCAAATACCTGGTTCACAATGTCGGGGGTGAGAGTGTCGGAGACAGCACCCATGGCCCAAAGTTTTCCCTCACGCATAAAGGCTAGTCGGTCGCTATAGCGGGCGGCTAGATTAATGTCATGGAGGACGGTCACGATAGCTAGCTGTGTTTGTTGATTGAGCTGTTTGAGTAGCTCTAGCAGTTGCAGCTGATAGTGAATGTCGAGATAGGTGGTGGGTTCATCTAGCAGCAGCACCTGAGGTTGTTGAGCCAGGGCCAAGGCCAGAAAGGCGCGCTGTCGCTGGCCACCGGACAAGGCCGATACGGGCTCATGACGATATGAGTCCATATCGGTCCAGACTAGGGCCTGTTCGATCTGCTGATGGTCATGGGTACTGAGATCCCACTGCCACCAGGGTTGGTGGGGAGAGCGACCCAGACTAACCAGCTGGTAAACGCTGACTCCGGTGGGTAAAACCTGCTGCTGGGGTAGCAGAGCTAGCTGGCGAGCTACGGCTGTCGGCGACAAACTGTGGATGTCTTGACCGTTGAGTAAAACGGTGCCTTGCTGCAGCGGCAAGATACGGCCAAACAGACGCAATAAAGTGGATTTTCCTGACCCGTTTGCGCCTAGAATGCTTAGCCATTCTCCCTGGTGCAGGGCTAGGGTCACTTGGTCAACAATGATCTTATGACCGTAGCCGCCTTGCAGATCGCTCGCCTCTAGAACCATGGCTAACCTCTCGTGATTGAGCCACTACGGCGATAGAGCAGCCACATAAAGACGGGAGCTCCCATGATAGAGGTAACAATACCGACGGGGAGTTCGATCGGTCCCAAACGGGCTAACAAATCGGCAATGCAAAGGATGAGGGCACCGCCAAGGGCTGAGAAAGGTAGTACTAGTCGGTAGTCGTTGCCGACCAACAGTCTGACACCGTGGGGGACGAGCAAGCCGACAAAGCCGACCAGACCGGCAATGCTGACGGCTCCGGCGGTGAGGAGGGTGGCGACTGCACCGATTAGAAGTCGCGATCGCACCAAAGAACTGCCCAAACCCACCGCCAAATCATCCCCGAGATTTAACAAATTTACCTGACGGGCCAACAAACAGCCCATTACTAGAGCAATGACGACGCTGGGCCCCACTATGGTCACTTCTTCCCACCCGCGACCATTAAGACTGCCCGTCAGCCAGGTAAGAGCAGCCTGCACCTGACCATCGGGAGATAGCAATAGCAACATAGTCTGCAACGCCGCAAACAATGTACTAGCCGCCACACCCCCAAGAATCAAACGCTCCACCGAGATCTCACCCTTGGTCCTAGCCAGGGCAAATACGATCGCCATGGCCGTAACCGCCCCCAGCCAGGCACCTAGCGGCAGCCAGATATCCCAAATCTGAAGGCCCACAATCAGCACCGCCGCTAATCCGGCCCCCGATGAAATACCCAGCAAAAACGGACTGGCTAATCCATTGCGCAGCATGCCCTGCAACAGAGAGCCAGCCATGCCCAGAGCTGAGCCCACAACGATAGCTGAAATCACCCTGGGCAGCCGCAGATCCCACACAATGGTTTGATTGATGCTGAGGCCTTGCTTTAGCAAAGCAGCCCACAACTCTGAACGAGTCAGAGACACGGAGCCAAAAGACAAGGAAATAGCAATCATCAAAAGCAACCCTAAGGGAAGTCCTAAACCAACCATCAACAAGCGATAGCGGCGGCGTTGCAGTGCTGGTGGTCTAGCTAAATCTACGTTTGGCAGAGCCGATCCCATCCCTAATGATTGATCTCCAATAGAGGTCACGCCTAGCCCTCAAGGGAAACCTGCAAAATGATTCAATTCACAGGCACGCGCACCTAAATCATCAGATTGATGAGAATAGATGTCAAGTATTTCGAATGAAAGAATACGTGATTCTACGGAATAAACGATCCCGTGGTGTCACACCAATAGCTCCCATCTAAAAAGACTGAGATAAGGCTGTCGGATAGCTAAACAACGTAAAAACTTGCTGGAGCAAGCGAATAAATCTTTGCTGGTTTTCGTCTTGAGGCGGATTAGTACCCGCAAACTGCCAATCAGCAGCAGTGGAAAAAGTCCAACACTGTCCCTGACGATTGTGGCCTGATGCCTCTAGACCTACAAGGCGACAGGTAGGCTCTAACAACATATCTGAGAAAAGAATCTGCAACAAAATACAGTTGCAATTTAGTAAATCCGCACTGTATGGCAGCGAAAAACTCAAATCAATAGATGACGGCTTGACCTGTTGCTTGGTAATGTCATCCGTGAGCCATGGGCTCAAATCAGGGATAGCTGACGGAAATTCAGCTCTAAACATTACCGCAACATTGGCAATTTTACGGGTCAGGCCAATGGAGATAGCTTGAGAACTAGCATTCATAGACAGTTGACTACTCACATAAAACAATAAAAATCAGGGCTGAACTTTAGCCAGATCTGAGTTTCTACACCAAAGCTAAATTTTGTATCTACAAAACCTTATTCAAATTAAAGATATGCAGCTAACCTAGAAGATGATTTTTGTGATCTAGGCAACAATCTTCTAGGCTGTTTATTATTAAAGTCTATTGATTTACTTCTGTTATAGCACTAGCCTGGTGCTTATCAGGTAGCCTTTTTATATCTGGTCATCCACAGCCTGGAGATGCCTCCAGGTTGTTTTCTATACTTTTTGATGTCTTTTTAGATAGCTCTGGTGCTAGTTCTAGCTTAACGGAGACTGTTTGCTGAGGCGCAGTCACGTCAAAGAGCTTCAAGCTTAGCGATTACAACACTTGACTTAGGAGAGCAATTGTGACTATTCCCCTGTTGTCGTACGATCCAACATCTCAAAATGCCAGGGTTGCTGCCTTCCATGTTGGCAATGAAGAAAGCCCTAAGATTTATAACCACAGCAATTTATTGCAGGCGCAAGAACTAGATGTCTTGATCTACGCAGCTTACCGGCAAATTTTTAATGAGCAACAGATAGTTGCCCATAATCGTCAACCTTTTTTAGAGTCACAGTTAAGAAGTAACCAGATTACCGTCCGTGATTTTATTCGCGGTCTGGTCACTGCCGATAGTTTTCGTCGCTGGGTGTATGACTGTAATAACAATTATCGATTTGCCCAAATTTGTATTCAGCGAATTTTAGGCAGAGATATCTATAATCAAGCGGAGGCTCAGGCTTGGTCCATTGTACTAGCGACTAAAGGGCTAACAGGCTTTATCGATGCTCTTCTAGATAGCGATGAGTATCTGGAAGCCTTTGGGGATGATACGGTACCCTATCAGCGACGACGCATTTTGCCCCAGCGAGCGATGGGAGAGTTACCCTTTGCTCGCATGGCTCGCTATGGTCCAGCGCACCTAGATCAACTAATTGATCTGGGTCATCGGTATACAAAGAAATCATTGATCCCAAACTGGTGGGAATTTCCAAAAGCTCCAACCTCACCATTGGCCTATGTGGCGGGCAGTTTGGTCGCGTTTTCAATACTGTATTTGATCGCGCTGACCCCAATCGTCTCACCGTAGCATGACTAGCATGACATAAAACTTAAAAGGGGAAGCATTCTCAATAATCTGGGAATGCACTAGAGTTTACTTGAGCCTTATTGACCTTCTATGTCAATAAGGCTTGCTTTTGACTACAGGACTCATAACTATGACAACGTCTGTTGCAACACGTGCAGCGGGCTCTCCGCCTTGGTGGGCGGGTAATGCTCGACTGGTGGATTTATCCGGGCGATTGCTCGGTGCCCATGTCGCCCATGCAGGTCTGATTGTGCTTTGGGCTGGTTTAATTACCCTATTTGAAGTCGGTCGTCTTGATACGGCTCGACCCTTATATGAGCAAGGTTTTATTTTGCTGCCCAATTTGGCGCGCCTGGGCTATGGATTAGGCGATGGGGGGACTATCGTTAATGGTCATCCTTATTTTGTAGTGGGAGCGGTGCATCTCATCAGCTCTGCTTTTCTTGGGTTTGGGGGCATTTTTCATACCCTCAAGGGTCCTGCAACCTTGAGCGGCAGCTACGCCTATGACTGGAGTGATGGTGACAAAATGACTCAGATTTTGGGGTCCCACCTGGTACTGCTAGGTGGCGGTGCATTGCTGCTGGTAGCCAAGGCTATGTTTCTAGGTGGGCTTTACGATCCTTTAACCCAGTCGGTGCATGTTGTTTCGCCCAATACTAATCCAGCTGATATTTTCGGCTACCTGTTTGCCGGTAAATTCTGGCTGGCAGGGGTAGATAACCTTGAGGACGTAGTTGGTGGACATCTGTACATCGGTATCCTCCTTGTTGCAGGCGGATTTTGGCATATTACAAGTCAACCTGCGGCTTGGGTAAAGCAGCTGTTTGTATTTTCAGGTGAGGCTTATCTGTCCTACAGCTTGGGTGCTCTAAGTCTTATGGCATTTGTGGCCACTCTGTTTGTGTCCGTTAACTCCCTGGTATTTCCCACTGAGTTTTTTGGCCCTACCTTAACCATCGAATTTGACCGAGTACCTTATTTCGTGAGTACGTCACCGGTTGATGGTTATTCATCACGGGAATGGCTTGCCAATGCTCATTTCTGGTTAGGATTCTTTTTCCTACAAGGACATCTTTGGCATGCGTTGCGCTCCGCTGGTTTTGACTTTGGTCAAGGCCAAGTAACTCAGGATGTGGGTGGACGTGTTGCGTCACCATCTGAGCAGATGGCTATTGACCAACTCAAAGCTTAGATATCTCCGTTGCTGATTTAAGGGATAAGTCTGTCTTTTGAAGTTGTTATTTATCCGAATCTCGTAACTTACCGGGGGATCAGCGACACCAAACATAAACTAAAGAAAGCAAATCTTATGACTGCAACTGCACTGAGTAGTCGGCCTGTTTCCCAGCGTGTGGGCTGGTGGGCTGGTAATGCTCGATTTATTGATTTTTCTGGCAAACTCTTGGGGGCCCATGTGGCTCATGCGGGGCTGATCACCCTTTGGGCTGGAGCCATGACCTTGTTTGAGCTATCTCGCTATAGCCCAGACATACCGATGTACGATCAGGGGCTGATTTTGTTGCCTCACTTGGCCACCTATGGCGTCGGCATCGGAGAGGGTGGTGTGATTATTGATGCCTATCCATTTTTGGCCGTGGGCATGTTCCACCTAGTGGCCTCGGCTGTTCTGGGTGCGGGGGGTATTTATCACTCATTTCTAGGTCCCGATCGGCTCAAGCAAGACAGCTCCTTTGCTGGCTTTTTTGGCTATGACTGGAGCGACGATCGCAAAATGACCACCATCATTGGTATCCATTTGGTGCTATTGGGGTTAGGAGCTTGGTTGCTTGTAGCCAAAGCCATGTTCTGGGGCGGCCTGTACGATCCCGACCTTGATGCCATGCGCGTGGTGAATCATCCAACTTTGGGGGCAAGCTCCATTTTTGGATATCTAGTCGGTGCCCATGGTGAAGCCGGCATGGCTGCAGTGGATAATCTAGAAGACATTGTCGGTGGCCATGTTTGGGTCGGTTTGATGTGTGTCTTGGGGGGCATTTGGCACATTGCTACTCGTCCTTTTAATTGGGCTAAACAGGCACTGGTCTATAACGGCGAAGCCTACTTGTCCTATAGCCTGGGCGCATTGGCCTACATGGGCATTTTCGCTGGTTACTTTGTCACGGTAAATAACACGGCCTACCCAGAGGTGTTTTACGGTCCGCTTGGTTTTTTGGGTAACCGTGAGGTGGTTCCAGTACGCACCTGGCTAGCTGCGTTCCACTTTGCCTTTGGGGGACTATTGCTGGCAGGGCATCTCTGGCATGCGGTGCGCGCTAGAGCTCAAGCCCAGGGCTATGACTTTGGTCGCGGTGACTTTATCCTCA
This sequence comes from Cyanobacteria bacterium P01_B01_bin.77, assembly GCA_039028535.1. Classification (GTDB taxonomy): domain Bacteria; phylum Cyanobacteriota; class Cyanobacteriia; order Phormidesmidales; family Phormidesmidaceae; genus Leptothoe. The sequence continues at coordinate 39,970 of JBCCHX010000009.1, forward strand.
GCTACAACCCAGAGGTGGGCAATATGAATACCCCCCTCAATAGCTCTGATTTGAGTCTGCTGTGGATCAACAACCTACCTATTTACCGTCCAGGACTGTCTCCTTTTTCTCGTGGATTAGAAGTTGGCATGGCCCATGGATACTTCTTATTTGGCCCGTTTGCCATATTGGGTCCTCTCCGTAGTAGCTCTTCGGCGGACCTAGCTGGCTTACTGTCTGCCTGTGGCTTAGTGTTAATTTTGACCTTAGGGCTTTCGCTCTATGGTCGAGCTGCCCTTGTGCCCAATAAGCCCGTAGCAGGAGAGCTACCAGAAAATCTTAAGTCTGCTGAAGGGTGGAGTCAGTTTGCTACTAGCTTTTTTGTAGGGGGTACCGGCGGTGCACTGTTCGCCTACTTGCTAGTGAGCAATGGCGATCTATTGCTGCTTAATAGCTAAGCGGATAGTCGAGCAGACAATCTTTCCAACTTCTTTTAAAAAGAATAATTCTCAATAAGCGGATTCCATGTATACTCGTCTAGAGACAAGTCTAGTTGACTTTAATTATCAATTGGACGGGAATTCGCCAGGGGGGCTATAGCCTCGTTGTGTAGTCCTCCACTTTCTTTCACATTGACCAAGGGAGTCGTTATGGCCAAAGTAGGTTTGTTTTATGGTTCTACTACAGGTAAAACCGCTGATGCTGCAGAGCAAGTGCAAGCAGCGTTGGGGGGAGATTCAGTAGTAGATCTAGTTGAGATTGAAGATGCAGGGGCTCTAGCTGCTTACGAATGTTTGATCATTGCCTGTCCTACCTGGAATATCGGTGAACTCCAGGATGATTGGGCGGCGGTGTTTGACGATCTCGATGATGTTGATTTTAATGGCAAAACAGTTGCTTACATGGGAACAGGTGACCAGGTCGGCTATGCCGATAATTTTATGGATGCCATGGGACAGCTAGAAGAGAAGATTGCTGGTCTGGGCGGCAAGACTGTGGGCTATTGGTCTGCAGATGGGTATGACCATGAAGCCTCTCTAGCCATCCGCGATGGTAACAAATTTTGCGGTCTGGCTCTAGATGATGATAACGAGTCCGAAAAGACTGAAGCTCGCATCAAAGCTTGGACTACTCAGATTAAACAAGAAATGTCGCTCTAAGCTATCTGATTCTCCTCTCTCTAGGTAGCTTTTTCTCTTGATTGAGTCGATGGTTTAGATTTTAGCAATATTTTTACGTGCCCAATCTATCCTCCCATCGACTTGCTTGAATTGGAGTTGGGGGTTATCTACAGCCACCAACTCTGACTTTGCGTTTTCTCTCTTTTGACTTTCATGAATAGTATTCCCCTAGTCCTACATGTGTTAGGCAGCATGGGTTTGACTATTGGAATTTGTATAGCTTTGCTGTTGTGTGTGTGGCAAACTTTACACACGCTAAAGCAGGGTGCTAGCTATGTACGACGGTTACATCAAATTCCCTGCAGTCGTTGCGCATATTTTACGAGTGACTATCGCCTAAAGTGTACAGTCAATCCTGTCACTGCTCTGACGGAAGAAGCCATCGACTGCGTTGATTATGTTGCTAATGCTCCTGGATATTGCCATCTATCTTCTCAAGATACGTCGCGCAGTTGGCATATTAAGAAGCTGATAAATCGATAGGTCTGGGTTTGTTTTATGTTTTTTCGCTGAAATCATTAGGTTAATAGAAATAGGAGCCTAGGTTATGCAATCAACACTAAATTCATCTGCTGTTAAAGAGGCAGCTAGCTCGCCTCAGCAAAGAAACTTTTCATGGTTACAGGGTAATGCGCGTCTAATTGATCGAACTGAGCAGCTGTTGGGCGCCCACTTGGCCCATGCTGGCTTGATCATGTTTTGGGCCGGATCTTTTACTTTATTGGAGATTTCTCGCTACGTTCAAGATGTGCCTCTGGCGGACCAGGGCTTGTTACTGTTGCCTCGTCTAGCTAACTTGGGATGGGGTATAGGCAACGGTGGAGAAATTGTCAGTACGGAGGCGTATTTTGCGATCGCAATTCTCCACCTGGCTTCATCAGCTGTCCTAGCTGCTGGTGGCCTGTTCCATGTTTTTAATCAGCGCTCCACCAACTACGCCGTGGGCAATGACAAAATCATGGATAAGGAAGAAGGGCTGTGGAACAATCCAACTACCCTGGGCTTTATCTTAGGGCAGCACTTGATTTTCCTAGGTTTTGCAGCCTCAATGTTGGTCCTCAAAGCCACACGGTTTGGCGGCATTTATGACCCCATTTTGGGAACCGTTCATGTTGTAGACAGTGTCACCACTAATCCAGCCATTATCTTTGGCTATCTCTTTGGATTTACCCGCCATGGTTGGGATGCCATGGGGATGGCCGCAGTCGATAATCTGCCAGATGTCATTGGCGGACATCTTTGGATAGCTGTTATTTGCATCCTAGGGGGAATTTGGCACACTGTACGCGCTCCATTTGGCTGGTTTAAAGAGCGATTTATTTACGATGGACATATTATCTTGTCTTACAGTTTGGCTGGCGTAGGGCTAATGGCACTGATTTCCATCTTTTTTATTTTCAATGAGACGGTTTATCCAATTGAAATCTTTGGCGATAATCGATTAATGATGGCTGCTGTTCAAGGTTTGTTGGGCGTTGTCTTTTTAGGTGGCCATGTGTGGCATAATTTACTTGGACAGAAAAATCGTGGTCGTCTCAGCGATTTATCTTATTACGAAGCAGCCATGGCCGGGTTCGCAACTGTTGTAGTTGTAGCGTTTGCCATTGGCTTTAATAGCGTTGCCTAGTGGTTTCTCAACTATGGATTCCTCTAGATCCATGCCGGCTCATCTCTACCTGGTGGAGATGAGTTTTTTTTTAGAATGCTTTATCCTATGCTAATTTCTCCTCCATATACCAACACGTTACATCTAAGTTCCCATGGTAAGTCTATTCCCTATCCCAAGAATGGTCAGAACAACTACGGCTTTAAGAATCTCAAACGGAGACCTGACCTGATCGACACGATTCCGGAACTATCAGCCGATCAGGGCCTAAAGTCCTTAGTAAAATCTTTAAATACCCAAGAAAGCAATTTTTTTAGCATAGGCTGCTTTAGCGATCTCAGAGAAACTTTACAAGGGCTACGTCACCGAGGTTATATAGAGTTTGCTTGGAACTGTACTACCTGTGTCCAGGATGCGATTCACTATTTTTCGCTATTTTTTCACTTTGAGCAGTTTTTGCGGGCCCAGGGGTTTAACCATCAGGTAAAGTTGGACTGGCTAATTGAAGAGGCACAATTTTCTGATATTGGTCTCTGTGGGTTCTGCTGTGCTATTTTTATTGATACCGCCCCCTGTCAGATAGACGCTGATGTCGTTTGGCAAGCATCCCTTCAAACCATTGAGACCTTCTTGAAATCTATTCCCAAAACATCTTCAACGGCCATTTACACGGACTTGACAGCAGAATTTAGAGAGGTGACTGCCTAACCTGTTGCTAGGTCATACATTTCCCCCTATTGTGTTGACTAGTCCTAGGAGATTGATTTTGTTGTGGAAACCTATGAGTTCGATGTTGTTATTATCGGTGGTGGTCCAGCGGGATGTGCCTGTGCCCTTTATACAGCCCGTGCAGACTTGAAGACGGTGATTTTAGATAAAAATCCAGCTGTGGGTGCCCTAGCGATTACCCATAAAATAGCTAACTATCCTGGTGTCGCTGGCGATATGAGTGGTAGTACTTTGCTGGATATGATGCGCGATCAGGCTGTGGAATACGGCGCGGCCTATCAGCGGTCTCAGGTTTTTAATATTGATGTGGAAGGCCCTCTCAAAAAAGCCTATACGCCTGACGGTATTTTTGCTGGACGAGCCCTGGTGTTAGCGACAGGAGCCATGGGGCGTAAGGCTTCATTTCCAGGAGAAGCTGAGTTTCTAGGACGAGGGGTGAGCTACTGTGCCACCTGCGACGGAGCCTTTTATCGAGACCGTGAAGTGGCGGTTGTAGGCTCTAATTCAGAAGCATTGGAAGAAGCTCAGGTACTGACTAAATTTGCATCCACAGTTCATTGGATCACACCTAAGGTGCCAAAATCTGACGATATGCACAGCCAGCAGCTATTGGAAAGGGGAAATGTCAAACCTTGGAGTCGAGCCCGTTTACTTGATGTTCAAGGGGACATGATGGGAGTAAATAAGGTAAGTATAAAACCGTTGGATGAATCTCCGGTAGAGTTGCCTGTGGATGGGGTATTTATTTATCAAAGTGGCTCTAAACCGATTACAGACTTTATTAATGGTCAAGTGGAGATTAATTCAGATGGGGGAGTACGGGTCGATGAGATGATGAATACCTCTGTAGATGGGGTATGGGCCATTGGGGACATTCGTAATACCCCCTTTAAGCAAGCTGTTGTCGCTGCAGGTGATGGCTGTGTTGCCGCCATGTCTATTGATCGGTTTCTCAACAGCCGCAAGTCTATTAAACCTGACTGGGACCATAAATAGCGGCGACGACCCTCACGCTGGCATGTATTCTGGTAAGACCGTTAGGCAAGCCAAAGCCGTATAGCTGAGGGCAAAATATGTCTCGAAGCGAGCGACATAGGCAAAATGACAGCTGCAGTACCAGTCTCGGAATAAGATCACAACAGCTAGCTTGAGTAGGGCCACTCCTAGAGTAAGAGCCGTCCAGAGAGAGAGCCAACCCATGCCGTAGAGTGTTGCGGTTATTGCGATCGCAACACTATGATACACAAGGCTTCCTCTTAGAGAGCTAGTCCTTACCTTACGTAGCTTAATAGTAAAAATCGCGCTGGCAAAAAAGAGACTATTGAGCAGCCACAGTCCTATAGATTGAGGTGTGAGTGTGCCCGTATTGGTGCCATACACAAATAGGGTGGCCATACAAATCGCCGTAAACATGAGAATCTCAATGTCAATCGCTTTTTGTCTTCGTTTTAGAACGGCTATGATGTCTAGACCAAGGGCAATAGTGACGCCACCACAGAGCCACAGCAGCACCGGATGACGATAGGTGAGATAGGTGGCAATTGCGATCGCAATACCACCATAGACTCCACCCCAGAGCAGGTAGCGAGGCTTCCAGCTGCGACGCTGTTTTATTTGCAGGACTAGCGGGTGCTCTGCCTGTAAACCAAAGAAGGCAACAAGACAGGCTAACCAGGTTTCCCAAGTCCAGGTTTGAGCTAGAGACGCTCCTGTCAACAAAGAGCCAAGTAGTACGAGTAGCACTCCATGTTCAGGAGAAACTGTTGGCCAATAGATAGAGGGTTTACGTCTGGAGGTTATAACTGATTGCACGGGAATATATAAGAATGATTCCTAATAACAGATAGCACAGTATCTACCTAAAATATATGAATAGTATCAACTTGATTTCTCCTACTATCTAAGTCATCTATCACTACTCAGACAGAGGGATACTTGGAGATCGCTGATTCATAGAGGAAGATTGTGTGGAACGTTTAGACTGCATCACCCATTCACTGAGGGTCATCTGTGGACGGTGAGCATAGCTACTTTTGATCAGCTTTTTAGCCACCGGTCGCGACATCTTTGCAATGGTTGGCAATAGCTTAGGGCCTAGTAAGACGACTCCAAGACCGACTAATGCCAAATGATTGCCACCATGACCATCCTCTAAAAGTTCTCGAAAATGAAATCTAAGAACAGATTTTTCCAAATGAAGAAGAGACATAAAATTGACCTTGATCGCTGCAAAAACCCAAAGCTAACTATCGTTGCTAACTGATAGGAAGCCGTCACAATAGACTGGTTAATGACTGCTATTCCTATTTAGACCATATTACCTAGTTTTATTTAGTTTAATTTTAAAGATTGAAATGAATTTCTCTAACTTGCCATCCGCTGAGGGTTAAGCTGATGCTGCAATAGGGGTCTAAGGCTATTTAACCCAGCGATAATAGCAGACCCGTTATGAATTCCGGTGGCCATTAAGGGACTGAGACCACGGGTAGTGGCAACTCCCAAGGCCGCTAGATTAGGGAGCACAACTAGACCAATATTTTGATCGATTAAGGCGCGGGTTTGGCGTGCGATCGCAATGACCTCCAAAAAATCTAGCAAGTTATTATTCATCAACACCACATCCGCCGTCTCACGGGCCACCTCGGCTCCTCTGGCAAATGAGACAGAAACATCCGCATAGGCCAAAGCAATGGAATCATTTAAACCGTCCCCCACAAACGCCACCGTGTGGCCCGACTTATGCAGGTCTCGGACAATCTGTGCTTTTTGCTCAGGAAACGCCTCAGCATAAACATGCTGGTTGGAAAGCCCTAGTTGTTTTGTCACTTGAGAGGCCCGCCGCGGATTATCTCCCGTCAATAAATAAAGATCAATTCCATACTCTTTTTGCAGTCGTTGCACTAAGTCAGCACTTTCTGAGCGTAGCGGATCGCTGTAGCGAATGGTGCCCTGAAACTGGCCGTCACAGGCAATATAAATTAGCGAGTCTGTTTCTATCTCGGTCCTTGAAGAGGTAAATCCATCAGTCCACCGAATGCGTGACTGTTGCAAAAAGCGTTCGCTACCGACTAACACCTCCCGACCTTCAATGTGGGCTCTAATCCCCAAACCCACCTCATAAGTCCAATGCTCTCTCGTCAATAACAAAACGTTCTGAGTGTTAGCATATTGAGTAATTGCCTCTGCTACCGGATGATTGAGCCGTTGTTCGGCAGAAGCAGCCAGCTGCAAAATATCAGATTTCGTTACACTCGCGGCCACCGGCTGAATATCCACAACCGTAATCTGTCCCTGGGTTAAGGTACCCGTCTTATCAAAAACAATCGTGTCGACATTGGCCAACTGCTCCAGGGTGCGCCCGCTACGAATTAAAACACCGTGTCGAGTAGTGTGGTTGAGGGCACTTAAAAAGGCCATGGGAATGGAGACACGAATGCCCGTAACAAAATCCAGGGTCAAAATAGAAGCGGTCCGAGCCGTATCGTGGGTTGTGAGTAGAACAATGCCCGCCAACAACAATGACGGCAGAATCAAACGATCGGCCACCTGTTGGGCATAGTTGGCCATCCGCGTATCATATACAGGGGCCTGCCGCAGCAATTCTAAACCCGCCGCCGCCCGCGTGTTACAACCCACCCGCTCCGCTCGAATAAACAGCTGTCCCGACCGAAGCAACGTTGACGCATACACCTGCGTCCCGATCTGGCCCACCACCGGCATCGCCTCCCCCGTTAAGCTCTGCTGGTCGATGATGGCATCTCCTTTAATGACAACACCATCCACCGGAATTTGTTCACCGGGATAGACCACCACCGTTTGGCCCATCTGTACCCGATCGCTAGCAATTTGATGCGGCGGTGAGTCGGGTGTCTCTTTTATCCAGGCAAAGTGACCAATGGCATCCTCAAGCTTGGCAGCCTGCACCGCTGTTGTACGGGCCGTTTGCTCTCGAATAGCATCCCCCAATTCATGCAAAGTTAACACCAGGGCCGGTGTAAGCAACTTACCTTGACAGGCTCCCAGACTGAGGGCCAACAAATCTAAACAGTCAATATTAAATTTACGACGGATAACCAAACTTTCCACAGCCCGTCTGCCAACGGGAAATGTGGCTGCTAAGAGAGTTAAAACAGTTGCGGTCCGCATACCGGGCAACCATGACAGCCGACTGGCTAAGGCAAAACCAGTCGTCAATAACGGCAGCTTTAACCCCGACCACTGTCCCGCTTCTGTTGGCGAGGTCTGTTGGGAGATCTGGCTGGCTGAACTCTCCAACGAACCCTCAAACAAACTCTCAGAGGGTAGGGGCTGCTGCTGCCAACAGTGTGCCTCAAGATTAACCAATAACTCCTGCAGTGTGGGCTCAATCTCTGGGCGGTAGCAAATAGCCAATGAGCATGCAGCTCGATTTATCCGCACGGATCGGATACCCACGGTTTGTTCTAGGGAACTACGCAAATCCCATTCACCCGCAAACCTCAGGGTGGGAATTCGCAACCGCAGCCGCCCCGGCAGATGATGTACCACTTGCCACGCCAGCGAGCTTGAGGCGGGGGGCTTGTTCTGGCTGGAGAACACGGGTAAACGCTGTTCAGTCATAGCCTTTTAAGCAGCGACTGTTTCAGTCTGCTTAGCCTGATCCAGGACTTTCAGCAGCCGTAACCCCAGATCTAGCTCTGATAGACTACTGTCGCGATATTGGATGACCACTGAAGCCGCTGCTCGATTAAGCCTCACCTTTGAGACTATCGAGTCATTTAAAAGTGAGGTTTCCAGACGTTTAGAAAAGTGCTGATCCTCTCGTAGCTGAGGGATCTGTAATCGGAGGCGTCCCGGTACGGAGTGGAGGACTTTGTAGTCATCTTCAGTACTCTTTACTTCAGCACTCTTGGCGCTTACGGGTGCGGCACCGTTAGCTTCTGCTGGGCTAGCAGTCGCTTCATGCTTGAGCTGATGCATAATCTGACGAGAGATCGCTGCAATCGTTAGATTGACAATCAGAGCGTTGGCACCGCGCAATTGCAACCGACTAGTTACTAACAAACCGGCTAAAACTGGCAAGATGACCGCCACCTCACTATATTCGTCCAAGAGTTTTCCTAACTGGACTGTAGTGGATGATGTGGGTACAGTCGGTGATTCACTGATGGCAACCATAATTAAAATTCTCTCTAGACGCTAATGCATCACATGATTTTGCTAACTAAGCCATTAATTCTGCATCGATGATGATTGGGCTGATCCTGTAGTAGATGGGGCAATAGCTCCTAGGGGTTCTGCTCTAGCCTCTGCTTTGGCTTCTGCAGCAATATCAGCCAAAATCTCACCGGTTTCGGCGATTGCCTGTTTTGTTTTCTCAAAGGCGGTCACACCAGTCTTAATCGTGGCTTTTAGCACGGGCCGCAGCATCGGTAAGACCACCGGAGTAAGGACGACTGTGGCCACTCCAATGGCAACAACATGACCTGTACTCAAACCCGTAAGCTCTGTCACTCTTGCTCTTAATCCAATATGTTGAGGTAGATGGTCTGTCATAGGTTTGCTCCCTTGATAAATCAAAAAATCTCAAAGGGTTGATTTCCACGCGAATATACGAGCATTTCGCAAAAGCTCTTTGAATACCGTGTTTTTTTGGATCTAGATTTAATCTATGCAAATATTATATCAATTCCTTCTTAAAAATAACTATTTTAAGCATTTACTTGATCTCTATTAAGCAATAATTACTTTTTCAAACTCAAAAATCAGCCTATGTTTATCGAAAGAAAAATGCAATAATTTATGCCATTTTTAAAGCAGTCATTAATATCCATCAATCATTCCAACAAGAATCTTTTATGCAGGCTCTAAACCTTTTTGAGAAAAAGTTTCGCTTTGGTCGATTGACTCGCCACCATAGAATTAATCTTGGGCTTCATAAGCCTCTATGGTCTCGACATAGGTTGAAATTAATACCCAGCTATTGCAATTAATTCTTTATTTTTATAGCCCTAAGTCGATTATTAATCGAATAGATTTAGATCAATAGATTGAGGCAGATAGGGTTATAAAAATTTTATTTAAAAAGGACTTAGAGACAGATACAGGTATTGAAAAAATCTCAATAAACCATACTTTATTTATTAACAGAAAATTAATAATTGCGATCGACCTCAGTGTTTCTACTACTTCTTTTAAAGATAAGAACAAATATCAACAATAAAGTTGAGCACTATCAAATTGCTGCGGTAGTTATCTATTGAGTCTGTTCCTTTAATTTCAGGCAATTTTTACTATTCTCATAGGTTTTTTCCGTTTGACACTCGTAATGATTATCAAAATCTAATGCGAGAAATCAAGATAAAAAGTGCTAAGAATAACGATTGAATCCCCTACTTATTTGGTATAGGTTCTCAACAATAAATTGGAGCATAGCTATTGTTTGTATTGCTGTATTTTCCCTGTGCAGCCGCTATGGGCGCAGTTTATCGGGAAACCAACTGGAGGTGGACTACCTTTATTGGCTGTTGGACTACCGGACTGACCTATGCGGTGGTCACCTTATTTTTCCAGTCAGGAACGTTTGCTCAGTACCCAGTTCAGTCGTTGGGATGGACCGTAGCGAGTGAGATCGCACTCGGTCTGACCTATGTCGGCATGAAGCTGGCCAGCCCCGGTCGACAACGCCACCAGCAGATGGCCCATGAGGCCCACTAACAGGGAAAGGGCTTTACCCGTAGATCGAATTTCGACTGCGCGGTTTGGCTGCGCTCACCGTCGAAGCCTTAACTTTCAAAGCTAGCAGGTTAAGCGCAGCCGAAACTGGATTGGTCGAATACATTATTAGCCGCAGATCCCTAAGAGGCCGCCAACAGATGTTTTTCAGGTTCCGCTTTATGATCTTATAGTTTGAACTTCAAGACTATATCGCTGAACAGCATAAAGTCTCTCTAGCCCAGATAGAGGTCAAGTTTGGCATTGAAGCAACGGCGCTGCAGGGAATGTTGAGTCAGCTGATTCGTAAAAGACGGGTTCAAAAACTATCTGTACCCCAACGCTGCCATGGCTGTGATATCTGTTCCCAAGAATCCTTAGAATTTTACGAATATGTCTCATTCAATTCACCGCTCCGTGAGCAGGCCGAAATTCCACCAGCCTGTGGTGGCGCTTGCTACATTGAGCGCACACCCACACGAATGATGGAACCCCCGTGTCCGCTCAGCCAGACTGCAATTTTGGATTGTAATTTTGACCGTACGCATTTATTTGAGAATAAATTTCATTAGACGCTATGCTGTGTAGGGTAGTAAGCAGGTTACTCGGATATGCTCCTACGGAAATCGATTCCACTCCTCTTAACATCCTTATTGTTGAGCCCGTTATCAGCTATGGCTCAATCGATTGAGGAACTGGCACAGCAGGGTATAGATGCTTACCGTGCTGGAGATTATGACGCAGCTGTCGTCGCTTGGCAGCAAATGATCGAGATTGAGCCACAGAATACGGATGCCTATAACAACTTGGGAGCCACCCTCTATCAGCTGGGTGATCTAGATGCCGCTGCAGATGCCTACCAGCAAGCTCTGGAAATTAATGGGGATAGTGCAGATACCTACAACAATCTTGGAACTGTCCTAGTACTGCAGGAAAAATATGACGAGGCCGTTGCAGCCTATAGTCAGGCGATTGAATTAGACCCGGAGCTACCTGAAGCCTATGTGAACCTGGGCAATTTACTCCCCCCAGACCAGGCGGTGGAAGCCTATCAAAAAGCTATCGATCTAAATCCCGACTATGTCCAGGCTTATAACAATTTGGGTACAGTTTTTGCTGATTTAGAACAGTTTGACGAAGCGATCGCAGCCTATAATCAAGCTCTCGAAATTGATCCCGATTTTCAAGCAGCTCAGGATAATCTAGCTTTAATAGAAGCCGCCCGTTCAGACGAGGACAGTACTCCTACAGAGTAGAAAAGGACCACAGCCACAAGGGTATTACGCATTAGGGAATTTTGAGTAAACACATGGCTGTTGACGACAGTCCATGCGCATGATGAACAGATGAGCGAGACATGCGATCGCAAGTCCAATACCTCCCCCCAACAAAACCCCATAGGTCACTCCTAGGGTAAGGCTAGCCCCCCGGATCAAACTGCCGCCTAATAAGCTGGGTAGTATTTTCCTGGAATAAACCGTAGTCGCTACTATCTGATAAACGCCGTTGATTAAAGTTCCAATAATCAGACTACTCGCTAAAGCACCGATCATCGCCCCCTTGGATGAAGTCGTAAACAAAGCACCTAAGAGTGTTCCATAGCATAAACCATATAGACCAAAGAGCCCCATACACCAGGCTGAACTCCACAGCCAAATCCGATCGGTACGGGACCAGCGGCGTTGACTGATTTTATGCCAAATAAGTGCTATCACAACGTACAGGCTCCCTTGGAAAAGCCACGGTGTAGATGCCGCAATATTCAAGCCACTCAACATTACTATTGACCAGAACTGATAAACCATACAGGGAATGGCATAACTCTCTAGCGAGCTAGCACGATAGCGTTAACGATTCCAATGCTAGAGAGAGTATGTAATCCGATCTTGGAGATTAGCTGCCATATCCAACGATCTTTATGCCCAGCAAGTTGGCATAAACCTGCAGCCAGAAATGGCCGTAATGCCTTAGCAAAAACTACTGACTGAAGCAGTTTGTTAGAGAATATGTCATTGGGACTGCTGCTTAGCCCAAATATTTTTCATATGCTTTTTTACTGTATTCGCAGTAATATCTAACTCCGCTGCAATTTCTTTATAGGCATAACCAACTTTGTACAATAGCCATACATCGGTCTCGCGGCAGGTCAGATTGTAGCGAGTGGCTTCTTCTAGGGCAATATCCTGTCGTTGTTGATCAGCATCTTTAAGCATCAACAGCAAACACCTGGAGTTTGTCGCTCTCACATGAGCCCAGCGTGCCTGGATTTCAAAGCTTATGGATTGCTCGGTCAAAATTTTAGTTTCTATCAGCCAGTCTTGTTTGGGAAACAGGTGACGAATTTCTTGAAGCGACTTAAAAATATAATTTATCTCTTCTGGGAGTACATTATTTTGAGAAAACGCCTGATCCATTTTGCGCAGAATCCTGCGTGCATGCTGATTAGCGTAGATTAAATGATCAATATCACGCAATATTAAAATCCCTTGGATTGAACTTTCAAGAATACTCCAAAGAAAATCAGGTTCATTGAGGCTTTTCAGAGAACTCTCCGGAAGAATAGTCTTCCGATCAGCAAAGTCTTCCATAACAGGTATAAAAATATTTTACAGGGATACTGAATTAGCTGAAGCACAATCAAATTTGCTACTGATAAAAAAACTTATTACGTTAGACGCACTGTGACATAGCTAAAGCACCATAAGCTGAGTGATGCTGAGCCTCAATTTAGTTATTCAACTTGCCAATCCCTTAATCTGGAAGCCTTAACTTTAAATGTCAACTAATTTTATATAGATGTGAATAAACCACTGGCACTCTCATAGCGTAGCTAAGCCGTGGGTCGGTCTAACCTGCATGGACCTGTACTACAAGATCTTCTAAAACCCCACAGAGCAAAGCAGGCTGCTCCAGTGCACCGATTCGAACTAAAGCGCCTATGCGATAAACCGCCGCTGCAGTAAGTCCGGTTTTAGAGGGGGTGTCTAAATGTAGAACAGCTGTATAACTCATAGAATCAACCATTGTTTCTAGGGTGGCCACCCCCAGATCGAGTGTGGACCCCGCTTGCAAAGGCCTGGCGTAAAAATCCACTTGCATGATAGGGGTTAGAGCTAGCAATGCGATCGCATTATTACCCTGAAACCCCAATGACACCTGCACTGAAAAAGGTTCATCATGGCGCAAAATCGTCTCAGTACTTGGCTGATCCGAGTGAGCTGTGACAATAGCTAAATCGAAGATTTGACAAAGAATCGGAACACTGTGAACGCTAACACTACTCATAGACCTAAGGAAGCAAACAATGGAGTTTCAACATACATACAAAAAATTGACACTGGCTCAAATACACCGCTGGAGAAATCCAACCCGATGGGCATCGCCCCATTTTTTACAAAATATTAACCGTATTTTCTCTGATCCACCTCAATTTTTACTCAAAAAGTACCCCGGCTGGGTACCTAATTTTTTCCAATAGCTGTCTAGTTTGATGCTATTTCACTTAACAAAACATCTTAATAGAGTTTTCTATCTGCTCTGTCTTAATAGCTAGATAGCATAAATAGTGCCTTTCAAGGGAAATTATCAGATAAAGTCGCTACATTTAGCGTTATCACTTATGCAATCAATCTAGCCGAGCAGGGTATCCCCTAGGGAGAATTTTCAAACTCAGATGAATTCGGCATCATAGATTCAGATAGCAAGCAAGAGATTCCAAGCTCAATCAGCAACACCTGTGAACAACCTCACGTTGTTGAATTCTCATCCCTCTGCTATCCCAAAGCGTAATTACTCTGTATTCAAGAGGAAACAACCTATGACTATCACCATCCCTAAGGGTGCTCCCTTTGGTCAATCTCCTAATGCTCCCAGGCCAAGACGTGAACAACCTGAAACTGAGTATGCATCTTCTGAAACATACTCCAGAAATATTCTAGGTCCGGTCGAATTTGAGATGTGTGAGCTACACGTTGTCGCATCGGTAGCTGATCCGACTCTGCCTGAGCAGGTGGCACCGGCCAACAAGGCTCAAATTGTTGAAAAGGACGAGTACTTCAAACTAAGAGTCAAGGTTGTTTTCAACCATACTCCCCTGACCAAGTTGCTTCTATGTTTAGGCATTGACGTCAAAATCAACTTCTGCATTGAAGGCTGTGGTGGAAAGGCAACTGAGGTCGATGTTGCTACCCAGATCAAAACTGAGAAAGATAAGTATAAGTATGATATTGAATGGGCAGGCACCCCCAACGGTGCTGGTATGACCCCTGGCTTCTACGTTGTAGCCGCTGTTGCCAATATCGAAATGTCCGATCATCCCTGCGCACCCTGCCTCTTAGGGGCAGGCTATGTTGCCGGTGTCTTGATGCAAGTCTACGACGCCTAAGCAGAGTCTCGGTTAGCAGTCTCACTAACTTTATAGACATAGAGTTAGTTTCTCTAGAACTATGGAGTTAGTCGAGGCTGTTCAGCCAATATGGGCAGTACAAACGGGACAACCAGTGACAGAGCATCATTACTAGGCTTAATGTACCATGATGAAACATGACTGGTGCATTGACCTGAGCAGTAGCGAGGAAACACCAATGGCGGATTCAGCCACTCATAAAAACAACGGCTCCGACCATCGTTCGGGACACGAGTCTTTAACTCAGATTGAAGGCATTGGGAAAGTGAAAAAACAATGGCTTGAGTCCATTGGCATCATAACTCTACAGGAATTGGCCAAGGCCGTCTCTGTAGAGATTGAAGAGCAGCTTAGTACGGCAGGGCATACGGTCCATCTCAGCGAAATTGAGAAATGGATGACCCAGGCGCAATTATTAGTGGCAGAGACAGCTCCTCCAACGACTCACGATCTAGCCATGACAGTCGAGGATACTACAGATGAACCCTCTGAGATTAGTACGGCTGCACCTACTGCTCAGATCACAGAAAACTGGCAAACATTTGCAGCCTTTACCGTTGAGTTTCAGGCCAACCAAGATGCAGATCCTGTGCATTATCGAACTTTAGTACGCCACTTGACAACAAACCAAGAGGAAACCTGGTCAGGAATTGAAGAAGAGAATTTACAGTCGTGGTTGCGATCTCAAGTCGCTGAAGTGATTCCATCTGAACCGGTAGTCCTATCTGAAACCCCCATAGATAGTGGCACACGGCTAACCGCTCACATAGACAACTTATTTATTCTGCAACCACCTTCTACAGCAACCGCTATGGGCCTATACAAGCCCAACATGATGTTTCCAAGTCCGATAAAAGCTAACTTTCCATTTTCGTTAGTTATCCAGTTTAGTATTTTAGAGCAAGATACTCTAGCAAACATGCAGCAAGCTCCAGCTTACCGCTTGGAAAGTTATGTGCGGAACCTAAAAAAAGGAGAAAGCATTTCTTTAGGAGAACTAACAGCCATAAACCTATCCCCTCAGCGAAATCCCTATACGGCTTATCTCCCAACCACCAGTCTGCAAAAGGGAATCTACCGTCTGCAAATTTTACTAACCCTCGACGGTGTGCAAGCATTACCCACTTTGGTCGAAGTTCCTATACTACAAGTCACCTAAATCACCTTTAAAAAATGACTAGCTTTAATTGGTCAGAGTTCTTAACACAATGGAGTCAGGACATACTAGAAAGTAATAAAAATCGGTCCCAAGGATCACAAACTCAAGCAGAAAAAGAGCTGCAGCAAGCACCCTGGTTAGGCTATGCTGGGGCAACTGAAGAACAAATTTCGGCAGTGGAAGCTCGCCTAGGCATAACGCTACCCCCATCCTATCGAGCGTTTCTCAAAGCCAGTAACGGTTGGAAAGAAACTACTCCGTTTATTAAGCGTCTCTGGTCCGTCGATAAAATCACCTGGTTTGCTGCCAATCATCCAGACTGGCTTCGCCAATGGATTCAACGCTATCATGACAACTTATCTGTAAATGCCAATGGTGCATCTAGTCAATCTCTCTTATCCGATGAAGACTATTTTGTTTATGGAGACGATCAAGATTGTCGCCACATTATAGTGAACTATTTAGAAACAGCTCTAGAAATCAGCGAAGTAAACGATGCCGCTATTTATCTACTAAACCCTGATGTGGTTACAGAAGATGGCGAATGGGAAGCGTGGTTTCTAGCAGATTGGTTGCCTGGAGCAGATCGATATCCTTCATTTCGAGAACTGATGCAAGCCGAGTACCTGAACTCCCAAGAGATGCGCACGCCGCTCTCCGAAGTAGAAATCGATAGTGTTACCACAAATAATAATAACGCTGTTAATACGAGTACTCCTAACAGTACAGATTCTAACCCAAACTCAAATGCCACAGACTGGTCAGGAGTAGCCATC
Source organism: Cyanobacteria bacterium P01_B01_bin.77 (assembly GCA_039028535.1). Taxonomy (GTDB): domain Bacteria; phylum Cyanobacteriota; class Cyanobacteriia; order Phormidesmidales; family Phormidesmidaceae; genus Leptothoe. The sequence goes on from JBCCHX010000009.1 coordinate 56,498, forward strand.
GATAATGTAGCACAGTGGCTGCTCCAAACAACATTTCCCTTAGCTAGCAACCAGGGTGACAGCTTATACCCTCAGCCTCAAATCGACCAAATTAAGAAGAATGTAACATCAAGACCGATCTCAGAGCTTCCAACCGTAAGCCACAGTCAGCAATGGTCAGGCATCGAAGTCAATGAAGTTTGCCATTGGATGATCGAACAGGTCGCTCAGACGGCCTTTTTTTAAAGAAAAAATTGTTGCTTTTATTTTGCCCACTATCCATCCAGTGGTTTGCACAACCAATTACTCTTCTCTAGTCTGCGAAACCAAGATAAACGTTCCTAGAAACAGCAGATATTATGGCAGTATCCCCTATCAACACGAGTCTTCGGGTGGTAAGCAGACAGACCTTTAGGCAGAATACGCCACAAAAATCAGCAACACAATTTGCTGTAAACCTGCTCCAGGAATTTATTAACGGCATCCTAGTATTTACAGATCAGCAACAGTTGATTTACATCAGCAGTAGCGCGCACAAAATTTTAAGGCGACTGCAACCTGATACCCCCTCCAGAAATCAGATTCCAGAAGAGATTTTGCATATTTGTCAATCTGTTATCCAAAGTCGACATCACTTTCCCAAGCAAAGCTGGTTGACTGAGTTTGATATCTTCACCCAAGATGCCACTATTCTACATATTCATTCTCAATGGCTCAAACTGGAACCGCTGGATAATCCATGCCTTGTGCTCATGATTGAAGATCGTCAGCAGGCCATTAAAAACATATTGCTTGAAGAAGCCAACCAGTATGATCTTACACCTCGGGAAAAAGAGGTTTGGCTATTACATCGCGATGGCTTGACTTATAAGCAAATTGCTATGGAGTTAGGGATTACTCCAAACACGGTCAAAAAACATATGAAAAGCATCCACGCCAAACAAAAACAATCAACGTATTGTTATTGCACAAAGGATTGAATTAACTGCCTGCACTATGCATTAAGCTTTATGTATGGGTAGTTTGGATCTAGCCAACTCTAGCCAGTTTACCTATATCTAACGATGGGACATGGGCAGTACTCAGTGACATTAAGTTACTGAGTATCATACTCATTGTCGTCACTGCAGACGCGACTCATTACTAGACGACCATCGGTAAGACGATAAACATTGTGGGGTTCGCGAATGGTTACGTTGGTTGTTTCGACTGGTTGAACGCTACTGAGGCTATAGGTACTTTGGGTGGCATGACTAGGCTGTTGGGGAAGGCTATCATTTCCCGTTAGCACAAAACTGCTGGCTGTATCATCACCACGGGCAATACAGCTACCGACCACTAGTGTCTCTGGATTGACTAAATCATCAGGTAACTCAGTAATACTGTTTTCAATAAAGCTGACATCAGCAAGAGAAATGGTTCCTGAGGCGATGCTACCTGTTGCGTTGATATCTACTTGAGCATTGCCGTCTAGTATACTTGGGTCAGTTCCAGGTGGAGCAAACTCAAAATTCTCACCAAAGAAAGCTGTACGGCTGAGATCCACGTCACCGCCACGACCGTCGGCAGCAAAGGCAAGAATATCGCTGTCATCAAAAGCAACTAGGGCATCAGCGACAATTGTAATATCTCCCCCATTATTTACGCCAGAACCAACAAAGGTTTCAATATCACTATCTTCAAATAGAAAAATAGTGGCTGAGAAGATTTTAATCTCTCCCCCCGAATTAAATGCAGAATCTGTCGTGATCGAGCCGTTGCGGGCTTGAAGGTTATCTCTAACAACAATTGATATATTCCCTGCACTGCCATCGCCTTGACTACTAGCACCAACTCGACTATCAAAGATCTCTAATTGGTCAGTTATTACACGAATATCTCCACCTTGACCTCCGGCAATATCAATCAGGCCACTAAAGATACCGCTGGGCTGATCAGTTACAGGGTTGTTATTTGCCAGGCGGAGAGTATTGCGAATAGTCACAGCAATATCACCACCCTCTCCTCTTCCTCGTACACCACTGAAAATTTGTGCTCCGTCCACAATTAAATTGGTAGCTTCAAATTGAATATCTCCCCCCCTACCTACACCAGAATCGTCAATACTATTGAAAATACCGCTTCCAAAAAGATTGATCCGATTTCTAGTGTCTCCAATCTGAGCCGTCTCACGAATCTGTACAATTATATCTCCGGCCTCCCCCATCCCAAATATGCCGCTGCCGATCTGGGCTCCATTAAAAATTTCCAGACTATTAGCCTCAAGCTCGACATTTCCACCTTGACCTCGACCACCCTCTATAATGCTGCTGAACACTCCACCAGATTCACCGGTCAACAGATCAATCCCATCAAATTGAGCTGTTTCACGAATCTCTAAAATCACATCTCCGGCTTCCCCAACTCCAGCAAGACTAGTACTCAATCTCGCACCGTTCAACACTTTCAAATTACCAGCATTGATGCGTACATCTCCTCCGTTTCCCACTGCATCAATACCAACATCACTCGTAGCTCCGCTAATACGACCTAGAGGATTAGGATCTCTACCATCAAATCGAGCCGTCTCACGAATCTCCAAAATTACGTTGCCTGCATCTCCTATCCCAAAGCTATTCGAACTCAATACTGCACCATTGAGAACATCTAAGTTAGTTGCATTCAGTATTACATTTCCGCCTTGACCTGGAGCGGTGGATGCATATTCACTTGTGGCCTGACTTGTTTGATCAAATCGGGCTGCCTCACGGATATTAAAAATTACATTACCTGCGTTACCAATACCGCCAAAGTTAGAAGCACCTATCACGGTACCGCCAAGAACCTCTAAATCATTAGCCTCTATGCGAATTTCACCAGCTTGACCTTGAGCATTAGGTTGAATATCGGTAAACACTCCACTGAAATTTCTAACAGTATCGCTGCTGTCAAAGCGAGCCGTTTCACTAATATCTAGCGTAATATTTCCAGCGTTTCCAATGCCAAATGTGGATGAACGAAGAGTTGCACCATTGAGAAGTTCAAAATTACCAGCTTCAATATAGATATCCCCAGCTCGTCCTTGCCGGTTGCGTTGAACATTGCTAAAAACTCCGCTTCTAGCAAATGTCAGAGGATCAAGTCCATCAAAGCGAGCTGTTTCACCAATCTTTAACCTTATATTTCCGGCATTACCTATTCCAAACGTTGATGCATTGATTTGCGCTCCATCCAATACAAGCAAGTTTTCTGCTGTAACTTGTATCTCGCTTCCACGTCCTTGGGTACCTGTTTCTACAAAGCCGACAATACCACTTGATAAACCACTAGACGGATTAACCCCCTGAAGCAGAACGGTGTCTGAAATGTCGAGAACTATATCGCTAGCTTCACCATTACCAAATAGTCTGCCATCTATCTGTGCACCATTAAGTACTGATAAATTTCTAGCAGTAACTCTAATCTCTCCGGCTGTTCCCTGTCCACCAATATCGATATTATTAGAAAGTCCCGAAAAGGAAAAACTGCCAGGATCTTCAAGTGTGATATCACCTTCTGCCGCTAAGACAAGATCTCCGGTACTATTTGAACCTAAGAGGGTAATACCCGTATCAGTAACAGTAATATCACCCCGTGAATCTAGAAAAATAGAGCCTGCATCTACAGCCATCATGTTAATTCCTAACTTTCCGAGGCCAAATCCGAAAGGATCGTTACCGACAACCTTAATGCTACTGTCTGGCAGCGCTATATTAGGTTCATAGCGATTTGTCAGCAGAAGCAGTCCATTGGGTTCTTCTATACGAATACTGCCTACTTCTATATCTGCAGATGAGGGAATAGCGGTTATTGTAGGATCAACTGGCTGAAAAAAGAGTAAGTTATCAAAAAATAAATCTAATGGACCGAGTCCTGATGGGTTTTGGATAGGTAATGCACCAACAGCATCTGACCTTACTCCAGCCCTAATATCTACCGTTGGCTGAGTCCCCCCATCAATCTCAACAATAGTTCCATCAGCAAGTTTAAGGGTATCTTGTAAAAAGTCAATCCCCTGAATACCTGGATTGGGGGCTGTTACAATAGCCTCGTTAAATTTGACAGAGCCTCCGGCAATGATGTGAAGTGAGCTACCTAGATAACTCTCAAATTCCACATCTCCTAAGCTACGGATGATGGGATCAATGGGGCTAGATAAGTTACCCAAGGTACCTTCTAACTCTTCAATGCGAAAGTTGCCACCACTCAGGAAGTGAGCATCTCCATTCACTGTGTTTGCGGAGCGGAGTAGCATATCTCCATATGAAAATAGCTGGCTGGCTGGATGACTGAGAGCAACAACATCTATATGTTCATTTCCCTGTATGAATAAATTATTACCTGCTGCTCCAATAAATGGCACATCAGGGGTATCTCGAGCTGTGACCGTATCTGTTGCCAGAAGAGAAACGTCTCCTTGCCCTGCTACCTGAGCCTCTAAGTTCAGATTGTTTCCTGCTAGGATTAAATCTCTACCCGTCACGATCTGCCCGCGATTGGTAATATCACCAGAATTTGCCGTTAGATAGTTCCAAAAGATAGTGCTGGGGCTGATGGCCAACAGCTGACTCTGCTCTGGCACAACGGCACTAAACACCCCATCACCCACTTCAACGGCTTCAGCGGTAGTGACATAAAACGAGCCGTCTATATCCAGGCTCACATTAGGGCCAAAGACAATCCCGTTGGGATTAATCAAAAATAAGTCAGCACTGCCATCTACGCCCAGGGTGCCAAGAATATCGGACGTATTTTCTCCGGTCACCCGGCTGAGAATTGACTCAATATCAGCTGGGTTGGCAAAGTAAACTCGCTGAGTATCGTTAACATTAAACTCGCTAAAACTATGAAATAAGTTTGGTCCTCGCGTGACCCCTCCCTCAATCAGGTCGGCTAGCTCTCCTCTAACGTCAATGTCTGTAGAGATGTTCGAACTTTCTGCACCGAGCGTCTGGTCTGGAATCAGCTGAGCCTGAGCTGATATATCTCCCAGAACTACACTACTAGCGAGTAGCGAAGCCGCACATAACCGAAGACTGGACATAGCCATATACCTATTACCCGCAAGCAACTTACCATGGCTGTTTGGTGCGTGATGTTACGGACAGATACGTGGCAATAAAACGTTGTACAAAGTCCGTTCGGTAGATTATGGCGGCCCCAGTACCTCCTATATGTACGTATTTCCTGGCATATGCGTGACTTCCCGTTCTAATTGGCAGAAAAGTGCAATGGAACTGTCACAAATCAGCACTAAGCTTGGATACAACCTGAGACTGCTGGGCCTATTTATATCCGTAAAGTGTATGTGGGTTCAGACAGTGAGCTGTCATCGCTAGCGTACGGACCCGTTTGCTGTGAATACTTTATTAATCGAGGTAGCTGTGATAATGACGCTTGCGGGTACAACCGCACTATATTTTGCTGTGCGACGGCGGCGACGACAGGCTTGGCAATGGTGGCATCAACGACAAACCGCTCAACTGCATAAGCAAGCTGAATCGATCCGGGATGATTTGCTACAGCAAACATTTGCCTTTCGCCGTTATTTGGAAAGTACTCTGGCTACTCATGCCGATACAGACCAGGCGGAGCAATGGTTAGAGCGCTTTCAGTCGTTTTATCAATCGTTGGAACGACTAAGCGATCGGCTGTCGCCTCCGTTTATCGACGATAGTCTCCCTCTGGCTCTACAGTTTATGGTACAAACTTGGCAGCATTCCCATCCTGGGCTGACAGTAAAGCTAGATGTCCCGTCAGACTGGCCCGGACAGGCTGTTAATAACAATCCTATTATCCTTTCGGTTATTACAGGAATTATTGAATTACTGACTCCTGTAGATGACTATCAATTACAGATAACTCTAGAACGTCAAGATAATCTATGCAAGCTCACTTTCAAGCAGGAAAATTACCAGGCTACAGATAAAAAAATGTGCGTGCATACACCTGAGATAAACCATTTGAAAGAAATCTTTTGTAGTCTAACGGCGGGTCGATTAGACATTGTTACCCATGAAACGGGGCTAGCTGGCCAACTATGCTGGCAAGATTCTTAAAGACTGCCTTGGAACTGACTCAATTTGGTTCAAACTATTGATAGCCCTAAGGAGATGACTGGAACCATGGTGCAAGCATCTACGAAGACATTTGTTGTTGTGGATGACCACGACTCAGTATTGGAGGGAACCTGCCAGGTGCTGCAGGCACAATATCCCGGTGCTAAGATCTCGACCGCTAGCAAAGCCGATGATGTGGAAGCTTTAATCCAAGATATTCAGCCGGACTTGGTGGTGATGGATTTATCAATTCCTGAAAAAGAAGGGGATAAGTCGCAAACGGAAACGGGATTGAAGCTTTTGAGATCGCTACTCCAAAATTATCCCACCCTCCACATGGTTGTCCAAAGTGCCCACGTAAAAACCCTAGTCCGGCTAAAGTCGTTGATTGACAAACATCAGGCCGGGTTTACCATCGCTGACAAAAGCCTATCCAGTTCTGAAATGCTGATAAAGGTAGACTGGGCGCTCAATGGGCTGCTCTATACTCCCCCTGAAATGCGGCTGGGTTTGGAGGTTAAACCCGAATGGTTAAAAATGTTACAGCTGGCATTTACTGACGGCCTTACCGATAAAGCGATTGCTCAACAAATGAATGTGGCAGAGCGCACGGTGCGTCACTACTGGACGCGAGTACAGGATGCGCTGGGAGTGTATCCTGATACAGGTGTCAATATTCGCATACAAACCTACAACAAGGCCCGACAGATGGGGTTGCTAGATTAGTTTTTTGCTCCATGAAATTCTCTTGGCCTGCTCACTGGCGGTTGAGCCTTTTACCAGGACTCTCCATCACCGGTTTTATTATCCTAATTCGTCTGTTAGGCTGGCTACAGCCTCTGGAGTGGAAGGCTCTGGACTTGAGTTTGAGAGTACGCCCCGCTGAAGCAAAAGACCCCCGCATTACGTTGGTGGCCATCACTGAGGAAGATATTCAAACCGCCCTTGACTATCCCATTTCCGATCAGGCCCTGGCTGAGCTAATTGATACCATCCAGTCTTATAACCCTCGGGTTGTCGGTCTGGATATCTTTCGAGATAAGCCCGTGGGCGAGGGGTATCGAACATTAGTTCAGACGCTACAGTCGTTTGATAACATTATTGGCATTTACCGAATTGATGCATCGAGCCTGGTCCCGCCGCCGCCAGCACTACCAGAAGAACAACTTGGCTTTGCGGACGCTATTGTGGACCGAGATGGCTTTTTGAGGCGAAGCTTGCTCGGGGCAACAGACCAGCAGGGGACGTATCGATTTTCATTAACGATTCAACTGGTGACGCGCTATCTTGCCGATGATGGCTTGATTTTAGAAAATGGCATTCGCGACCCTGATACCATGAGATTTGGTGCGACAGAAATTCCGCGATTTCGGTCTCATACTGGGGGCTATGTGCGCTCTGAGCAGGGGGGTAATCGTACCTTGATTAATTTTCGAGCTGGGCCTGACCCGTTTGAAAAAGTTACCTATAATGCTTTGATGTCAGGGCAAGTGGCTTCAGACTTATTGCGCGATCGCATCGTTATCCTGGGTTATACCGCTGCTAGCGTTAAGGACTTTGTCAGCTCAAGTGCGATCGCAGGTGTGAATCCTAGTTTGGTTCCCGGTATGGATGCCCAGGCCCATGCGGTCAGCCAAATTGTCAGCGCTGTCTATGACGGGCGCTCCTTTTTAAGGAGTTTTCCGGATGGTATAGAGTATTTGCTGATTGTGGCCAGCGGTATAGTCGGCATGACCCTGGCCCAATGGCGACGTCAGCCTGTAGTACATTTTCTCGTCATTGCGGGTATCGGCGGCACTGGTGTACTCATTAGCTACGGTTTGTTACTCACTAGCTGGTGGCTGCCAGTGGTGCCTACGGTGGCTGTGTTTTTACTCAATGCGGCGGTGCTTTATCCGTTTTATCAGGCCCAGGCGCAGTTGCGATCGCAGTTAGACGATCGGCAAAAGCTGATCGATCAAACCTACAACACTATCCATAACGGTCCTCTGCAAACCCTGGCTCAAATGATTAGCACTTGGCCAGTGGGTCAGCCAGCCCCGACCTCTATGCGCACAGACCTGCAAAACCTCAATCAAGAACTTCGCGATCTCTATGATGCTATCCGTCAGGAAAGCCTATTACCCACAGGCCAGCTGGTATTGACCGGACAACAGGCCCTAGATTTACAGATGCCCCTGGACGAGCTACTGCGAGAGGCTTACCATATCACCCTGGAGCGTCACCGAGACTTCTTTGAACCCATCATCAGGATAGTTGCCTTTGAGCCTATGGATGATACCCAGCTAAGCGTGGATCAAAAGCGAGATTTGGGACGTTTTTTAGAAGAAGCCCTGCTCAATATCCAAAAATATGCCAAAGGCACCACTCGACTGACGATAGACTGCCGGCAGAAGGATAGCAACAATATTATTCAGATCATTGACAATGGTGAAGGGATTAAACCGACTCAGACTAAAACCTCTGGAGGGTATGGTACCCGACAGGCCCAGCGACTGGCCCGCAGTCTCAATGGTACATTTAATCGTACAGAGGTGAGCCCCAAAGGAGTTTGCTGTGAGCTACGCTGGCCGATTCGACAGATTTGGTTAAAACGCTGGCTTTGAGATGAACTGCAAACCTTTGTCGGCTCAAAAAGCTGAGACAGGCAACTTTTCTAGGGCAGCAGAGCAGCTTTATCTGTCCCAGCCGTCTTTATCCACAGGCATTAAGAAGCTGGAGCAAGAATTAGGAGTCTCTCTGTTTGAGCGAGGTGGACGTCGCACAGTACTCACCATCGCAGGCCGAGCATTCCTTGAGAAAGCAACGGTCATCATGGAACAGTACCAGTCTGCCTTACTTGATATGCAGTTTTAGGGCATCTATTAACTGTGCTCTTGAGACTGGGCACCCAACCAGTTCTTCTGAAACTCTCCTGAGAGCAAAAACTTCGGAAATGCATAGAACTGCTCGGCGTACAGGCGAGTCGCAAAATTCCAGCCACTGCTGAAGGGTTATGGAGCCTGCACTTCTAGAGCATGCCCTTTGCGCTGCAACCCCAGTGATGCCACGACTACGCCGACGCACGTCAAAGCTGGCAAGGGCTTGCGATAGGAGATCGCAGCGACTAACCCTACATGAGCCAGGATAAACAAGGGAACGGCAACCGAATGGATTAGCAAGTTAGTCCGGTGGGCATGGACGTGAGAATAGGGGCTCATAGCTCATTCCTTCCATATGTTAACACTGACAACATTAGGTTAGCGCAGTAAGTTAACACTGTCAACTTTTTTGTGATACGGTGTTTGTATTTAGTAAGCCACTTCACCAATGCCTAAAGTGCGTTCCAGGGCTACGTATCACCATGGCGATTTACGACAAGCGTTGATTGACGCAGCATTGGCAATCATTGTGGAAGACCGGGATGCTGCTAATGTTTCTCTGCGAGAAGCTGCCCGCCGAGTGGGAGTTTCCCAAGCGGCTCCCTATCGCCACTTTGCTGACAAGGACGCTTTGTTAGCAAAGTGGCAGAAGAGGGCCTTCAGCGGTTGCTGAAGGCTTTAAACATCGATACTGGCTCTGACCCTAATCCACTAACAAGGTTGCAGTCCAGCGGGTAGCCTATGTAAAATTCGCGATCGCCCATCCTGCCCACTACAGGTGATGTTTAGCACCTTCCGAATAGAGCAAGGGAATGATTCATCACTGAACGCAGCGGCGGGGGAGGCGTTTGCCGTGATGGTGGATGCCATCTCCACAGGGCAAGCAATGGGAGCAATACAACCTGGCCACCTCCGCTAGTTAGCCTGGATCACCTGGTCATTAGTTCACGGGCTGGCTCTTCTACTGATCGATCGTCAACTGCCGATCGTCAATGAGCAGGACATGTTATCCCTAGTCACCCTGGCAACCCAGAGCTTGGTTTATGGTCTTCAGAAACCAAGCTAGTTTGCATTATTCATAACGATTTCAGGAAATCGATAAAAGGCTTGCAGAGAAGCTAATTAGACGAGCTGCCTAAAGGGCATCTCAAAAATTCGGATTTCTCTTGTGGTGACAACAGTATTTCAAGGGTTTCAGGCTCTTAGAATCCGCCAAGTGGCCATTAATCGAGGTGACCTAAAAAATAGTCTGTTTTTTGAGATGGTTTTGCCACAAAAGTTCCAGCGGTTGGTGAACCGTTGTCTCTGCTGCATAACGTTGAAGTTGAGCTGCGATGGATACCCTTGAATGCAAGACAAACATATCTCGCTCGATGCTCCAACGAAGTGTTAGGCGGCTGGCGATGGCATGAACTTAACTGCATATGTCAGGTAGATCGCTTTGACATCAATGTCCACAGACCCGCTGCTGACAGCATTGAGCCACCAGCAAGATTAAAGCGTCGCTGTACTCTCGAAGACGAAAGCAGCCTGCGGGCTGAGCCTGCAAACATGACATAAAGCGTTGCATTAATAATAGATAGTGCTACAAATGTGAATGCAAGAATCCAGAATTGAGGAGCGACTTTTGCATTTGTGTTAATAAACTGGGGTAAAAATGCAGCAAAGAAAATAATACCTTTAGGATTGAGAGCTGTAACCAGGTAAGTATTTACAAACAGTTTCCAGCGAGGGCCAGATTGTCTAAGGGCAGTCACATCCCTCGAAGAAACATCTACTAGCAAAAGCTTGATACCCAGATAGATTAAATACAAGCCGCCTATCCATTTGATAACCCCAAACCAAAAAGCTGAAGCAGCTAAGATAGTTCCCAACCCGAGAAGAGACATAGTCATAGCAGTAGAGTCGGCAAGAGCCACCGCCGCAATGAGAGGAATATTAGCTTGCCGCCCATGAGACAACGAGTAGCTAATGACTGTGAGAATAGTCGGTCCTGGAATAATGAGCAGGACTATAGATGCAGCAATGAAAGCAAGCCAAATTTCGATAGACATATCAACTTTTTCTCCACAGGATTAACGCTACCTTACAGCAAACTATATTTGCAGAACAGCAGACCATATTTACAGCCGGACATAAGCATATAATGGCCTGACTGGATGATGTCTTTTCGCAGGCTAACTGTTGGCCATCACCCGCTGCAAATAAGCTTTCTCTTTATATTAAATACCTCTCGACGGTCGGTGTTCATAGGCGTTGTTAGGCTACGGTCACTGCTGTGTTTATTGTAGTGACGAGGATTGAATAGGATTAGTGTTTGATTGAAACTTTTCAAGCTGTTTTAGGATGAGTACCCCAATCAGTGCACTAAAGGCAGTCGTTGCCCATAATCCACGGGCAATGTCTTCATTTTGAGCCAAGGCCCATCCTCCGATCAGGGGACCAACCAAATACCCGATAGTCCAGCACTGGGCATTTAAGGAGAGATATATACCTAGGGAATCGTTAGGAGCTAGTTCTGTGACTAACGCTGCTGAGAATGGATTGTAGGTGACATTTGCGATCGCTAATACCACCACTACCATCGCCATCAATGCCCCCTGCCTCCCGACAGACATGCCCACCAACCAGACTAAGAGAAAGCCAATCCCCCATAACAGCATGGATATCATCAAAACAGAAACTCGTCGGTAGCGTTGCATAGCACGAACGATAGGCAACTGGAACAGGGCCGCTATCAACACATAGCCAGAAAACAAAATGCCCACATTTTCTGGAGCCATACTGGAGGCCGTGGCATTGTGAACAAAGTTAGTAAAGTAAAGCGGCATTGTACTTTCCATCAAATTGACGTAAGTGGTAAACAAAATGTTGGCCGCCGCAAACACTAAGAAAACAGGATTTAGTAACGCTTTACTCCAAGCTGCAATGCCTTGCGTTTCTTCAGAGGAGTATGATCTATCACGCTTATCCTTAAACACAACTGCCAACACCCCCAGAAAGATTGCAAAGGTGATACCATCCACAATGAACAACTGCTGATACGAATTGTTCATTGTCAAAAGCAAACCGCCTATAACAATGCCTAAGCCTGATCCGAGAGAATCAGCAAGCCCAGAAACAGCAAAGGCTTCTTCGCGCTGATGGTTATTGGAATTATCGGTAATTGCTGCCCCTGAAGCAGGCCAATAGAGACTGTCGCCCAACCCCATTAGCGCATTCGCCAAAATGAGCAACGGAAAACCATGGGCCAACAAAAATACACTATCCGCCACGATAGAGATTATGCAAGATAACAGCAGCGTACGACGACGTCCCCAAAACTGAGAATCTGTCATAGCCCCTGCCAGAAAATAGCCACCAGCACTGGACATAGCTGCACTACTCAGACCAATGCCAACTTGTGTGGGTGATAGCCCCACCTGATTCACGAAATAGATGGGCTCGTAAAACAACACAACTCCTGATCCAATCTGCGAAAGAAAGCGACCTATGACGAGTATCCAAAGCTGTGGGTTGAGTCGGGGTAACCAGGAGAATGCACCCATAAAGCCTCCATCGTCGACCGCCTGATCGACTTTATAAAGTTTTATCTTTACAAAGTACTTTAGCTACCAAATTCGACTTTGTAAAGATTTTTCTTTAGAATGTATCCATGACCCCAAAACCACCTAAAAAAGCTCGGAGCAAGAAAAATGAGCCCCGGCGTACACGGCGAGCTATTATTCAGCTGCTAAAGCAGTCAGGAGCGGCGGATGCCCATACGATTGCTGAACAGCTGGGTATTTCCGCCATGGCAGTCAGGCAGCATCTCTATGCGCTTCAGGATGAGCAGTTGATTACCTATGAGGAAGAACCACGATCCATGGGGCGCCCGGCAAAGCTCTGGCATTTAACAGCGGCGGCTGATCGCTTCTTTCCGGAGGGCTATGCTGAGTTGACCCTAAGCTTGATTCATTCAGTGACTGAGGTGTTTGGGGCAGATGGGTTAGAGCGTTTACTGGATATTCGCACTAGGGAACAGCTTGGGGGTTATCTGGCGCAGATGGACAAGCAAGATTCCTGGCAGGACCGGTTGGAAACGTTGGCGGATATTCGTACCCGTGAGGGGTATATGGCTCATGTTGTGCCGCAAGAGGATGGTTCGATGCTACTGGTGGAAAATCACTGTCCTATCTGTGCGGCGGCGGAAACTTGTACTGGATTATGTGATCGAGAGCTGGAAATTTTTCAAACTGTTCTTGGTGTAAATGTGGAGCGGACGGAACACATTTTGTCGGGGGCGAGGCGTTGTGCCTATCGGGTTGCATTGCACGAGAAACAAGACGAATAGAAATTGTGTCGTAAGATGTTACGGTCCACCAAAAATATATAGCCTCAATTCACCTCTCAGCGACCTAGCATGAAGCTGAGAGGCGGTCAGTATTATTGCATCAACACCTAAATTACTCATTGCGTCTGCTCCTGCGCAGGGTTAGACGTCAAGGCCAGGGGCTTTATCCGTATTCGCCTCAGAAACTATTATTAGACTGCGAGCTCTTGCTTCAAGGACTTTATGAGCAGGGTGCGGTCCTCAAAATTTAGTGGTGATGCCTTGAAGTTGCAGCAAGGACCGCATCCTGCAGCTTGTTAGTCAGCGTTTGTTTTAGTAGGCACTTGGCAAGAAGCAATCAACTGAAAAAGGTTCTGAAATATTATGCTTTGTTGGCTTGCTCCTGTACTGAAATGGGTGAATGATTCAGTCGCTGCTAAAACCACGCGTAAGACTTCTAATAATGCCAGCTATCCTTAACAAGGACTATATCTAGCAATTACAAACCCAAAAGAATTAATAATGATTGTCAAAAGCAATTATTTGGTCCTTCAACTCACCTAAAGTTAATTTCACAGCGTTTATTCGCTCAAAGCATTTTATCTTAAGGTGTTCTACCCATGGTTTCTAGTCTCACCAAAACCCTCAACGACCACTGCTTCATCTCTGGCGAAAAAGCCGCAACTCTCGCCCAGCTGCCGCCTATCTGGCAAGCCATTGCTCAAGGCCAAGCCGATGTCGGTCTGAGCGATGCCCAAGCTTGCATTCACCTTGCTCAGCTCTTCCTCTACAAATTCGAAAACGGTGACGTTGACCTTTTTCAGGATCGTCCCCAGTTACGACACTTCCAGTCGATGTTTGGGCAACTGCTTGGGCCGCTCGCCTGGGAAACGCTTGCTTTTTATGGGGAGGATTTTCTTCGCGATCGCTACCCCGACTTCCAAGCCATCCTCGACCAAACCAACGCCCAGTACGGCTCTAACAGCGATGCCACAAAAGTTGCTCAAATTGGCCTAGACTTGTTCACTGAATTTGGTTACGACCTCCCTGCCAGCTTCTACGACGTTCACCTGGCCCCCCTTAATCGCGACCATATTTTTGAAGAACGCGCCCTGCGCTACGACCCTCGCGACCAAGAACACAAGCGTTCATGGGATGCCATCCTTCACGCCTGTAAAGTCTTCGCGATTCAAATGAAAGTGCAGAGCATCGCTTCCCAGCAGGGCTTCACCTACCAGCATGGATGTGCCTGCAACTCTCATCTGTCGAATATTGATTTGGCGACCGGAGCGTTTGATTATGAGATCGCCCCCGAAAAGCGTCAACGCTGGCTGCGCAGCTTCCTCTGGACCGCTTGGTATGAGTATGCTTTGTTTGACCTGATTCCGAATACGGCTTATTTGGTTTAAGGGAATGGATGAGAGCAGGCAAACTGATGGGGAGCAATGCCCCGAATGTGGCAATGGCTGATGAGTGTGATGTTTGGCTGCTGGGCTGAGGCGTTGGCTGCACGACTGACGAGGAGGCTGTTGACACCCATTATTTTGTCAATTCTTGATATTCACGTGATAGCGTGGCAAGAGCTAAGGCGTGAGCGCGTCGGCTCTTGCCAAGATGAGCTTGTTGTGTGCTGTGGACTACCTATATGAATTTCCAGATAGGTGATCATGCGAGGGAAGGGGCGCTCATTGGACTATCAAGCAATCTACTAATGTCAAAGAAGCCAGAGCTAAAGCTCTGTTTTTTAATTTAAGCAATCGTTTTGGATGCTATGTCTTCAGGCTTCGAAGCGATGGTGAGGCTTTTAAGCAAGCTTTGAACTTACCGTGACTGTCTGTCCGTTTAACGGCGGACAATCAACGACACGAGGAACCATTTAAAGAGCCCAATCGTGAGGGGATTTCGAGTGTTCGCTGTATTGATGGGTTAGATCACGCCCCAAAAATGGCATACTCTGCATGCTAGAGGTGATCGCCCAATCCCCACAAAAGGCACTCCCAAAGTATAGCCAGAGCAACACCCATCAGACCTGAACGCAATAATAGCTTAAGAAGCCTCAGCAACTTACACCTAAAATGGAATAGCAATAACAACCCGAAAAAGCAGCGCTCAAACCATAAACGTATGGCTCGGGGCGGGGGCTAACTTGTAATTCAGTGTCAGATCTGCTGGATAAGATCCAACCTTTCAGCTCTTATCCAGCAGATCTGCGTGATAACACCCCCATTCATAGAACTTATATCGAATTTTTGCTGTATAACTCCGGGAATCTAGGGTGTTATACAGCACTTTTGACAGTTAAGGGAGAAGCGAAAAAATAAGCCACCCATTCAAGCTGGATTTATAGTCACAGCCCATTTAGGTAAGTCATTATCTGGAACCCAATCAACCTTAAAGGTGGCCAATGTCTCAGAGTCGACCATAATCCCCTTCTCATAGACTTGAGTAACGTGGTGAACAACGGGTTCAAATCCTTTCCACATCATGTTGCTGGTCCATTGAATAACGGTCTCAACCGAATCTAGGATAGTCCCATTCCAATACTGTTCGAGTGCAGTCCAATAGCGCTCAATCGGATTATATTTGCTGTGATAGGGCGGGTAGTAAATGAGCTCGATGGTGATCTGATAGTCTCGGGCAAAGGTGACCAATCGCTTGATCAAGTGTTTGCGGTTAGACCGAGTTGCAATGCCCCCATCTAAGTTAATGGCAAGCGTGCTCACCTCGGGATAGTCAGCCTGGTTATCTTGCCACCAATAGGTCAAACAATCGACAATAAAGTCAGGTGTTTCAGCAGATTCGCCGACATACATCGTCAATTCATCTGTTTGCATATTGAGGATACCGAAGGGAACTAACACCTGTGTCCATTCAGTATCGTGGTCATCGGCCTGAGGTGCCTTTTGTCGCCTGTCTTTACCGCCTCGTGACAGGTTGCCAACTTGCTACTTTAGCTTTGGAGTCAATCGATATTCGTAAGACCCTCGGGTCAGCATCGGCTGTTGCATTGGCCTCGGCGACATGCTCAAAAATCGCGTCAGTCTCAGCTATTTTCTTCATGGGTTTAAGATAGGACGTAACTTTTCTTCCGTCTTGCCCCTATGCTAGAACGTGCTTCGGTCACTGAGCAGTTTTCGACCTTTATTGAGCTTGCAGATGAGCGCTTTAGTCGATGGGTACCGGACGGACGGTTGATGCGGAGTATGGCAGCAGCGCAGACATGCCTGGACGAACAAGGCAGGCAAGCCTCAGAAAAAGCGGACAAAGCCGTTGAGCTGAATCAGTTTTGGGCTGTCTATTGGCATCGGTGTTGGTGCAGTGGCATTGCAAAAGACAATGCCAGCCTGCCCCATGGTCACCTGGCTGCGTTTGTGCAAGAAGCCTGTTACTGGGCGGCCCAGAAGACCACACAGTTTTCTAACAGCCGGTACACGCTTGTGGACTACTTTCAGCTTGCGATCGCTCGCCTTGACACCGTCCTCAAAGGCTTCTCCCCCGAGCATGGTTCCCGACTCGATACTTATGCCCACGTCACCTTCAAAAACATTATTCGCGAAACCCTGCGGCAACAAAAAGAAATTGACATTTGCAGCGACTGGGCGTTGCTACGGCGACTGAGCCAGAAACGGCTGGTAGAATCGCTGCGGGCAGCGGGAGACCAGGAGATGCAGTCTCAGATATTAGCCTGGCGCTGTTTTAAGGCCGTTTATAATCCCTCGGTCCACTCTATACGACAGCTAGACCAGGCAGATGCAGCAGTTTGGTCGGAGATCGCCCAGGAGCACAACCAGCAACGACAGACCCTCAGCCCTGCCCCACCCAGCAGCGACGTACCCACCCTGCATAAAACCCTACGTCGCTGTGCAGCTGCGGCCCGCACCTACCTGTACCCCAAGGCTACCTCGCTAAATGCTGCCCGCCCTGGTCAGAATGAGGGAGAACTGCAAGACACGCTGGCTAGCCCCGAGAACGATTCCCTGCTAGAGGCAATGGTGGCTGCTGAGGACCTGGCAAAGCGCCGCCAGCAGCAGGCAGACGTTGACCAGGTACTGCAAGAGGCCCTTTCACAGCTTGCTGACGACGCCCAGCAAATCTTTACCCTGTACTATCGGAACAACCAAACCCAACAGCAGATTGCCCAGATGCTAGATATTAAGCAGTACACCGTGTCACGACGGCTGAGCAAGGCCCGCGAAAAAATGCTCAAAAAAATTGCGATTTGGAGCCGCGATACCCTACATATTTCGCTGACATCGGACCTATTGACCAGTATTAACACTGTGCTTGAAGAATGGCTAACGCGCCACTACAGCGCCACTGGCCATGAGGATTTCTAACATGACCTTACTAAGTTCTACCAGTCATATTTTGCTGGACCTTCCATTGGATGCTGAACCGATATCGTCTGCCCAGGGCTGGCAGGTACGTCTTAACCGGCGATGTTTACAGGGGCTGACCCCCTGGCTGACGGACGAGTTTGGGATCACGCCAGCTCAGGTGGAAGCGACAGTGGCAGCCCACGCCACCATTTGGCCCCTGGTTGATGGCAGTGCTGTTGCTATTGACGATGCGACACGACTGATCATGATCCCCTCAACGGCGATTGATCAGAGCGAGCTGCGGGTCCCCCAGGAGTGGGTCGATAGTCCGAACTGGGTAGGAGACTACTATGCTGCGGTGCGGGTCAACCCGGATAGTAACCAACTCTGCGTGTGGGGCTACACTACCCATGCCCAACTGAAGCAAACAGCCCGCTACGACACCGATGACCGCAGTTACTGCCTGGATAGTGAGGACGTGACGGACCTGGCTATACTGCTGACGGCCCGTGATCTAGGGCTAGCAGAAGCGACCCAGGCCAGCGTGGCTGCCCTGCCCGAACTGCCTGCAGCGCAAATAGACTCCCTGGTGCAGCGGCTTACGGATTGTCTGATGCCGCGTTTGGCCGTGCCGTTTGCCCTGTGGGGAGCCCTGTTAGCGGACGAGGGAATGCGATCGCGCCTAATCACCGCGCAAACCTGTACGAACCTGAGCCACTGGCTTAGCCGTCTTACCCAGGCTGCCCCGGCACTAGTTACCCAGGGCTGGCAAACGGTGGCCTCGCTGATGGCCGAATCCCAAGCGACACTGGCCTTTCGCACCAATGAGGCAGGGGTACGCCGTGGTAAGCGGCTGACGCTGGGTCCTGAGCCAGATGCGAAGACGGTGATTCTACTGATGGCCGTTGAGATCGCAGCGAACAAACAGATGAGCATGCAGGTGCAGCTGCGGCCTGAGCCTGAGATGGACCTACCAGAAGACCTGGAGCTGAGTTTGATTTCTCCGGCGGGGGACTATGTGCAGCAAGTGTGCCGCCAGCCGCTGGATAGCTACATTCAACTTAAGCGATTCCGGTTGCCGCCAGGTTATGGCTTTACAATTCAAGTGCGCTCTGGGGCGCAAACGGTGCAGGAACCGTTTATGACCTAGTGGGATCTGGCGATGAAACAGCGAGTACTGCTGACAATGGGACCGGGGAGCTGGCAGCGGGGATTTGCCAGCGTTACCCTTCAGCTTTGGGAGGCAAGCAGTGTTGCCCCGATGCAGTTTTCTGGCAGCCTACCTGCCGATCCAGGCTTGGCCGACACGTTTCAAAAATGGCGATCGCTCCACGTCACCCTCTACGGTAACTACGGTTTTTGGCGTAGGTCAGCTGCAGTAGCGTTTCGTTCAGCCAATGACTTCCCAATTGAAATGGACGACGACGACATCACCAATGTCTCAAACGCAGCGTTTGAGCAGCTGGGACAGGACCTGCGGCAGCGGCTCAATGGTTGGCTAGAATCAGACACGTTTCGCCCGGTGGAGCGTCAGTTGCGTACTCACCTGTCCCGCAACGACGAGATTCGGATCATGCTGACGGCAGAAAATGCCAACGTGCTGCGCTATCCCTGGCAGCTTTGGCAGCTGTTTGAGGACTATCCTCAGTCGGAGCTGGCCCTGAGCCCGATCAACTACCAGCGCTCGTTGAAAAAGCCGCAAATCAAGGATCACAATCAGGTTTCTGTGCTGGCCGTGCTGGGTAACGCTGAGGGCATCAATGTGAGCACCGACCAGCAGATTTTGATGGCGCTGCCCGGAGCGGCGGTGACCCTGTTGGCCGAACCTAGTCTGGACGAGCTGCACCAGCACCTGTGGCATGGCACCTGGGATATTTTCTTTTTTGCCGGGCACAGCTCCAGCGAAAATCAGGGGGTGCTACAGCTCAACTCCACCGATACGATTACCCTGATGCAGCTAAAGTACGCCCTGAGAACGGCAATCGCCCAAGGCTTGCAGCTAGCGATTTTCAACTCCTGTGACGGGCTGGGGTTGGCCTGGGACCTGGCGGACCTACACATTCCCCAGGTAATTGTGATGCGCGAGCCAGTGCCCGATGGGGTAGCCCACGCTTTTCTTAGACACTTTTTAACAGCGTTTGCGGCAGGGCACCCCCTTTATCTGGCCGTCCGTGCCGCCCGTGAGCAGCTGCAGCCATTGGAGTCGCGATGTCCCTGCGCCACTTGGCTACCGGTCATTGTACAGAATCCGGCAGAAGAAACCACCAGCTGGCAGGAGTTGCGCCAGGGGTCAAACGCCCCGGCTATCGCCGCCGTTCCGAAACCTGCTCCCCCGCGACCAGCATCATCCTGGGTGCCCTTTCTGGCGACAGCGGCGGTGGTGGCGCTGCGACTGTTGGGAGGGCTGCAATCGGCTGAACTGGCGGCGTTGGACTGGCTGATGCGGCTACGGCCCGCTGAGGGAGCGGACCCGCGCCTGCTGGTCGTTACCATTGGCGAGGTGGATATTCAATCCCAGCCTGCTGAACGGCGTGGTTCTTTGTCTGATGGAACATTGGCAACGCTGCTAGATACGTTGAACCAGCATCAGGCCCGGGTAATCGGTCTCGATATCTACCGCGACTATCCTGTCGACGCTAACTATCCGACGCTGGCGACCCGTCTAAGACAGGGTGAGAATCTGGTGGGTGTGTGCAAAAGTAGCGATCGCGATGTCGATCCGGTCGGTGTGGCCCCACCCCCCGAGCTAGATGAGGCATTTGTCGGCTTTAGCGACTTTATTGACGACTCGGATGGGGTGGTACGGCGACAGCTGGTGGCCCTAGAAGCGGACCCGGCCTCCAGCTGCACAACGCCCTACGCCTTCAGCGCCCGACTAGCGTTTATATATTTGCAAGATGACGGTGTAACCGCCAGCTTTAACCAGGCTGGCAACCTAGTACTGGGCGAGGCCACCTTTCCCCGATTGCGGGACCGCAGTAGCGGCTATCAGCCGATTGATGCAGGCGGTTACCAAACCTTGCTGAACTATAGGGCAATTCCGACACCCAGCAAGATTGCCGATCAGGTTTCTTTGACCCAGGTGCTAACGGGACAGGTGAACCCAGCCGCAATTCGCGATCGCATTGTCCTCATTGGCGTTACGGCCAACAGCATCACTGACGATTGGGCCACCCCCTACGGCGCTAGCAGCAGCGACAAAACGGCGGGGGTGTTTGTGCAGGCTCAAATGACCAGTCAGCTGATCAGTGCGGCCCTCGGCGAACGGCCTGTACTGAGGGTATGGCCGTTCGTCGGCGATATTCTATGGATTGGCTTCTGGGCCATGGTCGGCTGGCGAGTCATGCTGATAAGACAGCTACGATGGAGGTTGGTGTTAGCGGGAGCTGGTCTGGCACTACTGCTGGGCGGTGGTCTACTGCTACTAACAGGGGGCATCTGGGTACCGCTGGTTCCAGCCGCGCTGACATTGGTAGGCAGCGGTTTAGGAATAGCGACCCGGCGTCGCTCTCCCCCTCTCCCTCGCTCCCCCTCTCCCTCGCTCCCTCTCTCTAAGACGTAACGCCATATTCCTGTCTGACTTTCGTTGACATTCATCACCGTGTCGGTCCGGCACGCTACGTTCTATGCGGTCTCAACTCAATATCTCTAGGGTTCTTGCTGGCACTATCGGGCTGGTGCTGCTCGGTCCATTACCGGCTGTTGCCAACCCAGATGGTGTGGTTTACAATGCACCGCCGCCGCCCGATGGCATCGGTGCACCGACCGGACGCCGAGACGGTGGGGCCAGTCGGGGTAACTGCCCAGACTACGGTGACCTGGCTGCACTGGTGCCCATCACCGATGGCACGGTATGGGGGCAGACGACAGCAGCCCAGCCCACCCTGTGGTTTCACTTGCCTGCTGCCATAACGACTGAGCAGCCGATGGAGCTGGTGTTGAATAATGGGGCGGACGAAACGCTGTACCTGGGAACAGTGGCGATGGATGTGGAGGCGGGAAATATTGCGATCGCACTGCCCCCTACCGTCACCCTACCCATCGGCGAACCCCACTACTGGACTTTGGCGCTCTACTGCGACCCGGAGCAGCCCGCTTCGTCAGTATTTGTCAGCGGCACCATTGAGCGTGTCGCGGTGGATGGCGTCGAACCGCTACTGGCGGAGACAGAACCCTCCCTGATGCTGGCTCAGGACTATGCTAGCGCAGGCGTCTGGCACGATGCCGTGACGATACTGGGGGCATTGCAGCAAGCCGGAGACAGTAATAGTCGGGCGCTGTGGACAATGCTGCTAGAACAGGTGGGACTAGAAGCAGCGGCGGCGGACCCCATTCAGCCCTGCTGTGAGGTGGAGTGAGTAATTTTTGAGATGAGCCAAGGTTTTTAGCAAGCCCCCTACATAAATGTCTCAGTTGCATGCTACACACCGTCAGAGTCTGTGCAACGTTCGTGTAGCGACTTTGTACAGACTCATTGTGTGATAGCTAGCACGATCTGTTTTTCGCAGGTCGTGCTTTTCCTATGCTGAAACTGAGGGTAAACCCAATCATCACACAGTACTAAGCAGTCATATTTCCACCGTATTATTTACGAAAAGATTCGTTTGCCCCACAACCTTAGCTTCACGCTGAAAGGTGCCAGGATGCTGACAGTATAGCCATACTCACACCGCTCAAACTTCCTTAGCTTTGAGCAGTTCAGCATTGGTGAAGGTGGGCACGTCATTGTCAATTGTTGAAATACAGGGCTGGATTAAAAACGAACTGGGTCAGATTTTTTTGGTAGCAGAAGACCCACAGCAGGTCGCTATAGGACAGCCGTTAGCCTGCTAGGGGTAGAAGCCCAGAAGCACGAAGATCCTCACTATTTTTTGTGCTTACCGACTTAGTCGGTGCATAAACCTCTTAAGCCGATCCTACACACCTTCAGATGACGATTTTTTGACGTTACTGGATCAGGCTACGAATCTTGTAAGACATCACTTATAGCTTTGGCCACTTTGCTCACGGCATTGGGCCAAGTGGTGAATTGTCGCGCATAAATCTTTGTGGCGACAACTATATCCTTACCAACCACTTTCATCTAAAGGAGAAAATCAATGACTCAGATCACTCAAGGTAGCAATGGTAATGACACCTTAACGGCAGACACTTTCTCTCAGGAGAATGTGTTTAAGTACATCTCTTGGAATGGTTCAAAGTGGGCATTCAAGCGAGAGGGTGACGTCTTTGTTCATGCTCCCAATGGAGACTTCTCAACAGAATATAGGGTTAATCTTATCCATTACAAACTCAATGGCGTAAACTGGGCTGCCAAAATAGAAGGAGATAAAATCATCCACGCTCGTAATGGTGATTTTTCAGTCTCGCATCCAGATACGATTATGCACTATACAGACTGGGGCGGAAGTATCCAGACAGCTCGGTTTGCCAACAATGCATTTATAAAAGCTTCTGTAGGAGAAAACTTTATCGAATATACTAGCTGGGATGGATCGTGGTGGTTAGCCCAAAAACAGGGAAATGGCTTTCGGAACGCTCCCAATGGTGACTGGGGCAATGCCCGTTGGTCTGATCATATTAACTATCTGAGTTCAGGCCAGAAATGGACGGCGAAGGTGAATGGAGAAACCTTCACCCATGCCCGCAATGGTAATTTTTCTATAAGCCATACAGACAACATAATTGCTTACCAAACCTGGGGCGGCGCAACCCAGATTGCTACAGCCACTGGGAATCGGTTCAACAGCTATGACAACTTTATGAACGGTGGTGCTGGTGATGACACGATACGGGGTAGCGCTAGCAAAGACTTGATGCGCGGCAGTACCGGAAATGACAAGCTAGTAGGCAATGCTGGTGCTGACGTATTACTTGGGGGGACTGGCAACGATACTCTGATTGGTGATTCAGAGTATGCAGAACTTTTTGAACCTATCGGTAAACAAGCCAGTCCTCACTATGGGGTCCAGGATGGCTCATCGGAATGGCCCAGTTTTGATCGCTATCCCCGTCAAGTCGCCGATGTGAATGGTGATGGACGAGCTGATATTGTTGCCTTTGGCCACCATGGCGTAGGGGTAGCTTTGGGGCAATCTGATGGCACTTTCGAGACACCTAAAGCAGCTCTCAACAGTCTAACCGTTGGTCGTGGCGGCTGGGAATCCTTTGGCAAGTATCCTCGACAGCTTGCTGACGTCAACGGCGATGGACGAGCTGATATTATTGCGTTTAGTTCCCAAGGTGTGGGCGTTGTTTTAGGACAAAAAGACGGTACCTTTGCTGACGGAATATCAGCAACCTCACACTATGGCACCAATAACGGTTGGAATTCCTTCGATCAGTACCCTCGCCAGGTAGCTGATGTTAACGGCGACGGTCGAGCTGATATTATTGCGTTTGGTTCCCAAGGTGTGGACGTTGTTTTAGGGCAAAAAGACGGTACCTTTGCCAATGGAGTACGCGCAACGTCGAATTTTAGCACTAACAATGGTTATTACTCTTTTAATAGGTATCCTCGTCAGGTTGCCGATGTTAATGGTGATGGTCGGGCAGATATTGTTGTTTTTGACTATCTTGATACGAAGGTTGCCCTGGGACAAGAAGACGGCACCTTTGGTGCGCCCATGGTAGCTAGTCCTCACTTTGGTGCAAAGGATGGCTCATCGGAATGGACTAGCTTTGATAAATATCCCCGTCAGGTTGCCGATATCAATGGTGATGGTCGGGCGGATATTGTCGCCTTCGGGCATTTTGGTACGTCAGTTGCCTTCGGCCAAGAAGATGGTAAGTTTGGTGCTCCAGTTGCAGCAAGCAACCATTTTGGTGTTCAGGATGGGACTTCAACTTGGTCCAGCTTTGGACGTTACCCTCGACAACTTGCCGATGTCAATGGTGACGGATTAGCCGATGTTGTCGCCTTTAGCCACTCTGGTGTCAGTGTTGCTCTGAGCGATGGTGAAGCAGGTATAACAGGCGGTGACGATATTTTGAAAGGTGGGGCTGGTGACGATACCCTTATGGGCGGGGCTGGTCACAACACATTATGGGGAGATGATGGTAATGATACCTTTGTGTTAGATGAGCAGGGTGTGCAAATTATCAAAGACTTCGAGCAAGGTAGCGACAAAATTGATGTCAACGGAGCCGATGTCTCTGACATCGCTTTTGAATTTACCGACACCGGAACGAACGTCTTGGTCGAACAAAAGCAGGCTGCTTTTGTAGAAGGCGTTGCCATTGGCTCACAAGATATAACCAATGCGAGCAACCAGCTTGAGCTAAAGCCCATTGGTGACAAGGGGCATATGATGTCCTATCTTCGCTCTAGCCTGGAAGCTTGGACGGAAAGCTATGCTGAATCTGTGGGTGCAAATCCTGAGTTAACCAAGGTCAATACGGATGGACTTAACTTACAACTTGTAGATAGTGAGATAGAAGTTATTGATCCAGGCGAACAAGATAAAGAAAATAAGTTCCAGCCAGATCTCAGAACAAATTTCATGCTGTTAAGAAACCGTGGAACAGCTCAGTCAACTTCCCAAATCACTTGGGGAGATACCAGACAGGTTGCATTAGAGAATCGTCATCAGGTAGGAGGGTACCTTGGAGGTAGGGTTTCAGTCGGTATAGAAACGACAGGTACGGCTAGTCTAGTTTTGGCGCAAGCTTCAACTACGGTTAAATCAGAAGTTGAAGTGAATTTTCAGGTCAACTACGGCTACACCAATGTTAAGAGGGATACTACGTCCGAAAGTAATGGAGGCTCCTTTAGCCTAACAGCACCTCCAAACTCGGTGACATTGGTCACAACTCAAGCAGGTGGTATTTTACAATACAAACCAACGGTCAAAATACCTGTCTTGCTTTCGGGTGACGTCAGCATAGACTTAAATGGTGATGGTGACCTGACCGATCAGTACGATATTGCAAAGTTGCCAGTAAATGCTGTTCTACAGTCTTATCGCCCAGACCTCTTTAAGGGTGAAGGCGGAATGGACTCGACTCGTTTGTATACTCTGCCATCCGGTCAAAAACTGGCATATCAAGAGGTTGCCAGAGCTCTGCTCAGTGAGGAACTCGAGGGTATGTTTGTTGGTAATACCACTGCTAATTCAGTAACAACTTATGACCACGATCTAAGTTCTCCGACTACTGAACAGTTTGAGTTGGGATACTCCAATGGCATTCAGTCTGCAGAAGATCGCTACTGGCTACTTCGTGACGGAATCGAGCCAAATCGAGCATCAGGAGATATTCTCCGAATTGATGGGTTTGAAGCGGCTAATGACTTCATTGCTATTGATCATTCTGCAATTGGGAGGCTAGAGCAGATTCACAAGGAAACTGATCTGCTACTGGGTCAAGATCCCAGAAATAGTCTGATTTTGAAAGAAGTAGAGGATATTTATGGTCGAACTCACACGCAAATTTTGCTAGGTGGAACAGGTGATCTGAGCACCATAAATGACAACACGATCTTAGCAGAGCTGCTCAACATTGACATGGATACCCTAATGAGTTCACAGGGTAAGAGTTCCTCTATTAGAGGAGGACTAGATTCCAGCTTTATGTTTGGCACAAAGAATACTATCTTTGATGAAACTCTTGTGAGTGCTGGAGGTGCCTTTGACCTTACTCCGGTATAGCGACAGCATGGGCTGGAGTAAGTCGTTACTTGAGCCAGATTAGTAGATTTAGAAGAATCTGTTGAGAATAGTTATGCTATCCAAAACAGATTCTTCTTTCATGGCATTGTTAATGTTTTGTTTTTTATCAATAACCATCTATAGAAGAGCGATCGCAACCGTTCTGTTTACTATCGCATTCGAGTTAGCCCAAGCAGATTTGAACTAAAAATTCAAGGTTAAGACGTGTTGAAGTATTCTAGTTTGCCCGTAAACTTACGGAAGTGCTACAACTCCTGTGTGCCTATGTTTTCCACAATTGCGCGTGCTTGGATTACCCTAATTGCCCTGAGTATGGCTAGCGCGGCTGTGTGCGATCGCGCCACCGCTCAATCAATCCCCCAAATCGTCCCTGACGACACCCTAGGATTAGAGTCCTCCGAGCTGATTGACGAATCCCCCACAGCGCAGCTGATTCGCGGCGGCGCACAGCGGCAGGGAAATCTGTTCCATAGTTTTGAGCGGTTTAACATCGATGCGGGACATCAAGTTTACTTCGCAAACCCCACGGACGTTGTGCGAATTTTTAGTCGAGTCACAGGGGCACAATCGTCCGACATCCTTGGTACCCTGGGGGTAAATGGAAGTGCGGACTTGTTTTTGCTGAATCCTAAGGGTATTCTGCTTGGCCCCAATGCGCAACTTGATGTGGCCGGATCCTTTACCGCAAGCACAGCCAACAGCGTTGTGTTTACCAACGGTAGTGAGTTTAGTGCTGTTGCCCCCGAAGCGCCGTTGCTTAACCTCAACGTACCGCCAGGAGTGCAGTTTAATACTCAGAATCAACCAAACGGAGATTTGACCAATCAGGCTGATTTAGCGGTGGGTGAGGGGCAAACGCTGACGCTGTTTGGCAATTCTGTGTCGAGTACTGTACGCTTAGCTGCCCCCAATGGAAATGCACAGATTTTGGGCAACCAGGTCGAACTGATTGATAGTGCAACATCGGCTGTATCAGGCCCCTCTGGCTATACAAATCTGCTAGTCCAAGCTGCAGACGACATTACCGTGGCCAATATCGCAGATGATGCGCTGCTATTCGCAAGTGGAACTGGCCATATCATTTTACATGCCGATGCTGATGCCGATGGCGTGGGCGATGTTGTGATGCTGGACTTACAGGAAACACTACAAACTAATGGACGAGATTTGACTGTCTCGGGTATCAATCTTGTGCTGGGAAGGGTTAATACTGCTTATCAGAGAGGAATCATTGGAAGTGAGATTATCAATATCGATGCGAATGGGCCGATTCCTGAGAGAGGCACTGAGGAAACCGCTGATTTTACTTTCACCGTGCCTAGAGGGTTAGGCCGTATCAATGACCTGAACGTACGTTTTTCTGCAGAACACATTTATCCCAGTGAAGTTAAAGCGGTACTCACCTCACCCAGCGGGAGTTCTTTAGTGCTCTTTGATGGAGTCGGCGGTGGCGGCGAAAGCTTTGGCGAAAACTTTCAAGATACTGTACTGGATGATGAAGCATCATTGGCGATCGAGGATGGCGTTGAGCCTTTTGCCAACAGCTTTCAACCTCAGGGAGCTGGCGGCCTTGCTGTCTTTGATGGTCAATTATCAGAAGGGACGTGGTCGCTCAGTGTTACTGAGTATTTCTCTACT
Source organism: Cyanobacteria bacterium P01_B01_bin.77 (assembly GCA_039028535.1). GTDB lineage: Bacteria > Cyanobacteriota > Cyanobacteriia > Phormidesmidales > Phormidesmidaceae > Leptothoe. The sequence goes on from JBCCHX010000009.1 coordinate 84,353, forward strand.
GATTCTGGAATGTTATTTCAGGCTGGGGATGTCACACCCTGGGGAAACGCTCAAGGTACTCAGTTACTGATTAATTTAGCAACATTAGCAGCAGGTGAAGGAGACAGCGGAACGGTAAGTTTGACCGCTCTAGGTGATGTGTCTGTCACCGAAGTCATCACCGCCAACTTGAATACTGATGGTGACAGCGGCGAGGTTGAAATCAACGCTGGCGGCGATATCGCAGCGGTCACATTCGATGCTAGATCTCGTAACAGTCAAGGAGGTGATATTTCTCTAATGGCAGGAGGAAACATTCAAGTGGGTTTTCCATCCATTAGTCCTTTGATTGACAGTGTGACTCCAGTTGAGGCTGGACGCGAGGGGATGCCTGGTTTAATCAACGCTTCGGGGCATGGAGATGGTGGCAGTGGAGGACAAGTTCAGCTAACAGCAGGAGGAAACATAACGCTACTTGGAGCCGTGGATACTTCAGCTTTTGACACAGGCTCAGACACAATTGGGAACGGAGGCACGATTTCGCTCTCTGCTGCAGGCGACATAGTGGTTGAAGGCGATCTGAACTCGTTCACCCGCTCATACTCATACTCAGGCTCAACTGAAAGCGGCAACGGGGGAGTAATATCACTCTCTTCCTTAGGAAATGTGGCTGTTGGAGGCAGCCTAAATTCGAGTTCTTTTTCAGGTTCGTTGCAAGATTCAGGTATAAGTGGGAAGGGGGGAGCAATCAACCTCTCTGCAACGGGTGATATGACAATTGGGGGCAGCATAGACACAAGATCGAACTCGTTCTCATCAGGCCCCAGTATGAGTGGGGAGGGGGGAGTAATCAATCTCTCTGCTTCAGGCAATGTCAACCTTGGAAGTTTCCTATACTCATTCTCAGAATCGGAATCGAATTCTAACTCAAGTGCAAGTGGAGACGGGGGAACAATCAACCTCTCTGCAACGGGTGATGTGACAATTGGGGGCAGAATAGACACAGGATCGAACTCAAACTCACTTTCGGCCTCGAACTCAGATACAAGCATGAGTGGAAATGGGGGAACAATCAACCTCTCTGCTTCAGGCGATATAACCATCGAGAGCGAACTTTATTCAAACTCAATCTCCTTCTCAAGCACGGGTGCAAGTGCAAGTGGTGACGGAGGCGCAATTACACTCTTTACTTCAAGCAATGTGACTATTGAGGGCGAACTGCGCTCAGGCTCATCCTCAAGCTCAGACACAGAAGCAAGTGCGAGTGGAAATGGGGGAGAAATCAACCTCTCTGCCTTGGAAAATGTGGTCATTCAGGACAGCCTATTTTCAGACTCAATCTCGTTCTCAAACACCAGTGCAAGTTCGAGTGGTGACGGAGGCGATATCATTCTTTTGTCTCGCCTTGGAGACATTCAAATGTCGAATGAAGAAGGTTTTGGGCAACCTAAAATCAGTTCAATTGCATGGATCAGGAATTCATCTACTGAAACAGGAGGACAATCTAATAATACAGGCAATGGTGGAGCCACTTATTTAAGGGCTCCTTCGGGTGCGGTTACAGGCGATGGTGCACTGCTAATTACGGCTGCAGTGGTAGAAGCCGGAGGTACGACAGGATCGGGGGGCAAAGCCTATATTGAAGCGGCCTCTGAAGTCTCTGACTTAGAGATAGTGACTCTTGCAAGCGGTGGTAACTCTGGGAACGTTGACATCCAGGGCCGTAGCAACAGCTTAACCGTCGAAAATCTAAGCTTGATCATCAGTGGCCAAGTCGAAATTTCTAATCCTTTTGATGAGTTTAATGACGAAGTCATTATCTTAGACCTGGATAATTTAGGTCAGTCAGGTAACACGCACATTGATAGTACTAGAGACATTAGCCTGAACAACGTCAACATTGAGGCTAGTGCTAATAGTAACCAGCCTGCAGGTGGCGTTATTGTAACCAGCCCTGGCCAAGTCACCTTTGCTAACAGCCAAATCACTAGCAATGCCAACAGCACAGGCGATGCTGGGACTATTCGTCTCGATGTTGGGCAACTCAGTATTGGCAATGGCGGACGCATCTTTGCCGTTACCTCGGATTCTGGCAATGGCGGTAATGTCATCATTGATGCAACTGACTCAGTCTTCCTTGGTGAGGGAGTACAGGACTTTGAACCGGTTATCTCCGTTGAGGCCAGCGGTGCGGGTCGCCCTGGCAATATTGTCATCAATACGCCCAAGTTTGTTCTCTCTGAAACGGCTCGTATTACTGCGACAGCTACCGAGACCGCAACTAGTTTGGCGGGCGGCGGTAGCATTAGCCTCAATGCTGACCAGATGGATTTAGCCGGCATTGTTGGCATCTTTGCCGAAACGGAAGGTCGTTCACCGGGCGGTACACTGACCCTGCAGCCCTATGGAAGTAATCCTAAATTGGACATAGTGCTAGCTAAAGGAGCCGTCGTTTCTGCTTCTACTTCAGGTGTGGGGCAAGGCGGTGGCTTACAAATTCTCGCACCAGAAGCCATTTCAATCTCGGGGCCGGGTCGCCTTGCGGTTGAAACTCAAAATTCGGGAGATGGGGGTGACATTGAGGTGCGAACACGGCAGCTAACCCTGGCTGATGGTGTTGAACTCTCGGCTTCTACGTTTGCAGATGCGCCGATTCCCATGTTTGAAACGGTGATTGAAGAGACTATAGAGTTGATAGATGTGTCACCCACGTTTATGGAAGAGATGGATGCTGGACAAACATTAAACACAGTTCAAATTGCCAGTGATCAAGCAGGAATCCCTCTGGAGAGTATTTCCGGAACGCTATTGGCAGAAGGCGATGTTGACCTGTACCAAATTTATCTCACAGAGGATAGTGGATTTTCAGCTAGTACCGTCGATGGGACATCGCTAGACACTCAGTTGTTTCTGTTCAGCGCCCCCGATGGTTTGGGTGTCTATAGCAATGATGATGCTAATTGTGATGGGTGTTTTCAGTCTACACTGCCAGCCAGCAGCACACTAACTCCATCGACAGCGGGTATTTATTATCTTGCCGTAAGCGGTTTTGGAGACAATCCTGTCAACGAATTGGAAGAACTGATCTTTCCAGACGATGTTGACTTTACCGAAATTAAAGGTCCGACGGGGCCAGGGGGGACGTCTTCCTTAACAGGCTGGACAGGCTCTGGAACTGAAGTCGGTGATTATACGATTCAGCTGACCGGGGTAGCGCAAAATCCTGACCCCATTGAGGTCATAACCACCAGTGAGGTTGAGACGATTACTGCATTCCTGGAGCCAGGCGACGCAGGTGATATTAATATTTTTGCAGACACCTTTAATTTAGCTAACGGTGCAACCTTGCAAACGAATACCTCAGGTCTTGGAGAGGCTGGAGATATTAATATCAACCTTTCTAACAGTCTAGTTGTTGACGACAGCACGATTACGTCTAGCACCCTGCCAGATTCAACGGGCGCTGGCGGTAACATTACGATAGAATCCCCCATCACCACATTACGACATGGGGGAGAGATTGCAGTTAACTCCCAAGGTGATGGCAAGGGAGGCCAGGTAACAGTAACAGGTGACCAGCTCAGCCTGGCGGACGACAGCCGTATCAGCGCCACCACCCTCAGCAGCGACGGCGGCAACTTGACCTTTGACCTGCAAGATTTACTGTTGCTGCGTAGGGGTAGCGAGATTTCCACCACCGCTGGCACCGCTGGCGCTGGCGGTGACGGCGGCGACATCACCATCGACACCCGATTTATCGTGGCCCCCTTTGATGAGAACAGCGATATTGTGGCTAATGCCTTTGACGGTAACGGGGGCAACGTTGATATCACAGCTACAGGTGGTCTCTTTGGTATTGAGCCGCGTCCCGAGCGGACACCCCAAAACGACATCACCGCCAGCTCTCGCAACGGCGTCTCAGGCACTGTGACCGTCCAAACCCCAAACATTGATCCCAGCCAGGATGCGGTCAATCTTCCCACCAGTCCCATTAGCTCAGAAGTGGCCCGCAGCTGTCGTGAGACCTATGTGCAGACCGGTAGTGCGTTTGTAGTGACGGGGCGCGGCGGTCTGCCCCAAGGTCCCCTAGATTCTGCTGCAACAACACTCTGGCAAGATATGCTGCCAATTGCAGGCGGTGAATCTGAGGACAATGAACAGATCACCGCTGAGAGCGAGAATACTGCTGCGATAGATACCGCATCAATCTCTGACCCAATGGTTGAAGTACAAGGCTGGACTAGAAACGAACGAGGTCAGGTTGTTTTGGTAGCAGAAAACCCGCAACAGGTTGCTGTGGGACAGCCGCTGGCCTGTCAGGGGTAAAGGATTACAACCTGTCTTAATATTCTTAATATGTTGAAAAGTGTGTTGGAAAGATTTCAGTCGTTTGAGATTTTAGTGCTTGGGAGAGCGATCTCAACCGTCGCGCAGTCGAGATCAATGTTGCAGTCAGATTAGTCCGAGCAGTTTTGAACTAAAAATTCAAGGTTAAGAAGTCTTGAAATACTCTATTTTGCCCGTAAGATTACGGGAGTGCTGCAAACCCTGTTTGCCTATGCCCTCTATAATCGCACGCCTTAGCTACGCCTGGTTTATCCTAATTAGCCTCAGTGCGGCTGTGTGCGATCGCACCACCGCTCAAGCACTACCCCAGATCGTCCCTGACGGCACCCTAGGATTAGAGTCTTCCGAGCTGATTGACGAATCCCCCACAGAGCAGCTGATTCGCGGCGGCGCACAGCGGCAGGGAAACCTGTTCCATAGCTTTGAGCGGTTTAATATCGACGCGGGGCATCAAGTTTATTTCGCGAATCCCACGGACGTCGTGCGAATTTTTAGTCGAGTCACAGGGGCACAACCGTCCGACATACTTGGCACCTTGGGGGTAAATGGAAGTGCAGACCTATTTTTACTAAATCCCAATGGTATTCTGTTTGGCCCCAATGCGCAGCTTGATGTGGCTGGGTCCTTTACCGCAAGCACAGCTAACAGCGTTGTGTTTACCAACGGTAGCGAGTTCAGTGCCGCTGTCCCTGAAACACCGCTACTCAACCTCAACGTGCCGCCAGGGGTGCAGTTTAATACTCAGTCTCAGCCGAACGGAAATTTGACTAACGAAACTGATTTAGCCGTTGGTGAGGGGCAAACACTAACGCTGTTTGGCAATTCTGTGGTGAGCACTGTGGACTTAGCTGCCCCTGATGGAAATGCACAGATTTTGGGCAATCAGATTGAGCTAATCGATAGTACAACGTTAAGTTTATCAAAACCCCAAGGCAATACACATTTGCTGGTGCAGGCAGCGAACAACATTACCGTGGCTGACATCGCGGATAATGCCCTACTATTTGCCTATGGCACTGGTCAAATTACCTTAGATGCGGATGCCAATACCGATGGTGTCGGTAATGTGGTGATGCAGGACCTGCAGGACATACTACAAACCAACGGACGAGATTTATCTATATCGGGTATCGATTTGGTACTGGGGAAGATTGATACCTCCGTCGTTGAGTATGAGATTGTCAACGTTGATGCCGGTGGGCGAATTCCCGAAACGGGCACCCAGGGCACTGCTAATTTTAGCTTCACCATCCCTGATGGCGCAGGTAATATCAACGACCTAAACGTGCGTTTTTCTGCAGAGCATACTTACGATGGCGATTTGGAGGTCGTGCTTACTTCACCAGACGGAACATCTTTGGTTCTCTTTAGCCAAGTAGGAGGAGGCGGCGAAAACTTTCAAGACACTATCCTGGATGATGAATCCCTATGGTTTGCTATCGATAATGAAGAATATAGCACTGCGCCATTTGATGGGAGCTTTAGACCTCAGGGCGCTGGCGAACTCGCTGTTTTTGATGGTCAGCCATCAGAAGGGACGTGGACGCTTAGGGTTACAGATCTTTTACTGGGAGATTCTGGAAAGTTATTTCAGGCAGGGGACAATACCGCACCTTGGGGAACGGCACAAGGTACCCAATTGTTAATTAATTTAGCGAGAGATGAAAGCGGTGGTGCGGTAAACTTAATAGCCGACGGCAATACTTCTGCTGCTGAGATTATCACCACCAGCAGGGGAATTGAGGGGGAAGGCGGCGCAGTAGATATCAAAGCTGGAGGCAATATCGCAGTCACTACTGTTGATACTTCCACATCGAATGAAATTGTTAGCGGAGATGGAGGAGCCATCACATTCTCTGCTGGCAGTAACATTAATATTGACGGCAGGCTAAGTACAACCTCGCTCTCGAACGAACACGAGGTTTTGTCCTCATATTCTGGGCCTAGCAACAGTGGAAACGGAGGCGCTATTAAGCTTACTGCCGATGGTGATATTGTCATGAATGGCGGTATTTTCGGTGGTTTATCCACTACCTCGTCTGCGCAGTCAAACTCAGGTGACAACGTAAGTGGAAATGGGGGAGCTATCACGCTCTCTGCTGGCCGTAACATTGACATTAATAGCTCTATTAATTCGTACTCGGCCTCAAACTCGTATGCACTCCCGGAGGAGATGGGTTCTAGTCAGAGTGGAGATGGGGGAACCATTCAGCTCTCTGCTGGTCATGATATTAATATTAGTGACTCTATTGACTCGTTCTCATTATCGTTCTCACAATCGAACTTAGGCTCTGGCCAGAGTGGAAACGGCGGCGCAATTACTATCCACGCTGACGGTGATATTCATATCGATAGTGGTGAATACTCAGGTGGCCTTGACTCGTTCTCGATCTCGGAATCGAGTTCAAGCTCTGGTAAGAGTGGAAACGGCGGACTCATTACACTCTCTGCTGATGGTGATATTCATATTGGTGAAGACAGCCCCCTAGATTCATACTCATCGTTAAACTCAGTCGATGAGCTGATTTCGGACTCAGACTCTAATGAGAGTGGAAACGGCGGAAAAATCACCATTACTGCTGATGGCGACATTGACATTGACAGTGAACTTAACTCCTCCTCGTCCTCAGACTCGGCCCTCGATAAGAGTGGAGATGGGGGTAGCATTGAGCTGCTGTCTAACTTTGGCGATATCCAGATAGAAAATCTGTCTGAAAGGTCTATCGATAATAGCCTAATCAGCTCATTTTCATATTCTGTTGATGGCACTGCAGGCAATGGTGGCAGCACATCTTTAAGGGCTCCTAGAGGCTTGATTGCCGGTGATGGTGGACGGATATTGACAGCTGCGATCGCAGAAGCTAGCGGCATAACAGATACAGGAGGAGGCATTTATCTGGAAGCGGCATCTAAAATCTCAGGGTTAGAAATTCTGACTCTGGCAGGTAGTGGCAACTCTGGAAATGTTGATATTCAAGGCCGCAGCGAGCGTTTGACCGTCGATAACTTGCGTTTAGTGACCAGTGGGCGCGTTGAAATTGTAGATCCCAACCCGACGATTAATCAACCGACTGAGACAATTACTCTAAACATAAATGATCTTGGTCAGCCGGGTAACACGCATATCCAAAATACTGGAGATATTATCCTCAACAATGTAAATATAGAAGCCAGTGCCAACGGCAACCGGCCCGCAGGGGGTATCACCGTCACTAGCCCTGGTCAGGTTACCTTCACCAATAGTCAAATCACCAGCAACGCCAACAGCACAGGCGATGCGGGCACGATTCGTCTCGATGTTGGACAGCTCAATATTGGCAACGGCGGACGCATTTTTGCTGCCACCTCGGATATCGGCAACGGCGGTAGCGTTATCGTTAATGCCACTGACTCCGTCTTTCTCGGCGAGGGTGTACAAGACTTTGAGCCAGTTATCTCGGTCGAGGCCAGCGACGCGGGCCGTCCTGGCAATATCGCCATCAATACGCCCAAGTTTGTTCTCTCTGAAACGGCTCGCATCACTGCCACAGCAACCGAAACCGCCACTAACCTGGAGGGCGGTGGCAGCATCAGCCTCAATGCAGACCAGATGGACCTGGCGGGTATTGTCGGTATCTTTGCTGAAACCCAGGGACAATCACCGGGGGGCGTGCTGACCTTACAGCCTTACCAGAGCAATCCTGATTTGGACTTGACGCTGGCCTCTGGAGCGGTTGTTTCGGCATCCACCACCAGTAGTGGGAACGGCGGCGGTCTAGAAATTCTTGCACCTGAGGCCATTAGCATCAGTGGGCCAGGGATGCTGGCTGTTGAAACCAGCGGCACTGGCCAAGGAGGTGATATTGAGGTCACTTCGCAACAGCTCCGCTTAGCGGACGGGGTGACACTTTCAGCCTCCACCACTGGCCCTGGGCTGGCAGGCGATATTGCACTCACCCTAGGTGAAGGTCTTGAAATTAATAGCAGCACGGTCACCTCTAGCACCGGAGCAAACTCCACTGGACACGGAGGCAACATCACCGTAACTGCACCGGATATTGCTCTGCGCAACGGGGGCAACATTGCCGTTAACTCCCAGGGTGATGGCAAGGGGGGGCAAGTTACGGTAGTAGGTGACCAGCTCAGCCTGGCGGACGACAGCCGTATCAGCGCCACCACCCTCAGTAGCGACGGTGGCAACTTGATCTTTGATTTGCAAGATGTGCTGTTGCTACGTAGAGGCAGCGAGATTTCCACCACCGCTGGCACCGCTGGTGCTGGCGGTGACGGCGGCGACATCACCATCGACACCCGATTTATCGTGGCCCCCTTTGATGAGAACAGCGATATTGTGGCTAACGCCTTTGACGGTAACGGGGGCAACGTTGATATCACAGCTACAGGTGGTCTCTTTGGTATTGAGCCGCGTCCCGAGCGGACACCCCAAAACGACATCACCGCCAGCTCTCGCAACGGCGTCTCAGGCACTGTGACTGTTCAAACCCCAAACATTGATCCCAGCCAGGATGCGGTCAATCTACCCACCAGTCCCATTAGCTCAGAAGTGGCCCGCAGCTGTCGTGAGACCTATGTGCAGACCGGTAGTGCGTTTGTAGTGACGGGGCGCGGCGGTCTGCCCCAAGGTCCCCTAGATTCTGCTGCAACAACACTCTGGCAGGATATGTTGCCAATTGCAGGCGGTGAATCTGAGGACAATGAGCAGATCATCGCTGAGCCTGAGAGCAATACTGCAATAGATATCAGATCAATCTCTGACCCAATTGTTGAAGTACAGGGCTGGACTAAAAATGAACTGGGTCAGGTTGTTTTGGTAGCAGACAACCCACAGCCAGTGTCTGTAGGACAGCCTTTGGCCTGTCATAGCGCATCTGAATTCAGTAATACTGATTAAAGCGGCTCATCTCGTAGGGGCTGTGCCTTGTGCAAGCCCATCGCTGCATAACCTTCAAAAGTCGATCCTACCCAACTTCAGACCGACAGAAAATCCAGGCCCAAAACAAAAAATCTAGATAAATCGGTTAGCGCAAAAGTCGGAACACTCTCCGTCATTTTTCGCTAAACCCCTTGCACCCAATCAATAACCCTGGAGTTGTTTTGCCAAAGAACTCCGAATTTGGGCATGGCTGGTTATCCCCCCGTTTCAGAGGATACTTTTATGTTTTGCACCCCGTTTCTCTACATGCTCGATTTATTTAGCACTGCTGTTTTTGCGGCGAGTGGTGCGCTGGTTGCACGAGAGCAACATCGTAACAGTTTAACCGCAGTTGGCTACGCGATTTTGACCGCAGTGGGTGGTGGTACCTTACGAGATGTTGTGTTGAGACAGCCTATTTTCTGGACAAAAGCTCCTGTTTATTTTTTGTTAGCGACGTCTGTGGGGCTATTTATTTTTGTCTTTTCTGCGTTTGCCCGACTGCGGCGGCAGCAGCTTTGGCTGATGGATGCGGTTGGGTTGGCGACCTTTACTATCATCGGCACACAGCATGTACTACAGCTTCCCATTGCAGCTTCTCTTTCACTGATGATGAGGTGGCTACCGCCAGCAATGGGGCTAATGACTGGCGTTGGTGGCGGTATTGTGCGCGATCTTCTTAGTCGTCAAATGCCCTACGTACTGAAACATCCAGGCTATGCAATAGCTTCATTCACAGGTGGCTCTGTCTATTATGGGCTGGCAAGTCTGCAGGTGTCTAAGGTTGTAGCGATTGGGGTTGCGATCGCAACCGTCCTATTCACCCTGCCTGGCATCCATAAGGCCATAAATCCATTTCTCTAGCACATTTTAACTAAAAACTAAAGGTTAAGAAGCGTTACAACACAATTTTGTACCCATAAAATAACAAAAATGGCTAGTCCCCCTGCTCGGCCCATGTCTTCGCTAATAAAGAGATTACTCTACTGTCTACTTGGCTTCTTCCTAGCGCTAACGCTGACCTTCACAGCCGTATTCTCACCCGTGCGGGCAGCTGAGTCTCCTATGCAACTGCTAGAACGTGGGCGCAGTGCCTATCAGACCCAGCAGGTTGACCAGGCAATTGCAGCATGGCAGGCCGCCGCCCAGCAGTTTGCACAACAGGGCGACCCTCTGCAGCAGGCGCTGGCTCTTAGCTATCTGTCTATGGCCTATCAGTACCAGGGCGACTGGCCTCAGGCAGAGGCGACGATTGCCCATAGCCTAGAGCAGGTAGGCCAGGCGAAAGAAGAGAAGAGTAGCCGTACTGACCGGGCGCTGATCATTCAAGGGCAGGTATTTAACACACGGGGAGCGTTGCAGTTTAGCCAGGGCTCCCTGAGCATGGCGCTCCAAAGCTGGCAGCAAGCGGGCGAGTACTACCAGCAGGCGGGCGATATTCAGCGCTACACTGGCAGCCTAATCAACCAGGCGTGGACTCTCCAGGGGCTAGGTTACTTCCTAAAGGCTCGCGAACGGCTGGACCAGGTGGAGGTCCTGTTGGATCAGGCCACGGCCGAGATCAAAGTGTTGGGACTGCATAGTCTGGGCGATACACTCCTCGCCATTGGTGATTTAGAAACCGCTGAAACTGTCTATAAGCAAGGGCTCCAGGTGCCCCAAACCCAGGCACAACAGGCATCACTGTTACTGAGTTTGGGGCGTCTGACCCAGCGGCAGCAGCGACCCGATGAGGCTTTAGACTACTACCGGCAAGCGGCAGCGACAGCCGATGCCCTGCAGCAGGCGCAGGCGCGGGTGGATGAGTATGGTCTATTGGTGGCAACTAAGGATTGGAATACAGCAGAGACCCTGGCAAAGGAGCTACCCGATCAGCTCAAAGTGCTGCCTCCGAGTCGGGCCAGCTTGTACACCCAGGCCCGCTTTGCTTATCAGCTAATTCATTCTGGACGCACAGGCTCTGTGCAAACGGCAGCAGCACTGCTGGGGACAACGGTGCAACAGTCCAAGTCACTGGGGGACCGCTACGCGGAAGCCTATGCCATGGGCTACCTGGGAAATGCTTATGAAATAACGCAGCAGTGGGACAGTGCTAAAGACCTGACCGCAGAGGCGCTGCTGATTGCCCAGACGCTCAACGCAAACGATATTGCCTACCAGTGGCAGTGGCAGCTGGGGCGCATTCTGAAGGCCCAGGAAAACACCGAGGGTGCGATCTCAGCTTACAAAACAGCGTTCCAATCACTTCAATCACTGCGATATGACTTAGCTGCGATTGCCCCTGACCAGCAGTTCTCATTTCGAGAAAGTGTTGAGCCCGTATATCGGGAATACGTGGACCTATTGCTCAGCCCGGACGCTGGTCCGGATCGGCTACAGCAAGCCCGCGAGGTGATTGAATCCTTGCAGATTGCCGAGCTGAATAACTTTTTTCAGTCGGCCTGCATTGAGGGACAGGCGGTACCTCTAGAAGAGGTGGAGCAGACCAGCGCAGCGGTGATCTATCCGATTTTGCTTAGCGATCGCATTGAGGTGATCGTCAGCCTGCCGGACCAAGCCTTGCAACACCACTCGGTCCCGGTCTCCCAGGACCAGGTAGATGCCGCCCTATCTCGACTGCGGCGGCAGATGATTCGTCCATTTTTCACCCCCGCCACCACAGCAGCCGGAGAGGAAGTGTACAACTGGTTGATTCGTCCCATTGAGTCTGACTTGCGCCAGAGCGGTGTGGAGACCCTGGTATTTGTGCTCGATGGGGGGCTGCGGTCAGTGCCGATGAGTGTGCTGTATAACGGTGAGCACTATCTGATTGAAGACTACAGCGTTGCCCTCACACCAGGCCTGCAGCTAATCGCACCGCGCCCGCTACAGCAGCAGGGATTTGAAACCTTGGCAGGGGGTCTAACAGAATCGCGCGACGGATTTAGTGCCCTAGAAAACGTCAGGCTAGAGCTAGAAAAAATTGAAGAGACTGTGCCCAGTCAGGTTCTGCTGGACAAGAACTTCACCAGCGAGACCCTACGAGAAAAGGTGGAAGCATTACCTTACCCAGTGGTCCATCTAGCAACCCACGGTCAGTTCAGCTCGCGCGCAGAAGACACATTTATTCTTACCTGGGATCGGCGTTTGAACGTGAATGAGATCAGTTCTATTTTGAGGACAGGGGACCAGACTCGGCAGACGCCAATTGAGATGCTGATCCTCAGTGCCTGCCAGACGGCAACGGGGGATGACCGGGCAGCGCTAGGGTTGGCCGGGGTTGCGGTACGGGCTGGAGCACGCAGTACGATCGCCTCGCTGTGGAACCTTGACGATGCGTCTGGTGCACTCCTGGTCGGAAATCTCTATGAGAGTTTGATCAACCCCGGCACCTCAAAGGCAGAGGCCCTGCGACAGGCACAACTTACTTTACTAAATGACCCGGACTATCGCGCTCCCTACTTTTGGGCTGCATTTGTACTAGTGGGTAATTGGCTATAAATTCCGGTTTGCATCCATTCTCGGGGTAGCTGAATCTTGAGCTTTGGTTTCTTACCAAAACGACTGTTTGGAGACCACAGCTTATGTTTCTCGATATTACCCAGGGCGCAGTTGCGTCCACGCTGTCGCTTGGCACCGAGCCACTGTCCGACCATTAATACGAAACCGTCCGGCACCTGGTATTTGGCAGTTTGACCGGAGTCCGGCTGACCATTCAGGACCTGCACAGACGACACTATGCCGAGCCTAACGATTGGAGTAAGCCTATTGCTACCGGTCGGCCTCATGAGGTCATGGTGATTTTGACCAAACGATTTGCCCTCAAGGAACAACAAGGTTCTTGATCGGTCAGAATTGCATATTCGATAGGGTTGCACCTTTATGCAGCTAAGTTAGCCAATCTTAGCCACAAGATTGGCTGGTTTACTGGATGATTGTGGCAGATACCTTTCATAAGGTAGGGGCAAGAACGCAATGGAGCTTGCCCCTATGCAACTTGATAACTGGAGCAATCTGGTGCAAAAAGCATTGATCCTGCTGTTAAACTTTGTGGATGATATTGCTATTTTTGGCTTGACTCGCCTTGGTTTGCACTGGGCTTGGCTACAGTGGTTAAGTACCATTTTGTTAGTGGTTACAGTAGCGTATTGGACAATTCGCCTGTGGCGCTACTATCGTCGAGTTCGTTGCCTGTAAAGCATCAGCAACTGCTCGCTCAATCAGATGATTCCAGATTGGATTTACGATCATGGCTGCTCTCCACTACCGTTTATTGTGTTTACCTCTTGCTTCTACACTTATTTTGAGTGGCCTATCCATCGCTCAGGCAGCTCAATCCCCTTCCTCAGCAGAGACTAGCACTCTACTACAGGCCCAATTTACGCCTCCTGATGACTCTAGTCTGGATGGGGATACGGTTTTAACCTCGACAGGCACCTATTTTCGTCCCCCCGACGATTCTGAACCCCTATCTGGACCAACGACGCCAACCGGCACTCGCCGTGGTGGATGTTTAGGGATAACGGCAACAGCCTTTACCTTATTTGGCCCCAGCTCTGCCGATGGCATTTTGGGACATACCACATCTGAGCGTCCGTCCTTTGTCTGGCATCTACCTGAAACGGACCGTACATTTCCGATTATTTTCCGACTGTTGGCTCCCGACGCCGACAACATTCCAGATGTTATCTATGAAGCAGAGCTAGACTACACGCCTGGCTTTATGACCCATCAGCTACCCACGACAGAACCTACACTCTCCCCTGATACAGAATATCGCTGGCAGGTGATTATTGAGTGTAATCCGGCCTATCCATCGCGGGCGATACGACAGGAGTTATTTTTTGAGGTGGTGCCCACATCTAGTGAGCTATCCCAAGCATTGACTACAGCGACAACCGATGTGGAACGGGCTATTGCCTATGGTCAGGCGGGGGTTTGGTACGATGCGATCGCACAGGTGGCACAGGCAACTACATCCACCGACAATCAAACCCGTAACGGTTTACTGGTTGACCTAGCCGCATCGCTACCCGCCACAGAAGATCAACTCAGCCAAGACATTCTAGAAATTGTCGAAGCCACTCCCTAGAGCCAGTTACCAATCAAAATAAACGGAGCCCATCGATAGGGATGGGCTTTAACAATATCCCCGGACTTCAGCATAGCGATTTGAGCCTGACGCAGAGCTTCAGCCTTGGTTAGCTCCGGCTGCTGTAGCTGGTCATAAAAGGTAGCAATAATCTCAGCGGTAGACTCATCGCTCACGGACCATAGACTAGCTACGGCGCTACGTACACCTGCTCGTATGGCTACTCCCGCTAATCCCAGCGTAGACCGATTACCACCAATTGCTGTCTCACAGGCGGTCAAGGTCAACAGCTCAATGGGTTCGCGGGTGGGGTCATTCACATTACGAATCAGCTGGTCTAGCTCACTAATCGTCAGAGTCTCGTTATACTCCCCCGTCTCATCCTTAGCTCCCACAATCACAAAATTGTCCTCTGGAGAAAAGCCAAAGGTGCCGTGGGTAGCCATATGTAAAATACGGTAATCTGTCTCCTTTAAGGCAGTTTGCAACGTATCGATGGAAAATTCGTCATTCAGCAATGTTTTTGTAGCAGGTAGTTTTTTAGCCAGTAGAGCCAACTCTTCTTCAACTGCTGGTAGAGAATCAAATACTCTCTCTGGTAATACTACAGATGGTTCACTCACTCCCAGTAATAAGGCCTTCAGACCTCGACGCTTCAGCTTTTCCGGTGTGGTCAGCTTCAAACTAGGCGTAGTAGCCACTGCAAACTTTTCGATCAAAAACTGATTGCCATCGTGTAATGCCGCCATCGGTACACTGCGCAGCAGGCCATCGTTGACAAACACTAGCGTTTCTACATCTGCTAGGTCCGCCTCAAAGGGACGAATTAGCCAGTCATAAAGCTGTTGAGCTTCATCAAAATTGAAGCGAAAGTTACGTTCTCCCAGCTCCAGACTCTTGCGAAATTCATTGATCTGGGTATTGACAGTGTCTGCGGGTACCGGTATCTGAACTATTTTACGAGCACCGTTCGGTAAGCTCAGAATTACCGTCAGCGGACTCTCATCCAGCAAACCTGTCGACGCTTTCCCTAATGATTGTCGCTCTTCTCCATCGGGCAGCGCCGTACTAAAAACAGCCGTAGCGCTGCTCTGTCCCACTTCATCTGCCCGAACCTGAGCCGGAACAATCACACAGTCATTAGCAAAGTAGCTTTGCAGTTCAGCCACCTTAAGAGCATCTAGCGTAGTCAGCGCCTGCTCCAAATCATCAAACGCAGCTTCCTCTTCAGTCAGAATTATCTGCTTAGGCACAGCTGCCAGATTTAGATCCGTATACTGACGATAAATAGGCTCCACCGTATCTCGAAAGTCAAACTGCAGATCGCGGTTGGCACTAAGGATATCGCTGCGAATCTGCTCTAGCAAGGCGACTGCTTGTCCATAGGCCCGGTCTGCTTCATTGGTTTTGCCCAGGGCTTTATAAATACGCCCCAGCTGCCATTCCCACAGATACAAACTATCCTGCGCCGCCCGATCTTGGTCCGCTGCCAGACGAGCCTGCTGAGTTTTGTCAATGGCCGAACCATAGCGTCCAGCCCGTTCATCCAGACTACCGAGCTTACCCAGCGCGAAGGACTGAATCCTAAAATTTTGCGTCGCCTGACCAATGGCCAGCGCCTGCTCTAGCAAAGCAGCTGCTTCTCGCTCTACCCGTCCAGAAGGCGGTGTCTGGCTCAGCATCAGCTGCGACTGCCGCACCGCCAGAGGATCCAACAAGTCTGCCAGCTGAATTGCTGCAAATGCCTTGGCTTTTGACTCCGGTAGTTGCTGTAGTGTAGCCCGAGCCAGCTCATGATGGCGACCCACCTCACTGGTATTGCCCATCCGCTCATAGGCTGGAATTAGATTGAGCAATGCATACAGGGCAGTGCCACTATCTTGTTGTTCTATAGCCAGCTGATAGCTGTTTTGAAACTGTTCAATCGCCTGAGCGTTAAACGTATCAGCTTCGGTCCGCAGGTCACCCGCCTCAAAGTCTCCTAGTTGATCTGCTTCATCAGCCCGACGATAGCTGATCAGAGCCAGGCTGGTCGATGTGTTACCTAAGCTATTAAGCAGAGATGCCTCCAACGCTGTCTCTCCTAGCTCAAGGCTGAGCGCATATCCCTGTTCAAGATAGTCCTTTGCCACCTGTGTACTACCACTGACGCGATAAGCTTCTCCTAAACTACCCAGCGCTGTAATCTGTCCTAAAGAGTCATCTGTCGTTTTAGCGATCTCCAAGGCGCTACCTGTTTGACAAGTTCCCTCATCAGGAGCTGTACCGCAAAGTAAGGTAATGGCGCGGCGATGCTGCCCCAGACGACCATAGGCTTGGGCTTGCTCAGTTAGCAAACGTCCTAGCTTTTGGCGTTCCCCCAAGGTTTTAATGGTGGCAATGGCTTGTTCCCAGTAAGTAATTTCTTCTGAGGTATGGCCCATCTGTTGATGAGCCCGCGCCAGGTTTTCGTCAACGATAGCTAAAGCTGGCAAATCCTGGCTAGCTTCATAGGCTTGACGGGCAGCTAACCAGGGGTCTACAGCGGCCAGATAGTTGCCAGCGTTGTAATAGTCGACCCCCGTTTGCACCAGCTGCCGCGCGTCGATAGCCTGAGCGATAGGAGCCGAGCGGGTAAATGGATGACCCAGCCACAGGGTAATAAACAGGCTCAGGGCACAGAGTATTACAAAAACACGACGGATAGATGACCTCAGGCGGGGGCGACGCATAGGGACAACTCAAGTTAGAGAACAGACATTTTGTCTGCCCCTCAGAATATCAGATATTTTTTAGCTTGGCAGTTTTCAGAGAACGTTTGCAACAGGTCGTTATGATTTTGGCAATTACTTCCTTTAAAGTGATAACTGGTAGGTCTTTCAAGAGTGCGTCTTATCTATTTCAATCCCTTGCAGTAAAGTGTCACAGAAGGATTAGGGAGCATCATTAACTATGAAGCTTATATCTTTGAAACATTTAGACATTAAAATTTCTTTGTCCATCTTGTTTTCCGTAGGAATCGTTAATTTTGAAAATCATGCATGGGCTCAGAGTTTTATTGTTTCTGACGATACGCTAGGTTTAGAACAATCTCAGGTAGTAGAGAACTTCCAAGGTTTGCCAATTGAGATAATCTCGGGAGGTGCTATTCGTGGACAAAATCTCTTTCATAGTTTTTCAGAATTCAATGTTAGTGAAGATCGAGGTGCATACTTCTTTAGTCCTAATCAAAATATAGCTAACATCTTGACTAGAGTTGCAGGAGATAGATCATCAAAAATTCTGGGAACAATTGGTACTTTTGGTGCTTCTCAACCAGATCTATATTTACTAAATCCTAATGGCATTTTGTTTGGTCCAGAAGCAGCTTTAGATTTAGGATCTGCTTTTATAGCGACTACTGCAGATGCTATTCATTTAGGTTCAGAGTCAATATTTAGTACTTTGCCATCTCAAAACGATCCGCTACTCAGCATAAATCCATCAGCCTTTATCTTTAATCAGCAAAAACCTGCTCCTATTGTTAACCTTGCATCTGGGAATTTTCCTGTTCTGGGGTTTTTCTTAAATGCAGGTAGAACATTTTCTCCTCAGGGTTTTACTGGCGGCCTTGAAGCAGTCGACAATCAAAATATTGTTTTTCTGGGAGGAGATATCTCATTTCTCAATAACGGGACTGCTAGCGTTTCAGGTGGTCATATCAGCATAGCTAGCTTGAATGATGCTGGAGTAGCTGATATTCTCAATCAAGATGGAAAATTCAGTCTCAGGATTCCTGAAAATCAAGAACTAGGTGCAATTCATATTGCTGATCGTGCTCTGATTGATGTCACAGGAAACGGTGGCAGTATTAACTTACAGGCTAGAGATATTTTTATCAGTAATCAAGGAGCTGTAATATCAGATACCTTTGGAGAAAAATCAGGTCAAGGAGTTTTTATTCAAGCCGATAATTCTCTTGTTATTGATGATGGAATAATTTCAAGTTCAGTTTTATCTTCAGAAGATACTGGGGCAGATATCCGTATCAATGCTAACGAAGTTAATATTTCCGGGGAAACGTTAGGAATAGTAGCAACCACCACTTTTGATAGGGGAAATGCAGGCAATACATTGATTAACGCGAATAATTTATCGCTCCAAGGTGGAGGTCAAATTATTGCCAGCACTTTTGGGTCGGGAAATGCAGGCAATATATATGTGTCTGTCGAAGGAAACTTAGAAATTTCAGGTGAGTCTGCATCAGGTGCTGCCAGTGGTTTAGCAACTAACACTAGAAGTGGAATAGCAGATGCGGGTGACATAATACTCAGAGTAAATACCCTAGAGATTAGTGATGGAGCAGAAGTTTCTACAGATGCCCCGAGAGGTGGAGATGGAGGTGATCTTATCATCAATGCAGCCGAATCTGTTAGGTTACTGTCAGATGGACGTCTTATCCTAAAAACAGGTGCGGACGGTGATGCAGGTAATCTGTTTGTCACAACACAACGACTATTGATTGATGATAGTGAAGCGACAACTTCTACTGAAGGCTCCGGCAGGGCTGGAGATATATTTGTAAATGCTTCTGAATCGGTAAAAATTGATAGAGGAGGTCTAGTCAGTTTTTCAATATTAGCTAGTGGTGATACTGGCAGTATAATACTTCAAACCCCTAACCTGCGACTTTTAGAAAGAGGAAGGATATCGACAGAATCTATTGGCTTTGGAGTTGCTGGTGACATTAAAATTTTTGTGGCTGATTCAATAGAAGTTGGCAAGAACTCTAGCATTGATACTAATGCAACTACGATAGGGGGGATAGGGCAAGTTGCGGGAAATCTTTTGATTGAAACCAGTAGATTACTTGTACAAAACGGTGGTCGCATCGCAACAGAAACAGCTTTTGGATCTGGCAATGGAGGAACACTCAAAATTATTGCAACTGATTCCGTTGATATAATCAGTTCAGATGATTTAGATGCAAGCCGAATTTCAAGTCGCACTAGGTCCGATGGTAGTGCAGGCCAACTTGAAATTCAAACTCCTGAATTGACTGTTCAAGATAACGCCATAATTACGGCAGGAACAACAGGACAAGGCTCTGGAAGTACTGTATTGATTATGATTAAAGATCTAAATATTTTAGAGGGTGCGTCTATCTCAACTGTAAGCGAAGGCTCTGGCTCTGCTGGAGACATTATCATAGATGCAACGAATAGAATTAGTCTAGTAAATGGAAATCTTCTAACAGAAGCTCCTTTCTCATCGGGTGGAGATATTCTAGTCAATACTTCACCAAGAGATAATTCTGGTCTTATAACGCTTATGGGTGATAGTGATATTCTGACAAATAGTAGCGGTGATGGAGGAAATATTACGCTTGGTAGCATCATAGTCGCTTTAGATGATAGTGATATTCTTGCCCGTTCTCAAGATGCAAACGGCGGCAACATTTCCTTAGGTGTTTTTTTTAGTGCAACACTACTTCCTGAAAATCAGGAGCCTTTCGATGGCAATGAACGAGTTGATGTTAATGCAGATGGGCAACTTGCTGCTGGTGCTATCACTACCCCTGATACAAGTTTTATCCAAAATAGTTTATCTGAGCTACCTGAAATTCCCATCAACTCTGAAACGCTGGTTGCTAGTAGCTGCATTATTCGTGGACAGGAAACAGGTGGCACCTTTATCATTACCGGTAATACTATAGCAAGCACTCCAAATTCGCCTTCAGCCACCTACTCTACCGGTGTAGTTCAAATACCCAACGTCAATGCAATACAGTCAACGGCTCAAACTGCGATTGTTGAACCAACCAGTATCTATCAAACAACAAATGGTCGCTTAATCATGAGTAAGGAATGCTAGTTGATCCTGGTGAGTATGAATTGCATAAGAATAGCTGTACCTGAGATACAGTATTATCTAACCTATAAAACTTAGCCATCGTTAGTTTTCTCTTTTATCAGACCGACTCTTTGCAGAAAACTGCTAAGCAACAAAGCTACTCTCCATTGCCTTAACGACTAATTAATGGATCATCTTGATAATCAGCATCTAAGAAATATAGACCTATCGATGGATTTTCAGCTATTGCAAAATGAATGGTGCAGCTCAGTGTTGCCAACCCAGCGGCTACTACAATAGCGGGTAAGAATTTCTGAATCTTGTTCTTATTTCTCATGATAAGAGGCCTGTAATCGACCAGTGATAGGGGGGTGTCCCATCGCTCTAGTGCAAATTTAAAGGCTTGAAGAGACTCAAACAACAAGATTTTCTGACTAGCTTTCTGTTAGATTCAGCATCAACGTTGGCACAAACCGGCAAAGATTAATGAACAATTGTGAAAGGGCAATCCAAAAATCCCAGTATCCCGTAGGTGCAGGTATGAACACTGCACCTACGGGATTAGAATCTGCACTAGGCTTGTTTAACGTTGGCTCAAATCAAGCAACAAACTCAAACTCAGCATTTAATACATCAGACAGTGATAGCTGGGCTATAAATTCTTCCAGAGCCTGAGCATGTTCTCTAGTGACCTCAGTGGTTGAATGCTGCGCTACGGATAGTTCAATGCTATTGTCCACTGGACTGACTGGGCTGGACTTGAAGGATATTTCAATCGCATCCCCTAAATCATTATTCTCACTGACGTTATTTGACAGGATAGGAGTCGTAAACAGGTGTGTTAAGCCCGTTGCGATCGCAGCCAAGTCCATCTCAGTAACGGCTGGCTCAGCGCCTTGCAACGGAGCAACTGTCCCAGTTGTATCTGGACCCAGAAGAGCTGTTACCCCAGTTATCTCAGCCAGAACATCAGTCTGACGGCTAGCATCTAAGGTTTGCTCAGATGTTCTTAGCAGCGCCATAGCCCGACGTACAGCCGCATCCGCATTGACAAATCCAAAACCAGACCCAATGTCATAACCAGAAGGACCTATATCAAATGCCGTTTCTGCCATAACCTGATGTACTTGAGTTGCAGATAGATACGGATTAGCACTCCATACGAGAGATGCGACACCGGCTACATTGGGGGCTGCAGCTGAGGTACCGTTAAACAGCATTTCAAAGTCAAATGTACCACCATCCCTCGCGGCATTAGCACCAGCGGCTAACACCTCAGAAGGTCCCATCAGCGACAGACCGGCCCCATAGTTCGAGCCCCAGCCACCGCGATACGAGATGCGATCACCCGGATTTGTGCGGTTTCCAAAGCGATCTTGAGTCCCCCAAGAAGCGCCAACTGCCATCACGTTGGCATATTTTTGTCCTAAGGCAGCCGGTTGGCTAATTCCACGTCGGTTATCATTACCTGATGCAATTACAAACAGGGCATTGTTTTGATTATTGGCGACTACCCGTTCAAGGGCTCGGTCCAAACTACCACCCCCTAAACTCATATTTACCACTAAGCGCTGCCCCTGGCTGTTGGCATAGTCAATCATAGACTGAGTAGCCTGAGCTAAACTCATATCTCCCACATTGTTATCTAAAACATCAATGTTAAACACAGTCGAATTCCAGTTGATGCCGCTCATGCCATAGCCATTGTTGGTAGCTGCACCAATAATGCTATGTACACTTGTGCCGTGAGAGCTTGATTTGGGACCATATTGTCGGCCAGACACATTACGGAAGAAATCATCAGCAACATTATCGGTGTAATAAACAGTCTTATTTAAGTCTGGATGAAATCCTGTATTGGGATTGTAGCCCAGCCCTGTATCCTGTACTCCAACCAAGACATTAGAGCTACCTTGAGTGAATCGCCAGGCATTATGCACCCCCATCATGTGTAAATTCCACTGATAGTTGAACCCCAGGTCGTTAGGGTCCACGGATAGGTCTACTGCTGCATCTGCAAATTGAATCGAATCAAGGCCTTCAAACAGAATTTGACTACCGTTGCTCAGCTGAAGATAGTCAAATACCCGCGCACCATTACCAGTATCAAAAAGAACACCGCCAGATTCTCCTGGTGACCAACGAACCACGGATTTAGCCGAGATTGTGGATAGATCAAGGAAGTCAAATAAACCACGGCCATAGTCCACGTTGCCATTACCAGAGACAACTGTCACTGCCTGAGTGAGATCTACTCGAAAACGGTCTGCCCGCAAAGAACCACGTAAACGAGAAGCTCCAGCACTGGTGGCCTGACGCCAGTTGTTGTCGGTAGAAAATGTGCCAAAAACATCTCCAGTCAAACTGTCGATAACTGAGGTGTTGACAGCTGAACTGGTAGCTAATGGCTCAACGGCAGTTAGCCTATCTGTTAGGCTAAGGGAATCTATTGGGAACAAATTATCAGCATCGAGATTCTCCCACTGCGCCACGAGAGTATCATCCAGGCTAACCTCGTTTAAAGCAAATACACCTGCTGGCTGTGTTGTTAGGTCTAAATCACTGGTCGTTCCACCCGATAGCAGTAACGAATCAAAGAGAGTTTGGTCAAGATTGGACTCTAGAAGGGGCTGTTCTAGCATTGCCTGTCCTCTGAAATGAGACTATGGCAATACAATACGCAGGCTCAATATTCACCACACCAGACCTTTAGGCCAGTCTAACCGTCTAGATCGGCCATCTCCTTTGCAGAAAAAAGCAACCTCCAATCACTAAGAAGATAGCTATTAGCAAACTAAACTTGCTACCACTAAACTTGCTGCCACTAACTACGACCAATCAGCAAAGACCTGACTGGCTAACGTAACTGTTAGATTCAGATAACCGAGCAATGCCGAGCAATATCAAGTTTTTCTACATTATTCAACAATAGTAATTCTCTGAACAATGTAAATCCAATCAATGGCGTATTATATGCAACGGTTCATCTTACAGAACGTGGATGCTCGTATATAGTCCCCGCCTTGTCATTGCCCTTTTTAGCTGTCTGGCCATTGCCAGTTATGGAGCACCAGCTCAAGCCCAAACTCCAACTCTGCCAAACTTACCAGATGTTCCATCCCCTGAGGAGGAATCGCTGTCGTCTCCAGAGGTTCTCCCAGATCGCGAGCCCGTTCCACCTGATGAAGCTCCACTGCAAATTGAGCAGCTTCCCTCAGAGGAGGTCACTGGAGATGCTACAGATGTACTAAACCTTGAGGTCTGTCCTCCGCTAGCCGGCACATCAGACATATCGTTTCTAGCAACTGATATTAATGTGGTGGACAGTACAGTACTACAGACAGAAATCGCAGAACAGGTAGATTGCTACCTGGGGCAGGAGATTCAACTATCGGATCTGTTTAATTTGAGATCGCGCATTACCAAACTCTACCTCGATGCTGGCTACATCACATCTGGTGCTTTTGTTCCTAACAACCAAGATCTCACTAGTGGTAGTGTGCAAATTCAGGTGATTGAAGGAGAGATTGAAGAACTGCAGATTAACGGGTTAGAACACCTACGTCAGGGCTATGTGCGCGATCGCCTAGAGCGAGCCATGGCCACACCGTTTAATCAACGAGATTTAGAAAGAGGACTACAATTACTGCAAATCGATCCCGTCTTAGCTCGGGTTAATGCAGAATTAACAGCAGGTAATGCTCCTGGCAAAAGCTTACTCATTCTAGATCTACAAGAAGCCAAAACATTTGACCTCTCTTTTTCTGTTGATAACTACCGCTCTCCCAGTATCGGCTCTGAAGGTGCCAATCTCGGACTGATCGTCAGCCATCCTTTAGGAATCGGGGATAGCCTAGCCGCAAGCTATGGCATTACAGAAGGGTTAGATCTATACGATGCGACCTATTCAGTACCTGTTAATGCCAACAATGGGACATTGCGTTTTAGAGCCAGCAACAGTGATAGCGAAATTATTCAAGATGCCTTCCGGGATGTGGGTATTCGCAGTGAGACCACCACGCTCTCCGCTGGATTTCGTCAGCCCCTAGTACGAACACCAGCAGAAGAATTTGCACTGGGTCTAGACTTTGACTGGAAACGAAGTCGTAGCTTTATTCTAGATGATATTCCCTTCTCCTTTTCCCTGGGACCTGAAGAAGGGCGCTCCCAGGTCAGCGCTGTCCGATTTTATCAAGACTGGGTTAAACGTAGTCAGTCACGGGTGTTGGCGGCGCGATCGCAGTTTAGTGTTGGCCTAGATATCCTAGATGCGACCACAAATGACTCCGGTATTGATGGACGTTTTTTCAGCTGGTTAGGTCAGTTTCAGTGGATAGAACAAGTCTCTCCAAAGTTTCTAGTACTCACACGGGTTGGTGCTCAGCTGACTCCAGATGCATTGCTGCCCATCGAACGCTTTAGTCTCGGGGGTATTGGTACCGTACGCGGCTACAGCCAAAATCAGCTAGTGGCTGACAATGCCATTACAGGTTCGGTCGAATTTCGTATTCCTGTTACAAAAGACCCTAACATTCTTCAATTAACGCCTTTTCTAGAAGCTGGTTTAGGATGGAACAACCAAATTCCCGATCCAGACCCATCTTTCTTAGCCAGTCTTGGCTTGGGAGCACGCTGGGCTATCAGTCCGGGGCTATCATTACGGTTGGATTATGGTATTCCCCTGATAGATGCCGATGATACCGGCAACTCATTACAGGAAAATGGTTTGTACTTTTTAGTAGACTATCGACCTAGTTTTTAGAGATAGAGCAATCATAGAGCAATATCTGCACAAAATTGGTAACTTAAAAATCTTGGAGCTACCTCAATCTGAGATTAGAAATAACGCTATATATTTTGAATTAGCACACTAAAAAACGGATGGATTACCCATCCGTTTTTCTAGCTTTAGCAAAAGTTACCTCTGACTCAATGATGCTTAGAGCATGAACATGTTCACGGACTTACATCACTTCACTTTCAACGTCAGAACTATGAACGCTGTTGCCATTGCGTTTAGGTTCATAAAATGTCGCTGCAATCGGTTGGGAGTAGGCGGATATTTTTGCTAGCGTCTTTGGCCGCTCATATAGTCCTTCTAACTGCTTGCTACCATATCCAAACAATGTCTCAGTATCAGCCTGTTTAGATGGTTGATAAAAGGTATCCTTGTGGAGGTGGTAGGCTGTTTGATAGAGCGTTTTTTCAATCCCATTGACAGTCTCTAAGCTCGGTTGCTCAATCCCTTGAGACGGACGATAAAAATAGTCTTCAAAAGATTGTTCTTGTTTCAACCAAGGCTGGGGGGCAGCTTGTGGCAATCCATATTGTAAAAACGATGTGGATTGGGGGTGCGATAGTCCTGAACGCTGATAGGTTAGCGTTGGATTATCACTGGCTAGCGCCAAATTTTGCTGCCAGGTTTCCATCAGGCTGCCGATGTCGAAGCCCATGGCTCGTTGAAAATGCCATAAGCCCCCTTGTAAAAAGAAAAAGGCCAGATAGAAGTGAGCGTTCGCCAACCAAATACGACTTGTATAACCCTCTGCTAAAGTTGGCTGGGCTTCAAAGTAGCGTGGTAAAAGCGATGATTGTAGTTCTAACGTAGGGCCATAAAATTCTTCTGGGTAGGCTAATGAGTTAAATCCGCAGTAGTAGGAAGCAGCAAACCCTACTAAGGCAATACCAAATAGAGAATACGACAAAATGCCATCGCCTGAAAAGAGAAAAACCCGCTTAACCCATTGGAAGGGAGAGACTAAAATATGCCAGGTACCACCGGCAATAAGCAACCCAGCCACATAAATATGACCACCGACTAAGTCTTCTAGCGTACTGACATCAAACAGGTGAGTTCTGTAATCCCAAATAGCGGCTGGGTCAAGTGTGGGCGACGTAACCAGTCGTACCTCCCCTAAATCGCTATCATACAGACCGCCAAAAAACTGCGCTTTGGCGACAAATAATAATGCCCCCAGGCCCAAGACAATGAGATGATGCCCTAAAATAAAGCCTAACTGTCGAGCATCTTGCCATTCAAAGTGAAACTTAACAGCATTGCCTGAAACCACCTCTAAGCTAGCAGGTAGACGAGTGCGATGGAAATAAGCTCCTGCCGCTAATACGACAGCTGCTACTACATGAATTACCCCAATCTTAAACCAAATAGAGGTATCGACAATAGCACTGCTGGAACCAATTCCCCACCCCTCAGCGGCCAGATGGGGTAACAAAATCAATCCTTGCGTATAAAGCGGCTCATTTGGAGAAAAAACAGCTAGCTCAAACAGGGTAAACGCCCCAGCCCACAGCATGATCAGAGCTGCCTGAGCAACATGAGCCACAATAAACGTATTAGACAAGTCAATAAATCGAGCATTGCCCGACCACCAGGCAGACTGCTCCTGGCTTTTATTAGAAGCGTACATGGCAAAAAGTTGACTAAAACACTAGTTTTAAAGCAGGCCCACCTTATTAGGTAGGCCTTTGAGCTCAGACGTCAGACCTTAGCCTAAACCGGTAATGATATGGTCAATGTAGATACCCATCTCTTGACCTGCTTCAGCACCCACTCGTTCAGCCACAACGTCCTTCATGGCCTGTAACGCTTGAATGGTGGGCTCAATCGGTACACCGAGGGATGAATAGGTATCCTTTAGACCATTCAAGATACGCTCATCTAAGATAGATGTATCAGCTGCCAGCATGGCATAGGTGGCGTAGCGTAAGAAGTAGGTCAAATCCCGTAGACAGGCTGCATAGCGTCGGGTTGGGTACATATTCCCGCCGGGAAGCGTAATATCTCCATACAGAAGACTCTCTTCTACCGTTTTGCTGATAATGCTGGCTGCACTAGACCCAATTAAACCAGCGGCTTTAACACGTACGGCCCCACTTTGAAAGTACTGCTTCAGGTTATCGAGAGCTTCACCCTCGATATAATTGCTCTTTTCATCAGCTGGGTTAATGATGGATGTGATCGTATCTTGCATGGTGATTGTTATTTTCTAAAGAAAATGCTGTTGTCAAATTTGAATCTGATCTAAAAGACTTAACCGGTCTAAATCTTAAAAAGCTCGTACCAGCTGATCGAAGTAAGGTCCAGCTAATGCAGCTTCTTCAGAGCTTAAAAGACCCATGGCAACTTCCTTCAAGCACCCCATGGCTATTCTCAAATTAGCTAGGGGAACCTGTAGAGAGACGTACATATCACGCATGCCATCTAGACCAATATCTTCCAAAGGCTTGGCATTACCGGCCAAAATACAGTAGCTCACTAGGCGGATGTACCACCCCTGATCGCGTTGGCAAAGAGCCGTTTTCTTGCTATCACCTCTGTTACTAGGTGTATTGGGGCATTGAGCCCAGAATCGCTTGCTGCCTTCATCAACAATTTTTTGTTGGTTAGCAGCTAGTTTTTGAGCAGCGCTGAGACGGACACTGCTATTGCTGAAGTAATCTTGCAGCTGAGTTAGCTCAGCACTACCTGGGAATCGGTCAGCGCGGTCAGATTGAGCAATCACTTTTGCCACGATACTCATCGATAAATCCTCTGCTAAATTGACGTCTCTAATTTATGAAGTCCCATAATTTGGAGCCAAGGATCCAAATTATGGGAACACCGAAAGAATCAATCGTTGATTGATCAAAGAAGTGCAAGAATTAAAGATTTGCGTTTGGCTAATCTTTTTTCTTACCTTATGGAATAAACGCTGCAGGCTATAAAAAATGACATTTTCAACGTTCCACAGTTGTTCGAGCACTATCCAATAACTTGCAGAGTAATCGATATGACTGTGATTTATGAATTTGCTACTTTTAGGCGCTGACGATGTTTATCCTGTGAAACTAACCTATCTATGCAAATGTGAAATAGATAAGTCGTCGCTGCTCACTTACATTCAAAAGGATAAAATCCAAACGTTACTAACTGATAGCTTTACCAACAAACTAAATACATAAATTTATGTAAGTTCAAGAATGTTTTTCTACGGTCAAAAAATGAGGCTTCAGCCCTCTGCATATCCGTAGACATTAGCTATAGAAGGAGTTTCTATGGATTTATCTATTGCTTGGCAATGGTTTTCATGCAGATTCTGTGCAGATAAATGTGTCGAAAAACTGTTGAAACTTTTTCTTAGTTATTGATGACTAAGAATTGATTGGCTTGTCAATTCTTAGTCATCTGCGTAGCTTATTTCAAGCTCAGTGTGGAATACAGATCTTGGTATAGATAAACTGATGAAAGACTTATTGTTACCTTAGGTAAAATTCTATACATGCTCTGAAGAATCACTTCAAGTAATAGTTCAGATGCTATTAAGGAAGAAGAATTTTATAAGATCCAAAAATTGCTTCTGCAGAGGCGTTCCATGGAACGCCTGTACGGCAAAAAGGAGGGCAAAATTAAATCCTCATTCCTAAGCGAGTGAAATTTCAGGTTCTTAGTAGTGTTTGGGTGAAACCTACGGTTAACGAGAATATCCTGCCTAAAAGTGAAGACATTACTGAACAGCGATATCGATATAGTTGAGCGTTGAGGATAAGAACCGTTGTTATTTGCTACTGATAGCACAATTACGGTCGTTACCTCTATGTGAGGTTGAATAAACTATTGAATCCTCGATTCGGATTTCTCCTGAACTTTGAATTCACTTTATATGTTCAAATTGTTCTGGAGTTGATGGCATTCTCCTCTTTTAACACTAACTAAAAGATCTGTGATTGTTTTATCTTCTCAAGGAAAATTAGTACATCGATGGAATGCTGAGGCCACCACACTAGAAGAACCACTACAATCTGCAGTGGTCAGGTACTGTTGCAGACGGCTTTGGTGCATGAATCAGAAAGCTACGGAGCTGTAAGAGCCGGTAAAGTGTAGTTACCACAACAAGCACGGTACCGATGAAACGCACTTACAAACTCCGTAACTGGTCTGAGTATAACGCTGCCTTGGTCAAGCGAG
>JBCCHX010000010.1:0-112322 GCA_039028535.1 Cyanobacteria bacterium P01_B01_bin.77
ACCAAGGTGCCTAAAACCATTGACAAAAGGGAGAAAAGCTTTGAGGCAGAGGCGAAATCAATCATATCTATGCACTTTTAAGGTGATTATTTATACCTTAATAATTTATCAGGCAACTTCCCCTTAAAAGGTTCCCATACTTTACATCATCTTTATCTAAGGAGTTTTCTACGGGTATATACGTAGAAGAGTTTTAACTCTATGCTACATAGAGGCTAAGTGTTTTAACGGCAATTAGACACATGGAAGCTATCGTACTTCCAAAAGTCCATTCAATGGTGCAGACCAGATTTTAGATTGGCACAGCTATACCTTAAACACACCTTCTGGGTTGACTGACATCAGCGGACGACGGGCACTGCCTTCACGGTGTAAAATCTCATTGGCTGCAAGCAAGCCACTGCTGATGGCCCGTTCCATCAAGCCGCAAGGGAAGGGCATTTTTACCCAGTCTCCAGCAAACATGAGATTGGAGACAGCGGTGGCACTGCTGGGACGATTGGGATAGCTACCGGGAGGGAATCCAGCAAAGTTCTTTTGGTTGACCAGTTCCTGGTGCAGAATATTGGCTCCTTCTAGTTCTGGAACAATCTGCCAGAGTTCTTGTTTGAAGGTGTCTAGGAGAGCTTGCTGGGTAGGGAACTGTTTCTCTTTATAACAGTAGGCGTGCAGCTCTACGACGCTACCGCCCGTCTCTGCGGCCCATTTAATATAATCTCCTTGTACCTTGTGGTAAAGGGTGATGCTGTCGGTGAGGTCATACCCCGAAAGAGAGGTAAACCAGCTTTGTTCCCATTCAAAGTCACGGTCAAGCCAGAAGCGACCGACGGCAAAGGGGTCGGCTACCTGGAGCTCACTGACCTGGGCTAAAACGGTAGGGCTTGGAGTGCCTTGGGAGAGGGCAAAAAGATTTTTGATGCCGGGAATGTCGGCGGCAAAAACAAAGTAGTCAGCGTCGAGATTGCCTGCGAGATTATCGGTATTTTTTACCGGACTAGCGGCGATCAGTTGGATGCGAGCTGTCAAGTCAGAATTGTCGAGATCGCGCTGGAGCACTTTAAACTGAGCCAGATTATCCTGGGCAGGGCCGCTGACCAAAGTGCCCTGAGCATCGTAGGCAGCACCGTGGCAGGGGCAGACAAAGCCATTGCCATTGGCGGCGACTTCTTTATTGACGCTACAGCCCTGGTGAGTACAGGTGAGGGAGATGGCCCGGTCGCTATTGGCCTCGACCACAAAGAGGCGATCTCCTGCGCCGTAGTAGTCGGTGGTGTCGGTGCTGAGTAGGGGGTTGCGATCGCACCAAAACGGTACCGGATTAGCCGCAATCGTCCCTTTTTGATAATCAACGCTGGCGATTTTATCCTTACCCCAGTTAACCTGGCTAACGGTGACCCCGGTGAGAATGCGTCCACCGTTAGCCTCGATAGCCTGGCTTAGCGGATCCACCAAACAGCGACCCATGTCTTCACAGGTGCCATTAAAAGCCAGCCCCTCTGGATTGCCAAAAAAGTAAAAATGGAAAAACTGCATCAGCTCCCCGGCACTGAGCACGTCCGGTGCATTCAGGCTGGATTTAGCAAAGGGTAAAAAGTACAGGTCATACAGCCCCTGGGGAAACTGTCCCTGGCCCCATTCATCTACCGAGAGATGGTCTAGCCGCTCATAGGTTTGGGGCATGCGGAAACTGGTGATCTCTCGGAATACTTCCAAATGCTTTAGATTAGTCAGATTGATCCCCCAGCTCAGGCGATTGTCCGACGAAACTGCCAGATCCACAATATTCCAGGGAAATGCAGCGTTACTGGGGTAGAACGCCTCAGGCTTATACCCGTTTTTGTAGAGAACAGCATAGAAATTAAGGGACTGAAAATTATCCTGGACCTGCAGCTCGTCCACCAGGCTAAACAGGTTGTAATACTGGGGAAAAAATCCGTGAAAGCCATGTTCCATTCGCAGTTCGTGTTCCCCCACCTGGATCGGCCAGCTGGCAATTTTGCCGCCTAGCTGAGGTGAACGCTCCAGCAAAGTAACCTTTACACCGCGCTTGCTGAGTTCATAGGCTGCCGCTAGCCCGGCTAAACCACCACCGATAACAACAGCCGTCGTAGGACGTGCCACCGTCTGGGGTAGATCCAGCTGATCAACTTGGTGCAGTGTGGGCTGGGGCTTGCTAAAACGGGTGTAGCCCAAGGTGCCGCCGATGGCCCCGACTCCTAATAATTTGAGTGCGCTCCGGCGTGAAATATCGGGGGTCTGCCAGTTTTGAGGAAATGGATTCATTAAAGAATTGAAAGATATCGGTGAGCGCTTATGGGGGTGTTATGAGGAGGAGATATTTAACTGCTTCAAGGTAATTTAGATTCATTCACCTTTCAAGGAAAATACTTAAATTGAATTTTTAATGTCAACCATAAAGCACGGCAACGGGAAAATATCCATGGTGCACCCAATCGCTCAATATTGGCAGGAAATCATCGCTGTGGCCCAAAGAATTTTACTAGAGCTGGTGCGTCGTCGCCGTAGTCTGATTTTCTGGGCTATTTTCCCCACGTTGTTGCTATTTCTCAATGGGGCGATCACGGCAGAACGCGCTCAGCTGGAGCTGGCCGCTGCAATAGAAGTGGTGGCTCCTCCTACGCTGGTGGGGGCAGCACTATTTTTTAGCTGTTTGGGGGGAAGTGTTGCCACCGTGGTAGCAGAGCGAGAGCAAAATACCCTCAAGCGGCTGTTTTTGTCACCTTTGCGTGGGGTGTCTTATTTTTTAGGTATCGTGGTGGCCCATAGTGCCATTGGGGTGGGGCAGGCGCTGCTGGTGTTTGCGATCGCACTTATTCTAGGGGCCACATTTCCCGGCTCCTGGTCCCTAGCTATCGCAATCATTCTGCTGAGCATCCTGGCCTATGTGGGGGTGGGCTTTATCCTCGGCACCCAGTTTGCCCGTCGCACCGAAGACGTCAATGCTCTGGTGGCTGCCTTTGGAGTGCCGCTGCTGATTCTGGGTGGGGCCTTTATGCCCACCTCTATTTTTCCAGAGTCTCTGCTACAGCTGGCCCGGTTTAACCCAATTTTTCACATGACCGAGGCGCTCACCCTAGCCATGGCTGGAGAACCTGCGGGCGAGCATGTGATTTTTTTGGGATTATTTTCCCTGGCGATGGTAGCAACTGGCTGGCTGTCCTATCGGCGGATGGTGCAGTTAGAACGTCAGCTCTAGTTTGAAATTGCCGGGTCTGCACCGCCAAGCTTCTCTAATATCTGCGGGTTGCGGGCTAGCTGTTGCCCCAGGGCAGCGGCCCCTGTTTGGTTTAGATGGCTGGGGTCAGCAAAAAAAGCATCTTGGTTGCGCCACTGCAGCAGCAGGTCAATGACGGTAAAGCCTAAGCGCTGACTTTGGGTTTGTAAAAACTGTTGAAACTGCTGATCGAGGGGTAGGCGATAGTCATCCAGGTAGTCACCACTGAGGGGAAGATTGACATACACCAGCTCAATATTGCGGCTTTGCAGATAGCTCACCAGCGATGCCAGCGACCCTAGCTGTAGCCCCGTCAGCCCAAACGGTCTGTAAAAAGCATCGTAGCGGCCACTCACCCGAGGATAGGTTTGATAAAAAACAGCCGGGTCAAACACGGCTGGGGCCGGTAAAAAACCGCGAGCGTCAATGGCGCTGGGCTGTCTGGGGATTGGTGCTAGTTCCGCAATACCAGGCTTCTCACCTGCTAGAACCGCCTGATACCCAGGCGAACTGAGAACCCGCTCAAAGGTAGAATCAATTCGACGACTGTTAAAGGCCCGAGAACCATCGCCCCAGAGCACCAGCTTTGGCAGCTGCTCCGGTGTGAGCAGCCGCTGCAGCATAAAGTTCAGCACCTGGGCCGTGGCACCGTTGATGCTAAAGTTGTACACCCGGACAGGATACCCCTGCTGGTTTAAGGTGGTCTCCAACGACTGAGGGTCTAGCCCCTGGAGCGAGCGGGAGCTGCCCATAATTAAAATATCAGGGGGGCCAAAAGTGGCCAGGTAACTCAAGTAAAGCCTTAATTGTTCATCTAGAATTCCGCTGCCTAAACTGGGAAACACGTCTGGCCAGCTTAGACGATTAGCTTGCTGCTGGGCAAAGGCCAAGTTTTCGATGTACTCTCGCTGGACGCGCTGAGCCCAGAAACGTTCGGGACTGGAAACTGAGATAGTTTGTAGCGATGCAATCGCGCCTGTCCAAGTCTTAACCACCTGGTCCCACTGCTCGACAGACCTCGCCGTTTGGGCCAGCTCGGCGGCTTGCTGCGCTTGTTCAGACCCAGACTGTAGGGTCATCGCCACCTGTCGATTGCCCCAAAAGTTAACCTTAGCTGCCCAGGCCGCATTGGGGCTGTGGGCAGCGCCATGGATAAGCCAAACGGTTAGCGACATTAGCATCGCTACACCAAATAGTATGGCCGTCATCCGATGCCGTTTAACTAGAACTCTCATGATCTCAACTCGCCGAGTGAACCACCAGCGGTATACAACCATAGCGTGGCAATCGACAATCTTTGACTGAATTATTCCTAAAACTATTGTTCAGACACTGTAAATATTGTAGTTGAGCAGCTCTATGTAGCTATAGATCTTTGGGGGGATTGATCATTTATGCGATCGCACAGTGCGATCGCAGCGTTGTCACAGAGTCGGGAGTTTATGCCAGGTTTTCATACATTTAGCTGGATGTTGGGCATCGGTTTGGTAATCGGCACTGTGCCCACAGCCACGGCTCAGTCCGTCCAGGTCACCTCTGCCCAAACCCAATCTGAAGCCGCGATCCAATATCAACAGGGAACCTCGTTGCTACGGGTAGGCAGCAGTCAAGCTGCTATCCGCCCGTTGGAAATGGCCATTGAGCTATATCACCAGGCTGGTGACTCAGTCGGAGAGCACAATAGCCTGATCGACCTGAGTTTTGCCTACTATCGATTGGGGGATTACAACCGGGCTCAGTTCACCCTCAACCAGGCAGATCGGCTGGCCTCTGATGTTATGACTCAGCGCCAGCGCGGCTATCTAATGCAGGCACTGATCTGGTTAGAACAGGGCGATATCACCCGCAGCTGGCAACGGCTACGCCAGGTACAGCGTGGTCTGCTCAAAGATTTTGCCGAACAAAACCGTCTCAATCTGGCCCTAGGAGAAATCTATCGTCACACGGGGCAGTATAGTCGTGCCCTGGGTACCTTACAATCAACTATCTCCCGCAGTACAGACCGAATTGATCGCACCCGAGCCCTGGGAGAACAGGGCAACATTCACTACACCCTGGGTGACTATGACCAGGCAAAATCCGCTTATCAAACCGCCCTAGCCAATGCCAAATCCATCGGATATTGGCAAGGGGTCCCCCGATACCTCAATGGGTTGGGACATGTGTATTTACAGCAACAGACCTACGACAAGGCACGGGATACCTATCTAGAAGCACGGGAGATCGCCACTGCCCGGGGGCAGTGGCATGAACTGGCCAGCATTTTGAACAGCCTGGGGGAGCTGTATGCCGAGCAGGGTAACTTTAACCAGGCGCTAGACACCTTTACCGAAGCGCTGGAATACCGGGATAGATTTGTGGGGCCGGAGTATAGCCGCACCCTGAGCCATTTGGGACACCTCTACACGCTCAGGCAAGAGAGAGAGAAAGCACGGGAGTCCTATAACGATGCCTATGCCTGGGCCAGACACAACTATGACGAAGCCGGGCAGATCACTGCCCTCAGCGGTCTTGCCGAGATTGATCAAGCCGAGGGAAATCTCTCAGCAGCAGAAAAGACTCTCTACGAGGCACTGGACAAATTTGAAGCACTCGAGCCGGGGCTTCAGGACATCAACAAAGTTTCGCTGTTTGAGACCCAGTCCTATCTCTATGACCAGCTGCAACAGGTACTGATGGACCAAGGGAAAATAGAAACAGCACTGGTGGTGGCAGAACGGGGACGGGCCAGGGCGTTTGCCGAGCTGCTGGCGGATCAAACCCCAGAAACGACCACTTCCGTTTCCCCCAAGGAGCTCAGTATTGACCGGATTAAAGCCCTGGCCAAAAGTCAGGCAACCACATTTGTTCAGTATTCCATCATTCGACAGCCCTCTCCTGGGCGTAGTCGATTTGACGAGCGAGCCCTCTTTATTTGGGTGGTTACTCCCACAGGAGAGATCCACGTTGAGCAGGTAGATTTGGCTCAACAGACCCTCAGGAGTCTGCTGCAGGACAATCAGGAGAGCCTAGGCGTGCGTGGATTTACCCCGTGGGGTAGCGGCGTGCCCATGGCCCAGACACCAGAAGTCCAGGCACTGGCCCAGGCTAAGTTAAAGCAGCTTTATGGACTATTGATTGCCCCCATCGCTGACTATTTACCTAAGTCGGTTACTGACAAGGTGGTGATTGTTCCCCATCGAGAATTGTTTTTAGTACCCTTTCCGGCATTGCAAACGCCCCAGGGGGAGTATCTGATCGAAGCCCACACCCTGGGCACAACGCCCTCGCTGCAGACGCTACATTTTTTGCAACAACGCTCGGTCAACCAATCAGGCCAGGCACTCGTGGTGGGGATTAACCGTGACCGAGCAGCGGTGATTGTGGGAAATCCTGATATGCCCTCGCTACCGCTTCGGGCAGGCGGACCGCCCTTACCCCTGAGTGATTTGCCGGGAGCCGAGGCGGAGGCAGTTGCGATCGCGCCCCTCCTCAATACCGTCCCCCTCCTCGGTACCGCTGCCACCGAGACCACCGTCCGCGAGCGTTTAGCCGAGGCAGATATTATTCACCTGGCCACCCACGGCATCCTGGATGAGCAGCAGGGACTGAGCAGCGCCATTGCCCTCACACCAACCAGCGAAAAACTCGGCCTTAACCAACCCGATGACGGTTTACTCACCGCACAAGAGGTAATGCAGCTTAACCTCAAAGCCGATCTGGTTGTTCTTAGCGCTTGCAATACAGGACGAGGTCGGATTACAGGCGATGGAGTGGTGGGTCTGTCCCGCTCTTTTCTAGCGGCAGGGGCCAATAATCTAGTGGCCTCTCTCTGGGCTGTGCCAGACGAAGCCACAGCTATGCTGATGACAGAGTTTTACCAGCAACTACAGACAGAGCCGGACAAGGCAATTGCCCTGCGGCAGGCAATGCTGAGTACACTGGCAAAGCACCCTAACCCACGGGATTGGGCCGCGTTCTTTTTGATTGGATTGTAGACAAATCTAATCTAATAATCCCAGCCCCTTAAACCAAATCTTTTCAAAGCTAAAACCCTCAACCTTAGCAGCTGCATCTGCTGCAGCCTGCAGTTCTCTCTTTGAAAGCTGAAAACCATGGGTCTTAGCTAGAAGAACAACATCTTGGGGAGTATTACAAGTTTCAATTGCCTTGTTTAGCGTCTTATTTGCATGGGCTTCAACAAAAAAAGGACGCACCGTTAAATCAAGGGAGGCTAACCAAGTTTGATACGCCTGCTGAGCCAGCGTGATCAGCTCTGGCCCAGTCAGATTACACTCCCACTCTTGCAACAACGCTAGCATCTGGGGAACTGACTCAACCTCACTAATCTTTTGTTGAAGTTCAGGAGACTGGGCAACTTTTTGATTAAAGTCTTGGATAGCAGGAGAAGACATGACAGTGGGGCTAAAATATGGGATGTTGACGGAACAACTGCAATCGTCTTACTCTAAAAAGCGTGTTAGGGTAGCGCTATATGCTTGATAAGGCTTCACTCCTGTCAGCGTTTCCATGAGTTCGCCATCTTTAAAGAACATAACTGCTGGCATTCCCTTCAAGCCAAACCGCTTAGGCACCCGTTTATTTGCATCAAAGTCTATCTTCATCACATTAACCCGCTCGCTATACGCCTCCGCCAGCTGATCGATGAGCGGCGTCACCAGCTTGCAAGAGCCACACCAGGATGCCATGCAGTCCACCACCAGCAGCGATTCTTTTTCTATGAGAGAATCCAGCTCTGACTCATCTCTGATAAAACGTGCCGCACCCGTTTCTTCCTCAAATAGTTCAGCCAGTGCCTGGGTTACCTCAGCCCTCGAGC
This sequence comes from Cyanobacteria bacterium P01_B01_bin.77, assembly GCA_039028535.1. GTDB lineage: Bacteria > Cyanobacteriota > Cyanobacteriia > Phormidesmidales > Phormidesmidaceae > Leptothoe. The sequence goes on from JBCCHX010000010.1 coordinate 8,055, forward strand.
GGCTGGCATTTATTACTGTTAGCTGCTCCTGCTGCCGATAATACTCAAGTAAAGGGGCCGTCTCTTCTTTGTGACGGGTCAAGCGACTGCGAATAGCTGGAATGGACTCATGTCCTTGTGCAGCGGTCAGCCGATTGATCAGTAGCCCTGTCATCATCTTAAGATATGCAACAGCCGCCACAGGCTGTCCCACCGAGGACAATAGCTGGTTTAATCCCTCTGCCTGGACCAGCGTCCGGGGGAAACCCTCTAAAACCCAGCCCTTTAACATCACATCTGGCTGCTCAAATCGCTTCCGAAGCAGCTTCATTACCAAAGCATCTGGCACCAGCTCACCAGCTTCTACATAGGGGAGCGCTTCACATCCAACGGCAGACTCCTTAGCAATGGCTTCGCGGATCAGCTGTCCCATGGACACATGGGGAATATGCCAGCGTTGAGACAGTGCGATCGCATGCTCACGAACGTCCGCACCGGGAGGTCCTAAAAGGATAAGCTGCTTGAATTCCATGGAATAGACCCTTGTCAACCGTAACGTTAGTGCCTACGAGGAGGCATTCTGCATTGATGGCTTGCGCCTACAGCTCACCAGTATGTTTCACACCTCCGTTATGCACTCATTTTTATGCAAATTCTTTTAGATTTGGATCGCCTTGCCGTTTTCGGTACACTGCCTGTCTAAGGCATACCTCATATCTTGCACCTGGCAAGGAAGCGCCAACCCGCGCTGGAATTTCAACCCAGCAGGGGCTTCAGCTACACAGCTAACCTCAGTGCAAGATATGAGCCTCTAAGGAACAGCGATGCTATTCGATAAACCTGAAAGAAACACAATTGTCAAAATTTAATCGACAATTAGCCCTTTTGAGAGCAGATTAGTTTGTGTTTCTTAGGAGCTAAAGGGATTAAAAACTCGCTGTAAGCCCGATATTCAGAATCTCGCAACCGACTGTCCCTTCCAGTGGACAACCCTCAGTGAGCGGTGGGTTTTCAACCCGGCGCGGGCTTCAGCCTCATGACCAACCCTTGATACAAGATCTGAGATAACCTAAATGAGTCGAGTGCGTTAAGGCTATTCAATCAAGGTAGGTCGTCTGGTTATCAACCTAGAGGATTTATTGATTTTTTTAGAATAAAAGCAAAGCATCTATGAGAAGTATATTTTTCCATCTGGGTGTATTAATCTCTTTAAATACTCTCTTTCTCTCCACAGAAAATGCTTTAGCACAAAGTAATATTGTGCCTGACAATACACTTGGTATGAATCAGTCTGGCGTAGTGCCGCTAGATGCAGCAGGATTACCGCTTGATGTGATTGATGGCGGCTTAAATATTGGCAATAACTTATTTCACAGCTTTTTGGAATTTAATGTCGATGAAAATCGAGGGGCATATTTCCGTAATGATAGTAATAACCTTGAAAATATACTTAGCCGTGTCACTGGTACCAATAGCTCAGACATATTAGGTACTCTGGGAATCTTCAATAGTCCGGGTACGACTACTCAGCCCAATCTATTTTTTGTAAACCCCAATGGCATATTGTTTGGTCCCAATTCAAGTCTCGATCTTCCGTCCGCTTTTATAGCAACTACCGCTGATGCTGTTGAGTTAGGAGAGAATGGCTTTTTTAGTGCTACTCAACCTGAATCAAGCCAGCTGCTCGCTGTTAATCCGTCAGCTCTACTTTTTTCTCAACAGCCCACAGGCTCTATTACTAATATGGCCATCAGAGGATTACCGGCGGCTGGATTCTTTATTAATAACCAGCGTTCTATCCCAAGAACAACCCTAACAGATGGTACTGTCTTAACTATCCCCTGGGGGTTACAGGTAGTCGATGGTAAAAGACTTGCCCTGATTGGAGGCGATATAGACCTAGATCAAGGCTTTTTGACCTCAGTGGGTGGCACTATAGATATTGGCAGTGTTGCAGAGGCTGGGAGAGTGCCCATCAACCTGGATACCACGGATAGTTTCACTACCGACTATTCAGAAATTAATCAATTTGGCAATATCAATCTATCTTCATCAAACATTAATGCCAATGGAAGACAAGGAGGTGGCATTAATGTTCAGGCAGCGCGTATCTTTACAGATAATAACAACTTCTTCTCAGGTATTTCTGCAAATACGCAAGGTGAGTTAGGCGGTAGAGAAATCTTTATCCGAGCAACAGAAGAGCTTTTCTTAGATGATGCGGCGATAATCGCTGTTATTGAGCCAGGGGCTACCAGTAATGGCGGTAGCATTCGGATTGATTCACCTAGAATTTTTATTAGTGGCGGAAATTCCTCGCTGTTGACACGAAATTTTGGCACAGGTAGAGCAGGCGATATAGACATTACCACAGGCTCTCTTATTCTCAGAGAAGGAGCTGGCATACTGACCAGTACCCTGGGTCCGGGGGACGCGGGAAATTTAACCGTCCGAGCCTCTGAACTAGTCGATGCCCAAGGTGAAGGAACGTTCAATGGCGAAGACTTTGCGGGTGGATTGCAGGCTGATATTCGAGGCACTGGTGTTGGTGGCACAGTGACCATTGATACGCGCCGTCTGGTGTTAAGCGACGGTGCAATTGTTTCTGCCAGGACAAATAATGGTCCTGGTGGATCGGTAGACATCAATGCTATTGAATCCATCGATTTATTGACAGACGGTGATATTCGTACCCAGACATTTGGTTCGGGTAATGCTGGTGATATTCGTATTCGCACTCGTCGCATTCGCACTGGACAAGGCTCAGAAGTGACTGCTAGTGCTCAGTTTAGGAGCAGTGGCAATGCTGGCGATATTGAAATTATTGCCGACGAGCTAGTAGAAGCAGACGGTAGCGGTGGCTATATCAATGCCGTACTATTCGGAACCGGTAATGGTGGTAATTTGACCATACAGACGCCTCGCCTGATCTTACGCAATGGAGGCAACGTTTCCTCTGAAGCAATCACACTGGGGCAAGCAGGAGACATTAGTATCATTGCCGATTTTATTGAAGTATCTGGAGTTGATAGAAATGGATTTTTGAGTAGCCAAATTACAGCATCTGGTACAAGCCTCGGCGATCAAGCATTAGGTAGCATAGATATTCAGACTAGGAAACTGTTAATCAGTGATGGCGGAAGGATTTCCGTAGATACTTTAGTCGGTAACGGGCCTGCTGGTGATCTAGAAATTCGGGCATCTGAATCAATTCAAGTCACAGGTCGCGCAGGAATCTTGAGCGACTTCCGACAAGATTCTGGCGCCAGTCGTATATCGGCAACTACGATTGAGTCGTCTGGAGGGAATATTACATTAGTAACACCTGATTTAAATATTTCCGATCAAGCAAAGATAACGGTCGATAGCCAAGATACGGGGAGTGCAGGAAATATTGAAATTCTAGGAGATGTTGTTTCTTTGGATACAGAAGGTCAAATAGTTGCTACTTCACCGTCTGGAAATGGTGGAAACCTAAATCTGCAGCTCAGTAATTTATTGATTTTGCGACGAGGTTCGTCTATCTCTACTAGTGCAGGTACGGCGGCAGCTGGTGGAGATGGCGGTAACATAGGTATCGCTGTTCCTTTCATTGTCGCTATTTCCTCTGAAAATAGCGACATTACTGCAAATGCTTTTGCAGGTTCTGGTGGCCAGGTCAATATTGTCTCTCGTGGTCTCTTTGGGATTGAGCCGCGCTCTGAGCTGACTCCTTTTAGCGATATTACTGCCAGCTCAGATCAGGGGGTTACAGGTGAAGTTACGGTCAGTTCACTCGATACTAGCTTTATTCAAAATACACTTACTGACTTACCAGACGTGCTTACCAATCCAGAAAGCTTGATAGCTAGCAGTTGTGTAGCCCGCAGTCGTGAAACCGGTGGTACATTTACTGTTATAGGCAGCGATTTGCCTCAAGATTTTAACAATGACCGTCCTATCTATACAACAGGTGGTGTTCAAACCGTTAACAGTAGTATCGCCTACCAGCCATCACCAAGTAATGCTGTCCTTGAACCATCAGGTATTTACCAAACTATCGATGGTCGTCTGGTTATGAGTAGAGAGTGTTGATAATCGTTTAATTAGGGTTTTCTGAAAAAATCCATCCAGGCGATCGTATGACAAAAGTCATCTGTTTAGGTGACCTCTTGCTATGGGAACGTAATGAAAGCCTCGTTAAGGTAAAAGCAGTAATGTTCAATCAGTAAGATGTACTCTTTGTGTCGAATATCTCTGTTAGGTTTAATCGTCAGCCTGGCCATCTCTCCAGCTAGCGTAGCAACCTCCGGAGTCCGTACTAGCCAGATAACTCCCTTTAGCAAACAGGAAACAAGGATGACTGCAGCAACTCTAACCGCCAACTCATTAACAGATAATACACTGTCAGCAACAGGCGTGTCGGCAGAGTCTTTTCTAGAAAGACTGGATGAAATTGATACCTATTTGGAAGCTTATGCTGAAATCAGACATTTCTCAGGGACTGTTCTGATCGCTCAAGGTAATCACCCACCAGTTACCCGTAGCTACGGTCTAGCAAATCGAGAGCATCAGGTCGCCCACACACCGTTCACTAAGTTCCGTATTGGCTCGGTCACCAAGCAGTTTACAGCCGTTGCAATTCTTCAGCTACAGGAAGAAGGATTGCTAGAATTACAGGCTCCTATCTCAACATATTTGCCTGATTATCCTGAAGGAGATCGCATTACGGTTCATCATCTTCTGACCCATACAGCAGGTATTCCTGAATATCTCAATCCCAAAATCTTTCCAGATTTATTGGCATGGATGCGACAGCCCTCTGAGCTGAATCAACTGGTAGATCGCTTTCAAGAATTGCCCCTTGAATTTGAGCCAGGAGAGAAGTTTAGCTACAGTAACTCAGGCTATGTTTTGCTGACTCAAATCATTGAAGCTGTTTCAAGCCAAACCTATGCAGATTATTTACAAATAAATCTCTTTGACCCTTTAGGTATGGATAGTACAGGCTATGAGATGCCACAAACGGTCATTGCCAATTTGGCACAGGGATATTTATTTGTTAGCGAAGATGCTTACCTACAGGCAGCTCCGCTCGATATGAGCATCCCGCAGGGGGCAGGTGGACTCTATTCAACAACAGCAGATCTGGCAATCTGGACGCAGTGGCTGCACAACGAGCAGACAGATTCAACCGTGCTGAGTGCAGCTGCTAAAACACAGTTGATGCAGCCTATTGTCCCAATGGACCCCGCAGCCCACCCTGATATGTTCTATGGGTATGGTCTGGTTGTTGATACTCAGTTTGGCAAGCAGCGCGCTCATCACAACGGTGGCATTAGCGGATTTGCCAGTTCTCTAGCCCATTATCCAGAGGACTCGTTGACTATCGCTGTTTTGTCTAATTTAGAAACAGCTGATCCCTCTCGGATTGCAGCCGATTTAGCTGCGATCGCATTTCAAGCTACCTACGAACTACCCGAACAGCACGAAGCGATAGAACTTGACCCCAGCCTGTATGAAAAATATGTTGGCAGCTACCAGCTACTGCCCGAAATGCAGGTGACAATCAAAGTAGTCGAAAACGAGCTAACCGCTCAGGCCACAGGTCAAGATGCTTTCGTACTGTACCCTATGTCAGAAACTGATTTCTTTGCTCAAGTTGCTGATATTACGGTGACGTTCTCTTTGAGCGAGGGCAGAACGGTTGAAGGGCTGACGCTCCGGCAGCTGGGTCAGGAATTGTTTGCTCCTAAGCTCAGTGAATAGTATCAGCAGCTAGCTTAGCAGGTGCTGATGAGCCCAAAGAGCAGCCTGAGTGCGATCTCGCACATTTAACTGACAAAAAATGTTTGTCAAATGATTTTTAACCGTTCCTTCAGTTAGGTTAAGGTTGGCGGCAATTTCACGATTGCGCTTGCCTTGCCCTAGCTGCTTTAAGATGTCTAGCTCTCTTTCACTAAATTGGCTGTGATAGTCTTTATTTTCTGTTTTTGACTTGTTACTGATATGAGAAAATACTTTTGGTGCAATGGTTGGCCCCAACTGAGAGTACCCCCTTTGCAAATTGCGAATGGCCTCTGCCACCTCGCGCGACGGCGTACTTTTTAGCAGATAGCCCAAAGCGCCTGCCTGCAGCGACTGAAAAACATATTCATCGTCGTCAAACGTCGTGAATACTAAAATCCGAATCCAAGGGTAGCGGGCGTGAATTTCTTTTGTGGCTTGTACACCATCGCAGACGGGCATGCGCACATCCATCAGAATAACATCAGGTTGTTGGGTAGCAGCGAGGGTAATCGCTTCACCTCCGTGGTTCGCTTCCCCTACAATTTCTAAGTCGTCCTCCAACGACAGCAACGCTGATAGCCCTTGACGGAAGATGGCCTGGTCGTCAGCTAATAAGAGTTTAATCATAGGGCATCGTTATTTTGATAAGTGTTCCTTTGCCGGGAGCGCTGTCGATTTTCATATAGCCGCCAATAGTCTGCGATCGTTCCTGCATTCCTCTCAGTCCAAACCCAGAAGCGGGCAGATCTAGGTTAAAACCAACACCATCATCTTCAAGACAGATAACGAGGTTTTCAGGCGTTGTCTGACTCCGTAAACTGATGGCATGTGCCTGAGCATGACGACGAATGTTTTCCAGGCCCTCTTTGATAATGCAGTAAAGCTGATGGCGAGTTTGAAGGGGCAGCGTTGGCAGGTTTAGCTGGCTGGATACGACTAAATCAGGATTAGCCCTTAAAGGTTCTAGTAAATGCTCAAGGGCCGCATTGAGATTAAAAGACTCTTCTCTCAGGGTGGCCACCGCCCGACGCACTTCTTGTAACGACTGACCAGACAGCATTTTAGATGTGTCGAGTGCTTTTTTAGCTTGATGAGAATTGTGTTCGTATAGTCGTTGAGCTAGCTCTAACTGAACGTCTAGCGACGTGAGAGTATGCCCAATGGAATCATGGATATCACGGGCAATACGAGTGCGTTCTAAGTCTGCGGCTAACAGCTCTATCTCTTGGGTAAGTGCCGTTTCTCTCTGACGGCTTTTACGCTCGGAGATAATGGTCAGACATAGCAAAATAATTAATGAATCAACGGCAATAAAAATACTGGTACTGTTGAGTATAAAATCAAGTACCTGAACAGATCGAGGAATCTCATACATTTCTAAAATCTCTGCTTGAACGTCTGCAATAGGTCTAGAAATGTAGGTTATAAAGTAGTGGGCGAGTGCTATCTGCCAGACAACGCCAGATGCGATCGCAGTAAAAATCACCTCGCGACGGCTCAGCAAAAAACAGCTCTTCACTAACACAAACCATAGAATTAGATCTAACCCCCAGCTAGAAAACAACCGGGTCGCTAAGAGGGCGGCAATTTCTATCCAAAGGTAAGTACGCCTTTGCCACAGGGGACGATCGAGGGGGAACTTAAAGCTGAGAATGAAGAACAGGACAAAAACACATAGGACAATGTAATCGCCACTAGACACCTCATAGCCTAGCGGTTTATAAAAGATTGGAAACAGGGCTCGAAGGGTGGGAATTCCTAAGAATATCCATTCTAAATATCGCAAAATTTTAGGAATGGAAGAACGGCTGGTATTGACGGTTGTCTGAGTCATTCTCTTTCCTCACAAATACCGATGAGTTCTTCTCATTTTTAATCGTACGGCAAGTCTGAGTATGGACACCATGACAAAAGTCATCGTCCTAACGTTTCCATTAGGCCCGGTTATCTTTTATAGCTTGCTGCTCTCTAAAAGATAAGTGGCACTGAGTTTGGCTGTGCTGCTGAAGTCCGCGCTGGATTGAAATTCCAGCGCTAACTGAGGGTTGTCCGCTAAAAGGGACAATCGGGTGTGGAGACGTTAGTGCTCGATAGCAAACTATAAAGTCAAAGATTGGGGATTATTTTCAATCAGGTCGGCCAGATCCTTAAGGAACGCAGCACCATCGGCACCGTAGATGATGCGATGGTCACAGGTAATATTGACGGTCATCTGCTTCTTAACGCCGATCATCCCGTTGGCATCTGCGACAACCGTCGGCTTAGCACCGCCAATGGCCAAAATCGAACCGGTACCGGGGGGTAAAATCGCATCAAAGCTATCCACGCCAAACATGCCCAAGTTCGACAGGGTAAAGGTGCCTGTCGTGTATTCTTCGGGCTGCAGCTGTTTGCTGCGAGAACGGGCCACTAAATCCTTCCAAGAACGGGATAGGGAATAGATATCCATCTGGTCAGCGCCGCGCAGGACTGGAGTAATCAAACCACCATCGGGCATAGCGACTGCCACCGCTACATTAATGCTGCTGTTGTACTGAATACCCGCATCGGTGTAGCTAGCGTTGATAATGGGATGCTTGGCCAGAGTTACGGCGACAGCCTTGGCCAGCAGACCGGTCATGGTCACACCCTTTGGTTTGATTTGCTTGTAGAGTGCATCGAGCGCATCGGTCGTAATGGTGTAGCTAACGCGGAAGACCGGTACTGACAGACTGGCGTTCATGTTGCGAACGACGGCCTGCTGCATAGTATTGAAAGCGGTGACCTGACCAGGGACTGGAGGTGGAGCAGTCGGTGCAGCTGGAATGGCGGGAGCTGATGGAGCTGCAGAAGACGCAGGGGCAACAGCGGGAGCAGCAGTGGCGGTAGGTGTAGGCGTCTGACCGGCGGCTTTTTCCACATCCTGGGCGACAATACGACCGTGGGGACCAGAGCCGATGAGGGTTTTGATGTCTACTTTTAATTGCTTGGCTAGCTTTTTGGCTCTGGGTGAGGCGATTAGACGACCGCTGGGGGCAGCGCCATTGCTATTTTGAGCGGCGGCGACGGGGGCTGCAGCAACGGGTTCGGGGGCTGGTGCGGCGGCGGGTGCGGCGGGTGCAGCAGCAGCGGCGGCGGCTCCTTGTTGTTTGGCGGCTTCAATTTCGGCTTCGGTTTCGGCCAGGAGTGCGATCGCACTGCCCACCGGGGCCACATCACCTGCTTCTACAACGATGATTGCCAGAAATCCTTCGTAGAACGATTCGACATCCATGTCAGCCTTGTCAGATTCAACGATGACAACGGTTTCACCCTTTTCTACCTTGTCACCAGGGGCTTTGGTCCAAGAAACGATTTTGCCCTCAGTCATCGTGGAGCTAAGAGCGGGCATAAACACTTCGCGAATCATTGGGAAATTCCGGGACGGGTGGACAACTTAAGACGATAACGAACCGACGATGACCGTACGGACGCGCCAGCATCTTATTCTAAAAGACTTTGTGTCAATGATTAAATGGGAAATCAAAGAAAAACCAACGACCCATGAGCCGCTGGTTTGATTCAAGTTATCTGGGTTGCTTTGATTTAGATCACCCAAGATGCTTTTGGTACGAAATAATATCTGCCCTACAATTCACCACGAATTTCTTCGATCACACCATCCCTTAGCAGAATTTCTACCTGCATTTTTTTGACCAGGTTATCGCCAGTAGCAACTTTAAAGAAGCCATCGATCTGGCCTTGACTGACTTCTTTGTTGAGCTCTAGGGTCTGGACCTGTTGCAGCTGCTGTAGCACCTGGTTCTTTTGCTGGAGTAGCTTATTTTTGTCTTCGTTGATTTTATTTTGAACAGCGGTCATTTGATTCTGGGTAGCTTCGTTTGCCTCTTGTTTCTGGAGTTCGCTAACCATGCGTTGGCCCTGCATTTCGAGCTGCTGTAGGCGGCTATCGATGCCGTTGATCTGCTTCTGGAGCTGGTTTTGGGCTTCTTCTTTCCAGAGGGGAGTGACGACAGCTTTGACGTTGATGACTCGTTTTAGGAGAAGTTGGGATTGCGAAGCGTCCATGGACTTATTAGATAGTGGTTTTGGTTATCAATTTCACTAGGTATATTACCCGGTCAGGTTAGAAAAGGCTCTTTCGCAAGATTTTCTATGGGTTTGGGGAGATTGGAGAAGAAGCTTTGAATTCGCATTAACCCATTGCGTCCACGTCCCATGATCTATATCTAGGAATCTGCGGCTAAATCATGTACCCAATCCACTCGGTTTCGACTTCGCTCAAATTTCTAGCTTTAAGAGTTGAGGCTGCGACGGTGAGCTCAACCGAACCACAAAGTCAAAACTCGATCTACGGATACTTCATTTTCGAGCTAGTCCCTTACTGTATAAACAACTCATCAATCACGTTCTGATAGTTGCGCGTGACGACAGGACGCTTGATTTTCATGGTTTGGGTGAGCATGCCATTCTCGATAGTGAAGGCTTCGCTGAGCAGGGTGAAGGGACCAATGCGTTCGTCGGAGCGATAGCCTGGGCGGGCTTTGACCTCGCGGGTGAGTTCTTGTTTAAACAAGGTTTGAACCTTGGGATCGTTTAAGGCTGTGACGGGGTTAGTTTCGTCAATAGTGATGCCCTGAGCCGTAGCCCACTGACTCAAAGATTCAAGGTTGGGAACAATCAAAGCACCAAGCACCTTTTGATCCTGGCCAACCAGCATGATCTGGTCCACGTACTTGCTGCGGGCGCAGGCGTTTTCCACGGGCTGGGGCTCAATGTTTTCACCGTTGGTGAGAACGATAGTATCTTTGGCGCGTCCGGTAATCACCAGATCGCCGTTGGCGGTAATTTTGCCCAGATCGCCCGTGTCAAACCAGCCGTCAGCATCGATAGCTTTGGCAGTGGCTTCAGGATTTTTGTAGTAGCCTTGCATCACCTGGGGACCGCGAATCAAGACTAAGCCTTGCTTACCCTGGGGCAGATCCTGGCGCGTTTCCAGGTCGACAATGCGAGTTTCAGTACCGGGTAGAGGCTGACCGTCGGCTCCACGCAGATTTTGCCAGGGCCGCCGTACGTGGGTAATCGGTGATGTTTCAGTCAGACCATAGCCGCCGAGGATATTAACACTGATAATTTCGTAAAAGTCTTCCAGGTGGTCGGCGATGGAGCCACCGCCGCTGACGACAAAGTTGATATCACCACCAGTAGCAGCCCGCACTTTTTTATAGACCATGGTGTCGCCCAGCTTATGGACGGGTTTCAAAACGGCGGCTTGAGCACCGGCCATCATGCGCTCAAAGGCGTTGGGTGCATGGTCCAGGCTGAGGTCATTGGCAATACGTTTGGCGTTGATGTAGCGCTGGCTCTGGTGTAAAAAGAAGTTGATTAAATTTTGCTTACTTTCGGGCTGTTCGCGAAACTGCTTTTGCACCCCTTCGTAGATCGACTCCCACAGTCTGGGCACACCTACCATATAGTTGGGCTGATAAGCTTTAAGGTCTTTTTTGACGTAGCGAATATTGGTATAAATCTGATGGACGCCCTGGGACAGGGTGAAGTATTCAAAGGTGCGCTCATAGCAGTGCCAGATAGGCAAAATGCTCATGACCTTAGAGCCAGGGGCAGGGTGCACAACGCTGCAGGCTCCGGAAATCTGAGAGAGTAGGTTGGCCTGGGAGAGCATGACCCCCTTGGGTCTGCCGGAGGTACCAGAGGTATACATTAAGGTGGCTAGCTGACCGCGACTGTACTCTATCTTTTTGACATCTACCCCCGCGCCTAACTCCATCAGCTGATTAAAGTTAAGCAGCCGAGCCGATGTTTCTAGCTGGGGCGTCTCATCGGAGAGCAGCATAATAAAGCGTAGGTCCTTATCTCCTAGACAGTCTGCCAGCTTGGTCAAGGTGGCCTGATCTTGGACAATCATGGCCACGGAATCGCTGTTGTCGAGGATATAGGCCAGTTCGTCTTTGTCGGCCTGGGACCCACGCACGGCATCTACTGCACCGACGGTCATAATCCCCTGGTCAGCAACTAGCCAGCGGGGCTGATTGTCTGAAAATAGAGCGATTTTGTCCTGGGGCTGGATCCCCAGGGTTTGAAGGCTGGCGGCAAACTGCTTGATCTGCTGAGCGAGTACGCCATAGGTCAGGGTGAGCTGAGGACTGCTGTGGGGATCTTCTAGGGCGATTTGCTGAGGAAAACGCTCGGCAACAATGGGCCAAATTTCGGCAATTGACTGGACATGACTGTAGTCAATCGCCTGGGCGATATTCTGTTGCTCTTGGGGCGAGAGGGCGGGGGCAGCGGCAGTCATAATAATGTCCTTAAAAGCGCAATTAATTAACGAACGGGTCAAAAATTGGATCCCAGGTGAAGGGCTATACCTCACAGGTTGTTGGGGAGGAAAGAGCTTCATCCAGGCACAATATCATTTCGAAATTAATCTATTCCTAATGTCATACCCGTGTGGATCTTATAGTTTCGTCGGTAAGCTCTGCACCTGTGGCCTCACTTAGTCCAGTCTAGTAATTGTCAAACCTAGATGTGGCCCGCTGCTGGACTCGACGCTCAGCGTTGAGTCCAGCGTTAAGTTAAGTAACGATGTTTTGTTCCTGAGGCTATGCGTCCATTATTTTCAGGTTCACTTACGGTTGAGTCGGTGCAGATTCCTATCCGGGATCTGTCACCCAGACTTCAGGGGACGGTTATTGTCCAGCTATCAGATTTTCACTATGACGGAAAACGGCTATCGGAACGGATGCTCAGGGATGCGATCGCAACCATTCCTACCCTCAATCCAGATCTGGTCGTCTTCACCGGCGATTTCATCACCAGCGACCCTGCCCCTATCCATCAGCTGGCTTCCCAGCTTAGCCCCATCGCCAAGGCCTATCCCACCTACGCCATCCTAGGCAACCACGATCACTACTGGCCCAAAGCCCGCCCAACCATCATCGCCGCCCTCACCGATATCGACATCACCGTCCTTTGGAATCAGATTGCCTATCCTTTGGGCCCTGGCCTGGCCTTGGTCGGTCTAGCCGACTATTACCACCCAGACTTTACTCCTGAGGTGCTTAGCCAGCTGCCGGCTCACCTACCACGGATTGTTCTTTCCCATAACCCAGACACTGCCGAGCATATGAGCCCCTGGCGGGTTGACCTGCAGCTCTCAGGCCATACTCACGGTGGCCAAATTGTTATTCCTGGTATCGGCAACCTGGCCGAACATTGGTTTAGCCTCCGTAAGCACTTGCCAAAAATAGTCCGCAAAAGCAGAATCCCCTACGTTAGTGAGCGATGTGCCAACGTCGTGGATCACTGGGAATGGGCTATGGGGCTGCACCAGGTTGGTACCAATCTACTCTACGTAAATAGAGGCTTAGGCAGCTACGCACCGGGACGACTATTTTGTAATCCAGAGATTAGCGCTATTACCCTCACCACGGCTCAATAAATCTGGCAAAACCAAAACGCCGGAGGTGTTTCCCCCATCGTTTTAGAAAAGGCATCGCACCCATGAATCAGCTTATTTACCAAGAACCTGGTAAGACTGTTGAACGGTCTCACCAGGTTCTCATAAAGGTTGAGTTCAACGCCACCACCATTAGCACCCAACCGACGGGACCTAGATACTCAGGTAGCTGCAAAAAGTTTGTTGCCAAAGGCAGTCTGAAGGACAAATTAAAATCTTTCGGTGGCTGACTGGAGTCTAGAAAAAAAGCCCTTGACCATAAACAACTTAATTTAAATCAAGTGGCGGTGGAGAGATTGGCTGACTAAAAATAGCCGAGGATCGGGGAGCAACAATGCTCCAGCTAGAGTCCCCCGATCAAACTGGTTGATCACCATATCTACTGCATCTACTTCTAAGAAAATTAAGCTGTCGCTTGCCAATACACCCAAAGAAAGACTATGCAGTTCAACAATCTGAGCCAACGTATAGGACTTCAAACTAGGGCAATAGCCCCTAAACAGAGGCTAAACACATAAATGGCTGCTGTCCTTCTATTTTCTATGGCTGTCTATAAAGTCAGATAGCCATAGATGTTGGCAACGTTTTCATGACCTGACATCGGGGCATCAGGTCAACTCTGACCTAAGTAATTATCAAATATCCCCTAAGCAATTGTGCTTTTAGCCATGAACTCCATTATTCTAGGTAGAACGATTTTTGAAACCCGCAGGTCCAATGCATAATTTTCTGCCGATCACATACTTTGAGGGTCAGTTTTGTCCGTTTGAGGATGCCAAAATTTCCATTGCCACCCATGCATTGCACTATGGGACAGGTGCCTTTGGCGGCCTGCGAGGCATTCCCGACCCTCAAAATGCCAATCGGGTGTTGCTGTTTCGCTTGGACCGCCACTGCGCTCGGCTAAGTAAAAGTGCTAGGCTGCTAAACTTTGACCTACCCGCTGACAAAATTCACCATGTGATTATAGATTTTGTCAAAAAGAATAATCCTAAAACATCCTTTTATATTCGTCCCTTTGTATATACATCAGACCTAGGGATTGCGCCGCGATTGCACAATGTCAAAAAAGACTTTTTTGTTTATGGTCTAGAGCTTGGGGATTATCTCTCCCCTGAAGGTGTTACCTGTCGGATTAGTTCCTGGTATCGTCAAGAAGACCGTAGTTTACCGCTGCGGGGTAAGATTAGCGGAGCTTATATCACCTCATCCTTAGCTAAAACCGAAGCCGTAGAGGCCGGCTTTGACGAAGCAATTTTGATGAATTCCCAGGGCAAAGTGAGTGAAGCTTCAGGGATGAACATCTTTATTGTTCGTAATGGCAAACTGATTGCACCAGGCTTTGAGCAGGATATTCTGGAAGGGATCACCCGCGATAGTGTGCTCCAGGTGGCTAAGGACTTAGGCATTGATGTGGTTGAGCGACCCGTGGATAAATCGGAGCTACTCATTGCCGATGAGGTGTTTTTGAGCGGTACAGCAGCTAAGGTAACCCCTGTTCGCCAGGTAGAAAACTATACTATGTCCACTGTACGACCGATAACAGATCAGATTCGAGAAAAACTGACAGCGATTACAGAAGGTCGCGATGCTCAGTATCAGGACTGGGTGGTTGGTATAGATTTAGCCTAGTAGATGAGGCGTTGCTGATTTGAGCGATAATTTTATCTAAAAAAATGGGTATGTAGCATTTCTAACAGCCTGTTTTATTTTCTAAATCAGCAACGGCAATACATTGCTCCCTGGGCTGATGCCAATAATCATCGGTATTGAACTATAACTCTTCTGATTTGGAGGCATGAGTCAGGAGTCTTTGTCGCGTTGAAGCCATGTTTTAGCATATAAAAAGTATTCATAAATCTAGTTTGGTTTATATGCATATTACTAAATCAGTAAGGTAATGTATGGTGAATGGCAGGTTTATCCTCCTCACTGGGTGTAGTAAATAGCGATGTTGAATGGTATTCGTATTTAGCATTGTTACTGTAGCTATCTACGATAGCGAAGACGTTCCTAAGGGCTGGCTTACTGCATCCGTGGTTTGATCAGCGACACTAGGATTTCCGTAATCTAGTCTTGTATTTTTTTGACTATGGTCTGAAATAGTTGCTTGTCCAGCGTATTATTTTACATAAAAGTTATGCATGTCGGTATTCCTATGATTCTATTCATGGGATACTAACTATCTTTGATTTCAATCAGTTTTTACAAAAGGGCATTTGCATTAGCAATGCTATCAACGGCGATATTAGATTTCCCATTTGATACTCAATTTCTAAGTTAGATTACCGGAGCACAGTGTTACTTGTTGAATACTTTCTTGGATTAGCTGTGCTGCTCTCAATCAATTTTGGAATACTATGTAGAAATTTCTCTTGAAGTAAGTCTCTTTTTATACAGAGAGTCTTTGAGGAAGCTATGTTTCCAATATTTACGCTTTATGTAACCAACATTTTTATATAATCAACAAACTTTAGCGACAAATAGTAGGTATTGAAATCTTTTGACTATAAACATGAAAAGCTTTCATTCAATTTTTTGTCTCATATTTTTTGTAGTATATAAAATTGATAAAAATTATTTAACTCATCTTACCTGAGTGAGCATAGCCCGTAAAAGAAGCAATTTTCAATCAAAAATCGCCATTTTCGTCAAAAAATGGATTTTCAAGCATTTTATATTCCCTGTAAAGTCAGCTAGCTATTGTTCAATTAAGCATGCATTCTATTTGCAACCAAAAAATAAGTTCAAAAACATAAGGCTTTGGATCGTGTGTCTTTCTGCTTTTATTTTTATCTGTAATTAGGCACTAGCTGATGGCTAAGGATTATGGGGATGGCAAGGATATGAACTTTATGAAAAGCTTGCATAAGACAAGATTCACAGATACAAATAAATCTATCCGGAGTTTTCAACCTCTGGTTTTACTAGCAAGTTTTGTTCATACCTACGGCAGTGGATGTTTAGAGGTAGATGCAAAATCGCTATCGTGGTGGATATACTTTAAAGACGGCAAACTTAACTATGCCTCCTGTGCGTCTGAGAAAAGTCTTGCCTATTCTCTAAAATGGCTTAAACTCAAGTTTAAATTTATGAGCCATGAGGCATTGCTATGGCTTGAAGAGAATTCTGCAGAGTTGCTGAATATAAAACCTGATAATGTCCAAGCTATTCAGTACTTTGAATATCAAATTATTTGCTATTTGGTTGAGCAAAAATATTTAGAGCCATGGCATGCTAAGGAGCTTATTGAGCAATTGACTCAACAAGCCATTGAGTCATTTCTTTCCCTCAGAGGCGGAGCGGTTGGAATTAATAGAGAGGCTTTTGAAATCCCTGTATTTTGTCGGCTTGAGCCTAAAGTTACTATTGAAGCTTGCCAGAGACGATTAAAAACTTGGAAACTTCTTTCCCCATTAATTACCTCTCCTCATCAGCGTCCTTATATTCTTAATAAAGATACTTTTTTTAGTACCAATACGACGGCCGTTTCGCCTAGACTTAAGAGTAAGTTGGCATCTATTTTAAGGGGATATAGTATTCGTCATGTCGCAGCTATTTTAAAGCAAGATGAACTCGATATAGCTAAGTTTTTGCATTCCTATATAGAAAATAACTCTATAATTTTACGTGCTCCAGAATCGCCATTTGACAGACTTTCTGGTCTAGAGGAAGGAGCTTTAAGACAGACTAAGAAATTAGCAGATCCTGTTTTAGCTGAATCGTTAAATGAAGCACTCTCGACACCTCTTCTATCAACGGCTTATAAAAATCAAAAGACTCGTCCAGTTGTAGCCTGTGTGGATGATAGCCCAAATACGCTGGACCAAATTGAACGATTTTTGGGAGAGGAAAATTTTTCAATATTTAAATTTCTTGAGCCTATTAAAGCCACCTTTCAGCTAAGGCGACTGAAGCCTGACATTATTTTACTTGACCTGACAATGCCAAGTATTAGCGGTTATGAGTTATGTAGGATGTTAAGACGTCTTCCCGGATTTGAAGAAATACCTGTTGTAATGGTTACAGGCAAGAAAGGACTTATCAATAAGACAAGAGCTAAGCTTGTAGGAGCCACAGATTATTTGGAGAAGCCTTTTAATAAAGATAGTTTATTAGATGTGATAGAAAGAAATTTAACTTAAAAAAATATCTGAGGTATTCTAAGTGATTTTATCTTAAAGATTTAGAAGATCATCTGGATAGGTAAGAGAATTATTTGCGATTTTTATTCTGCATAGATAGATTTAGTAGAAATCTTTTGAGGTGATTCAGAGTGACTAAAGTATTAGTTGTTGATGATTCTATTAATGAATTGGAGCTCATCAGTAGTTATCTAAGAAAAGGTGGATATACCGTGATTGTAGCCACTGATGCAAAAGAAGCTTTAAATAAGGCGATGGAGCATCAGCCTAATGCCATTGTGACAGACCTGGTTATGCCTGGTATGAACGGTTTGGAGCTGTGTCGTAATTTAAAGAGAAATCCTGCAACTCAAAAAGTGCCCATTGTGGCCTGTACTTCTAAGTCAGGAGAAATTGATCGCCTTTGGGCCATGAAGCAAGGTGTGAATGTGTATGTGACTAAACCCTTTACTGAAGATCAACTTGTCAATGCCGTTCGGTATAGCTTAAGCCAATGAATGCCTCAGCCCTTGCCCATCGATCTATACCGCCTGAAGGGACAGCTGGTGCAACCTGTCTGAGTTTTGAACTTAATGAGCAGACACCAGCGCTTTTTTCAATGCAGCAGGTGAATGAAGTAATTGTGGTGCCATCGCAGCAGATTACTCCAATGCCTAACATGCCGCCCTGTGTGTTGGGGTTATCCACTCGCCGTAGTCGGGTGATGTGGCTAGTGGATTTGGCGCATATGCTTTTGTCCACGCCGCTACCTTCCAATATTCGAAATTATAATGTTGTGATTATTCGCGTTGCACAACCATTGCAACAACAGGCTGTGCCTATGGCAACCGCGCACGATCAGGCACTTTTGGGGTTGATCGTGCCAACGATGAGAGGGGTGATTCGCTTCTCGCCAGATTTCATTCAAACACCCCAGGGACAGTTTGCTCCTAGATTGAAACAGTGTTTGCGTGGTTGTTTATTACAGCAGAATGAAATGCTTTTAGTGTTGGACGCTGAAGCGATCGCACGTTCTCCTATATTGCAAAGCAGCTAAAAGCCTGCTTATACATCAAATTAATTTCTATTTACTCCTCGTCTAAAAACTTACACCAATGGCTCCCAATACAGAATTTCCACCCAATTTGAACCCTAACTTAAACAGCGGTATGCCGGATGGTTTGGCTGAAGGTCTGCCAGGTACTACACCGAGTTATGGTGTGGAAAAGCCTAGTCAGTCCGCTATCTCTGTGCCCCAAAGCTCTTCCAAAGGCTTCTGGCAAAAATTAACCCTGAAAACGAAGGTTCTGACCTTGGCCCTGTCGCTGGGGGTAGTACCGGTGGTTGCAGTAGGTGGATTGGGATATGTTTTTGTAGAAAAAAGAGTCACAACCCAAGTAACTGAGACTCGAAAGGCGAGTACGGCTGATATCGCTAACCTTGCTGCAGAGTTTATGACCAGTCGTTTCCAAGATTTGAGAACATTCTCTCAGCTGAGCTTATTTACCGATGGCAAGGTGCGAGAGGCAACGGATGTTGCCGATCGAAATGCCTTCTTGCAAGAGCTGACTAATACTTCACCGCTCTATGAAGATATTGCTGTAGTTGACCTCAAGGGCAGTCCGGTAGCGGTCAGTAACCCTGATGGTATTCCTCAGAATGTTAGTCAAAATGACTGGTTTAAGCAAGTTGAGGCAACCCAAGATATTGTGTGGGTACAGCCGCGAGCTCCCCTGGCAGGAGAGCTTAAGTTTGCACTGATCGGAGCTGCTCCGATCTTTGATACTGACACTGGCGAGATGCTTTACATGATTCGTGTGCGCTTGGATGTGCAAGAACTCCAGCGAAGTATCAGTGAATTCGCGGCTGAAAATACTTCGGTGGGAATGCTGGATGCTAACGGGCAGGTCTTTTTAAGCAATGCTGACGGCGGGATGACTAATGCAATTTTAGTTAACCTGGCTGATTCTGTTTCCTGGCTGCAAGATCGGGCACCGCAGACCGCCGTTCTAAATGAAGGGGATGGCCCTCAGCTAACGGCCTATGCGCCCATCATCCATGAACCAGGTGACCCTCAACTCAATTGGAGTGTCGTGAGCTTGGTCGATACGTCCACAGCGTTTGCGGCGTCACGACAGCTCTTGCAGACGGTGCTGGTGGGTACGGGGATTACGGTCTTGCTGGTGGCTGCGATCGCAACCTTGTTGGCGACCCGAGTGACACTGCCCATTCTACAGATTACTGACTCAGTAAAACGACTGGGGCAAGGTGATTTTAGAACCCGAATTAATACTCAAGGAGAAGATGAAATTGCTCAATTGGGTGCCAATATTAATCTGATGGCAGGGCAGATTCAGACATTGCTGATCAAGCAGGAAGAATCTGTACAGCAGCAGATTACGGCCCAAGCCCAGGTGGAGCGCGCCCAGGAAGAACGACAGCGGAGTGAGGTGCTTCAGCGAGAACTGGTTCAGCTCTTAAATGAGATGGAGGAAGCATCCAGCGGTAACCTGACCGTACGCACGGAGCTGACAGCGGGCGAAATTGGCATTATCGGTGACGTTTTTAACGCCATTATTGAAAACCTGAGATCGATTGTAATCCAGGTGAAACAGGCCACAGGTCAAGTCAACGAATCCATTGACCAAAGTGAAGGGGCGATTCAGCAGCTAGCGGATGAAGCCCTAGCCCAGATGGATGAAATTACAAACACGCTAAATTCGGTTGAGCAGATGTCGCACTCCATTCAGGAAGTGGCTGACAATGCTCGTCAGGCGGCAGAAGTAGCCCAGGTGGCTTCTACGGCAGCCCAGGATAGTGGCACTGCCATGGACCTCACGGTGGCAAGTATTCTAGCACTGCGTTCCACCGTGGCAGACACCGGTAAGAAAGTAAAACAGCTGGGAGAATCTTCCCAGCAGATTTCTCAGGTGGTTTCGCTCATTAACGAGATTGCTATGAAAACCAACCTGCTGGCGGTAAATGCTAGCATTGAAGCGGCCCATGCTGGGGAGGAAGGACAAGGTTTTGCGGTAGTCGCCAGTGAAGTGGGTCAGCTAGCCGAGCAGTCGGCCGCCGCTACTAAAGAGATTGAGCACATTGTCAAGAACATTCAGATGGGCACTCGAGATGTGGTTGAGGCTATGGAACGGGGGACTACTCAAGTGGTAGAAGGCACTCAACTGCTGCAGGAGACTAAGCAAGGCTTGGGACAGATTGTGGATGTATCGCAGCAAATTGACCAGCTACTGCAATCGATTTCACAAGCAACGATTTCACAGGCTGTAACTTCTCAGACGGTTGCCCAACTGATGCAACAGATTACTCAAACATCTCAGCGGACGTCAGAGTCTTCCCTTGCAGTGGCCGGAAATCTGAAAAATACCGTAGAAGTTGCCCGTCAGCTAGAATCTGTTGTGGATCAGTTTAAGGTCAAATCTGAAGCATAGTAGACCATTTTCTCTCTCTTCTATCTCAAACTAGTTTTGCTCTATTAAACTTAAAACCATGTCACAAGCAGATCGTGAGGTCTGGCTCAACTTTTTAGACGAAGTTGATGAATATCTCAACACCATTGAATCAGGTTTAATCGGACTTGCTGAGATGGGGGGCAACCCTCAACAGATGGATGCTGCTTTGCGAGCAGTTCATACGATTAAGGGCATCGGTTCGATGATCGAATGTCCATCAATGAGTCAGTTGGCCCATCAGTTCGAAGATTCCCTAAAGATTATTAGGGCTCGTCGAGACGCGATCCAACTGGATGCTGTGTTGGAAATGCTTCTCCTACAGGGATTGGATCGCATGCGCCAGGTGAGTTCACGCCATCGACAAGCGTTGCCAATTACAGAAGATTGGTTAATTGAGCATGCTCAACCCACATTTGAGAAACTGCATGACCGTCTAGGGGACGTTCAGCCGAGTGATGAGTTGGCTCTGCTAGCTGACGAATCTGGCGATGACACGGCTGTCATCATGTTTGGCACTGAAGTCGAAGAACTGTTGGCACGGCTGTCATCGGTACTGGCTACACCAGAGTTGCCCTGTCTGCAGTCAGAATTAGAAATGATGGTGGAGGAATTGCAGGATCTGGGTAGAATGCTCCAGATTGATGCGTTTACCTCTCTATGTCAATCGATTCAGCAGCAGTTGGTGATAGCGTCTCCTAGCCAAATTGAACCGATTGCGCGTCAAGCATTAGTCCTGTGGGAACAATCTCAGGCTCTAGTCATGGTGGGTCAGTTGGATAAGTTACCCACGCAGATGGAGCTTACAAACGAGACAAACGAAATCAACGACACCCGAGTACCTGGTCACCAGGTGTACGATACTCAGACCTATGACACGCAGGCCAATGCCGTCGATGAACCGTTACAAAGTAGCGCTCACCTGACGGAGGATCTGACGGAGGATTCAACAGAGGATGCGCCCCCAGATGTGGATACGCAGGAGGTTCCTGACTTTACAACATTTCTGTCTACAGAAGACTCTGACGCAGAGATTGCTGAGTTTGAAGCCTTTATAACCGCGGCTAATGATGACTTAGATAACGCTGCCATTGAAGCCTTAGTATTCAATAGCAGTATTAATCATGGGGTTGATACGGTCATTGACCTTACGATTACGAATAATTTAGGAGAGGCTGAGACCGCCGAGACTACCTCAGCGGAGACAAATGAGCCCCTAGATATGGAGTTCTCTGTAACCGAGGATGCGATCGCAAATAATATTGAAGATATCGATTTGACCGGCATCGAGGCCGCCATTGAAGACTTTGACCCAGAGGATTTTGATTCGGAGGATTTTGACCCGGCTGACTTTCAGTTTGATAGTTCATTCTCCTCTAGCATATCTGACCCAACCCTGTCGGAAGCAGAGCTTGAGGATGTTGCCTTTGAACCTCAGGCTGAATACTCTTCATTTTTCCAGCCAGAAGCGGATCCTGAGGAAATTGTTGAAATTCATGTGGAGCCCGTGGAACCTGCCACCAAGGTTCAAGAGCTGCCAGAACATACTGTTCGGGTCCCCATCAAGCTCCTCAATCAGTTAAATGATCTGTTTGGGGAACTGATTATCCAGCGGAATACCATGAACTCACGCTTGGAGCAGATGGACGATCTGATTAAGCTGCTCTCCAAACGCATGGGAAGTTTAGAAGGGAGCAATGCTCAGCTCCAGACATTTTGCAATCAGCTGTCTGTAGATGCCTCTGCACCGGGGATGGGCTATGAAGCAAAAACAACGCCTAAAGCAGTAGAGCAACTGTTACAGACTCACCAAACAGATCCCGAATCATCACTGTTGAATCCATTTGCCACGGCCGAACCAGCGTTCGACAGTTTAGAACTTGACCGCTATAGCGATCTACACCTCCTATCCCAGGACCAGCGGGAAACCCTAGTCCAGCTGCGGGAGGTTACCAGCGATGTCAAGCTCAATATGCGGGAAATCAAACAGGCATCTAGCAGCTTAAATCGCACGGCTAAATCCCTGCAGACCAATGTAACTCGGGCCAGAATGCGTCCCCTGGCAGACATTGTGGAACGCTTCCCTAGAGCGGTGCGAGAGCTGTCTTTACAGTATGGTAAAACCGTGAATCTTAAGATCTCGGGAGGATCTACTCTGATTGACCGGTTTGTGGCCGTACAACTGCGCGATCCCTTGATGCATCTCCTGCGCAACGCCTTTGACCACGGCATCGAAGATGCAGAAATTCGTCAGGCTCAGGGAAAACCATCCCAGGGCACCATTGAGATTCGAGCATCTCATCGAGGCAACCAAACCCTGATTGCCATCAGTGATGATGGAGCAGGCATTGACCTCAATAAAATTCGCGATCGCGCCCACCAAATGGGGCTGACCCATGAGCTGTTAGACACCATGAGCCAGAGCGAGCTGTTGGGAATGATTTTTGAACCTGGGTTTAGTACCGCTGAACAGGTGACCAACCTATCAGGTCGTGGCATTGGTATGGACGTAGTCCGCAACAACCTAGAGCTTATTCGGAGTGAGATTAAAGTCGATACCCAAGCAGGAATGGGGACAACTTTTACCATCAGTGTGCCCTTTACTCTCTCCATTGTACGGGTACTGCTGGTGGAAATTGGCGGTATGCGGCTGGCATTCCCAACCGACGGCATCGAAGAGATGATTCGCTTCAACTCGGTGCAAGTATTTGACTCCCCCGAACAGCAAATGATCAATTGGGAAGGTCTAACAGTCCCCCTAATTCATCTAGATAAGTGGTTAGAGTTTCGCGGTCCGTTGCGCTCACCCACCCTAGACGCATCCCCAATTATTAATGAGCCATCCATCTTAATTGTCAGTCAGGGTGAGCGTTTAAGCGGTCTTCATATCGATCGCTTTTGGGGAGAACGAGAAGTCGTTATCCGCCAGATTGAGAATGTTATTAGTTTACCTGCGGGTTTTACTGGCTGTACCATCTTGGAAGATGGTCACGTGGTTCCCCTGGCCGATGCCACCAAGCTCTTAGAATTAATGGAGCAAAACAACCAGAATGAAGACCATCAGCCCAACAGTCCACGACGCTGGCAACAGTTGCTTCAGTCTAGCGTGGCTCCTGAGCCTCCTCAACAACTCGCCTTACCTCAAGCTCAACAAAACAATATCCTGGTGGTTGACGACTCTATCAATATGCGACAACTGCTGAGAACTACCCTTGAGCAAGCAGGCTATAGCGTAGAGCAAGGCAAAGATGGTCAGGACGCGGTAGATAAACTGTTAGGTGGACTATCCGTGGATGCCATTGTCTGTGATATTGAAATGCCGCGTCTGGACGGATATGGAGTGTTGGCGGAGATTAGAGCTGACGCCACGCTCAAAAATTTGCCTATTATCATGCTCACCTCTCGCGGTAGCGAAAAACATCGT
Organism: Cyanobacteria bacterium P01_B01_bin.77; assembly: GCA_039028535.1. Classification (GTDB taxonomy): domain Bacteria; phylum Cyanobacteriota; class Cyanobacteriia; order Phormidesmidales; family Phormidesmidaceae; genus Leptothoe. Next base: position 32,274 of record JBCCHX010000010.1, read on the forward strand.
CAGCTGGCGATGCGTTTGGGGGCCACCGCTTACATTACCAAACCCTATCAGGATCATGAGCTACTGCTAATGATTGAGCAGGTACTTCAACCGCAATCCGTTAGTACAGTGTGATAAATTTCCATGGCTATTTTATCTACTCGCAAATCTCGACGTTTGAGACCCCATCAAAGTGAACCTCCTCAGCAAATTATTGTTTTTCAAATCCAACAAGAGTGGTTTGCGTTACCTATTTTTGCGGTTAAAAAAGTAGTCCCCATACGTGATACCCACGGAGATTATCATAGTTCTGGTGCCGGGCTAACCATCTATGAAGGGAGAGAACTTCTTGTCCTAGATATTAGTCGACAAGTTTTTGGTGACACTCCACCCCAGGGTTCCCTAGCTTTGGCAGCAGCGTCCGCAAATTTTGAACAACAGTCCACTGGGCAGTCTCATAACGGATATCTACTGATCATCCGCGATCAGCAAGGAGAGCTTGTTGGTCTACCCATCGCATTAGCTCCCACAGTTCGGCGGGTTGCGCAGTCTGACATTGTACCTTTACCCGCCAACTATGCGGCTAGGGTCAATATTAAATGTGTGAATGGGCTGATTATACAACCTGACAATCAGTCAATTCTTTTCCTCTTAAACCCAGATCAGCTATTACAGTCTCAGCCCCTGCTACCGCCAGCTTTCTAAATACCAAAACCGATTCAAGTTACAAGTGCGTTGAGCAAGAGAACGTCTTTCTACGACTTTGCTCCCACCGATAGCTGGGTATTAAGAAATGCTGATATTTTTTAACCATTATATTTTGTAATGTCATGATTATAGACTATTGGATGGTTAGGATGATCCGGCCAATACGAATTTGCCATGGTATACACATGTGAACTCTCCCCTGGGCATTGTGTCTATTTAGACAATCAGGGCAGCCAAACCATTATTACGATATCAATGGGATCGCCGGGACAGCAGCAACAGGCCAGTAACAGTATGACGACGGGTCCCTGGACGGCGCCTCCAGAGGGGTATCAAAGTGCTGCTGGAGCTGTATTCAAACTATTTACAGCCCAAGGAGAGACCTGTATCTATGTGCAGGGTAACAGCGTCAGTATGACCGATAGCGCGCCATCAGTGGCAGGCGCACAACAACTGTCAGTGCAGCAAACAACGGTGGTACCTACTGCTGCATCAATGCCATCAATGCAGCCGATGCAGCCCATGGCCATGGGTAACATGCAAATGACGACTAACCCCATGGAAATGCGTATGGGGAATATGGAATTAAAGATGGGCTCCGGCAAGTCAGCATCGCCGCCACCCGCCGCCACTCGAAAATTTTGCAGTCAGTGTGGTACCAAAGTCGCTCCAGAGGATCGTTTTTGCTCTAGCTGTGGCCATGCGCTGAGCTAAGGAGATCTTTTCTAAAGCTGATTTATTCTCCTTGCAATGGACGCGTGCAAAAAGTTGTTGTCGCACGGGATAACAGTCTTCTTCGAATTTCACCCTAGCTAGCATTCTATTTATAAGACATTAGGGATAGACGACGTACGACCTTCTAAAGGCTATCCCGTCTTCCATAGCCAGTGGTTTAGGCAGAAACGTCAGCGCAGTTGCAATGGATAACAGCTAGTGATGGTTGCCTAATTATATTAATTTTTCTCCATTTGTATGAATGTTTACAATTCAAGGGGCCGATAACAGTTAATCAATAAATACACGCTTTAGGGATGCGACTAGTGTTCAAAACTTATGATCCTGGTGATTTTTATGATGAGCTGTTTGCCAGTCGTGGAGTACCTCGACCAGAAGCAGAGCTATTAGTTCAGCGTATTAGCAACATTTCCATTGATGAGCTAACCCTGCGACAGCAGATGGCTCAGAATATGTTGTTTAAGCTAGGGGTGACGTTTAACGTCTACAGCGACAATAAGGGAACAGAGCGGATTTTTCCATTTGATGTAGTGCCTCGGGTGGTGCCTAGCAGCGAGTGGCAGTGGTTAGAGCGGGGGTTAAAACAGCGAATTGAGACGCTAAATTGTTTTTTGAACGACATTTATAACGACCAAAAGATTCTCAAAGATGGCATTATTTCCCGCGAGGTGGTTGAATCGGCTACAGGCTTTTTGAAGCCTTGCCTGGGATTAAACCCACCCAAGGGAATTTGGTGTCATATTACTGGCACGGACCTAGTGCGCGATCGTAACGGCGACTGGTACGTACTCGAAGACAATCTTCGCTGTCCGTCGGGAGTATCCTACGTTCTAGAAAATCGACGGGTGATGAAAGGAGCCTTTCCTGCCCTATTTGAAGCCTTGACCATTAATCCGGTGGATGCCTACCCCAGCCAGCTGCTGACGTCTCTACTCTATTTGGCTCCGGATGGTGTACCCACGCCCCAGGTGGTGTTGCTCTCCCCCGGCATTTACAATTCTGCCTATTTTGAACACTCGTTTCTAGCCCAGCAGATGGGGATTGAGCTGGTAGAAGGTAGGGACTTAGTGGTGGCAGATGGCTATCTGCAAATGAAAACCACTAAAGGCTTACAGCGGGTGGATGTGATTTACCGTCGCATTGACGATGAGTTTTTGGACCCCCTTGCATTCCGTCCCGATTCTCTCCTGGGTGTGCCGGGGCTGATGGAGGTGTATCGTCAGGGTCGGGTTGCGATCGCAAATGCTCCCGGTACTGGTGTAGCAGACGACAAGATGATCTACAGCTACGTACCGGATATGGTGCGCTACTACCTGGACGAAGAACAGATCATCCCCAACGTCCCCACCTATCTCTGTGAAAACGATAAACAACAGAACTATGTGCTCAACCACCTGGACGAGCTAGTAGTCAAGGCCACCAACGCCTCCGGCGGCTATGGCATGCTGGTGGGTCCCCACGCTACTGAACCCGAGCGCGACGCTTTTGCCGACCAGATTAAGGCTAATCCCAGGGGCTATATCGCTCAGCCCACCCTGTGTCTATCGCGAGTGCCAGCGTTGATCAACAACGAATTTCAGGGCTGCCATGTGGACCTACGGCCATTTATTTTGAATGGTCAAGATATCTATGTAAATCCGGGCGGGCTAACGCGGGTGGCCTTAAAGAAAGGATCGCTGGTAGTAAATTCTTCCCAGGGTGGTGGCAGCAAGGATACCTGGGTGGTTGGCGAGATGAATTAAATTGATCAATCATTACCCCGAACTTCCCATACAAACCATCATTTAGAGCGTCATACCATGCTGGGTCGCGTTGCTAATTCAATTTATTGGATCAATCGCTATGTAGAACGGGCTGAGAACGTATCTCGTTTTGTCGAGGTCAATCTGCATCTGTTGCTCGATACACCTGTAGGAGAAATCGAACAACAGTGGTCACCGCTGGTGGTGACCACTGGCGATCAGGCCATCTTTAAACAGCGCTATGGCGAAGCCACCGCCAAAAATGTACTACATTTTCTTACTTTTGATTCGGAGTATCCTAACTCGATTCGCTCCTGTGTTAAATTAGCGCGCGAAAATGCTCGTTCGGTGCGAGAAATTATCTCGTCAGAAATGTGGGAACAGCTGAATGAGTTTTATCTCAAGGTAGAAGATGCGGCCCAGTCAGAAGATATTACTAATCTCTATGAGTTTTACCCTGAGGTAAAACTAGCCAGTCACCTATTTGCCGGGGTGATGGAGGCCACTATGTCCCATAATGAGGGCTGGCATTTTGGTCGATTAGGGCGCTTTTTAGAACGGGCCGATAAAACAGCGCGGATTTTGGATGTTAAATACTTTATCTTGCTACCCTCGGTGGCGGCGGTGGGGAGTCCTTTAGATAATCTTCAGTGGATTGCGCTACTGCGCTCTGCTAGCGCCTATGAAATGTACCGTAAGTGTGAGCACATGATCAGCCCCAGCGGCGTTGTAGACTTTCTGGTGCTGCATCCGGAGTTTCCTCGATCGATTCGCTGTTGTATTTTGCAGGCGGAACAGTCATTACATAAGATTTCAGGGACACCGGGAGGTAGCTGGCAGTTGAGTAGTGAACGACGGTTGGGTAAGTTGCGATCGCACTTAGAATACATCACCCTAGAAGAAATCTTTGAAACCGGTCTTCATCAGTTTCTAGACCAGCTCCAAAATGATCTCAACCATGTCGGTAATGCCATCACCGAAAACTTCTTTGGTCTTTCAATCTCTGCCTAAGATTATTTATCTTCTACGCTGAACCCAATGACTGGAGGCGTCTGCTGCCGACCGGACAGCCGAATGAGGTGATGTCGATTTTGACTCGGAAGGTCAGGATCGATTAGATCGGAGGTGCGATCTCGTTCTTTTGGAGAGTGCGATCGCACCTAGAATACATCACCCCAGAGAAAATCTTCGAAACCCGTCCAATCTGGGGTTGACTCTAACTAAAGCGGCTATTAAAGAAGTGAAGATCGGTTTTCTCAACCCACCTTCACTTTTCTTCGTTATTTCTAACGTATGACTCAATGCTCTTCAGGAACAGCTACTCGCTAACTAAATAACAAGGATATCGCCATGGGTTAGATTTGCATTATTAGATAGGTCAGCGATTTTTACTGCGGCTCGAGTCCCTGAACCGTCAGCATCGAAGAAGAGAGAGCCTGTTGATTGATCATAGACAAAGCGATCATCTGCATTGATAGCTGAGGAACCCAACACAAACGCATCAGCACTCAGCACTCCTTTCACTAAGTCATCGGCAAAGCCAGTGCCTAGTATTTCCAGCTTATCCCCTTGCAACTGGTCAAAGTCGGTAACTGTATCAGAACCTTCGTCAAAGGAGTTAAACCGGAAGGTATCAGCACCAGTGAGGCCAGTTAAAATGTCTTCTCCTTGGCCACCAACCAGTAAATCATTACCTAGACCTCCCCACAGCTCATCATTACCTTCGTCTCCATAGAGTTGGTCATCACCGGTTTTGCCACCAATACGATCGTTGCCTTTGCCACCGTGTAAGATGTCATTGCCGCCGCTGATTTCGTCTTGGGTATCACGACGGTTCAGATCACCTCTAATTAGATCATCGCCATCGCCACCGAAGATTTCGTCATCTCCCAAACCACCTGCCAAAGTATCATTTCCAGCATCACCATCAAGGATATGGCCACCATCTTCACCGAGTATGGTGTCATCAAAACGTGAACCGATGGCATTTTCAATACTTTTGAGAGTGTCATTGACGCCTTTGTTATTAGCTGTTTGTTTAGCTAGATCAATGGTCACACTCGTGACACTACTACGATAATCGACTGTATCAACACCGTCACCACCATCAACAGTGTTAGAACCACCATTAATGACGAAGAAATCATCACCATTGCCGCCATCCAATGTCTCATCAGCTAAACTACCAACAAAAATATCATTATGGTCAGAACCGATCACCTTTTCGACTTCAAAGAGAAAGTCAGTAGTACCATAGCCGTCTTGAGCACTGGATGCTAGGACTGTAAAAACTGGTGAAATGGAAGAATCACCGCTAACGTCTGCTGAAAAGTCTTCATCTAATAAGTTAACGATAATACCGGCAGATGAATCTTCGTAGGTGACTTTATCGATACCATCACCACCTTCAATCCAATCGTCCCCTTCGCCACCCTTAAAGCAGTCATTACCTTCACCACCGTCGAGATAGTCATCACCAGCACCGCCATCTAATTCATCATCTCCGTCTCGGCCATCGAGATTATCATCTCCAGCTAAACCTCGTAATTGGTTATTTTGATTATCTCCAGTGATGCCATCATCATATGTAGAACCCCAAACATTTTCGATACTGTGATAAGTATCACCTTTTGCAATTCCTTTATGACCACGTCCTGTAGTTAGATTAACACCTACTTCCTCAGTAGCGTCTTCGTACTTAACCGTATCACGATCAACTCCGCCATTGAAGATATCTGAACCAGCACTACCGTAAAAAACATTTTCTCCTGCTATGCCATTGAATGTGTTATTTCCACTATTACCCCTGAAGATGTTATCGTCAGTATTGCCAGTTATCTCAATATTTCCATCTCCATAAATTTCGAAATTCTCAACATTCTTAGGTAATGTAAGGCTTACGGAAGTGCGAACGGTATCATTCCCTTCATTCTCGTTCTCAGTAACTACGTCGTTTGCATTATCTACTACATAGATATCATCACCAGCTCCGCCAACCATCTTGTCTTCGCCAGCTCCGCCATCATGGATATCGTCACCTGACCCACCATAAATTTCATCATTGCCTTCACCTCCATAGCCTATATCATCTCCCCATTCACCTAGGAGCAGGTCATCTCCATCGCCACCATCAAGGAAATCATTACCACCATCAGATTCAGATGAGATCGCAAGCTCATCTGAATTAATAAAGGAAGAATCACCTAGAAGAACATCTTCTCCTGAACCTCCATAAACATTATCATTGCCACTTCCACCACTAACTGCATCATCTCCTAATCCACCGTGAGCACTATCATTTCCATCTCCTCCATCTACAGTGTCATCACCATCTTCACCATAAACTTCATCTGCACCATCATCGCCACAGACAAAGTCATTACCTGTACCACCCCTTACAGTATCGTTACCTTGTCCTCCACAAGCCAAATCGTTACCCGCACCAGCTTGTACATTATCATCGCCTTGATCACCAAACAGTGAAGAATCAGCTGTTACTCCATCAGGTGAATTTATAATCTGGATTATGTCATTACCACTGTTACCTGTAACATAGGCTGCTTCTCTCATACCATCAATGATGATTTCATCGTCGCCTTCGCCAGCAAACCCTAATAAATTATTGGATAATTTATATCGCTGAGTATTACCCAAAAAAGTGATTTCAATATCTTCACTTCCATCATTGATTCCACTATGCTTGACATAAATACTTTCACTTAAGACCTTTCCATCTAAAATCTGAGGACTGGTTCCCAAATTTAGCTTGACCGATCCTTCACTAATAGAAGTTGCAGGCTCTGGCAATTGAATCGTAAACCAAATACCAGCTTTATCATCTCCTGGAGAACCATCAGGATCATCATTTCCATTAAAGTAGAACTGACCGTTTGAACCTTCAATGGGAAAATGTCTGAGTTTACCATTTGGATCAGGCACTTCTTTTCCCTGATCGTCAACCAAGATCAAAAATGGTGTGGTGTTTCCGGTTTCAGGAGATCCAGCTCGATAATAGTTAAATCTTAGACGTCTTCCACCAGTATTCTCATAATTCAGTAAAGGACTAATATCCGCTGTCTTATCTGTCGCAGCACTTTCCTCTCCTTTTAGGCTGATTGACACGTAAATAACTGGTTTTGTAATATCTCCACCCTTCTCAGAAGGATATGAAAAAATCCAGTCTTTCGGATCTTCCGCATTCGGATCAATGCCAGGGTTATTCTTAATAACTTCCTCTCCACCATTCTCACCGATTTCATTCTTTTGACTAGTACGCCTTTTAATAGCACCTACTGCCCGTTCCTCTTTCTCATCTTTAGGCTCTTCATTTTTAGGCCAAATGTTAATATTGGCATAAAACTCGGCACGTACTGATTCATCAGAACCCTCAAGCCCACCACCCCAATCGAGCGCCTTAAGTCTATCAATTACAAGATAGAACGGATTTTCTTGGAGTCTATTTCCAACCAGCGAAAATGCAGCACCACTTTTGGTGATTTCAGTAAAGACTTTGGATCCATCTTTGTCAACCAGACGTTCACTTAAGAATTTGTCAGTTAACTTATCTTCTATGGGATCGGGCGAAAAACCTGCAATCTTACCTCCTTGATCATAACCAGCAGCGCCTAAAATAACCTCACCTGCTGGACCACCTAGAATACTTCCAATAACTGTTCCAAGAAATCCCCATCTTGTTTTACCTGTGCTTGGCTTCTCACATTTAAGGCCACCACAAAACAGATCATCTGGATCATCCCAAACTCTTTCGACAGAACCATTGTCTGAGTTGATTGGGAATAAGTCATTGATTTCATTCTTAAATGGAATTGGATATAACCAAGGCTCTCCAACATTAAAGGTAACTGGCCTTTCAACTCTTTCGTTATCTTCAGTTGAAATGGCATAAGGCGTATCAATAGATTGATGTAAAACTCTGGAAGACCAAGTTCCATGCTTGTTTTCTTCAATGTAAATTTTGATAGACCCATCACTCGAAAATTCAACAGGAAACTCATCTAACTCGTTTGGACCAGCAATGAAAGTTCCGTGGTCACGATTAAAAACTATATCTCCTTCTGGGAATGGACGATTGATCCACCAATCCCTTGAGACATGTCCACGAGTAACTACTTTCTTTAGAATTAGATTGTTACTCTCGTCGTCGATTTCCCAAATTGTTTGAAATTCTTCAACATCTCCAGGATGATCCCCTAGGCCTTTTGAAGTCCCATAGTCCTCAGTCATTGCAATTGCATTAGCAAAGACAATATACTTCTTATAATCCTCTTGTTCACCACCTTGTATAGGGGTGACTCGTGTCAAAACTTTAGCATCATATAAAGGAAGTTTCTCTACGTTCGTAAAAATAACACTAGGAGCTGTTGCTTGGACAGCAGCATTTTCCCATTCGTCATTTAAACCATCCAGGTCAAGATCTTGGCTTAGATCTTCAGCCCACATTGAGATATCAGACTCTAAAGCAGTACCTAACCGATCATCGCCTTCAGCGTGTGACAATCGAACATCCATGAATATTTTCTCCAAAACTATAGTTCTATCTAAAACCCAAACAAGTAAGCTAGTCTCTCTAAACATGCATGATTAATGGTCTCTCTAATCAGCTTTGCTTGGTTGACCATGCTTGATTGTGCTATGGACAACCTTTGAATTAGAACTACCTTTTAATCACTTTTCATCAAGCAAACTATTGTGCCAAGGCATTGTGGAAATTCAGCGTAATCCTTGCTATGTCTCCACTACCGATACCTGAATTCACCAAATTAATTGTGTAATGTGCTCCGCCTATTAATTCTTCAAAAAACAAAAGCAACTATCAAGAATCACCTGTAAAAGCAGATGCATTTGTTAAGCAACCATTGATGCCATTGAACATTTTGAGGGGTTATTTAGCGAAGTCTGAATAACCCCTTGACTTATGCAAGGAAAGTCTTCCCGCCTCTCAATGCCGAAGGTCGCCACTGTCATAGCAGGGATTCTAAGTCCCGTTATTTTATGCATCGGCAAAGTAGCTCTAGTTTGAAAAATATATTCACCGTTATTCAAACTACATAGCGATTCAACACGATGAACTACCTCGCTAAAAAATAGCGATCGCAACTGCTTAAAGCTCAATATTCTTTGTGTTTCTAAATAAAGACCAGCCGCAACATCCTCAGGAGCTTGCTTCTTCAACTTCTTAGCAACAAATGGACGTATCCATTCTTTTTGAACAGCTAAAGAGTAAACATCTTGACCATGGTCTTCTCGCTGTGCAGAAACAATATGACCTTGATGTAACCAAATTTCGTACTGTCGTGGCTTTAACTCTTCATAGTAGTTAGACAAAACACTGAGGGAAAGCCAACCCGTTACCTGACGGCGATCAAGAAACTGAAGCAATTCTGGCAAAGGGAACTCAGTAAGACTACCTGCGATTTCCATATCTCTAAGAGTACTCAAAAGAGAACTCGGTAATCAACTGGTCTCAGAATATTCGAAGAAAATGGATACATCAGCCCATGTTGATGGACTAGATCATGGGTCATTCATGGGTAACACATGGGTAATTAAAACTTGGTTAACCATGGGTTGGAAGGTTATATAGACTGCGCTAGGATTGCTTCGCAGGGCCTAACGGACAGTTAATAATGGCGAGTTCCGGTGGAAAATTTGCTGAAGCTGCTCAACAGTGGAATCTGGGTCAGCTCTATCAAGACTTGGGTGTGGCTAAAGGAAAAAAGTTAACCCGTACTGAAATGGAGTATCTGCGGGGACTACTGTGTAGCTATAGCCCAGGGGAAATTGCTGATGTATGTAAAGTCGAGCCAGCTACTGTCTCGACTGCTTTATCTAGAGGTTTGTATCGATATATTGAGAATCTACTTGAAAGTCGACTTCGTCAGCAACTTAGTAAAGCATCACAGGTGAAAAACTGGAACTGGGTTCCTCAACTTTTAGCAAGAGCTGGATACTGTCTTCAGCAAGGAGCTACGGAGCAACCCAAGGTATCTGTACCTTTTGCTATGAAACTTGATGGTATACCTGATGCTAATGAAAGTTGGGATAGTAAACCTGATATTTCTGTCTTTTATGATCGCAATGACGAAATTGCCTTGCTCAAGCAATGGGCACTAACCGAGCGATGTCGCAGCATTGTACTATATGGCTTAGGAGGTATCGGTAAAACATCTCTTGCAGCAAAGCTTACCCTTGAGATCAAAGATGAATTTGAATGCTTAATCTGGCGTTCGCTACGCAATCAGCCACCCGTGCAAGTATTCTTAACAGATATTTTTGAATTTCTTAACTGTCTGCCTGCGGATCAGTGTCTGCAAACCACTTCGGATAAAATATCGAAGCTGATTAGCTATTTTCAGCAACACCGTTGCCTGCTGGTGCTGGACGATGTCCAAGCCGTACTCAGCAGTGGCGAATTATCAGGTCACTATCAACCAGGTTTTGAAGGCTATGGCGAACTACTACGACGGCTGGAAGAAGAAACTCACCAAAGTTGTGTTGTCTTAACTAGTTGGGAGAATTTCAGACGAGCTTCTAGAGTTAGCAATTCTACCTCAGCTCGTTCCTATCGGGTGGAAGGGCTGGGAGAGGCGGCAAAATCGATTCTAGCGAATGAAAAACTGTTAGATGAAAATCTATGGGATGAACTAATCTCAGCTTATCGGGGCAATCCACTGGCCCTGCGAGTGATTGCTGTTTCTATTCAGGAGCTGTTCGGGGGGAGTGTTACTGAGTTTCTAGAACAAAACACTTTTTTTCTAGGAGATCTTGAGTATTCACTCCATCAGCAATTTGAACGGCTTTCGAGTATTGAAAAAGAAGTAACAACTTGTTTGGCGCTTGCAGAACATGCCTTGAAAGTTTCAGAGATTTTAGAGGGTATTACCTCACAGATATCAACATCAGAACTACTCAAGATTCTAACGTCTCTGGAACGACGCTCGCTATTGGAGAAGACTCGAAGTAATAACGTCACCAAATTTACTCTACAGCCTACAGTGACAAAGTATGCCAAAAAATACGGTCAGTAGATACAGCTTGATAGAGGCCCACTATGCTTTCACCAAGTTTACAGTTAAATGGACGTTATCAGCTGACTCAACGGTTGGGCGAGGGAGGCTTTGGAGAAACCTGGGAAATTCTGGTAGATGGCCAGATTAAGGTTTTGAAGATCCTGGTCAAAAATTTTCCTAAGGCCATTGAACTGTTTCAACGCGAAGCCCAAGTCCTTAGCCAGCTAGATCATCCTGGTATTCCTAAGGTAGATGCTGAGAGCTACTTTTCCTATGTTGTGGATGGAATGTCTAAACCTATCCATGGCTATGTGATGGAAAAGATTGAAGGCATAGATTTAGAACAATGGATGAAGGATCGTGGAGAGCAACCTATTAGCCAACTGCAATTGCTGAACTGGTTGACTGAGCTAACAAAAATTTTGCAGTATCTCCATCAGCATAATTTTTTGCATCGAGATATCAAGCCTGCAAATATTATGCTCAAGAATGATGGCACCCTGGTATTAATAGATTTTGGTGGTGTTAAAGATGCGGCAGAGACGTATTTACAAAACCAACTAGGGGATGTCACTGGAACAAGAATTGCGACTCGAGGATATACGCCAACAGAACAGATGGATGGTCAGGCTGTTGCTCAGTCAGATTTTTTTGCATTGGGACGTACCTGTGTTTATTTGTTGACTGGAAAAGAGCCTTCAAGATTCTCTTCAGTGTTTGGAAAACTTGTTTGGAAATCCAACTCTTTATCTTTACAATCTGAGTTAGTTGATTTTATCGATGAGCTAATGGCCCCTTTTCCTGATCAGCGGCCTCAAACTGCTCAAGAGATTTTAGATAAACTATCGCTTATCCAGCGCATTATTGAACATGCAATAAGAGTTTCTTCTGAGGAACAACCAACCAAGATAGAAAACTTAATTGGATATATCTATACTCCTAGCTCTGTTCCTGTAAGTAAACGTCTTCGAATTGGTAGTCTGAGTAGTATAGCAATATCGGCACTGGTCTTAGGATTGCGCTTTGTTGGTGTGTTGCAACCTCTAGAAATGAAGGCTTATGATATATTCCTAAGATTGCGTCCATTAGAGCAACCTGATGAAAGATTAGCAGTTATCACCATCAATGATGATGATTTGCGGTTTCAAGATGAGTTAGGCTTCTCACGTCAGGGAGAATGGCAGTCTATAGCCTATGATGGTGCATTACAAAAACTGATTCATACATTAGAGGAATATCAACCGAGAGCAATTGGTTTAGATATTTACTTGGATGAAATGAATGAACAAGAAAGTAAAGAGCTAGTTCAACCTTTGAGAAACCCAGAGAAATTAACCACTGTTTGTAAGGTTGGCAATAATCCTATTTTTTCACTCAAGAATAGTGGTTCCACGCAGTTGGGGTTCAGTAACCTTGAGCTAGACAGAGATCAAATACTCCGTCGCCATTTGTTACTTGGCAACTTCGGCGAATCAGGTACTTGTAATGCCTTTTATGCATTTAGCGTTCAATTAGCAAATCAATATCTTTCACAAGAGGGGATATCGGGTAGCTTTACAGACGATGAATATTTGAGATTTGATAATGTGGTGTTGAAAAATTTAACTCTTCGCACCAATGGATATCAAAAGCTTCAACTCATTGGAGCCCAAATCTTACTAAATTTTCGTTCAGTATCAACCCCGAGAAAAATTGCGAAAAACCTTTCTCTTCAGGATATTCTTATGGGTGATTTTGAACCCACAGATATTCAAGATAAGATTATTTTTATTGGTGTTGATAGACCAAATGAGATTCGCGATCGCGACTACTGGCAGACTCCATTTGGTATAGAAATTCCAGGTGTATTTATTCATGCCCATATGACCAGCCAGCTAATCAGTGCAGTTTTAGATGATCGCCCTATTATTCAAACACTTGCTCAGCCTTTAGAAGTACTGATCATTGCAAGCATAGCGCTCTGGGGCAGTAGTATTGCTATCTTCAGTATCCATAACCGATTGAAATTATTAATTCATTTACTAACGCTGGCAATTTCTACGTTAATCGCATTTATTCTTTTCCTAGAGGGATGGTGGCTCCCTATCGTGCCTTACTTATTAGCTTTAGTAGGAGCAAATCTAACTACATTACTAGCTACAAACTCAAAACCAATCCGCAAACTTCTGTGAGGTCAACCTATGTATCAACGTTTAATTCAGAAATCAGGCATTTTTTCTATATTTGCATGCTTAGCTTTCCAGGTTTCAGCCGAAGCACTACCTCCAATACCCGATGGCTATAAACCAGAGACCCCTAGCGGCCATAACGATGGTGGGCGACGTGACTCATGCCCAAGGTTGGAGCTGGAGCCACCAATGACGACCCTGACTCCAGGTGTCTATAACCGTGGTGGTCTGACTCAAGCAGCGCAGCCTGCTCTATGGCTATATCTCCCCTTTGATATTCCCTCCGATACTTCCCCTGAGCCTGCCATTCAATTAACGATAAAGAAAACAACTGGTGACTTTGAAACTATTTTTGAAGCTACATTTGTAGCTCCTGACCTGCAGCAAGGCTTTGTTGGTATTCCGTTGTCATCTACAGAGGTAGTTCTTCCTTTAGATGAACCACTTGAGTGGACCTTTAAGCTTTACTGTGGCGGTATTGAGGATATAAGTGAAGAAAGGGCTCCCTATTTTGTCAAGGCCTGGATTACAAGAATTGATAGTTCGACGTTAGCACAACCACTGCCAGAAACAACCTCTGTACAGGACCTCAGTGAGGCTTATCGAGATAGTGCCCTATGGTATGACGCGCTTGGTGTATTGGGTGAATCCATACTTGAAGCATCGCCTGCAACTAATACTAGGTCCTTATGGAGACAACTTTTAGTAGATGGCGGGTTTGAAGCAATTGCCAACGAACCTCATATTCAATACCTGACCATACCCGCTGAGTAAAGCCACCCACCTTTCCCCTTTCCCCTTTCCCTGTTGCCCCTTTGATGCCTCGGTTAGAGATGACTATCTTCAAACAGCCCTTGATGCGTTCCTCTGTAGTGTGCCTGACAACTCTAACGACTGCCCTGTTGTTAGTAGATTATTTACATCCAACAGATGTCTCCGCACAATCTATTGTGCCTTCTGCAGGTGGAACAGGCTCTATTGTTGATGTAGACGAGAATCGCTATACCATAACTGGTGGCATGTACTCTGGCGATGGTGGCAATTTATTCCATATGTTAGAGCTGCTTAATCTAAATACTGATGAAAGCGCAGATTTTATTACAGAATCTGGTACTAACAATGTTCTGACGCTAATCAATGGTGGCAATGCTTCATTTTTAGACGGCCTGATTCAGATTACGGGCAGTGATGCTAATCTATTTTTGGCAAATCCAGCCGGGGTACTCCTGGGAACAAATGCCCGTCTGAACTTAGGTGGAGACTTGACGGTTACTACTGCTGATCGCATTGGTTTTGGGGATAACTGGCTAAATATTTTTGATAGCAACAGTGACTATGCTTCATTGATTGAAAACCCCAGCGCATTTGCCTTTACATCTAGCACTCCTGGTGTTGTTGTCAATGAGGGTAATCTAGCACTAGAGGCAGGACAACAGCTAACCCTACTAGGGGGAACAGTTATTAATACTGGAACCTTAGTGAGCGAAGATGGCATAGTCACAGTAGCCGCTGTACCTGGTGAACAGTTGGTACGCCTAAGCCAAGCAGGCAACTTACTCAATCTTGAATTTGCTCCCATTGATGGTCTGAATGCGGCTCAGAACGAGACTACGGTTCCATTTAATCCCTTATCTTTACCTGAAATTTTGACAGGGAATAAAACAGAACATGCCTCTGAAATCACGGTTAATCCAGATGGAACTATTCAACTTGGCAGTGCAGGAAGTACTTTTTCAAATAATATCGGTCTTAATCTGTTGTCAGGAACAATATCTACCATAGGCAATGATGGCGGTGCCATTACAGCGTTAGGTGATTATGTTGGTTTACTTGATGCTGATCTAAGTGCTTCTGGAATCAATGGCGGTGGCACCATCCGCATTGGTGGTGATTATCAGGGGCAAGGGCCGATTCCCAATGCTAAAGAGACGTTTGTTGATTCAACTTCACTTATTACAGCGGATGCTCTAAACACTGGAAATGGCGGTCAAATCATAATCTGGGCTGACGATAATACAGCCTTTTACGGTACGCTAAGTGCGCAGGGTGGCAGCAACAGTGGAGATGGTGGATTTGCTGAAGTCTCTGGCAAACAAAATCTCTTGTTTTTAGGTTCAGCAGATTTAAGCAGCAACCATGGTGATGTCGGTACACTACTGCTGGATCCAGAAGATTTGATTATTGCTGATGGTAATCCTGATATTAATAATGATGATGAGTTTGATTTTGGAAACGGAACGTTACCATCGACTGGTGTAGCAACTATTTCTGAACTTGTGTTGGAGCAGATAAGTGATAATGCAGATATCACGTTACAAGCTACTAATAACATCACGATAAACGACTTAGGTGATGATTCCCTAGATTTACCAATCACAAGAAGTGGGGATAGAATTATAAGTGATCATAAAATCGCCTTTATTGCGGACTCTGATGGAGATGGTGTTGGCTCATTTACTATGAGCCCTGACGATACTATTCGGACCAATGGAGGCAACGTTAGTATTCAAGGAAATGTCTTATCCCTTGGGGGTTTTGATGTTACAAATTTAGTTCTGGAAGCTAGTGAAATAGACTTCTTAGGTGGACCAAACTCCATCGTTAGCGGTGATGGCAATCGTCTTGTTATACGTAGTAATGGTCTAAATCAGGACGTTATTGTAGGGGGCACTGATAATACGACTGCAGCCCTAGATTTAACTCAGACTGACTTAGCAGCTATTGAACCTGGCCTGAGTAACTTAGCTATAGCAGCTGGTAATGGTGAACTTTCCATTGCTGACAATATTATTTTTACGGCTGACTTAGTTACACTGTCAGCATCTACGGCAGGTACAACACCCAGTCCTATCAGGCAAGGAACAGGAACGGTGACCTTGCAGGGGATAACTGTTGAAGTTCCAGGCTTGGATATTATTGCTGATAACGGCATCTTAATTGAGAATACTACTCTAAACTCTACTAATATACGCAATAATTTCACTGGTAATTTTGACAGTACAGGTGGCGGATCTGTTCGTATTATCAATTCTACGGTCAACACCGTTGGTGAATTATCTATCTCAGGAGAGGGTAACGCTAATCTTCTTGATAATGATGGTATTTTTATTAGCAACAGTACGTTGAGTACAAGCCGATTGTTGGCACTAGGGACATCACAGGGATCTGGAGGAAGTGCTCGAGGCATTGTTATTAATAACGGATCAACAGTTGAAACGATTGGTGGTGGTAATCTTACGCTAGAAGGATTTGGTAGTGATGTCAGTTCTGGTGTAGAAAATCATGGTGTTTTTATTTCCAATAGTGGAAGTTCAAATCCTCTCAGTATCAGAACTGATGGTGGAGATTTGCTCATTGAAGGAACGTTAGGAACAGGGAATACAGGTCGAGGTGTTGGCGGTGTTAGAATTCAACGGGCCGGAACTGCAGAAGGTGGTTTAACAATTGAAACCACCAATAGTGGAGATCTAACTATCTTAGGATCCGGTAGGGATAATTCAACAGCTTCAAGCTATGGTGTTTACATCACCGATACAGCTACATCTTCCTCTGCCAGTCAGTTTGCCATTCGTACACAGGATGGTCAACTGTTAATTCGAGGACAGAGTGGCAGTGGGACAGGATTTAATCATGACGGTATTCGGATCCAAGGCGGCACTATTGAGGCTGTCGGATCAGGAGCTGTGGACTTAATTGGAATAGCTGGTAGTGGGGAGAATATTAGTGATGGAATAGAGATTTTTGGGGGAGCTATATTAACAACAACTACGGGAAATTTAACCCTTTTGGGGACTGGTGATACTACTGGACCAAATGTTGGTAATCTTGGTATTCGAATTGTTGGTGCAACTTTGGAAGCTACGTTAGGCGGTAGCATTTTTCTGCAAGGCAATAGTCCTGGTAATCCTGCTAATGGTGATGGTGTTCGGATCGTCCTTAACACTTCTAATGGAATTGGTAATGTCGTAAGAACGATAGATGGCAATATTAATATTCAAGGCTATGGAAGCGCTCTTAGCTCTGGTATTAATATTTTTGGTAATGCAACATTTGATTCATTAATCGAAGCAATAGGCACAGGTAGTGTATCCTTAATCGGAACTGGTGGTAGTGGAGTATTTATCCAGGATAATGCCGTTGTACAAGTTGAGAATGGTGATTTGTTAATCACTGGAACAGGCCAATCGCCAAACATCGAAAGATTTGGAATTGATTTAAGCAATTCAGAACTAAACGCCCTGGGAACTGGCAGGATTTTTTTGACAGCAACTGCTCCAGACGATGAGTCTATATTTAATTTAGCAGGCACAATTAATGCAGAAAGCCTTATCTCTGCATCAACCGCTCAAGATTTGCTATTACCTAGTTTTCAAGTCAATGGCCCTCTAGCTCTTTCCAGCACAGCAGGTGATATCCAAACGGGGGATATTAAGACAAATGGTAATGACCTTGCATTACAATCCCCAGGTGCTGTCGTGGTAGGTAATATTGACACTCGTAGTACAATAAATAACTCTGGTTCAGTTGCCATCGAAGCGTTCACCGAGATCCAAGTTGGTGCTATTAATACAAGCAGTCTCACTGGTGATGCCGGAAATGTCTTTCTTGACCCGATTAGGGATATTGAAATAGCTAGCATCAATGCCACTGCGCCCAATGGCAGTGGTGGAATCGTCGATATTACCGCCGGGCGATTCTTCCGTGCGACTGACAGCTTCACTGACTTTAATAGTGTTGACGCCAGCATTTCCACAGCTGATTCGTTAGACGGTGGTTCAGTAACTATTCGCCATGGAGGTGCGGATTTTGTTCCTTTCACCATTGGTGACGGTGACCTGAATGGAACCCAAGCAGCTATCACAACTGGAGACAATCGTATTTCACCGACCCAATCTTTTTTAGGGCCATATATCCAGGAAAATATTCAAATTATTACACCACCACGGCTTGATGCAACATCCCAACTGGCAATTCCCGTTGATATTGACTATGTCCCTATCGATATAGATAAAACCCCTATCATCAGTACTTCATATGAAATAGTGGAACCTGCATATGTCACGATAACTTATGATGATGTTGAGGATATTGAAACTGTTCTTGACACAGTTGAAGAAAAATTTCAAGAACAATATGAAAACTATTATAAGAATTCTTTAGAACCTGAGGCGACTGATACGAACATACCTCTGCCGGATGAACCAAATATCACCCAGCCTAATGATAGGCTTGAATCACCAACCAATAGCGTACCCAATGAACCCTCTGACATAGGAATAACGATACCCGCACCGTCTTCAGTTAACGATTCCCTTCCTGCTGATAGTGAGGTGGTCACAAATCCTCGAATAACTTCACCCGAACTGCCAAATGCTAATAATCCAGATGATCCTTCTAATGCTCCAAACCAGTTAGCATCCGATAGTCAGAGCAGCTCACCTGAAGACAATAGCCCAGAGCAAACGGCAGAGCAAAATAATAATTCTACAGAAAGTAGCTCAGACCAGACATTGACTGATACTCTAAACAATGCTTTTGGAGACAATGAATTTGAGGAAACTCCTGCTAGTAATAACCTAGAAGTGTCAGACAACTCTGAACAAACCTTAGTATTCGATCCAGTCCTAGGGCAACACATCATTGATTCACCACAAAATCAGACGACAGAATCTGATACCGCCCAAGGCGCTGTTGGAGCCGCTGATGGAGGAACTGATGAAAATGACTCCACCGTTGTTGATGCTCAAAATACAATTCGACGTATTGAATCCCAAACAGGTGCTAAACCCGCTATCATCTATGCCTTCTTTGCACCCAGCGATCAGCTTATCAAACCCGTTGTCCCATCCGACAATCCACGCGAAGATACTATAGCCCAACAATTTGCCTCAAAGGAGGAAGTTCTCTGGGCATTCAATACCGACGGGTCTTTACCTCTTTTGATCGGGCAATCATTCAATAATCAATATGGCTGTGATGGTCGAGAAGATCATGAATTGTTTCTAGTTTTAGTAACTAGTGAAGAAGAAGTTATCGCTAAGCATGTTCCCAATGCAAACTGCACACGCGTTATTAAAAAAGCCAGAGATTTTCGCGAAAAGATTACCCTATTTGAACCTGACTATCTCAAGGATGCTCAACAGCTTTATGAATGGTTAGTTCGCCCCTTAACCACTGAACTACAGCAAAACGAAATTAATAATCTTGTCTTCATTATGGATCAAGGACTGCGGGCTACTCCACTAGCTGCACTGCACGATGGACAAGGGTTTCTAGTCCAAAATTATAGTTTAGGACTCATGCCTAGCCTGAATATAGCTAATACTCAATACCAAGATATTCAGAACTCAAGCGTCTTACCGGCTGGCATTTCTGACTTTGAAACTGCAAATTTGAGCGATTTACCTGCTGTTCCATTTGAAATTTCTAACATTACTGACAATTGGCTAGGAAGTGCAGACCCTTTACTCGATACGGAAGCTACCAGAGCAAACTTAAACAATGCCAGGAGTGATAGCCCCTATGGCATTGTCCACCTGGCAACCCATGCTTTTTTTAAGCGCGGCAACCCTGAGCAATCTTACATTCAACTATGGGGTGAACAATTAAAGTTATCTGACATACGAGAAATGGGGTGGAATAGCCCAGCGGTAGAACTGCTAATTCTGAGTGCCTGTGAGACTGCCAAGGATAGTTATGAAGCTGAACTAGGGTTTGCAGGGTTCGCCAGCCAAGCAGGCGTTAAGTCAACCCTCGCTAGCCTGTGGCAAGTGTCAGATATCGGCACAGCAGGGCTGATGATTGAGTTTTATACCCAACTACGGTCCAGTGAAAACTCAATTAAGGCTGCAGCGCTACGTCAAGCACAGCTAGCAATGCTCAATGGCACGGTTGAATTAAGTGATGACCTTTTATCTTGGAGCGGTGGCAATATACCATTGTTTGGCGAAGTTCGAACAGCCCTTAGTCAAAGCAGTCGAACTCCGGAGCTATCTCACCCATTTTACTGGTCCGGCTTTACTCTAGTTGGCAGTCCTTGGTAGAGACCGTATCAAAATTCAGATCCTTATGGACGGTACTGGGCTCGAACCAGTGACATCCTGCTTGTAAGGCAGGCGCTCTACCAACTGAGCTAACCGTCCGTGGGGTGTGCATTTGCACCGGAACCAATAGTAACAGACAACGGCGGCAGCAATCTATTTTTTTTCAAACAAACTTCGGCTAATTCATCCGTATTATTAAATCTGGGAGCAAATGCGGTGCGGAGTCTATGCCATCTGGAAAAAGTCATGATCGAATCACGCTGTGGTTACTGCCGATTGTCCTAACAGGAGCCTTTATGGCCACACTTGAGGTGCCGCTCACGGTGATGGTTAGCATTGCTTTTTTAATCGGTGGTTTTATGATGGGGCCTGATCTGGATATCCAGTCGGTGCAGTACCGACGCTGGGGGCCTATACGCTGGATTTGGTATCCCTACCAAAGGCTGATTAAACATCGATCTACCTGGTCCCATGGACCGGTGATTGGCACTCTGGTGCGAGTGGTGTATTTGGGAGCCTGGATTGCCTTGTTTATAGCGGTAGGGGTACTGGCGCTCAATTATTTCTGGCAGGCACAGCTGGAATGGGACATGATAGGAAACGCCCTGGGTCGCTTCTTGGCTCGATATCGTAGAGAGTGGCTGGCGCTGCTGGCTGGGTTAGAATTTGGGGCGCTGAGTCATTACACCAGTGACTGGCTGACGTCAGCGTTCAAAAAAAAGCGGCGGCGACGTAAAAAGTAGACATTTATGATTGTAAATCTCCAATCCAAAACCTTAGATGCCTTACAGCACCTGATTGCTGTGGTGGCTCAGCTGCGTAACCCTGAGGGAGGCTGCCCCTGGGATTTGGCCCAGACACCTGATAGTCTGACCGCCTATGTACTGGAGGAAGCTTACGAGGTGGTGGATGCCATCCAGCAAGGAGACCGGGAGCATATTGCTGAGGAGCTGGGGGACCTGTTGCTGCAGGTGGTGCTCCAGGCGCAGATTTTTAGCGAGACGGATGTGTTTGACTTAGGGGATGTGGCCCAGGGCATCACCGAAAAGCTGATTCGTCGTCATCCCCATGTTTTTGGCGATCAGCAAGCGGCCACACCGGAAGAGGTGCATGCTAGCTGGGAGGCGATTAAAGCTGCAGAAAAAGGAGGGCTAGACACTTCACTGACTGCTAAGCTAGCTAGCTATGGTCAGACATTGCCCCCGATGATGGCTACGATGAAAATTTCTAAAAAAGCGGCCAAGGCTGGGTTTGAGTGGGAAACTCTGGACAGTGTGTGGGAAAAAGTCGAAGAAGAGCTGGGGGAATTTCGTCACGCGCTAGCGCATGAAAGTGCTGACAATCAGGCGGCGGAATTTGGCGATGTGTTGTTTAGTCTGATGCAGGTGGCCCGCTGGTGTGACATTGACCCGATGGCAGCTTTGCAGGGAACCAATCGCCGGTTTGTACAGCGGTTTGGCCTGCTGGAGCAGGCAGCTGATAAACCGCTAGAAGACCATAGTATTGAGGAGCTAGAGATGCTTTGGCAGCGGGCAAAGCAGATGATTGCGCAGAAGTCTGAGGAGACAGCAGAGTCAACGCAGTGATTGGCTAAGGGATGGCTTAGTATGTAGGGATACGAAAAATATACAAATCAAACGCACAAATCCATGTCTGTATCTTCGGCGGCGGTTGAGAATTCTTTGGTTGCGATCGCACGCCAAACCCGCCAAGCAGCCCGCACCCTAGCTAGTCTATCCAGCCAGCAAAAAAACAACGCCATTGAGGCCATTGCCCAGGCCCTAGAAGCCGCTGCCCCTGAGATTGCGGCAGCCAATGAAGCTGACCTTAAAGCCGCGCTAGAAGATAACCTAGCTAAGCCGCTCTATGGACGGCTGAAGCTAGATGCCGTCAAACTCCAGGGGGCTATTAAGGGGGTACGGGATGTGGCCCAGCTGCCTGACCCGGCTGGGGCGATGCAAATTCACCGTGAGCTGGATGACGGTCTGGTGCTCAAGCGGATTGCCTGTCCTTTGGGGGTGCTGGGGATTATCTTTGAATCCCGCCCCGATGCAGTGATGCAGATTTCCACCCTGGCGGTCAAGTCTGGTAACGGTGTCATTCTCAAAGGGGGTAAGGAAGCCGTACGGTCTTGCCAGGCCTTGGTAAAGGCTATCCGTCAAGGACTCACTAACGCAGGGTTAGATCCAAATGCGGTGCAGCTACTGACCACGCGGGAAGAAACACGGGCGCTGCTGGGCCTAGAGAGCTATGTGGATCTGATTATTCCTCGGGGGTCTAACGCCTTTGTAAAGTTTGTCCAGGAGAATACTCGCATTCCGGTACTGGGCCATGCGGACGGAATTTGTCATCTGTATGTAGATGTGGCGGCGGATTTGGAAAAGACTGTCGAAATTGCCGTGGATGCCAAGGTGGGCTATCCGTCTGCCTGTAATGCGATTGAAACTCTGCTAGTGCATCAGGATATTGCCACTAAGGCGCTGCCGGTATTAGCTGAGGCGCTGCAACAAGCCGGGGTAAAACTGTTGGGAGATGAATCGACCTGCCAGGTTCTGACCGATATTCAGTCGGCGACTGAGGAGGATTGGTCGACTGAATACAGCGATTTGATTTTGGCCATTCGGGTGGTGGATTCGGTGGATGCGGCGATTAACCATATCAATATCTACGGGTCGCGACATACGGATGCGATCGCAACCGAAGACCAGGCTACTGCCGATCAGTTTATGGCCCAGGTAGATGCCGCTGGCGTTTACCACAACTGCTCCACACGTTTTGCCGAT
This sequence comes from Cyanobacteria bacterium P01_B01_bin.77, assembly GCA_039028535.1. GTDB lineage: Bacteria > Cyanobacteriota > Cyanobacteriia > Phormidesmidales > Phormidesmidaceae > Leptothoe. Next base: position 55,462 of record JBCCHX010000010.1, read on the forward strand.
GGTTTCCGCTATGGTTTTGGTGCTGAGGTAGGCATCAGTACTCAGAAAATGCCGCCTCGTGGTCCGGTCGGTTTAGAAGGTTTGGTCACTTACAAGTATCAGGTTGTTGGCAATGGCCACATCGTCGCCACCTATTCAGGAGAGAATGCCAAACCATTTACCCATAAGGATTTTTCCTAGGTTTAACAGATAAGATAGAGACTGCAGAAACTCTAACTAAAAACGTAGAACCTCTGCAGTCGATTAGCCTAGCTAAGGATATTTCCTCAGAGTATCAACTGTCCACCGGGAAAAGATGGGTTGGGATACACACTCAAGCTGCCCAACAATTCAGCAGCATTAGCCGCTACTCTCTCAGCATCACGGCCTCCCACTTCAAACAGAACATAGCTCTGACCTACACCGGGTACCGGTTCATCGGTGGTGTTGTTGAATGAATAGGGCAAATAGTTACTGCCGCAAGATTGGGTGCCAACAACAGCAGAGGGTACTAAGCAAACTCGGGCAGCGGTCGTATTTCCTGAGGCATCTCTGATCGGTTGATAGGTAACCCCAACGCTATTTATCATGGCATTGGGGGCCAATTCATTTAGTCTTCTCATGGCTTCAAAGCAGCGACCTGCTCCCGTGTTAACAGCTCCACCTCCCATTGGAGTCACATCGCGAAATACACCAATCGTCATCTGTACAGGATAGCCGTTGAAGACATTGTTAGGACTAGCAATCAATGCATTGGGAGCCCCACCTGGCTGTGCATTTGCACCCGGAACATTGCAGCCGAAGACTTTGTTGGGGAAAGCAGCTTGGCTGGGTTGACCCATTGCTGCAACAAGACTAGTGGCACCGACAGCTAATGCGGCAACAGGCGCAGCAGCCTTTAAGAAATTACGTTTCATGAACAATATCCTTTGTGCTAAGATATAGGTAAGAGAGGAAGATGCAACAATCCTGACAAGATCGCTAGACACAACGCAGCAGTCCACTTTGCCGTGTAGCATATAATCTCTTTAGGCTTGAAGCACTCTTGTTGTTTCCTTAGCTCTTCATACAGTACTACCGGAGTGTATTTCCGGATAAGTACGCAGAAATATTTTGCGATCTTGTAAAATATTCAGATTTTGTAGAACATCAGGGGCATAATGCCAATCTAAGCTTTTTCCTCAGCTGCTTGGATAGGGCCGCTAATGTAGTACTTTCCATTGCACCTTTCGTGACACAACATAGACCGCAGTGTCATCCATCAGCCAAAAACCTAATTTAGATCTTGCACCTGTGTTGGTCATGAGGCTGCAGCCTGCGTCGGGTTGCTGAAACCCACGCTGGGTTGAAACGCCAGCGCTAACTGAGGGTTATCCGCTAAAAGGGACAATTAGGTATGGAGTCTCTGGAAGCTGGTGATGAAACGAGCGAAGCATCATTAAGTGTTGTGGAAGCGAACCCTCAATACACATTTTCGATAAGGGTGTCCCTTTCAGTGGACACCCTTCGGCTAACCCAGGGTTTTGAACCCTGGGCGGGTTGGCGCTTCCCTACCAAATGCAAGATTTCAGCTAAAGGGACAATTTGGCGGTGGGGCTCTATAGCTAGGGCGGGTTGGTGCTTCCTCACCAGATGCAAGATTTCAGCTAAAATTTTCAGCTTAATGGTATTAGTCAGGACATTTGATGCTTTTATGGATTGTCCTGTTTTTAAAGTATCAACCATGAAAGACTGTATAAGGGTTAAGAGGATTCGAGCCTATGGCTATATTGGAGCTCTGCCAGAAGAAAATATTTTAGGACAGTGGTTTGAGGTAGATCTAACGCTTCAGATGGATCTATCTGTAGCCGGTAAGTCCGACAGTCTGGCAGATACCCACAACTATGCGGACATTATTCAGCAGACGCAGACAATCATCCAGCAGTCGCAATTTAAGCTAATTGAACGGTTGGCGGATGAGATCGCCAACCAGGCACTCAATAATGATGCCCGACTAGAAAAAGTAACGGTGACCGTAACAAAATTGACAGCTCCAGTACCCAACTTTGATGGACAAGTGGCGATAACAATAGAGAGAAGTCGTTTTTAATCCATTCTCTTTGTTAATTTCCGTACTAAGGAATGAAGTTTAAATAAAATCCAAAATTGACATATGAGAATGGGATAACTTATCCCCTCCTGGGAGGGGCAATGAGGTGGGTTGGCCGTTAGCGCAAGGTTCGAAACCCACCCCGCCTTTCAGGCACCCCTCCCGAGAGGGGAGAGATCGGCAAGTTATTAAATCCTCACTCCTAAAGGACGGAAATTCCTATGAAGATGCGGACGAGAGCAGTCCTACTTTCCTCTATTATTGCTAATCGGCTACCATGCTGAAGCAGTATCAGCGAGGGTAGGCCCTTGTCTAAGCTGAGGCTAACGAACCAATTCTATCTGCCGCTAATTTTGCTACTGGCGGTCCTACTACGGTTGTGGCGTTTAGCGGCTAAACCGCTGTGGGTAGATGAACTCTATACCGGATTTTATAGCCTTGGCAAGAGTTTAAATGAGATTCCCCTGGGGACATTACAACCGCCAGCGGCCTATTGGGCACTATTGGATAACCCTGGCACCCCCAGGCAGGCAGCCCAAGCGGTGACGATGCATAGTAATCACCCGCCCATGTTTTTTATCGCCATGAATGGCTGGCTGCATGGGGTCGGCACATCGGTCTGGAGTCTGCGAGCATTTGCGGTGCTGTGGGGAGTGGTGGCTGTTGCGGCTGTGTATTATTTGGGCCGCCGGGTGGGTGGCCTTCGGGTGGGAGCCCAGGTGGGGGAACTGGCCGCTCTGCTGATGGCGGTGTCTCCCTACGGTATTTATCTATCGCAAGAGGCTCGACACTATAGTTTGGCTGTTGCGATCGCAACCGTTGCTCTAATCCATTGGATCGCACTCCTCCAAGGCGATCGCTCTCCCTATCGTTGGATTTGCTGGATCGGTTTAAATGCCCTGGGTTTGTATGTCCATTATTTCTGTGGGTTTAGTGTCATCGCCCAGTGGTTAGTCACCATTGGTAGCTTTGTTTGGTATCGTTACCGTCGGCTGCAGATCCTGGCATGGGTATTAGCCATGGGCAGTACCGTACTCCTCTATGGGCTGTGGCTACCCATTGCAATCACCCATTTTCAAAGTGAAGCCAGCACCAGCTGGCTGAGCCAGCCTACTCCTCTATGGCAGACGGTGATTTTACCGTGGCTGCAGTCTTTGGTTGCAGGGGTGTTTATGCTAATTTTGCTGCCGGTGGAGCAGGTGCCCCTGTGGGTCACGATTTTATCAGTGGTGACCATGCTGGTGGTGTTTAGTATCGTGCTGCGTCAGATTCTATTGGGGTGGAGTGTAGAATCTCGGCTAGATCTCTGGTCGCCTCTCGTCAGCTACAGTCTGGTGGTCTTTGGGGTGATGCTGGCCATTACCTACGGTCTAGGCAAAGATATTACCCTGGCGCCGCGCTACTTTTTTATGTTGTATCCAGCGGTAACCGTGAGCGCGGCCTTAGCCCTGGTGCATCGGCGACGCTGGGTTATGGGGGTTGCGATCGCAGCCGGTCTAGTCAGCCAGCTACTGATCAGCTACGACATCGCTTTGCTCAAACCCTATCTACCCGGTCAAATTGGCCGCCGTTTGGGGGCAACTCCCCCACCCACCCTTGTATTTATGGCTCACCAGCAAGACGGCCATCGCGCCCGCATCCTGAGCTATGCATTGGCTATGCCGCCCAACACCCAAGTGGCCTTTACAGAACCTGCGAGCACCGAGTCTTGGCAGCCCAGCGTGACCAACGCCGAGGCTATTCCCCCAGAGGACTTAACCCTTTGGCTAGTAGAACCCCAGCGGCCCATTCCATTTCCGCTAACGGTTACCCTACCCAATCAAACCTGTTCCCCCGTGGGCAAACGCATTAACACCGAAGGTACCCGCCAACAGAAATATCAGTGTCGACTGACAGGATAGATCAGGATATCTTCCAATAAATTGGCAACTAAATTAACAATGGCTGGAGCGTAAGTGCCTATGCCAGCTGGTAGAGTTTCACAGATTATCCATAGTTTTCAATCACAATCGCTATACTCGATTGACAATGCCCACGCTATAAGGATAGGCACCATGACGTTTCGAGCTTTGAACCCCTTCACCCGGCGCGGTTATCTAAAATCCATAGGAGCCCTGACGGCGCTCACATTGACCTTGGTGTCTGCTCCAGTCTTGGCCGGTGATCCATTTCGTACCACCACCGACTATGATATTGGCCCACACACGGAAACCGCCTTTGAAGCCTTTTTCAAAGAGGGTGACTATGTGGGCGCGCGCAAAGCGTTAGATCTCGCGATGTCGTCCGAAGCTGATGAGCCATTGGTCCACGGCATGGCGGCCTCCATGGCCTATCTCGATGAGGACTGGGAGACCGTAGCTACCGAGGCTGCGCTGACAAAGTCGACAGCTGAGGCCCTGCTTGGAACCGACCCACTGCGGGGACATCTCTACTCTGCTGTGGGTATCTTTATGGAGGGCGCTCATATGATGAGCACCGAGGGTGTGGCTCGCAGCACCCCTGCCGCCTTGGCCATGTTGCAACAGGTTTTTAGTCACATTGGAGAAGCCGAAAAGATTGACAGCACTGACCCAGAACTCAATCTAGTCAAAGGATTTATGGATTTGATGCTGGCGGTTAATTTACCGTTTTCCGATCCTGCAGAGGCGATTGAGCGACTCTCTGAATATGGCAACCCCACATATTTAGCCTATCGAGGTATTGCCCTGGGCTATCGCGATTTAGGTCAGATGTCTGACGCGATGGACGCTGTGAACAAAGCTATAGAGGCAGCCCCTGAAAATCCAGAACTGTTTTATCTCAAGGCTCAGCTACATCGCCGCCAACAAGAGACAGAAGACAGTATTGTCATGTTTGAGAAAGCCCTAGAATATGCGGCCCAGCTTCCTCCTAACTTAGCCCGTAGAATTTATAAAGAAAAGTGTCGTACCCTTGGGGGCTCCCATGAGAGCTGCGGCAAAGAAGCCAGCGATTTTGTTGCAGCGCTTTAAAAGGTAGCAGCCCTGTTGATGAACTAGCCGACAGAGGCATTCAACAGGGCTGGAGACGCAGTTAGGAGGTATCTTGGTTACAAGAATAGCTGCCAAGACCGGATATGAGCTGTTAACTTAACAAGTTCTTAACTCTCGGTAAATAAAAATATTTTTGCTATCGTGGATTTCGACTCCGCTCAACCCGCTAGATTTTATTTAACGTCTTCATAAGTAGGTTGTCTCAATTAGGCTTCAGATCCCGAGCCCCCTTTATTTGGAAATACTCACCGTATCCCTGATAGGCATAGTGGGGTTTCCCCAATACTGGGGGCTTGGGGGCTTATTCGACGAAGCCAAACACCTGCTCTTCTATCTTATAAACGATTAGGCTCACCCACTTATCTTCGAAAAGCTGAGGACCGAGTGCAGTCGTATAGCCCTCCGGGCATGGGCAAGCCTAACGCGCAGCGTTTCCCATGGAAATAGTCTGGTTCAGTAAATAGCCATATCCGTCTACTCATCAGGACTTAAGGTAAATAATCAATGCAAAAATGATAATTTTGCAGCCAAAAATTGTCACATTTGTCACATTAGATTATATAGACATGCTCTGGGTTGAAATTTGGCTGGACGGTACTCGATATGTATCGCAACCTATATTGGTTTTTACCCGTGATTATCTCGCTACAGCTGAGCGTACCTGGAGGTGATGGATTGAAAAGACCGACGGGAGGTCAGCGATGGCAATTAAAAGTGTTAACCCGGCTACTGGCAAAGTTTATAAAACCTATACTCCCCTGACATCGGCAGAGATAGAACAGCGGTTGGCGGCGGGAGAGGCTCAATATCAGCAGTACCGATGGACTGCGTTTAGCGATCGCAGCGCTTGGCTACAGGCGACTGCCGACTATCTAGAAGACCATGCCAAGGTTCTAGGACGCATAATGACCCAGGAAATGGGTAAAACGCTGGGGTCTGCGATCGCAGAAGTTAAAAAATGTGCCTGGGTCTGTCGTCACTATGCCGAAAACGGCGCAGACTATCTGGCGGATGAACGTTCAGACGTGGGTTATGTGCGCTATCAGCCTTTGGGGATGATCTTGGCGGTGATGCCGTGGAACTATCCCCTGTGGCAGGTGTTTCGGCTGGCGGCTCCGGCCCTGATGGCAGGCAATGTTGTTTTGCTCAAGCATGCTTCCAACGTACCTAAATGTGCCCTGTCCATAGAACAGATTTTTCGGAAAGCGGGCTTTCCAGATGGCGTGTTTCAAACCCTGTTGATCGGTGCTGACCAAACCGCAGCGGTGATCGCTGATGAGCGTGTCCGGGGGGTTAGCCTGACCGGTAGCGGTCCAGCCGGAGCTAACGTGGCGGCAACAGCGGGTCAGCATCTGAAAAAAGCTGTACTGGAACTGGGCGGTAGCGATCCCTTTATTGTGTTGCCCAGTGCCGATTTAGAAACTGCGGTTGAGACTGCTGTGACAGCTCGTTTACAAAACAATGGTCAGTCCTGCATCGCAGCCAAGCGATTTATCTTGGTTGGCAATATTGCCGATGAATTTGAAGTGCGTCTGGTAGAGAAGTATCAATCTCTAGTAGTGGGCGATCCCATGCAGCCGGAGACAACTATTGGCCCCCTAGCGACGCCGTCAATTTTGCGAGACATTCACAAACAGGTGCACGATTGTCTCATTGCCGGGGCCAAAGCCCTGTGCGGCGGTAATTTAGAGAAACTCAAAATGAGTTTACCGCCTGAACTAGAGCTAGGGAATTTCTACCCGCCAACAATTTTGAGCCACATTCCCCCCGGTACACCAGCCGATCAGGAAGAATTTTTTGGTCCCGTCGCCCTAATTTTCCGGGTTCCGGATTTAGACACCGCCATTACCCTGGCTAACAGTACTCCATTTGGCCTAGGTGCCAGCGGCTGGACTGAAGACTCCACCGAACAGCAACGTCTGATCAATGAACTTGAAGCTGGAGCCGTGTTTATCAACAGCATGGTGAAATCTGATCCCCGACTGCCCTTTGGTGGTATTAAACAATCCGGTATCGGTCGTGAACTCGGCAGACATGGCATCTTGGAATTCGTCAATGCCAAAACGGTATTCGTTGGGTAGGGGCGTTCCATGGAACGCCCCTACCCAACGAATTTCGATCCGTTTTCCCATTCACCTATCCTCCCTATGAACACCGCTGAACTCCTTGTCCGCTGCCTTGAAAATGAAGGAGTGGAGTATATTTTTGGTGTACCTGGAGAAGAGAATCTCCAGGTGCTAGAAGCGCTTAAGACGTCATCGATTCAGTTTGTGACTACTCGCCATGAACAGGGGGCCGCATTTATGGCCGATGTCTATGGGCGACTGACAGGAAAAGCTGGGGTATGTCTCTCCACATTGGGGCCAGGGGCAACAAATTTGATTACGGGTGTGGCCGATGCCAACTTGGATCGGGCTCCGCTGGTGGCCATTACGGGGCAGGTGGGGACCGACCGCATGCACATTGAGTCACACCAGTATTTAGATCTAGTGGCCATGTTTGCTCCCGTGACCCAGTGGAATACACAAATTGTACGACCTAGCAATACGGCGGAAATTGTCCGTAAGGCATTTAAGCTGGCGCAAACGGGCAATCCGGGCGCGGTTCATATTGATTTGCCAGAAAATATTGCGGAGATGGACGCTGATGGCAAACCGCTTCTCAGTCATTACAACAATAAGGCCTATGCCTCTTCTGACGCGATTCGGACCGCTGTGAATGCCATTTCCAAAGCGGAGCGGCCTTTGATTTTGGTGGGCAATGGGGCCATTCGAGCCCAGGCCAGTACAGCGATTATGACCATGGTGGAACAGCTACAGATTCCGGTCACCAACACATTTATGGGCAAAGGAGTGATCCCTTACCAGCACCCGCTGGCACTGTGGACGGTGGGCCTGCAACAGCGAGACTTTATCTCCTGCGCCATCGATAAAAGCGATCTAGTAATTGCTGTGGGCTATGACCTGGTGGAATATCCGCCGAAAAAATGGAACCCAGATGGACAGCTACCGATTATTCATGTAAGCCAAACGCCAGCAGAAATTGACAGCAGCTACATGCCGATGACGGAGGTGATTGGCGATATTTCGACATCTCTGCAACAAATTTTGCAGCGGGTGGAGCGAAAAGTTCAGTCCAGCTATCCATTTCAGGCGGTGCGCGATGAGATGCGGGCGGACTACGAACAGTATCGAGATGATCTGGCATTTCCAATCAAGCCCCAGAAACTGCTTTACGATCTACGTCAGGTGATGGGGCCAGACGATATTGTGCTGTCAGATGTGGGCGCACACAAAATGTGGATTGCCCGCAACTATCACTGTGAGCGCCCCAATACCTGTCTGATTTCCAACGGGTTTGCCTCCATGGGGATTGCCATACCAGGTGCGATCGCAGCCAAACTGGTCAACCCACAGCGTCAGGTGGTCGCCGTTACCGGTGACGGCGGCTTTATGATGAACTCTCAGGAGTTAGAAACGGCCTTGCGGCTGGGCACCCCCTTTGTCACCATCATCTTTAACGACGGTGGCTATGGTCTGATTGAATGGAAACAGCACAACTACTACGGTGAATCTGCTTTTATCAAATTTAACAATCCTGATTTTGTTGCCCTAGCAAAAAGCTTTGGCCTCCAGGGCTATCGGGTAACCGCCACGGAAGACTTTATTCCCACCTTGAAACTGGCTCTAGAAGCCGACGTGCCAGCAATTATTGACTGTCCCATTGACTATGGCGAAAATCTTCTCTTTACTGAAAAATCAAGGGAATTAGCCTGTGCGATTTGATGGCCAAATTCGATTCGCTCAAGCAGCAGATATTGAGCATTTGCCCGCCATAGAAAGAGCGGCGGCGCAACTGTACAGGCCCTATTTATCTCAGCTAGGACTGACTTCAGACCAGCTGCAGGATATCGTCCCCGTTGAGTTTTTACATCAGGCACAGCAACAGCGGCGACTGTGGGTGGCAGTGACTCCCCAGACCCAGGTGGTGGGTTTTGTCGTTGTTAACCGGCTAACAACCGGCTGGTTTGTGATAGAGCTAGATGTGCTACCCAGCTGGAAACAGCAAGGTATCGGTTCGGCCCTGATGCAGCAGGTGATCCAATCTGCCCACACACAGGGCTATGTCGCCGTCACCTTAACCACCTTTCGCTATGTGCCCTGGACGATTCCCTTCTATCGACGCTTAGGATTTGAAATTGTTGTGCCAGCCCATTACACTCCAGATATCCGTGCCATTGTGGACCATGAAGAACGTCATGGTTTTAGTCGTCACGTCCGGGTTGTCATGCAGTGCCAGATTCCCAAGCAGTTAATCACTCCCTTCGTAGCCAACTAGAGCAACAGGTCAAGGCAGCTGGCTTTCACGGTTTTGGCATTGTGGCGGTCCCCTCTGTGGCCACTGCGCCAGAGCAAACCATGCAAACTCGACTGCAGCAATGGTTGAGCCAGGGGTATCAGGCGGACATGGCCTGGATGGCCAATCCCAAACGTCAGAACATCCGTCAGGTCATGCCTGAAGTGCGCTCAGTGATCTGTGTTGCGCTCAACTATTACACCCCACACCAGCGACCCGAGGGCGCTGAATATGGCAAAATTGCCCGCTATGGCTGGGGACGTGACTACCACCGGGTGATGCACAAAAAGCTAAAGCACCTGTCTCAGTGGCTGCAGTCCCAGGACGAAAACATTAGTGCCCGCTACTATGCTGACACCGGTCCTGTCCAGGATAAATTTTGGGCACAGGAAGCGGGTCTGGGCTGGGTAGCCAAAAATGGCAATCTGATTAACCGCAGCTACGGCTCCTGGATATTTTTGGGAGAGATTTTAACCAACCTGGAGCTGCCGCCCTCTCAGCCTCATACCAGCCACTGCGGCACCTGTACCCGCTGTATTGAAGCCTGTCCTACTGAAGCAATTCGGTCTGCTGGGGTAGTGGATGCCAGTCGCTGTATTGCCTATCACACCATCGAAAATCGAGAGACCACCCTGCCGCCCCAAATAGCAAAGCACCTAAATAACTGGGTCGCCGGCTGCGATATCTGTCAGGACGTGTGCCCCTGGAACCAGCGCTTTGCCCAGCCCACCGATGTGGAGGAGTTTGCCCCCTATCCCAACAATGTGGCACCTAGGCTAGACGATTTAGCCACCCTGAGCGAGCAGGACTGGGATCAGCAATTTCCCGCATCGGCCCTCAGACGAATTAAACCGGCCATGTGGCGGCGGAATGCGGCGGCGGCAAGACAGGCAAATTCCGATAGAACATCGTAAACCCCTTGTGCTTTACCTCTTGCCCTTTGCACCTCTTCACCCGAGACTTCACTTTTGTACCGTTCCTTAAATCACCAGCTTGGCCGACGCCTCACTTAAAACATAGGCGTAGTCTGAGCGCTTGAGGGTGGCGCAAACTTCGTCGTAGTTGGTAATTAAGTCTGAAATTTGTTGGTGTACCAGCTTCATCGGATAACGAGCCCGCTGTCGCTGTTTGAGTGCTAAAAACTGACACAGCTGCTGGGCTGTATGAGCATAGACATTGGGGTCAATTAGATCCGTTTCATAGGTGACGGTCAAGTGGGGCACCTGGGCAACGATGGCAGCTTCCGTAATTCGCTGTTCGTCAAGCTGTTTGAGGGTGGCGATTAGGGCCTGGGGATCGATATGGCGACTGGTGGGCTGCTGGGCTTTGAGAATTGCGATCGCATGGCGCATTAAATCTCGCCGCTGCAGATGAATTACCTTATAGCCCCGGTCATGGAGCAGGGTCATAAACCGGTGGGGTTCGCTCATATGGTGGGTGGTTATTAAATCCACCGCCGATAGCTTGAACCCAAACAAATAATCTGAGCAAATGGTCCCATGGTGTTGAATATGCCACAGCGGGAAAAAGTGGCGTCGTGCCAACGGTGAAGCAATATTCCAAGTGGCGGGTAGAGGCCGATCACGATTGTCAGCTACTCGACGGAGTAAATCGACCACCATGCGTCCCCCGCTAAACTCTGTCCCAAATAGAACAAAGCGATGGGACGGCTGCAGCATCGTGGGCACATGGCGTTGGCTACGATTCATCAAAGCCTGAAGCTGGTAAGCAAACCAAGATGAATAGTGAGTAGATGGCATGATGTGATTCTTGGCCCTGAGAGTGATCCCTGAGAACCCTAGTATTCCCTTAAATCGGTGCTCACTGATGGCAGCACACAAGCTAAACAATAGAGTAAGCCCCACCGTTATTTTTTAATCAATAAATTCCATAAATAATGACATCGTGGAAGAGAGTAGGATGAGCTATGCCGTCTATTTACCCCCACAGCTGCCATGAGTTTGCTCCACACACCACTTTACGATCTGTGTAGTCAGAAGGCCCGCATGACCGCATTTGCTGGATGGGAAATGCCAGTGCAGTTTGGCGGTATTAAACAGGAGCATGCCGCTGTGCGCACAGCAGTGGGGATGTTTGATATTTCCCACATGGGAAAATTTATTTTGAGTGGGGATAATGTGTTGCGATCGCTACAAAAGCTAGTCCCCTCCGATCTAAGCAAGTTGGCTCCGGGAAAGGCCCAGTACACCGTTTTGCTCAATTCTCAGGGCGGCATTATCGACGACCTGATTATCTACGATGAAGGCAAACAAGTCAGCCTGATCGTCAACGCCGCTACTACCGCCAAAGACAAAGCCTGGTTGCAGGAACATCTCTCCGGCATAGAGCTACAAGATCACTCCCAAACCCAGGCCCTAATTGCAGTACAAGGCCCCAAAGCCGTAGAAACTCTGCAGCTAATCACAGACATTGATCTCAGCACCATTCGCCGCTACAACCACGCCCATGGCCAGGTACTGAATCACCCGGCATTTCTCGCTCGCACTGGGTATACTGGCGAAGATGGCTTTGAAGTGATGGTGGAGGCCGACGATGCACCTGAAATCTGGACAGCCTTGCAAGACCGTGGCGTTAAACCCTGCGGTCTAGGCGCTAGAGATACCCTCCGTCTCGAAGCCGCCATGGCTCTCTATGGCCAAGACATCAATGATGACACCACACCGTTAGAAGGCGGTCTCAGCTGGCTCGTTCATTTAGATAAGGTGTCAGAGTTTATCGGTCGTGATGTCCTCGCCCAGCAAAAGGCTGATGGAGTCACGCGTCGCCTGGTCGGTCTACAGTTAGAGGGCCGCAACATTGCTCGTCATCACTATCCCATTATTCAAAATGATGAATCAGTCGGTGTAGTCACCAGCGGTACCCTGTCCCCCACCTTGGGCTATCCAGTCGCCCTGGCCTATGTCCCCATCGAGCTAGCCAAGGTGGGCACCGTAGTAGATGTACAAATTCGCCAAAAGACAGCCCCCGCCACCGTAGTCAAAAAGCCCTTTTACAAGGCATCGGCTTAAGAAAGGGAGCCAATTTCAAATAAATTCTCTAGGACAGCCTAAATCTTACACCTGGCAATGAAGCACCAACTCGCCCAGGTTCAAAACCCGAGGCTAGCTGAAGGGTGTCCGTTGAAAGGGACGCCGTCATCGGATACATGTTTTAGGGGTCGCTTCCACAACGCTTAGCTACGCTGCGATCGCGCCAAGACCGCCTCCTATAGCTTCCACACCAAATTGTCCCTTTAGCGGACAACCCTCAGTTAGCGGTAGGTTTCCAACCTAGCGTGGGTTTTAGCCCTCCCGCAGCTCTCTTGCTCTAAGCTGCGGTAACACCCACTCAGTCAACAAAGGAGCCAGCTCAATCCCATACTCCTGCGCCATAATCGGTATCCATCGCAGCTCCGCAATTTCGCTAGAGGCAATCGGAGTACCGATCAGATTACCCTGAAATACGGTGGCCACCAGCTGGGTATTAGCTTCATTTGCCGCCATCGTTACAAACGTTCCCAAAGTCGTAAACGTACTGGAATCGATATCACAGCTGAGTTCTTCTCGCACCTCTCGCCGGATAGCCGCTTCAGCATCTTCTCCAGGTTGAAATTTACCCCCTGGAAACATAAATTTTTGAGTGTTTTTTTTCCGGACAGTGAGCAACTGTTGAGAGTTAATAACAGCGTAGGCAACAACGTGGAGTACAGGCTGGGGCATAGGTTAAAAACGTAAGGAAAAATGTAGGGAACTTTTTCTGAGGAAGATCAGACATTGATGCCTAAACCCTAACTATCCGGCGTTGCTGATCCCCGGTGCGATTTTATATGCAAACCACGGGCGAGTAGCCTATTGCACAGATCGATTTATCCCTTAAATCAGCAACGGCTAGTTTCCAGCGTCCTTCCCCTTGGTGTCTAGATGTTAGAAAGTCTTTTCTCTTTTCTACTTGGTTGGACTACAGCTGGCCAATGTAATGCCACTGGCTTTTCCCTTAATTTGCCAGCTGTTATCAACATTGTGTCCAAACGGGCAGAAGCGCCTGGTATCCCCATCACCCACGTCTATACCGTCAGTGAAAACGTGGTGGCGTTACGCATTGAGACCGGTGACCTGGTCAGAGGTAAGCAAGTCACCTATGAGGCCAAACTGGGCGATATCGTTGGCAAAGATGGTTGGGTCGTACGCCATGGTAAAACCATAGGCCAGATAGTGCCAGGGGCCCCCGAGCTGATTTGGCTAGTCGATCGCTATACTGGCCCGAAACTTGATACAGACTGTATTGACGCTCTGAGTCACTATCAGATTGTGACTGACGGCTCTAAAATTACACCCGCCAACGTCTATCGCAAAAGCAAAATTGACAGCATGGCCCAAACCGGCTCCTGGGAGTTTGAATGGCCAGCGGTACACACCTTATATCTAGAACTGCCTGATGCCCTCACCCTGGGTGAAACCTACCAGTTAAACTTTGCGGGTAACGGTTTACAGGACACCGAGTTTGTCTATAACCCTGAGCAAACCCGCAGTGAAGCTGTCCAGATCTCTCACCTGGGCTTTGATCCCGACGATCCGGCTAAGGTGGCATTTCTCTCCACCTGGATGGGCAGCGGCGGCGGTCTTGACTATACCGAAGGAAAACCTTTCTGGCTGATTGATACAGCAACAGGGGAAAAAGTCTACACCGGTCAGACTACTCTGTCACAGGCGGTTGAAACCAAAGACTACCACGACCGCAACCATAATGACACCGATGTGTTCATGATGGATTTTAGTGAGTTTACCCAGCCTGGGCGCTACCAAGTTTATGTAGAAGGGGTGGGCACCTCCTATGAATTTGATATTGGTGAAGATACCTGGCGGGACGCCTTCTATGTCTCAGCCCGAGGCATGTACCACCAACGTAGCGGCATTGCCTTAGAGCAACCCTACACCGATTACAAACGTCCCCGTCCGTTTCATCCGGACGACGGCATGATAGTTTACCGCTCAACGGTGCCTCTGATGGATACCAATGCGGGGTTTGACTGGCAGGATGGTATTGATGTCTTTGAGGCGCTACTAGAAACTCGCACTGATGAGATCGTGCCAGATGCGTGGGGCGGCTGGATGGATGCTGGTGACTGGGATCGTCGCATTTCCCACCTTGAGGTTACCCGCTCATTTTTAGAACTAGTGGAGCTTTATCCAGACTATTTCAACGACGTAAATCTAAACTTACCTGAGTCCGATAACAACCTGCCCGATATCCTGGATGAGGCCCTATGGGGACTGGATGTATTCCGTCGTTTGCAAACCGATGAGGGAGGCATTCCAGGGGGAATTGAATCTGCCGAACATCCTCTACCTTCCGAAGGTAGCTGGCAGGAATCCCAGACGGTTATGGTATATGGCCCAGGCATGTGGTCTAGCTATATGTATGCCAATGTGGCAGCCAGAGCAGCCTATGTCCTCAAGAACTATGACAAGGCCCTAGCCCAAACTTATCAAGAGAGTGCTGTACGGGCGATGAACTGGGCCAATGCTGAACTGGCCAAAGCATCGGATGAACCGCACAGTTATATTTATAATGAGCGCAATCTGGCTGCAGCAGAACTCTATCGACTCACTGGAGATAGCCAGTGGCATCAGCTGTTTTTAGACGCTACTGTCTTTACTAAGACAGATGCCCCGCTCATGGAATGGCAGGTCCATGATCACAGCCATGCCGCTTTTGTATATGCTCGGACTAAGCAGCCTACGGTCAATCAGACAGTCCAGCAAAATGCTAAGAATGCGCTGGTCCGGGCCGCCAATACAGATATTGGTACGGTAGAGAGTAACGGGTTTAAGTGGAATGCAACACCGGGAGTCATCATTGGCTGGGGCACCATCGGTGCCCCCAAGACCCAAACTCTTTTTCGTGCCCATGCTCTGACAGACAATGTTGATTACTTAAAGGCTGGCATCCTTGCTACTCAGTTTTCGGCTGGGGCCAATCCTAATAATATGAGCCATACCACCGGCATTGGCTACAGAAACCCCAATATGCCATTGCTGATAGATATGCGCGTTTCGGGGCAAGAACCTCCTCCAGGGATTACGGTCTACGGCCCGATGGACGTACAAATCCCCAATGGTCATGCCAAAAGCTGGAGCTGGTCCATAGAACTATTTGCCGATGTGATGAGCCCTACACCTTGGGAATGGCCAACGGCTGAAGCCTACTTTGATTCCTACTATTATGTGCCAGTGACTGAATACACGGTCCATCAGTCAATTGGACCCACAGCATACGCGTGGGGATATTTAGCCGCAAGCGATAAAAAGTAGGCGACGTTGCTGATGTCTGCAGAGGCGTTCCGTGGAACAACTCTGCGTCCAAACAATAAAGTCTAATTGTGTCTTTATTCTTAAGGCAAAATGTGAAAGACGTAATTATCCACTCACGATGTCTTCGCCCCTTTGTCGTCTCAAAATTATCAATGGCAATACATGTCAGCCAATGACAGCGAATATCGATACTTCCGCTCAGGCTGTTAAGTTTCCCCATACTGAGATTGTGACGGTACAGCCTCGACTGGGGCCAGAGTCCATTGAGAGTTTTTATGATGAATATTTGGCCATTCCTGGTATTCTCGAACAAATTATTCTAGACACGGAATCCGATGCGTTTATCCTGGCCTGCTGGGGCGACCCTGGGATTGAAGCGGCCCGTGAGATCACGCCGTGCCCAGTTGTTGGCATTGCTGAGGCTAGCCTATATATGGCAAATATGTTGGCGGCTAAATGGAGCGTAGTGACAACGTTACATCGGGTGCGAGATATGGTGGAAAAAACGGTGGAGAAAACAGGCCTGACTAAACGATGTGCATCGGTGCGGACAACAAAACTTTCGGTGCTGGATACGGAACAAGATCGTCGAGCGACATTGGATGTACTGACCGAGGCGAGCCAGCTAGCTATCCAAACTGATGGAGCCGAAGCGATCTGTCTAGGCTGTGCAGGCATGAGCGGTTTAGAACAGCAGTTAGAAGAACGACTGGGGGTGCCGGTGATCAACGCTGTTGCGGCGGCTGTAAAAATGGCAGAGTCGCTGGTGAGTTTAGGAAAGACAACAAGTAAACAACTGACCTATCGTTTGCCAGAACTCAAGGGTATGAAAGGTTACGAAACGCATTTTAGCGCTGAAAGCTTTCGTGATTAGCAATAGCCTTTGAATGCGCTTTCGATGTTCAGCGCTAAAAGCTAATAGCTAAAAATATCGTTGTTAGGGATGTGCATGAAAATAAGAAACCGTTTTGAAGCTTGACAGTAACTGGTTCCCCTTACCAAGGCTACCGTGTACACACATCTCGAACTGAAGCCTAAAATCCTGCATTGGCCCCCTAAGTCCCCCCAATTCTGGGGGGAAACGCCTACTCAAAGTCCCCCAATTCTGGGGGACTTAGGGGGCCTTCGAAAGCATAAGCACTTTACAGTCACTTGTGTGTACACCGTAGCCTTACCAAGGGGAGGATTGTTTCTAGATGATTCTTGTCTAGGATTCTATTTATGTGCAATCGCCTTAGTGGAGATATTTTCCATAGAGATCTATGTTTTTAGGCTCCTGATGATACCGAATCAATAACTCGGTAGGTCATCATATTACCTTTACCCTTAATGGCAATCTGACCAATAGGCTCAATTTGAAACTGATTCTGGATAAGCTGAAACGTACTTTCCGTAATTTGAATCGTTCCTGGTGTTCCGTGGGATTCCATTCGGCTAGCGGTATTTACCGTATCACCCCAAAGGTCATAAATAAATTTTTTAATACCAATTACTCCAGCCACCACAGGTCCCGAATTAATGCCGATGCGCAGACTTAGCTTATGGCCAGTTTCCCAATTAAACTTGTCGATAATGGCTTGCATATCGAGGGAAAACATGACCACAGCCTGGGCATGATCAGCGCAGGGCTCTGGTAAGCCACCGACGGCCATATAGGCATCACCGATAGTTTTAATCTTTTCTAACCCATGCTTTTCCACCAGTTCATCAAAGGCGGAGAAAATATTATTTAATAGAGACACTAATTTTTCTGGCGAGATCTGGGTCGATAGCTGGGTAAATCCAACAATATCAGCAAATAAAACGGTGACATTTGAAAAGCCATCGGCAATTGCCTGGGGTTCTTGCTTCAGACGTTGAGCGATTGGCTGAGGCAAAATATTGAGCAACAGGTTCTCTGATTTTTGTTGTTCTATGGCTAGCTGAGCGGCGGTTTTTTGGGTCTCTTGCAAGGATTGCTTTAAGGTGTTCATTGTGTGGTGGATCTTTTGCGTAGCCGGACGAAAGACTAAACAGCCTTCTAAGATTAAGATGATAATAGTCACGAAAAAAAGGCCATGCTCAAGGCGCTTTAAACGATTGGCTTCAAGAGCCACCTGTTGATTGTAGGTCAGGATCAATCGATCCATGTCGGTGATAAATGTTTTTTCTGTTCTGAGTAGTTGGGCGACATCACGTAAAATTGGCTTTGGTGATTGAATGCTTACGTTCTCTGTGGATACGTCTGCTAGTGCTGCTTTTGCTGTTTCAATCAATGCCTCATATTGGTGAGAAAGATCGGCCGTCATTGCTTGCACCTGTTGTCGTTGTTGCTGTGACAGGTGTGTTGCTGCTTGCAAGGCGATCAGCTGTTGTTGCCAGGATTCTGCGCTTTGAATAATCTCTTGTAAGTGTTCAGTATGGTCCTGCTTGGCGTCGTTCGCCATAGGCAGTCTCAATGCCAGGGTTGATTTCACTAATTGTTGACTTGCCAATTGCTGCCGTTGAGCTGCCGTAATCACCTGAATGTCTAGGGTTTGCTCGTTGAGTAACCGTTGAACACGGAACTGCCCCATGATAGCTAGGGTTGCGATCGCACCCAAAGACGAAATGTATAAAATCGTCAATCGACGGCTAGTATTTTCTGGCAAATTCTTCATAGGCTGGCAACCATAGGCGGGCCTAATATCAGGATGGTACTCACATTATTCCCGCACTATAACTTTCATCCGGTAGTAGTCGTCTATTTTTTCTTTCGAGAAAATAGACGACTACCAACAAACGTGGATAAATTTTGAAGCTGTCGCTGCCAGCTTTCGGGTGGGAACGTCATCGCTGTTTGAAAAATCGAGTCCCAAGGGGATATCGGTTTGATTGACTGGGGTAGAGGGGGTGCACAGATATCTGGTGTGACATTGCTCATGCTGCTCGAAACATTGGGGAAGAGACAAAAGATAAAACGTTGTTGCAGGGATTTTTCAAGAACCTGAAAATCGATGAAGATGAGCAGAAAATTAAGTACCATCTATTGCTAGATGTACTGTTTTAGCCAATGCAATTAATTTCACTGCAATGATAATCCAAATATTGATGTGTTTGTGCCTCGACCAGTTCGTATTGCTGCGGGGCTCAATATGGAATTCAGAGAGGTCTGTGGCCTGATGGGATAGACTGAATGGCGGGGAAAAGCAATTAGCTAGTCTATTGTGTACCGTACTCAGCTAGCTCCCTAAAACGCATATTAAGCCTCAGATTTTAAAATTTAGTGCGGGAACTATAGCTGTCGTGGCATTCATTCTGTCTTTTCTTATTATCCTGAGAATTTTAGGCATCTTTACAGAGGCTTTAGCCTGGTCTTTAACTAATCATTAAATGGTAAAAACTGCCTAACTAAATCGTAAAAAGCGCCTATTTACAACCCAAACGAAATAGAATGACAACCGGTGGACTGTTCTATTGAGATACAAAATGGAAACGACTGTGCAAATTGACGTCGTTCAGGGTGCAATAGATCAAGCAGCAAAGTATCTGATTAATAATATCCAGACTAATGGAATGTTCAGATACCGCATCAATACCAACACAGAGGTTAAACTCAGGCCCAAGTACGATATCCTGCATCATGCTGGCTGTGTACATGCTCTATCAATGTATCATCAGCAACATCCAAATGAAATAACTCACGTAGCTATTAAACGAGTGAGTCGCTATCTGTGTAAAGAAGCCATTCGGCCTATTCCTGGAGAGCGCAATATTTTAGCAGTTTGGTCTAGGCCGGATATCCATCATACAACTAAACCATTACAGGCGAGGCTAGAAAGCACAGGTGTTGGACTGCTGGCTCTCCTAAGTTTGGATGCCTTCCATAATGGCCTAGTCCCGCTCGAGTACCTCCGGGCTCTGGGGCGATTTGTTATCTACATGCAACCCGACACAGAGAGTTTTTACTCTAGTTATGTTCCCTTATTGGGTGGATATACTGAGCAACAACCTCTATATCACTATCCTAGCGAAGTTATACTAGGTTTAGTCATGCTTTATGAGAAAGATCTGTCAATCACCTGGATTGAGACTGCGTATAATGCTCTAGTTTATCTCATCAAGCATCGTCAACAGCTCAACAGTATTCAAGCAGATCCCTGGCTCTTGTTGACAATGGAAAAGATACTCTCCCTTGAGAGTATCGATCAGCTGTCTATTTCGAAAGATTTGTTGATTACCCATGCTATTCAAATCTGTGACACAATGCTTCAACATCAGGTATATGCCCCTAAACGCGCCCTTTATGATGGTGGGTTTGTACAAGATGGCAGAACATCACCAACAGCAACCTGGTTAGAAGGTCTGTTAGCCGCGCTTACATTTCTTCCCACTGACTATGAAATTACCACACGCATTCGAACGGCAGTGAACCGCGGTGTAAAATTTCTGCTCAGGGCTCAAATTAGAGATGGAGAGTTTGTTGGGGCTGTGCCACGGGCCGTGGGTAAACTACGGGCAAGACGTTCTCATGCTGCTGAATTTAATCAACGAGCTACGGAAATTAGGATTGACTATGTCCAGCACACTATGAGTGCCTGGATGCAATATCTGACAGTAGCTCAGTAAGTTTGGGTGCTGTTACCGGTTTGTGTATAAGTATCACTGTTCATAAGCCAGTAACAGCATTTTTGCCATTGCTGATTGAAGGAATCACTCGAACCGTGAAATATGCTATTCGTCGATAGTTTGCAGGTGCAATCATACTGGAGATCAGCAACGCTACATCTTTTCTGAACATTGGTCGCGAAATAGCCAGTTTTGAAATTGACCCCAAGTTGTCCAGAAGATCTGGCTGCTGGCTGTGAGATTTTATGCTTATTCGTTTATCCACTAGGCCTCTCGTTTTGCAGATTTAGCAAATTCTCAAAAGATTTACGCCATAATACTGAAGCTTTTCATTGTTCTATCGGTTGAAAACCACTTAAAAAATTGGTCCAGTCTATCTTGTCCTATTGGATTACTGTAAGGTTGAATCACACTAAGGTTTTTGATTACAGAACCTGTTGATAGGTTGGTCTAAACAGCGACAATCTGCAGTCGAACAAACACAATCGGGGACAGCTATTTTTTAAACTTTTTGGTCCAGAGGATCCTAACTATGAATATTTCTCCGGCTTTATGGCTTTTACGCAACATTACTGGCCTGGGTGTTTCTCTTTTAACCATATCTTCTATTTTTCTTTTTTCTAATACAGTCCAGGCTCAGACTCAAGTAGAGCAACAAGAGACAGATCAGCTTGCCCAAAGTCAGACCATTCGCCGTAGTGTTGTACGACAAACTAGTTTTACCGACATTCGTCAGAATTATTGGGCTTCCAGCTTTGTTTATCCCCTAAGCGATTTGGGGGTGATTGAAGGATTTCCCAATGGCATGTTTATGCCAACTAACGGTCTTACTCACTCACAATTTGCAGCCCTAATTAACAAAGCGTTTGATGTAAGATCTGTACGACAGGTATCGTCTATTTCTGGCATCTCGCGCGGCTATTGGGCCTATAGCGCTATCCAAAAGGCCCATTCTATGGGCTTTATCGATTTGGATAATATTGTTTCGGATCCGGAACGTCGTTTAACCCGTTTAGATGTGTTACTCTCCTTAGCCCGTGGCTTAGGATATACCGAGATTGTCTCAGGTAAAAGTGTGACGGAAATTCTCAGTATTTATGAAGACGCTGACACAATTCCTACCGAATACCGGCTGGTCATTGCTGCTTTAACTGAGCGTGGCATCATCGTTAACTATCCTAATCGCAAACGACTCAATCTTTTCCAGGTGGTCAGTCGCTCGGAGGCCTGTAGTTTTATTTATCAGGCGATGGCTAGTCAGGGCATTCTTGAGTATGTTCGCAATGAATATGTAGCTGACGATTTCTTGGATGTGTTTATCTCTATCAATAACGATATTGAGATCAACAACTCCGTCGAGGTTGATAATGATGTTATTGGTAGCGGCGGTGATGACGACGATGACGACGACGATGACGACGATGACGACGACGACGATGACGATGATGATGACGACGATGACGACGATGATTAATTAATCGTCTAAACAGAGTGTTTTAGCGATCTCTAACTCTCTTGCTGTCAACGTCTGCTCAAACAGAGGCGTTGGCAGCGCTTGTTCTACGGGCCATACGCCTGGTAAAGATAGCTGCCCAGATAGCAGTAGCTGGGCAATACTACCGGTTCCATAGCCAGCCGCTTCTGCGGTATCTGGATGGGTGAGTGTGGCTAAATACGTGGCAGTTTTTTTCTGATGTTGTCCTTGGATAGCTAATCGCATGGCAATGCCAGTACCGCTAAACCGGTCAGTCACCTGGGTCATGGCATAGCTAACCTGGGAGAGAAATTCTATCACCGCTGGTGTCTGTAGCCACCCTGCAGGTAGCAATGTCATCCAACCGGTGAGACGATTGTAGGTGTCGGGGAGTGAACCAAATTTAGTAATTACGCTGTCTAACTGAGGAAACGATTTGGGCAGTGTAAGTGCTTCAACAGTATTAAACCAGTAAACTCCAGCGCCTTTGTTGTAAGGCTCAGGAAAGGGTAACACTTCTCGGTCACTATAGGGCTGAATGGATATGTGCTGGCCGTTTATCTTGGCCTCAAAGGGAGTTTGCAGCTCGACAAAGGTAGTGCGCATGACAGTCACTCCAGCTCCGCCAGAACCAGCTACCAAATAACTGAGGTGCACGCGATCGGCTTGTTCTAGCTGCTCGATGCCCTGGCGCACCATACTGTTGGAAATGCCAGGAAAGACGCCTGTGCTAACAATGCAGGTAACCCCCGCGGCCTGGGCCACGGTCCCAAAGGCAAGGGCCTCCCCAACATAATCAGGGCTATCGGCAACATCAATGTAGGGGATACGCTGCTCAATACACTGGGACAAAATGTTGAAGTCTCGCGTGCGAAAGGGGCCAGCACAGTGGATGACTAAATCATGCTGTGAGATCGCAGCTCTTACTCCCTCTAGATCATCCAGCGACAACGCCTGATACCGCTGACGTGACTGTAGCTTAAACGCGGCCTCAGTTCGTCGCCCGGTGAGAGTCATGGTTACATCCGTATGATGTAGCAGGTCTGTTGCCACACTGCGACCAATGCGCCCGCCGCCGCCGATAATTAAAACTCCCTGGCCCATTGAGCTTTCCTCTCAAGTTGATACAACGGACGGCTATGGCTGACAATAAACCCATTGCTCGCTATTGACTGTCTTTCCCATCATGACCACTGACGCATCCCGCATCATTCCCCGTCTACCTCGGATCAACGGTTGGACTATAACGGTATGGCTAATTGCGCTGCTAGTGGCATCTCCTATTTTGGTGGTGTTGGGTAGCGTTTTATCTCCCAGTGAGGGGGTTTTCAGTCATTTAGCCTCAACGGTGCTGAACCAATACATTACCCACTCGCTGATGTTAATGATAGGGGTTGGGTTGGGGGTACTGGTTTTGGGAATCGGTATGGCCTGGTTAGTGACCATGTGTCGCTTTCCTGGCAGTCGCTTGTTTGAGTGGGCTTTGCTGTTGCCGTTGGCGGCCCCGGCCTATTTGCTGGCCTACACCTATACTGACTGGCTGGATTATTATGGTCCGGTGCAGCTGTGGTTGCGATCGCAGTTTGGCTGGCAGTCTGTCACCGACTACTGGTTCCCCGACGTCCGATCAATAGGCGGGGCCATGGTCATGTTTAGTCTTACCCTCTATCCCTACGTTTACATGCTGGCGCGTGTGGCCTTTTTAGAACAGTCGGTCTGCACCTTGGAAGCCAGCCGCTCCCTTGGCTGCGGACCCTGGCGTAGCTTTTTTAGAGTCGCCCTACCCTTAGCCAGACCGGCCATTATTGCCGGATTATCTCTGGCTCTGATGGAAACCCTCAGCGACTTTGGCACCGTCGACTACTTTGGCGTCGCCACCTTTACCACCGGAATTTATCGCACCTGGTTTGGCATGGGGGCTCAGGTAGCCGCCGCCCAACTATCAGCCATGCTGATGGTGTTTATCCTAATTTTGATTGTGTTAGAGCGCTGGTCACGACGCCAGGCAAAATACTACCAGGCAAAAAACAGTACTCAGCGCCCCCAACCCTACAACTTGCAAGGAATACGAGCCTTAGGAGCAGTGATTGCCTGTGGTCTACCCATTACCCTCGGGCTGTTATTACCTGGCGGCATCCTGGCCCACATGACCCTAACCAATCTAGACGAAACCCTAGACAATCGTTTTGTTGAGCTCGCCCAGCATAGTCTAATTTTAGCTGGACTGACCGCTGGCATTGGCGTTGTGGTTGCCCTGGTCTTGAGCTATGGAGCCCGGCTGAGCAAAAAACCTCTAGTCGACATGGGGGTGCGTCTGGCCTCCATGGGATATGCCGTTCCCGGTGCGGTCATTGCCGTTGGTATTTTAATTCCTGTTGTTGAACTGGACAAAGGACTGTCAACCTGGATTGAGGCCACCACCGGCAACAGCGTAGGGCTGCTGCTCAGCGGGACCATTACAGCATTGATTTTTGCCTATTTAGTACGATTTCTAGCTGTAGCCTTGGGTACCGTTGAGTCAGGTCTGGGTAAAATTCGCCCCACCATCGATGATGCTGCCCGCAGCCTGGGATGTTCTCCCACCAAAACCCTCGTCAAAATTCACACGCCGCTGATGGCCAGCAGTCTGCTAACGGCCCTGATGCTAGTGTTTGTCGATGTGATGAAAGAACTGCCGGCCACTCTGGTCATGCGCCCCTTTAACTTTGACACCCTGGCCATCAGAGTTTATCAATACGCCTCGGATGAAAGATTGGTGGAGGCCTCTGCCCCGGCCCTGATGATTTTATTGGTGGGTCTGATCCCCGTTATTTTATTAAGCTGGCGCATTGCTAGGGAGCGATAAGTAACGAATATTTCACGGGAGATATGTGACAGATGAGCTTGCCAGATTATTGAGATCCGTTATCATAAATGCGATAACAACGGTCTAGCAGCTGCGTTGTATTAGCACGGATAATGATCCTTCAAGGCATCTCAACCTATGAATTGGCATAGTTGGTTCTTTATTATTTGCTTTATCGCATTAGCTGCTGTTGGTCTTAGACTGTCCTGGCAATGGTGCTACCGTCCACAGTACGAACGATGGCGACAGCGATCTCGATCAGTGATTAAACCTGGAAAATTTGGACGTTCTAAAGAGCATATCTACTACATACCTCACAAATAAAGAATAATAAAAGGACCCATACCATTAGGTACAGGCCCGGTTGAGAGAGGAGAACCGGCGAACGGTCCTTAGAGCAAACTTGAATGTCTAATTAGATGGCCGAAGCTATTGACGCTTAAGCAATGCCATCTAAGGCTTGGTTGACTCGTTTGAAGTCAAAGCCCATGGATCTGAGTGCATGCCACAGGTGCCCTTGCAGAAAGAAAAAGCCCAAGAAGAAATGGGTATTTGCCAGCCAGCAACGAGCTGTGTGGGCACCTAACGGTAGGCTAACCGTATCAGCAAAGTAAGGAGATACCCCTAACTTTGTTTCTAAAATCGGCCCATAAAATTCAACCGGATAAGCCAGTGTGTTAACTGAGCAGAAGTAGGCTGCAACAAATGCAGCTAAAGCAATACCACCCAAGGAGTAAGAAAGAATGGCTTCACCAGAGAAAGAGAGTACTCTTTTGGCCCAGCCCATGGGAGCAACTGCTATATGCCAAACTCCACCTAGAATCAACAAACTACCGATAAAGGCATGACCACCAACAAGGTCCTCTAGATTATCAACACTAGCAAAGTGTGTTTGGTAGCCATAGATAGTGGCAATATCTAATGTAGGATTGGTAACCAAACGAACTTCACCCAGGGCTGGATCATAAAGACCATGCCACTTGGTCGCCCACAGTACCAGTACCAATGCGCCAACACCTAAGAACAGAAGATGATGGCCCAAGATAAAACCAAGCTTTTTCGGGTTTTCCCACTCAAAGTGAAACTTACGAGCTCTACCTGAAGCCTTACTCAAATCCTCTTCACCCTTCACTAAATGGAAGAGAGCACCCGCCGCCAAAACAGCAGAAGAAATCAGGTGTATAACACCCACGACAAAAGCTGGATATGTATCCACCAGAGCACCATCACTGACACCAAATCCAAGGGTGGCTAAATGGGGCAACAAGATCAACCCCTGGTCACCCATGGGTAAAGCAGGATCGAAGGTGGAAAGTTCAAACAGAGTGAAGGCACCTGCCCAAAAGGTAATCAAGGCAGCTTGTGCAACATGGGCTGAAATGAATAGTCCAGACTTTTCAGCGAAGCGAGCATTGCCAGCCCACCAGTCATAAGTAGGACTTGATTCACCATACGCTTGCATAGTGATGATGTCTCCGATAACTACGATAGTTCTGCCGTTACATGCATATAAGCATCACCGCAAAACAACAGATAATCTCTTGAAAACAGCCTGTTAAACAGACAGTTTTCGATTGCTTCAGCCAGCTTGCCCTATGACAGATAGCTTTGGCAACTAATGACATGTATTCTTAATAATAGTGATCTGCGCAACATTATTTGAATTGACTAAGGTATTGCCAGATAAGTATTTGAGATTAAAATTTGACGATTTCTTATTGGAGCTTGATAGATAAGTTACCAATATATAATAAGAAAAAATTTCATTTAAAAAAAGGAATGACCACGTGTAGCCATTCCTATAGAGAGGATATTTGATTAAGTCCTTGTCTACACAAGGTTCAAGCAGCTTTCTAGCCATGCAGCGAGTTCTCGGCGTGACTGGGCTAAACGGTTTGTAATGCACCATACCTGAATAGCGTCATTAGCTGAGGTGATACTGACCTTAAGCGGCTGATGGCTTTTACACTCACATGGAATTCCTAATTCTTGCAATCGGTAATAGGCTTCCCATCGATCGCAGCAATCAATTGTAACCATAGGTTTATCTCTTGGTTCTCACAGGGACAGTGAATAATCGGCAGACTTAAAACTTCAAGGAAAACTTCAAAGAATCATTCAGAGCGGACCATTAAGCACATCAGATAGGAGTCATTTGCAGTAATCAGTGAAATAAAAAAAGCTACTACTCTGTAGGCATCACATATCAGGGTTTCTGGGCGTTTCAAAATTTTTCAGACATAACACCTAACAAGAACCTCTTCTAGGTATTCGATAAGCAAACCTGACAGTTAGTCATAAATTGTTATCGCTTTTTAATACAGTGAAACAAAATAACTAGAAGCTAATTGCATCAGCGAAAAAATACGTCAACTACTTAGCTTTGACAAAAAACTATGCAACGACATGACATTGGGTCAACTTAGAAAAAAACAACGCCAACATCTATTGCGAACACATCTCATATAAGAATGACGAAAACCTTATATATCAAGGTTTTTGGCCGCTTACGGTGGGTTAACATAAACACTATCAACAGCGGCTATTCGTTTAGATGGCCGTCTGTTAACTTCCGCACTGTTCTTGGAGCCATCTTATGGTTAGCTCATCCGCTCTCGTTACCCCCTTTGGTGAAGTTACAGAAAACGCGATCGCATTAGAAACCTCAATTACAGCCTCTGTTTGCGAAGGGCTAAATATCCTTCTAGCTAGCTTTCAAGCGCTCTATATCCAGTATCAAAAGCATCACTTTGTTGTAGAAGGTGCTGAGTTCTATCAGATCCACAACTACTTTGAAGACAGCTATGATCAGGTTAGAGGCCATGTTCATGACATCGGTGAACGTTTAGACGGACTAGGTGGAGTACCAGCTGCCAGCTTTAGCAAACTAGCTGAGCTATGCTGCTTCGCTCCAGAGCCCGACGGTATTTACCGCTGCCGCCCAATGATTGAGAATGACCTAGCTGCAGAGCAGGCCATAATTACGATCCTCCGTCGTCAGGCCGCCCAGGCAGAAAGCCTAGGAGATCGTGCCACACGCTACTTGTATGAAACGATCCTACTAAAGACGGAAGAACGCGCTTATCACCTCGATCACTTCTTGGCAAACGACACCTTGGTTGTCATCAACAACTAAGCCGGTCTGAGAAACTGCTCAAACAAATGCCAACCTCCCCTAGGGGAGGTTTTTTAATGGCTGCCATTCGAAAAGTATTCTCGATTTCAATTAAAGACCAAATGAAAATAGATGTCAAGAAGGTGGTTGATTTTTTTAGCGGTAATTAGTTCCGATTAGTAGGCAGTTAGCTAGAGCCTTGGTAGATAGAGGCTTTGAGGCTGAAAGCCGGTTCTTTTATTTAGTATGTGTCGCTAAATAGAATCTGTTAATAGGATAGAGTCCTAGGCTCACTTAACCTTATGCCGAAGGAATTGGTCTCAATAGGCATAGCTGATCTGAGTTAGACTGGCCATAGCAATCTATGTAGACTGATATGGCTTATGGCTAAGGACAAGCAATCGTTCTGCCTGGAAGGCCGGTTCGGTGGGTTTACTGCAGGTGGGAAATCCCCTTTTAAGTATTTGAACTTACAAGGGGTGAACGATCACCATGTGATTAAACTGCCGAAGTCGGTGCGACTAATGGTCTTTCGCTATCTGCAGACGGGGGACTGGATTCGTGTAGTTGGCAGTCAGTCGGTTGATGGGAAAACCGGAGAGCTCAGTCTCAAGGCCAGGGAAGTGTTACGGGTAAAGCCGTTAGAGTTAGTGACAACCCCCTTGGACTCCGTCAATCAGCCAAAGCGGCCTCAGGCAAAGAAAAAGTCCGGTAAGCCTAAGATTTTGATTTGTCAGAAGTCTGCCTGTCGTAAGCGGGGGGCAACAAAGGTGTGCCATGAAGTGGAAGCGGCGCTGGCGGCTACGGGGTTGACTGACACGGTACAAGTCAAGCTCACAGGCTGTATGGATCGGTGTAAGGCGGGGCCAAACATGGTGCTCATGCCCGACAAACAGCGATACACTAAGGTTAAGCCGGCTCAGGTATCTGGGTTGATCGAGCAGCATTTTCACCATGATGAAGTGGTTTAAATATCCTATGGTGGCTCGGCTGCAGGCCGGTCAAGGTTTGGGGATTTTAGTTGCTGTATCGGCGGTGCTCCATGGGGGGTTATTGCTGCTGCCGATGCCCCAGTGGTGGCAAAGATCGGCACAACCGAAACCAGAGATTTTTGTTGAAGAGAGCGATGCGATCTCAGTTACGATCCTCCCTGTTGTTAGCAAACCGGTCCCCGAAGAAATTCCCCCTGTAGAACCGTCACCGCCGCCTGCTCCTCCTGAGGTGGTGCAACCGCCGCCGCTCACCCAGGTGCCAGATAACTTAGATAAGTTATCTGAGGAGCAGTTAGTTTTGGAGGATTTAGAAGCTAAAGAGCAGCCAGATCCTGACCCTTCTCCTGAGGAGAACGAACCTGAGCAGCAGGAGCCTGAGCCAGAAAATAGTGAGCCTGAAGCAGGTATTGCCGTTCAATTTAGTAGTAACTTTCCTCATCTGGCCGGGACCGAGACGGGCTGCTATGGATTAGAAAACTGTCGAAGAGCTGAGGGACCAAACTATTTGACTGCCCTAGATGAAATCAGCAAGGGATTAGAAGCACAGGGGTATGAACTAACGCCCTATAACGGAAATGATGATTCTGACGTGCGTAATCATAAAATATATGAGATGCGTTTGCCCAATGATCCAGATACAGCAGTAAAGTATCTCAATGTGTTTGCTGACGGCTTTAAAGCAGCTATCTATATCATTACCCCTCGCATTATTACCCAGGCGGAGCTGCAGGCATTGGAGACCGAGAGTTAAAAAGGAAAAGAAAACAAAAAAATCTCCGCTGTATGGACAACGGAGATCTGCTTTTGAGAAAAGGAACCTTTATTTTTTCTCAAACGTGGTGAATAGTCAAAGACCTATACCCAGCCAGCCCGATCCATAATACGTACGGCTTCAGGCTGATTTTCACCTAAGAGATTTACATTGACATCATCGGCGTCAAAAGTACCAAAACTACCGACTACGGCATCAACAGGAACACCTTCAACCACCGGATACTCGTTGTTACCTTGGGCAAAGAATGCCTGAGCAGAGCTACTGGAGAGATATTCTAGGAATTTGATGGCATTGTCTTTATTAGGCGCAGATTTAACCACACCTGCACCGCTAATGTTGACGTGGGTACCGCGTCCGTCCTGGTTCGGGAAGAACACGCCGATTTTTTTGAAGATATCCTGTTTGGCAGGATCTTCATCCTTGGCATAGCGGGGAAGATAGTAGGTGTTTGCGATCGCAATCGCTCCTATACCTGCTGCCGCTGCCTCAATTTGAGCTCGGTCGTTACCTTCAGGCTGACGTGCAAAATTTGCAACCAACCCCTCGGCCCAGCTTTCAGCATCCTCTGCACCGTGAGCTGCCACCATCGACGCTGTCAAAGACTGGCTGTAAATATTACTAGAAGAACGAGTCAAAATCTTGCCTCGCCAGCGAGCATCTGCCAGCGCTTCATAGGTAGATAGCTCTGAGGGATCAACTAAATCCTTATTATACATCAGCACCCGAGCCCGCTTGCTAACGCCAAACCAATGGCCATCAGGATGACGAAGACTCTCGGGAATGCGCTCCTCCAAAATAGTGGAAGACACTGGCGTAAACACACCCTCTTGATCTGCTCGCCACAGACGTCCGGCATCAACCGTCATAAAAATATCAGCGGGGCTATTGTCTCCCTCTAGCTTGATGCGCTCTAACAGTTCGTCCGCCTTACCCTCTAACAAATTGACCCGAATGCCGGTACGCTGAGTAAAATCTTCGTAGAGCGCGTCATCGGTATTGTAGTGCCGAGATGAATACAGGTTTACCTCACCGGTTTGAGCCGTAGCCCGTTTGGGGCTAAATACCTGAGTGGCAGCAAAAGCTGCTGTTGAACCCGCACCGCTTATTAAAAGAGAACGTCGTGAAAATTTCATAGATTCCGATCCTTAACTCCGATCTTTGTTGGTTTACTGCCGCCTAATAATGTCAAAATTACACCTAATCCATTGAGATTAACTACCATCCTGACTAAGCATGACAGCCTAAAGATAAACGCAAAACTCCAGAAAAATGCTGTTTAATCGGTCCTGAGAATACCATCATCCAAACGTGAAAAGCATTGAAAAGTCGTGCTCTCTAATTCCTGTTCAAGGCATTAGCTGAAACTATGCTTCAGACCATAGTTAGCCACATATGATTTCATTATTGGACTTTATTCTCAGTAATCGTACAGATGCCTGCAGAATTATCCCACATAAGCCTATTGCTATCAATAGGCAATAAAATTAATCGTCCATTCAGGTAAAGTCAGTTCTCTAACAAAAGACCTAGAGAACTGACTCAAGAAGGATTAAGAGATTTTTAGATAAACAACCATCCGTGAGCCAGGTTATCAAAACCTGAAACTTAAAGGCTTTGACTCTCATATCTCTGGAATTGAGAGTCAGAAGCGCTATCGATATCGCCTTTTAGAGACATCCCTTTGGAATGAGAATTTAACTAGGTCCTACTTATTGCCGTACAGGCGTTCCACAGAACGCCTCTGCAGAGGAAATTTTGGATCTTATAAAATCCTTCTCCCTTTAGGTTTCAAACTCTTCATAGAAATAGCCTTAGATAGGCCAATGGTTTTGACTAACTAGCAACTTCTAAATCAGTCAGCTGATAGTTATATCAATTAGATCCATAGAAAATCCGGTGGAGTAAGACTACTTCACCGGACCTTGTGTGTGCTATGTAGCTGGTTAAACGCTACGTCGCTGCTGATTTCAAGGATTCACAGCAACATTCATAATTACAATTGAGCCCATTCTTCTGGCAGCACGTTGGCAACCAGGTCAAACCCACCTGCACCATCAGGAGTCAGCACGTAGGCTAACCCTTGGGGATCAGGATAAATGCCAGTGGCAGCCTCAAAAATATCGTCATGCCCAACAATAACCGTGTTTTGACCATCGGCTGGCGTTGCTGTCAGCAAAGGCATAACGTTGTCCTGCATTTCCTCAACCTGAGCATCAGTGTACTCTTCGAAGGGCAAGAAATTGAGCTTGGCGTTTTTCTCGTAGCGCCCAAAAGCTAAGTCGGCTGTTTGCCAGGCGCGGCAGTATTCACTGGAAATTACATCACCCACCGGAATGGCCTGCTCGGTAAAGGCTGCACCAATGTCCTGGGCCTGCTGAATACCCACATCGCTGAGCTTACGCTGGGTTTCACAGTCGTTGATATCCATGTTGGGATCGGCCTGGTCAGCATAGTCACGCTCAGTTTGAGCATGACGGAAGTAAATTATATGACCCCCTTCCTGCAGCGCACTCAAGAGTTCTGGTCCACTCACTTTATCTTCAAAGTCAGCATTGGCCTGTTCTCCAGCACTGTAGTCGCCGCCTTCGCCACCTTCGCCGCCTTCGCCACCTTCGCCGCCTTCGCCACCTTCGCCGCCTTCGGCAATCTCTGCAGGTGCTTCGGCAGCCGTATCAGCATCCCCTTGAGTTGCCGTGTCTCCTCCACCGCAAGCAACGACGGTCGTAGCTAGACCAATCGCCAAAAATAGCTCGATAGCCTTTGGTGTTCTCATGACAAATCCTCTCCCGTTCAAAATAAGTTAGTTACAATTTAATGACATTAGCTATCACTAATGTCAACTATTAAGATGTCAGAAAAAAATATTGTTGATCCGGCATAGACATCCAAGATGCTCTAGGGGAGCTAATTGTTGTTATGAGCAACAAGTCTGTGGAAAAAAGCCCGTGCTGACAAATGCCAGCACAGGTGTTGACGCGTTACGGACCTCTGATATAATGATCTTCGCTATCGGTTAGGCGATCATTAATTCTCTCTGACAAGCCTTGAGGGCTCGGTTGCTAATAAAGCGTTCTCGTCCAGACCAGCGCATTAGCCCATCAGCTTCTAACTGTTTGATAAAGCGAGTAATGGTGACGCGAGACGTGCCGATGGTCTCTGCAATTTCTTGATGTGTGAGTCTAATGGTGATTAGCCGCCCGTGGCTTGTGGGTTGTCCAAAGTTCTCGGCTAGCCAACATGTAAATTGCAGCAGCCGTTCTTGCACCTGACGGCAGTGCATAATTTGCAACAGGCGATTGATTTGGGCCGTATGCTTGAGCAATGTCTCCACTGTGAGCAGATAGTCCAATGGCAAACGATATAACTCTACGGCGCTCAAGCATTGTAGCTCACAGGGCTCAACCTGGCTGATGGGTACGCCGATCACACTGCCAGGGCTCCACAATCCTAGGGGGACCACCTCTCCTTCTTCGGTCCAGGTAATAGTGCGCACTAGACCGGAATGTACTTGCCAAAGGGTAAAAGTGTCGACGGGAATGCGATCGCGACGTTTAAAGCGATATTGCGATGACGGTGGTGAAGACATAATGGTGAGAGATTTACAGCATTTGGCTAAATCGACTAGTGGTTGAGCAAAGCAGGAATACCTGCTGTTTCATCGGGCTGATCCACCTGGTTCCAGTGACTCAACAAGGTTGCTTCAACCAAGCGGGGGTGATCAAAGTGAAAGAAATGATGACTTTCGGGACAGGTCCATACTCGGTCGCTGGGCTTAAGTAAAGATGTCCAGCGTTCAGCAGCGTCTACGACCGCATCATAAGCACCTCGACACACCAATAACGGTGGCTGAATAGGTTTGGATTTTATCTGCTGGCAATCCACTAATGAATGTAGTGCCAATCCTGAGTCCAAGTCTTGTGCCAGCACTTGAGTAAGCGCCCGCGTGATTTCACAGCTACGGGGGCCAAATAACATGCGCACCATCTGAGCTAACACAATTTCACGGCTACAGGGCAACAGCTGTCGTAATGCATAGTAATGAGCATGCCAATTTACAGCCGGGTTTACCCCCACTGACAGCAAAGTCAGTGACTTCACATGCTCTGGGTAGCGCTGAGTATAGAGCCAGCCCACAATGCCACTAAGGCCATGACCAACTAGATGTACTGGGGGATGTCCACTGCTCAAATAATCATGTAATAAACCAATAGCTACCTCTAAACAACAAGGCTCATCCACGGTCTGCAGATATTCCCATCGGGAAACCGACAGACGTTTTGACAGATCACACAGTAACCGTTGATCAAATCGTTTGAGATAGGGACTCACCGTTAACCATAAGACTGAAGGAAGCTGAGACATAGAAATTACTTATGAAAACAAAAATCTGAGCGAGGACTATCAGTAGTCATGAAAACAAGATCAAATTATCCATAGCGCCTTCGGCAACGACACCAGTAGCAGCGTTCATCTCAGCGCTGCAGCCTCAATCGCTGAACCTTCCCGACAGTTGAGCCACCAAACAAAACCACCATGGCCTTGCCATACCTCTTGAATTCATTTCTGGCTTATTGACTATTAATATCAATAAGCTTCGTTGCCAGTATAGGGCATCTTTAGTCAAATAGGAATAAGTATCAATAAATAAAAAGCAAAGCAGTATACGCTTTGCCAGAGAAAGCTTTTAGTCCGATTGATTGACTAAAAGCTGCTAATTTATTAAGAAGTTTGCTAACTAAGCATCCTCATTTACGGTTGAGGCGCTGCGGGACCGGCAGCTAGGGCATACCCCATAAAGCATTAGCTGACAGTCGAGCACATGATAGCCAGAGCTATCGGCCTGCCCTTGTCCGATGCGATCAATATGATTTTCTTGAAATTCCAAGGTTTGCCCGCACTGGACACACACTAAATGGTGGTGGTGATCTCGCAGGGGACGGTTGAGTTCGTAATGCTTATGTCCTTCGGCCAACTCTAACTCCCGTAATAACCCCATATACACCAGCAAATGCAGCGTTCGATAAACTGTCGATAGGCTAATGCGCTCACCATCCTCCCTCAGAACCCCATGGAGATCTTCCGCACTCAAATGGTTTCCCTGGGTTAGGGTCTGAAAAATTTTAAGGATTTTTTGACGCTGAGGTGTAGACCGGTAACCGCGGGCATTGAGCTCGGTTTTCCAGACATCATCGGAATAGAAGGGCATGCGATCGCTCCAGATCTGACCGGCTCTAACAAGACTGAAACTCATTCTTATTTAGATAAGCCATGAGGGTCAAGCCTATTGTTTAAACAAAACTACAAAATTGACTGAAGCCTTTATTTAGCCATAGATCTGCTAATAGACGTGGACTCTATCTTAATGGCTATCAAATATGATGGCCATGAACTCTAAGCTAACTAATTAGCTATAGCTTTCAATAAATATATCAGACATGCCATGGTGTATACCATCTAAGTAGTAAGCAATATCAATAGTGAGACGCTCTTGAATTGCAAGGGCACCCACTCTTTATTCATATCAACGATAGTGAGTCTTAAAAATTGGGCATAGAAAGAGCAGCATTTCCAGCAGGATCCACACCATGTCTCAATTAGCACCTATCACCCTAGACGACGGCACGGTTATCTATATTGAAGCCACTGAACGCGGTGCGCCCATTACCTCAGCCCACGAAAGAGAAATGGGCCGAGTTTCCAAGGGAGCCTTTTCTAATGGTTTACAAAGCCAGTTACCCACGGTCAAAAATACAATTACCCAGTACACCCGCTATGTGCTCAATGCGTTCAAAGAATTGGGCAGTGGCAATGTGGACAAAGTCAATCTTGTCTTTGGACTAAAAATAGCAGGCTCATCGGGCATTCCCTACATTACAGAAGGTAGTGCCGAGGCCAACTTACAAATTAGTGTTGAATGCTCCTTTAAAGATTAACGAGCAAGATTAATGGGCACCACTTTGGTCCGTTGGAGTAGGTTGTCGCCATGACGATAGCCCACATGGCTAATGCGTACAGGATCGCCAGGGTTGGCTATGCCCCTGGCTAGCTGATGGTGCTGGGGTTCATAACACAGCTCTTCTCCAACGCTGCCAATGGTCGTTACACCCCAGTACGCCACCAGTCGTTCCACCGGCTTCACCAGGGGCAACAATTTTTTGGCATCAAAGCCGTCCAGGTCTATGGCGGCTTTTGCTGCTGTAGGCCAGTAAGTAAGCCAGGATTCTATCACCTCCAACGCCTCTGTTTGAAACTGATGCCGCAGTTCCTGAGCTTGTTGTTCTAGACGCTGCTGTAGCCGGGTATATTCCTGTCGTAAAAGCGCCACTTCAACATTTTCAGGGACGTTTTCGGAGACACTCTCTACAGTCCCATCGTCTGATGGGGCTGTAGAGAGCTGATTGAACGCTTCTAATAGTTCCACCAGCGAGCAGTCAAGCGCCGCTGCCAGTTGTTTGAGTACAGCGACTCGCATAGTGTCTAAATGTCCCTGGTGTAGCTGTCGGACTTGCCAACGAGAGACATTTGCTTTGGCTGCCAATGCCCGCTGACTCGGAATCTTAGCTCGCTCCATGAGTCTCTGAAGAGTCTGTAGGCTGGGAGAGAGAAGTTCTTTAGACTTGGGCATAGCTATTAAGCAGAAATGAGAACACCATTTATCTAGCAACCATTCAGACAAACCACAACAATATTAGTCTGCCATTTTATTAGGCTGCTTGAGAGTAAGTCTGCAACACTGACACTGGATAGATAGCCATCTGAATAGAATTGCAGCTTGTCTACAGTTATTTTATTGGACTCAATACCTACCCACTCAAAAAAGTCTGTAATCGCTCTTTAGGATCGAGAAATTAACAAAATCATAGCCCTCTACTCATAACTTTGAGGGCTGAGCGAAGTCGTGCGCGAAGCGTTTCCTAACGACAATAGTCCAGCTCAAATGGAATTTATTTAATATCTGCGCCTTGGGAGTTTCAAAACCGATACTTTAACAGTTAAAGTGCTTGATATGTAA
This sequence comes from Cyanobacteria bacterium P01_B01_bin.77, assembly GCA_039028535.1. GTDB lineage: Bacteria > Cyanobacteriota > Cyanobacteriia > Phormidesmidales > Phormidesmidaceae > Leptothoe. The sequence continues at coordinate 92,008 of JBCCHX010000010.1, forward strand.
AAAGCGCATTCTAATCATACGAATAACGTTTTACGTTGACTTGTTCGTATTGATAACTACGCTTTTGGAGCAAGTGAAGTCGTTAGCATTGCGAAGCCCTGACGTAAACGGTGAGCTGCTATGACAATGACTGCGGACGAGCTTGATGGTGCTTCTGTGGGTAAAAGCACCTCTTCTAATCCTGATGAGCCGACATATTTTCGTACGCTTTTGTACGCTGGTATTGTCGGTGCGACCGGAGGTCTTGTTGCTACGATTTACTACTTTGTCTTAGAGCATTTGCTTGAGTTTGTGTGGGAAACGGGCAGGGAGTCTGTTTTAGGTTGGTTTCCAGTTTGGTTACCCCACTGGCACTATACCTGGATGGTCGCCACTGTAGGTGGGTTGGGGGTGGGTTTATGTTTGTATTTTTTAGGGTTGCCAGGTGAAATGGCGATTGTAATCGACCGCGTCCATGATGCGGGACGATTAGAGCCTGAACAAACCCCCGGTATGATTGCCACGTCATTAATTTCCATTACAGCAGGCGGTAGTCTAGGTCCGGAGGCTCCCCTAGTGCAAATTAACGGAAGTTTAGGTAGCTGGATCGCCGAGAAATTAAACCTAACCGTTAAAAACATGCGCGTTATGACATTTTGCGGCATGGGGGCAGCATTAGCCGCCTTTTTTGGGGATCCCATTGGCGGACCGTTGTTTGCTTTGGAGATTCCCCATCGGCGAGGTCTAGAATATTACGAAGCGATTATCCCAGCGATGGTAGCTGGAATTTGTAGCTTTGCTGTGTTTCGCATGGGTACGGGATTAAAAGTAGGTGGTATCTATAACTTTGGGCGCTTTGGGGTTTTACCCAGTCTCACCTGGTTAAATTTGGTTGAAGGAGCCGCGCTGGGTTTGGTCGGCGCACTGGCTGGGGTTCTCTTTATTGGGCTTTTTCGCTTAATTAAATGGATGATTCAATCGATTGAACATCGGCATATTCTACTTGCGCTTATGGGTGGGCTTGGAATTGGTTGGATTGCGGTGCTTTATCCTGCAACACTTTTCTTCAGTGAACAACAAATTGAAAGTCAGCTTTTGGCACAGTCTACATCTTTGGGGATAGTGACTCTGCTCGGTATTTGTTTTACTAAAATGTTGGCGATTTGTTTTACCATTCACGGCGGTTTTAGGGGTGGATTTATCTTTCCTTTGTTTTTTACGGGAGCGAGTCTGGGGCTAGCCGTTGCATTTGGCATTCCGACCATTCATCCGACCATTGCTGTACTGTGCTGTATGGCAGCCATTAATGTTGCGATTACCAAAACTCCCATCAGCACCACCATCATTTTGACAGTACTGTCGGATACCACCATCTTGCCTGTTATTGCGATCGCAAGTTTTACCAGCTTCTTGCTAACCAGCAACATTGGCTTACTCAAAACTCAAAGAGCTAGAGAGACACAGACACTGTCTGGTCTTGATGTAGCGGACGCTGGAGCTACCACATGACCCTTTAGAATAAAAAATCGACAGCTTTAGCAGTGGGTCCAGCGCTGGTATGATTCGCGGGGCTGAGCAAATTTTGGCCCTAGCCAGAAAAGATACCCAGATCATTCCAGGCCACGACCCGCTGTCAACTCGGGCAGAGCTAGGAACTTACCAACAACTGCGGGTAGAAGTAAAGGTGCTGATGGAAAGTGCGATCGCAAATGGCCTCTCGCTCGAAAATTTTCTAGCCTCAAACCCGACCGCTAAGTTACGATGCCACCTGGGGCCAGGGCTTTTTATCCCCCGAACAGTTTCAAACCATCGTTTACTAAAGTTTAGTGGAATAGAACCGTAGACGATTGCAGATGGTTTAGCCAAGGGCCGTAACGCTAAATGACTCGCTAAACTAGATGGGCGAAGTTACTGATCCTCGGCATGGCTCTATCTATAATCTCAAAATCGAATGTGTTAGCTGGGGGGCTGCTGCTGGCAAGCAGCTTAGCCACTCCAGTGCATGGCCAGCTGGGGCAAACAACCCAGCTGGCTGTAGAAATTAGCGGGCTGAACGAGCCCCAGGGGCAGATCTGCTTGAACCTTTTTGATAGTAGAGGCGGATTTCCCAGTAACCGGGATGAGGCGTTACAAACCCTGTGTTTAGAAACTCCACAAGATCTATCAAAGGCTCCATCTTTGGTGGCCACATTTGAGGATTTGATTCCTGGTAGCTATGCGGTGTCGGTATTTCATGATGCCAACAGCGATGGTGAGTTTAACCGTAACTTTGTTGGCATGCCCGCTGAAGGGTTTGGGTTTTCTAGAAATCCTGGTGTGCTAACAGGTCCCCCAGATTTTGGTGAGGCTGTTGTTTTGGTCGCAGGAGTAGAAACTCGCATTGAGATTGAACTGAGTTACTTTTAGGCATTTTTGAGTCTGTTATGAGTGACATTTACGATGCCTTTATTTCCTATGGTCGGGCTGATAGCAGGGATTTTGTTGTCAGGCTTTACAAACGACTGACAAAAGCTGGGTATCGAGTGTGGTGTGATTTTAACGATATTCCATTAGCTGTTGATTTTCAAAATCAGATTGACAGCGGCATTGAAACATCTCACAACTTTCTATTTATTATTTCGCCCCATGCGGTAAATTCACCCTACTGTGCGAAAGAAATTGAGATTGCTCTGCGTCATCACAAACGAATTGTTCCAGTGCTACATGTGGAGCAGATTGATCGTGCCACCTGGCAATCTCGTCATTCCGGCGATACTGACGCCCAGTGGAATGAGTATCAGGCTCAGGGACTGCATTCTAGCTTTTCCAACATGCACCCCCAGATCAGTAAAATCAACTGGGTGTATATGCGAGAAGATGCGGATGATTTTGAAAAATCTTTGACAGGATTAGAACAGATTTTTCATCGGCATCAGACTTATGTAGAACGTCATACCCAGCTGCTGACTGCGGCACTGGCCTGGGAACGACAGCAGAAACAGACGGAATTCTTGCTGTTGGGAGAAACTCGACAGGCGGCTGAAGTTTGGCTTAAAGAACGGTTCAAAGACGAACAGCCCCCCTGTATACCCACCGATTTGCACTGTGAGTTTATCACTGAGAGCATCAAAAATGCTCACAACAAGATGACTCAGGTATTTTTGGCCTATGCCCAGGCTGATGCTGAGGTGATGGATACGGTGCGACGGCTGCTGCGACGACAAGGATTTACGGTTTGGAGTAGCCAGACTGATATTCCCACTGGAGAAGCCTTTAAACGGGTAGTCAATCAGGGGATTGAGGAAGCTGATACCATGGTGTATCTGCTATCTCCAGAGTCTTTACAATCCCAGTACTGTGAGTATGAGCTGAACTATGCGGTGGCGCTTAAGAAGCGTGTGATTCCTATTTTAGTTAGGCCTCTAGTAGCGGCAGCTGTATCTCCAGCTATACAAGCGCTGCAGTATATCGATTTTACCGACAACATCAAACCAGAAGACTATCTGCTGGATGAGAGTGAGCTGATTAAAACGCTAAATCAGGATGCTGCCTACTATGCTCGACATAAGGAGCTGTTGGTAAAGGCGCTGAGATGGAAACGACAACAGCAGAATCCCAGTATTCTCCTACGAGGGTATGATCTACGCCAGGCAGAAGCTTGGTTAAAAACAGCTAAGGGGCGCTCGTCCCATTCGGCCACAGCTGTTCATGGAGAGTTTATTCAGACAAGCTTAGACCATCCGCCTCCGGCATCCATTGATGTTTTTATCTCCTATTCTAGCGCCGATGCGGATATTGCTCGAATGCTAAATGGAGCGTTGCAGAGCCAGGGTAAAACCACCTGGTTTGATCAAGAAAGCATTGCTGCTGGGACGGCTAACTTTAAACAAGAGATTTATCACGGCATTGAGATCTCCGATAATTTTTTGTTTATTTTGTCTCCTCGGTCTGTAAACTCACCCTACTGCAAACAAGAGGTGGACCATGGAGCCCGATTCAATAAGCGGTTTGTGACTGTTTTACATCAGCCGATCGAGACGGCTAATCTGCATCCAGAGTTAGCTAAGGTTCAGTGGCTTGATTTTAGCCAAAAGCGCGGCAACTTTACCACACACTTTAATCATCTCATCCGGATTCTAGATACGGACCGCGACCATGTGAAAAGCCATACAAAGTGGCTGCAGCGTTCGCTGGAATGGCAGCAAAAAGATCAGAGCCCTGATTTGTTGTTGCGGGGAGCGGAAAGTGAGATCGCAACCCAATGGCTCCTGAACACTCAAAAACAACAGAAATATCCAGCGGTTACCGAAGGTCAAAAAGCCCTGATCATTGCTAGCCAGACAGCCTTAGAAGCAGAGGCCCAGCGCGAAAAACGACGAACAATGATTTTGCAATCTCTGCTAGCAGGGATGAGCGTCTTGTTTCTGATGGCTGCAGGAGCGACGGCAGTGGCCTTGAAAAAGAGCAACAGCCTGGCATTAGATCGGCAGGCAGCCCAGGTCAGCCGATCATTAATTACCAAGCCAGCCGAAGGACTGCTGGCGTCCTTAAACTTGGCGAGCCAAAGCCGGACTCGTTTGTGGGATCTGCGTCCCTCGGTGCGCTCCACCCTGCGCAATGCCATTGGCATCACGGTCGAAAAAAACCGTTTAGAGGGCCACACAGATGCCGTTTGGTCAGCCGCATATAGTCCCGATGGTCAGACCATTGCCAGTGGCGGCTTTGATCGGGTGGTACGGCTGTGGGACAGCAGCGGCAACCCCATAGGTCAGCCCTTTGCAGGCCACGAAGATGACATTTGGTCAGTGGCCTTTAGCCCCGATGGCCAGACCATCGCCAGCGGCAGCTCCGATCAAACAGTGCGGCTGTGGGACCGTCAGGGCAAGCAGCTTGGGACACCTTTAGATGGACACGAAGGCCATGTTAAAACCGTGGCGTTTAGCCCCGATGGGACCCTTGTGGCCAGTGGCGATCAGGCAGGGATAGTCAGGCTATGGAACCGTCAAGGACAGGCGCGATTGCTACAGGCGAATGGCGAAAGTGTCATTTGGTCAGTGGCGTTTAGCCCCGATGGGACTCAGCTGGTTAGCGGACGGGCGGATGGTTTGGTCCATCTATGGACTCTCCAGGGACAACAGCCCAAACCCTTATTAGGACACACTGGGGCGGTAGTAACAGTAGCCTTTAGCCCCGATGGCCAGCTGATTGCCAGCGGTGGACGTGATCAGATAATTCGGCTATGGGACCGTCAGGGTAACTTGCTGCGTGAGCTGACAGGTCATGTCGATGATGTGGTGTCTCTGGCCTTTAGCCCCAACAGCCAGTGGCTAGTCAGTGGTGGCAACGACAATACGGTACGGGTGTGGAGTCGAGAGGGACAGCCCGTTGGCCCACCGCTGATCGGCCATGAATATTATGTGTATTCTGTGGCTGTCAGTCCCGATGGTCAAACAATTCTTAGCGGCAGCGAGGATACCACCCTGCGACTGTGGGATATGCAAGATGTGCTGGTGCGCAATCCTCTACCCATTCACGGTGGGATGGTGCATGACATGGCTATCAGTGATGATGGTGAGACCCTGGTGACCGCCGGGGACGACAATACGGTGCGGCTATGGACGGGGACTCTAGACGCCATCGTTCCACCCTTAAACGGACACAGCGACTCGGTTTTATCAGTGGATATTAGTGCGGATGGGCAAATCATTGCCAGCGGCAGTGCTGATACCACGGTGCGGCTATGGAATCGGCAGGGAGATGCGATCTCAACCCTCAGCCAGCACCTAGCCCCCGTCAACGCCGTCGCTATCCATCCCACTCAGCCCCTGCTGGCTAGCGCTGGTGAGACAATTCGGCTATGGGATCTCCAAGGCAATCCCCTGGGACAGCCGATAACAGGGCACACAGACGCCATTAATGCCCTGGCCTTTAGCCCCGATGGTCAACGACTGGTCAGCGGCAGTGACGATCGGACGATGCGGCTGTGGGATCTCCAAGGCAATCCCATCGGAGACGCCATAGCAGGCCATACGGACAACATCAATGCCTTGGCCTTTAGCCCCGATGGCCAAATGTTTATCAGCGCCAGTCGCGATCGGACATTACGTCTGTGGGACCGCGACGGTAGCCCAATCGCTGGTCCATTTAACGGACATCTCAGTGATGTGGTGGCCGTCACCTTTAGCCCCGATGATCAGTATGTGGTCAGTGCTAGCCGGGATCAAACCCTACAGCTGTGGGATTTAGACGGCGAACCCATTGGCAATGCTTTAACGGGGCACAATGCTATTGCTAGTACAGTTTTATTTAGTCATGACGGTCAGTGGCTGCTGAGTGCCAACAGTGATGGCCTGTTGCGACGTTGGGAAGGGGGCACTATCGAAGACTGGGTGGAGCGGGGATGCGATCGCATCCGTGAGCATTCTATTTTGAAAACAGCTGAGGCGGTTGGTGTTGGTAGAGTTTGTCAGTTCTAGAGAAAGTTAAAATAAACTTAGTTATAAAAGACACACTTAATACTTAGACCATGAAAGGCTTCTATTCTGCTCTTATCGACCGTGACCTACGCCCTGGTGCCGTCAAAGTTGCCCTGGTTGTGGGCACTGTCCTTTTTACCATCAATCACGGTCCTGCCCTCGTTAATGGCAAAATGACACCCTCTCGCTGGCTGGCTGGCCTTCTTACCTATGGCATTCCTTACTCCGTCAATATTCACGGGCAGTATGCTTACCGCAAACGACAATCAGTATCTTAATGGGTGTAGTTGGGAGGTAAAAAAGTGAGTATGGCTATGATCCATCCGCAACATGAAGCACTGGTCATTCTAAACTCATCCCTTACCACCCCCCAAGAGTTTGAAGTGACTTGCTCTGAGCTCACCGTAAAACAAAGTATTTCTAAGCGAGTTTTTATAGTAGACGCTGACCAAGCTGATGTAGAGCGTCTCTGTCGGCTTCCAGGGGTAGTCCACGCCGTTGGTGGGGAGCTACCTCCTGACGCCGAAGTTGAGCATCTGACGGATGCCGAAGCCTTGTTTATTGATGCCTGGTCAGTCCGGCAGCAGCAGGTCAAGCAGCCGCGACCTGGAGAAGATTTACCATGGGATGCGGCTGAGTTTAATCCTCCTGGATAGCTTCAGGAGGGTTAGTTTCTAGTGAGAGTCTAGTGAGAATGGACGCTGCCGCCACCATCACCGTCGTCACCAACGACGTCATTCTCTGGGCTGGGCGCTACCGTCACCTCGCCACCGCCATCGCCAGCCTGATCCGGTTGATCTGGTGCGATCGCAATATCATCACTACCCATTAGCCCACCACCGTCACCGTCTGAGTCACCATCTGAGTTGCCAGGTACAGGCGCAGCCTCAAATTCACCGCCGCCATCGCCGTCATCATCGACAGCAGGAATAGCGGTTAGTGTGTCGGTCTGACCACCGCCATCGCCCTGGCTAGGCGTAAAATCAACATCATCATCACCAAGCGACTCGGCAAAACCACCCACATCGACTGTTATCTCTCCAGTGGTCATCTCTCCCATTGCCCCCGTAGACATCAGGGAACTTTGGGCATCGTTAGGAGCCGTAATATCGATGTCTATCAGACGTAGATTTTTCTTCGCCAGTTCTTCCCACTTAGCGCGGAAGCTTTGCCAGGAGGCATTGGTCCACAGATAGTAGCCATCGGTGCCAGGCAGCCAAACACCTGAATAGCGACGTTTGCCGCCAAAGTTAGTAATTTCTATGTCCACCAGGCGTAGATTTTTCTTCGCCAGTTCTTGCCACTTGTCGCGGAAGCTCTTCCAGGAGGCATTCACCCACAGATAGTGGCCGCCCTTACCGTGACGCCAGACACCAAAGTAACGGATTTTACCGTTGACTCGACGAATCTTGATATCCACTAGGCGTAGATTTTTCTTCGCCAGTTCTTGCCACTTCTTACGGAAGCTATCCCAAGAGGCATTCACCCACAGATAGTAACCGTCAGTACCCGGTAGCCACACACCTGAGTAAAATAATTTACCGTTGCTTTCTGTGACTTCTAAATCGACCAGCCTCAGGTTCTTTTTCGCCAGTTCTTGCCACTTGTCGCGGAAGCTCTTCCAGGAGGCATTCACCCACAGATAGTGGCCGCCCTTACCGTGACGCCAGACACCAAAGTAACGGCGATTTTTACCCTCTTCTTTAATCTTCAAATCGACCAAGCGTAGGTTTTTCTTGGCCAACTCTTCCCATTTCTTGCGGAAACTCTTCCAAGAGGCATTCACCCACAGGTAGTAAGCATCCGAACCGCTACGCCATACGCCGGTATAACGCTGGTCCACCAAGGGAAAGCCCAGATGATAGGGCGTATGGGCGCACATCTCCCAGCTGTTAGACTTCATGATACAGGGAACGCCACCATCCGGTGCACAGTTGGCACAGTTACTGTTAGGACGCTTGTAGTACCCATACCGACCACCACACTGGCAATTGCTGCTGGCATATTCATCGGGGGCACCAAAGATATGCCCGGTCTCATGGGCAAACACCCGGTCAATATTATCGGGACCCCAGCCATCATTGCGATAATCCATTACTACACGGGGTCTGCCAGCATAGGCAAAGTGCCCCAGCGGATATTTGGTAAAGAAGGCGCAATAGCCCCAGGTTGTTTTTAAACGCTTTCGTAGCGCTTCCACATAATCGCTAACACCACTAATTCCAGAGCCGTAGCCCAATTTAGCCATGGCCGGATCGCGCCAGAGTACTTCTTTCTCTTTACGACTTAGGCTATCTGCCCCAGGTTGAACCGACAGGGAGACCACTTTAATGTCATAGTGCCAGCTTACCCCCGAGGGGCTTTGGCTCGCCAACCAGGTGAGGCCATTTTGCACTTCAGCAACAACTTTTGTCCGCTCTGCGCTAGAGAATTTGAGGTCTGCTGTTGGCCCTTCAACAAGAATCAAACCCACTGCTACACTGCCAGTGAGGCGGGTGCTGGTAGCAGCCTGAGCGATAATACCTTGGGCCTGGGCTTCGTCTGACTCGGCATCATGGCAGGATGGTGTATCAGCTACACCCGAATCCCAATCAGCCCCTTGGTGGCGACGATTGGCTTTGGCCTCGGCATAGTTGCTAGACTGACGTAAAGAAAACGCCTCAAGACCCAGCTGTTCAATCGGTTCTAGGCTGGTGTGTATGGCGGCTGAAACTTGGGTTGACTGGGTTTGCACCTGAGCACCGTGGAGCTGAGATTGTATGGTTTGCTCAACATTTTCAGCGCCAGCTGAGACTAGCACTCGGGTGCCGTAGTGGTGCATGATGTGACCACCCGCACTTTTTACTACATTCTCGGCATCGGCAATATTTACTTGTGTAGGGAGAACAATACTTTGTTCGTTTAAGTTTAAATCTCCGGCCATGACTGCCTCTTTCAATAGATGTATCGGTTGTTACAACCGTCGGTTTCATCATCATGAAATTTAAATGAGGTTTTGAAATCACCCGTATGGGTACCCGTGGCACTTAGGAGATAATTATCTTTCTCTAGACAACGTTATGTAAATTTCTCCGGAATAGTTTTCTCCATTAGTCTGTCAACACATCCATTAAAAAATTGGTGAGATCATCGCAGACAATTTGCTGAATCGATTTGTGGTCGACAATATCAAACTTAGCTCCTTGGTCTCGCAAATTATCGTCCAGGGTGACTAAAAAGCCTTTGGTAATATAGTCGTCGCCTACCTGGATCCAGCCAATGCCCAGCTCGTCGTGATGATCTAGCTTTTGGGAGGCGGCTACGATTTGCTTTGCGATCGCAAGCCGATCCGTCGGCTCACTATCGATCAAAATCAAAATAATCTCACCATTGGCAGGCTGTTTACCCATTGCCTTAGCCGCAAAATATTGGTCAAACACTCCTGCTAGCACCGGAGCCAGTGCCAGCTGTGCAGGCATAGGAGCTGAGGCCATCAACGATTGTAAATTGGCCACATTCACATTGTAGTGAGCCTGAAAATTCTCACTATCGGCCTGGCGATATACCGTCAGCCCATTGCTGGTCAGCTCATGACACTGACCAGCGATCTCTAAAATTCGGGGATGGAATTGCTGCCACCGCTGCTCAAACCCAGGCGTCATCCCCACCCGCTGCAGCTGGGTGGGTGCATAGATTAGGGTGTAGTTACGGTTGCGCAGTTGGGCAGGCAAAGCCGTCATTATGTCTGCCATCATCAAGACTTCCTCAATCGTAACGGTGGGCGTTCGTCGCTAGGATGCCCCTGATATCAGTCTTTCATAACAAAAACTATGACTGCCAGTTCTCCACCGTCAGGGCCCAGCGCTCATGGTCGCGCCATTCCCCATTAATCTTCAAGTATTGTCTTGAAAATCCTTCATTGATAAACCCTAATCGCTTCACCAAATTAATCGAAGCCCCATTCTCAGGCTGAATATTCGCTTCGATCCGATGGAGTTTGAGTGTGTTAAACGCATGGTTGAGGGCCATAGCCACCCCCTCTGTCATCAAGCCCTGGCTGCTGTAGTCCACGTTGCCGTAGTAGCCCAGATAGGCATTTTGAAAGCTGCCATAAAAGATCTGACTGAGATTAGCCACCCCCACCAATCGGTGATCCACTGCATGCCAAATCAGCAACCCTTCAAACAGTTCCGACTGACAGCGATGAATATAGCGCTGACAGCCCCGCTCATCTTGAGCGGGTGACACCCATGGAAAATGAAAATCTGCACTCCGCTGATGTAGGTTCAAGAGCGCTGACCAATCAGCATCAACGGGTGGCCGAATATAGACACGTGGGACCATCACAACGGTCTCAGTGGTAGTAATCACACTTTCATAGCTTACTACTACTCTTGAATGAATCAAAAATGAACCCAACGTTGTGATGGCGCATTAGGGGCAATACCCAGTTCCCGTAACTTTTTGGCCAAGACTGACTAGTGAATTTGTACCATTTAAGCAGGCGGGCTTAGCGGGCTTAGTTAGCTTTTAATGTGCCGTTATTATTCACTGAAGACACTTTATTGCGGTAGGTTTGTTGGCGTACCGTATAGAAACTGGCAATGATGGCCATGCACATCCACCAGAGTGTACTGACCTGGGGGCGATACCAAACGGTGTCAACCAGGCCGTGGACCAGCATGCCAAAGGCGGTTGCGATCGCACCAATCAACCAATACCCTTGCACATCCATAGTCATCCGCAGACGACGCAGCTGTTGCACCCCCTGATAAAAGGTCGTACCCAACATCCACAAAAAGGCCGTAAAGCCAATAAACCCAGCCTCAACCAAGGTTTCTAGAAAAATTGAATAGGCACTCAGGGCTGTGTAGCGGGGTCGTTGATATAGCGGATAGATTTTATTGAAGGCATCGTTGCCAGGGCCGATACCGATTACGGGTCGGGCTCGAATCATATCCATCGCCCCTTCCCAAACATTAATGCGGAAATTGTTGCTGCTATCCTCGCGACCGGCAAACATCGTCATTACTCGTTCTCGAACCGGACCCACAAAGAGAACTGCAAACACTACAAGACCGATCATAGCCCCTAGCAACATGGGCAATGACCATCGCTTCCAAAACGGTGGAAACAGTTCACTCCACCAATACACCAGCAGCACCGCCAGGATAAAGAAGAGACCCAGCAGCCCCATCCATCCGCCTCGGCTGTAGCTCAACACCAAACAGGCTAGATTTAGGAAAAAAGCAACCGCCGCCAATGCTTTGGGTAACCAGCGCGGCCATACAAAAAAGGCACTAACGCTTAAGGCTACCGCTGGCATAAGATAGGCTGCCAGCAGATTAGGATTGCGTAAATAGCTATAGACTCGTGTGGCTCCCGACAGGTTAGACGTAGGATCAACCCAGGTGGCCAACGCCTCAGCCCCAAAAAAGTACTGGCGCATGCCATAGACCGCCACGGGTAATGTGGCCAGCACATACACCGACACCACCCCCGTGCGCAGCTTTGGTGTTCGCAGTACCCGTGCCATCAACATAAACAGCAGCAGGTTTAAAGTTAGCTTGACCAGACCCGATATGGCCGCCGCTTTGACCGGAGAGAGGGCTGTGGACAACACCATTGCTCCCCAGTAGAGGGTTACGCCTAAGTGAATCGGTGTCAGCCAGCCATTGGCCTCATCACTCACCGTCAGGAGAAACCACAGCGCTGCGCAGGCCATCAACAAAATGCCGATTAGGGTAGTAGAAGTGTAGGGGGACAACACCAGCAGAACTGCCATGATACCGGCCGCTATCAGGTCACCATAAGCCAACAGACTGCTGCCCTGTCGCCACTGGCGTAGGGGCGACAGCAACCGATGGATCAGACTTACCTGTCGCCACTGATGTAGCGAAAACTGACCAAAGGTAAGGGTACGCAGCACTGAGTCAATCATTTAGGCAACTGCCCCACAGGGGCCGACCGAATATGCGCCTGTATAGTAGCCGTTTAGAGGACGTTCTCTCAAGAAGATACTCGGAGCCTAGGTCGATTAGCTATGCCATAATGAATGCCTGCTGAGCAGCCCTACTCAGAAGGTACTCGCAAATCATGGCCTACAGTGACTTTACAATCAACGACGTCAGAAAGCAGTTTGCGATTGAACTAGTTGAAGATCAGGCTCTGTTTAGCGATGTTGAGCCCCAGGTGCCACCGCAGTGGCTGTCGGACTTTTTAGATATTCTATTTACCCTTGGCTGATGCCATTGGTACTGAGAAAGCCAAGTCAGAGTTTATTGTGGCTCCGATTTTGTCGGCTGCTCGGGAACTGCTCGATCGCCAGATTAGTCTGTTTTCCGGAATTGAGTTTACGGTGGATAAAGCCCAGGGATTGGCCGGACGCTGTGACTATATTGTGAGCCAATCGCGATCTCAATACAGTCTCTCAGCTCCGGTTCTAGCATTAGTGGAAACCAAAAACGATCGCATCAATGCCGGACTTGGTCAGTGCATGGCAGAAATGATTGCAGCTGAATTGTTTAATCATCAAGAAGAGACTGCAGTGACAACAATTTTTGGCCGTGTGACCACAGGCGACCTGTGGCGGTTTCTTCAACTCCAGTCAGTGGATAACCAAAGAACCATTTTCATCGATACCAAACAGTACTTTGCTACCCAGGTAAACCTTTTGCTAGGCATCCTAAAGAGCATGGTGCAGTAAAAACAGCCTCAACGGACCTCCCCATCTCCTGACGCAAACGCTGCCCGATCCAGACTAGGAATGAGGATTTAATTATATCCTCCTTTTTGCCGTACAGGCGTTCCATGGCAACCTCTGCAGAAGCAATTTTTGGATCTTATAAAATCCTTCTTCCCTACTTTGCTTAACCACACCCGTAGCTCAGATGTCCAACGTATGGGGTGAATTTTGATCGCCGTCATAGCACTACTCTGCAGTGGTATGAATCAGTTTAATTTAGTGTGTAATAGAGTTTTGTCTTTACGCAGACCTTTACCTGCGTTACCTTTCCCATAGATACCTCATTCTCCCCATGCTCAACCGTCGTCGCTTTCTACTCCTCAGCAGTTTGGCCCTCGGAGCTTGCTCAGCTCGTCCCATTGCCCAATCAGTGACTAACACGCCAGGTGCATCTGTCAACGCCTCATCTGTTCTCTCGGATGCGGCTGTTCCCAAACGCCCTCTCAACTTTAACCAGCCTATTGGCCCAGCCGACCTCTTTGCGCCCAAACGCGGTGACGTTCGGGCCGTCGTTATTAGCGACCTAAACTCTCGCTATGGGTCTGTGGACTATCGCCAAGAGGTGATGAAGGGGGTCTCAATGTTGCCCCAGTGGGAGCCGGATATTGTGCTGTGTGTGGGCGATATGGTGGCAGGTCAGAGTGCGGCTCTGAGTAAAGCTGAAGTAGATGCTATGTGGCAGGGATTTGACAATCTCATCCTCAGCCCTATTCGCGAGGCGGATATTCCCTTTGCTCTGACCATCGGCAACCACGATGCGTCTAGTTTGCAGGATGGGGGACAGTATGTTTACTCGGTTGACCGCGAGGTGACTAGCCGCTACTGGCAGGCCCACCAAGATACCCTGGACCTGCAGTACGTGGATACAGGTGATTTTCCCTACTATTACAGCTTTAAGCAGAATGATATTTTCTACCTGGTGTGGGATGCATCGTCGGCCAATGTGCCCGCTGACCAGGTGGCTTGGGCCGACCGACAGTTAAGTAGTGCAGTAGCTCAAGAGGCTAAGTTTCGGATTGCCCTGGGGCATTTACCGCTGTATGCGATTTCTCAAGGGCGCGATCGCAACGGCGAACTACTCAATAATGCGGCCCAACTCCAGACGCTCCTGGAGCGCCACAACGTCCACACCTACATGAGCGGTCATCACCACGCCTATTATCCTGGCCATGCGGGCGACCTACAGCTGCTGCACACCGGAGCCCTAGGCAGCGGTCCTCGCACCTGGCTTAACCGCAATGATGCCGCTATGCAAACCATGACGGTTCTGGATTTTTTCTTTGACACAGGCGACACCGGTTACACCACTTACAACATGAATCGGATGGAGCTGGTGGATACCCGCACACTACCTCGTCAAATAGTTGGCCCCACAGGCCGTGTACTAAGAAACGACATAGCTTTAGTCGATCTAACCGCTGAAGAGCAGAGCCAGACCCACGTACGCAGCGAAAACTAATTGAAATATCAAACCCTGGTGTCAGGGAGTGCCTACTAAGTCACTGTAGAAATCGCTGTTAGATCGCGTATAAAAGGAAAGCTGTGCCAATAATTTGTCTCCAAAGACAAATTATTCATGATTCATGCCATCCATGGTGGTTAAGCAAATTCGCACTTGGCAGATGCCGCCAGATTTGCCCAACCAGCCAGCTGAGTTAATACCTGGAACTATGATTTATTTAGCCATCGAGTTCGATGGCCATGGCTATTGCCTGCTAGCCACTGAAATTGACGGAGACTATAGTTTAAGCGAATGGCACCCATCCCTCAAGACCGCTGAGCAAAAAGCCGCTCAGCGGTTTGGTCCTAGGGTAAAGGACTGGGAAACGGTGGGAATGCCGTAGAGAGTAAGCGATAAACTATGCTCTCTAAATCACTTACTCACCGCCGCAATTTATCGACCTATCCCCCCAACCTAAATCCAGACAGAGTCGCTGACGATGTCCGTGCTGGATCAAGCTTAAATACGACAGTTGCCAACGGGGGCAGGGTCAGATCTAGCGAATAGGGTCGATTGTGATAGGCCCAATCCTCAGACCATTTGCCGCCTAAATTGCCCATGTTGCTACCGCCAAACTCGCGGGCATCGCTGTTAAAGATTTCCTGATAATAGCCTTTGGCCGGAACACCGACGCGATAGTGGCTGTGGGGCTGGGGAGTAAAGTTACACACAGTGACAATAAACTCATCGCTGTCTTGTGCCCGACGGATAAAGGAGACAACGCTGTGGCTATTATCGCTACAGTCAATCCACTCAAAACCCTGCTGGTCAAAGTCTTGAGTATAAAGGGCGGGCTCACTGCGATAGGTTGCATTGAGCTTTTCCATAAAGACTTTCATCTGGGCATGGGGCCCATACTCTAGCAGGTGCCATTCCAGGTCACCCCACACATTCCACTCGCTCCACTGAGCAAACTCCATCCCCATAAACAAGGTCTTCTTACCAGGATGGGTAAACATATAGGTATACAGACAGCGCATGTTGGCCATTTTCTGCCAGTCGTCCCCTGGCATTTTGCCGATCATGTTGCTCTTGCCGTGGACCACCTCATCATGGGACAGGGCCAGCATAAAGTTCTCGCTAAAGGCGTACCAGATGCTAAAGGTAACATTATTTTGGTGAAACTGACGGAACCAGGGGTCCATGCTGAAATAGTCCAGCATGTCATGCATCCAACCCATGTTCCACTTGAGGTTAAAGCCCAAGCCGCCCACATAGGTAGGCCAAGACACCATGGGCCAAGAGGTAGATTCTTCGGCGATGGAGAGGACTCCGGGATAATAGCTAAAGATTAGGTGGTTGACCTGGCGTAGGCAGTCGGCAGCTTCAATATTTTCGCGACCACCGTAGTCATTGGCAACCCACTCGCCAGCTTTGCGGTTGTAGTCCAAGTAGAGCATGGACGCCACGGCGTCTACGCGAATACCATCAATGTGGTACTTGTCAAACCAGAAAAGGGCATTGGCCACCAAGAAGTTACGCACTTCATTACGACCATAGTTAAAGACCAGGGTGCCCCATTCCTTATGCTCGCCCTTGCGGGGATCGGCATGCTCATAGAGATGGGTGCCATCAAAGAAGGCTAGGCCGTGGCCGTCTTTTGGAAAGTGGCCGGGTACCCAGTCCACCAGTACACCAATGCCGTTCTGGTGGCACTGGTCGATAAAATACATCAGATCCTCAGGGGAACCGTAGCGGGAGGTGGCGGCATAGTAGCCGGTTACCTGGTAGCCCCAAGAGCCGTCAAAAGGATGCTCAGCAACAGGCAGTAGCTCAATATGGGTAAAGCCTAATTCTTTAACATAGGGAATCAGCTTGTCAGCCAGTTCACGATAGGTGAGAAAACGAGCACCAGGCTTGAGGTCAGCCACCGTAACCACTGGGGCATCGGTCCCATCGGGCTGTTTAGCTGGCTGCGCCGATGATGCATGCATCCAGGAGCCTAGATGTAGCTCATACACCGATACAGGCTGAGACATTGGATCCTGTTGGCGGCGTGTTTCCATCCAATGGTTGTCTTGCCACTGATAGCTATCAAGATCGGCCACAATTGAGGCAGTCTTGGGCCGCACTTCCTGCTGAAACCCGTAGGGATCAGATTTTTCGTAAATATGTCCTTCATGATTTTTGATCTCGTACTTGTAGGACATACCGACGGTGAGTTCGGGAATAAATAGGCTCCAGATCCCCCCATAGCCGATATTCATTTGATGCTGGCGACCATCCCAGCTATTGAAATCCCCCAAAATGGAAACGTTGCGGGCATTGGGGGCCCATACGGCAAAATAGACACCAGCCACACCGTCGATCGTGGTAAGGTGGGCTCCTAGTTTTTCGTAAATGCGATGGTGGTTGCCTTCACCAAAAAGGTGGGCATCATATTCGGTGACAAGGGGAGACCGAAACGCATAGGGGTCGTAAACTACATGCTCATGACCGTCAGCTTTGTAGCGAAGCTGGTAGCTGGCGAGGTCATTAACATCCAGCACACATTCAAAAAAGTCGTTGTGATGGTCGTTAGCCATCGGCACTTCCTGACGACTATCGGGTAGTAGGACCCAGGCAACTTCTGCTTTTGGAAGATAGGCGCGCACCGTCCAAACTTCTTTGCCATCTATCTGAATGCGATGGGGACCAAGAACGTCAAAGGGATTATGGTGATAATTGCCGACAATCCGGTCAATTTGCTCTGGGGCCGTTGTTAGTGCCATAGGGGTCTAAAACCTAATAACCGTATATAAAAAAGCAGAAAGTGCTGTTTAAAAGCTATTTAAACAATGGTTTGCTCAAGC
The DNA here is from genome assembly GCA_039028535.1 of Cyanobacteria bacterium P01_B01_bin.77. Classification (GTDB taxonomy): domain Bacteria; phylum Cyanobacteriota; class Cyanobacteriia; order Phormidesmidales; family Phormidesmidaceae; genus Leptothoe. Next base: position 109,459 of record JBCCHX010000010.1, read on the forward strand.
CTTGCCATTACTAAGGCAAAGCAAGGACCATGCAGTTTAGGTTAACAGAGCGTAACAACAATTGCTTGTAATCAAAGAGCTGTTTTTGGGAAAAGGGTGGTAGTACTAGGGCAAAAATGGAATGATGGGTTTGAAGGTACGACGGGCTTGGAGCAAAAGAATAGTGAAACGCAGATCAGAATTAAGGGTGCGGGTTGTTTGGGGAGCGGCTAGCTCAGCCTGTAACTGGGCGTAGTCCGCAGCCGACAGGGGAGCTCCGTCTAGGGGAGAGCGGGCCTCAAAGATGATTTCGGTTCTCAATATTTCTTCTGGCACATCCTCGACCGGGGGCAGCACGATCTGATCTATATTGGCTCCTGGTGCAGCAGCAGGGGTAACTCTGAGCGGGTGATTTTCCGATGGCTGTATAGACTGGGCCAAGCTGAGATCGCACACACCACACCACAGCCCCAGACAGACGATACTGGCACCCAAGATTTTAGGCCAGGACATTAGGGGTAGGGATGGACAAATTCCGTTATTGTAATGCATTGCGACTGTTTTAAAGATTGCTGCCGTGGGCAGTGCCAAGGAGTTCTATGTCTAGCTTTTCCATAGTTAGTTTAATGGGTTGCTATGTAAACCGTCAGTTGACCGGGTATTTAGCTGGGCAGTTGAGTAGGCTTTTTTACTCTGGGATGGCGTTAGCGCTCTGGGGAGGCTTGGGGGCTGCGATGCCAGCAGCGGCCCAGGCGATTCTCGAGGAGCAGGTTGAGTTTCAGCCTCAACAAAATGCCCATACGTTTATGGCTGAGGCGGGCCAGGCAGTCATCATTGAGATGGTGAGTGAAGAGTTCGATACGTTTATCACGCTGTTGACGCCAGCTGGAGAGGTGCTGGAGCAAAATGATGACTATGATGGCGGTCCCCATGCCACAATTGTGGCCGAGCTGCCTGAAACTGGCGAGTACACGCTACTCGCTGGCTCATTTTATGGCCAATTTGGCGGGGACTACCAGGTGTCTGTCAAACCGGCTACGGACTATCAACAGGTGTATGACCGGGCCCTAGAATTGATGCAGTCTGAGGACTATGGTGAGGCGGCTGAGGCATACAACGCGGCGCTTGTCTTGGTGCCTAATCAACCGAATGCTTACCTGGGTAGAGCCGATGCTCTGCTGCGCCAGCAAGCATTGCTGTTAGGTGAGGACTTTGAAGGGCCTGATGATTTGCCAGCAGAGCTTCGGGCCGATATCGTACAAAATTACGAAACGGCAGCGCAGCTCTTTAGGGCCAATGGTCAGGGGGAGTTTGCCACATTAATTCTGGAGCAGGCTGAATTTATCCGGTCCGGCCAAGAGCCCTAGTTTGTCTGGGGTTAATGGCAGAAATAGTTGATTCATCAACATTAATGGGCTGCGATTTTTTGCAATTTACGAAAAATTGGCAGTTTCTTCATACAGCCACTAAAACCTTCCGGACGACCATTGGTCTTGAAGAAAGTGTGAATGAGTAGATGAACCTTGACATATCCCTCACATGCTGGGGGATTTTTTCTGCGTTTAAATAAAAAACCAGATACAGGCTATTAGTTCTACAGTGCTAGTATTCTGTTAAAACCCTTTCCCATGAAACTCATTTTTTAGAGAGATAACATCCGTGACGACATCAGGGTGAGGGTATGAGAGAGAACTCGCAAAATCGCATTAAGCTATCCCAGTTAAAAATCTTGGTAGCGGTGGCAGAACGGCAAAACTTTAGCGAAGCTGCCTTGGATCTGGGTATCTCTCAGTCAGCCGTGAGTCATGCGATCGCATCCCTAGAAGATTATCTAGGCATAATCATTTTCTTTAGAGGCCGCTATGGCGCTAGACTCACCCCGGTTGGTAGTCGTATCATCAACCATGCCCGAGTTATTGATGAACACACCGACTACATTTTACGAGAAGCCACCTTTGCCAAGGGACTAGAGAAAGGAGAGGTACACATCACCACCTTTCGTAGTATTGCCACCCATGTGCTACCAAAGGCGATCATGCAGTTCCAAAAGCAATTTCCTGGCATTAAGGTAAAACTCACCGAACACGACGATTACCTGCAGGTCGAACAGGCCCTAAGAGCAGGTCGTGCCGATATCGGCATCACATTCATGCCTACAGGCAAAGGGCTGACCACTTGGGAATTCCTCAAAGATGAATTTATAGTTCTTTTACCGCCCGATGTGCAACCAAACCAAAATCAGCTCACATGGCAATGGCTATCAACCCAGCCATTAATTATGCCCCCGGTAGATTCCATCATGATGCGCCCCATCTATGATCACATTAACGGTTTGGGCTATCGCCTCAATATTCTCAATGAAGTAAAAACCGATGCCGCTATTGTCAGCCTGGTGACCCAAGGTTTGGGGGGAACAATTTTGCCACGTCTGGCCGCAGAACCTATTCCCCCCTCTGTCAATGTTTATCGATTACCCGTTCCCCTAGAACGCCAGGTAGGGATTGCCATCTTAGCCGATGTTCTTCAGCCACCAACCGTGTATGCCTTACTGGAGACATTGATAGGTCCTGTAGATATGGGACAGCTATAACGTCGTATGCCCTAAATAAATTGCCTACAACAAGCACCTTTAGCATTGCAGGTTTTGACTCCCCTTAACCCGTTTAATGTTTGGCGAGAACCCATATGGAGACCTCAGTCCAGCAATCGAGGAGACCAACATTTCACTGTACTATTAGCTCAAGACAGACATTCCGCAGGTTGGTCAGCAAATCAAATAATATTTCTGGCAGGGAGCGCCCAGAAACTTCAGTATCTTCAGCCGTTCAGGTGAAAGGTTCGAGACCTGAGGTTGGTCATCGAGCCAGACCAGATGAACCGCCTGA
>JBCCHX010000011.1:0-106112 GCA_039028535.1 Cyanobacteria bacterium P01_B01_bin.77
CCTTTCTCGATAGTGCGCATTTAGCGAACGAAAAACAATTAGATCAACACGGAGAAAAGAGTGTAAAAAATCAAACACAACCTGACAAGTCTCTAAGTCTCAGATAACTCACTTCTGTCAGATGAAGTTTGATCTATTACACTACTATCGGCGTATACAAGACCTGACGATACCTCACATTCTGGTCATCTAGCACTTGCTGAATCTCACACTCACTCAGGACCTGGGCAAAGGGCAGACCGAGACTATCTTGATACTTTTGCTTGAGGATCTCCGCACGATTCGGCATAGTAAAAGCAGTATATTGGGGCTTCCAGGTCTTGATCTTCTCAGATCACCAGGCCTGGGGCCTTTTCTTTGCCCTTTACGTCAGTGCCATTCAACTATAGAGCTTCGGCGAGTCTTTTTGTGTCTGACGATAAATCTGGTTAGCCCTAATCATCAACGTATTGAGCGGTGTTGACAGCTTGGCGGCTTTACGATCAATGTCTCGAATCACCCGACCCAAATAGGTCCGTAATTTTCGCGTTTGTTGCTTTGCCCATCGTTGTTGTCGGGCCGCACGATATCGACTTTGCTGAAAGAATGCTTGTTTACCCACCCGAGCATAGCTCCGACGCAATTGGATACCCTGGTGACGAGCCACCTTGACCAAGGCGCAACGGGCCTTGTCATACAATCGGGCATCGGTGGGAAACGCTATCGCTTTTTCTTGTACCGTCGTGTCCACATTCACACGCTCAATCTCTCTTGGTTTAAGTGCTCGTTGTTCCAAGGCAACCTGCAACACTTCCTTGAGGAGTTTTTCCACACTCTCCGGGCCAACCTGTTTTCGCCATTTCACCAGGCTCGTCGGATGACAGGGCAGCTCATGCTGAGACGTCTCTTCGCCACAAAAATATTGCCAGTATAGATTCTCTACCCATTTGCTCACCACCGATTCATCACTTTCGTCATACAACGCTTTCAGGTAATGCAATCCCACCATCAAACGCGTCGGTATCGGCGGACGCCCACCGACTGGGCTCAACGCGCGACCAAATTCTTCGTCAAAGTAGCTCCAATCAATCGACTCAGCCAATTGCATTAACCGATGCTGGCGATTGAGCTGACTGGACAACTCGGGCAGATTGGAGATGGATTCTGACGACTCAGAGCCTGAAATGGGATGTTTCCTTTTGCAAGCTTTTGGAGTAAATAATGCACTTCCTGGCAAGTCTACAGTACTTTATAGAGGCACAAACCCCTAGCCTGTGAACGATCTCTAGGTTTTTCAAGGATGACTAGATAGGGCTTCAATACAAAAAGCGTGCAGCGATCAAGGTAAAATTTACAGAAAGATAATCGACAACAGAATCTCAATCTTTAAGCAGTATTGTTGTTGAGTTAGAGGGATTTTACCAAGGACTACCGACAAGGGTATAGGTGGACCAATAAAAAGGATGTTCAAAATTCCAACGGCCATGATGTTCTAAATCTGGGAAATGAGCTAATGCGGAATCATCAATGCCGTATAGTGTCCCATCTGCAAACTGGAGCTCCCCCTGTAACATTGCCAATTGTGCCTGTCGCAGCGCTACTGCTCGAACTGGCCGTTGTTGCAAATGTTTGTAAAAATACGTCATCAGTCCGAGGGTGCCTTCATCGCTGATGGGCCAAAGGCTAGCCACAGAGGTCTGGACTCCAGCATTCACCGCTAATCCGGCAAAGCCGTACTCGGCTTCACGGTTACCCAAGGCCGTATTACAGGCACTTAGAACCATCAGGGCAATGTCAGCTGCTTGCAGACCTAAAGTGTGGACCTGATCGAGCTTGAGAGGCTGATCCCATAGTTGAATATAGGAATGGCTGGGTTCACCAGGCTCGAATATTCCATGGCTGGCCAGGTGAACAATACCAAACTTATTACGAGCCACTTGAGTTTGAAGATTATCTAGCGTAAAGTGCTCATTGAGAAAAACCTCACTGTCATAAAATGTTTTAGTAATATTCTCGAGTTCTTCTGGGACAGCTGGCAGGACTTGTTGTGATGGAAACTGAGATGCCCCCATGGCCAACAGTTGAGTTGTCTCTAACTGGGTATAAAGAAAATTCTCAGGATTAAAGTCAGTCAAGCTAAAACTGGGAATGACCCCTAGACTGTAGCGTTCAATAAGAAATTCTTCACCATTGTGTAGGGCAGCCGCAGGAAGGGTGCGCAACCCTGTATCCATTGCCAATGCTAAACTCTGAATGTTTTGCTGTTGTAATTGGTCTTCTACGGGAGCAATCAGCCAGCTGTAGAGCTGCTGTGCAGGCGGTAAATACTGAGATGCTCCGGAAATCGGATTGGTTATTTGAGTGTAAAAATTTTCAGTAACAGCCATGACCTCACCACGGGTAACGCCCTCTATTTTGCGGCGAACAGTTTGGCCATTATGGGTGAGTAACAACAACCCTAGCTCATCATCAGGGTTGAGACCACTCGAATCGGGCAGTGCCGTATCTTTTGCTGTAGGTGGCAAAAAATAAATATATAATACACCGGGTTTGATACCCATTAACGCTTCCACATTGCTGAGAGTCTGTTGGGCTGTAGCCAAATTAGTAGGGGAAACGTTGACACGACCGTATAGATTTAGATGGGATTTAAATTGTTCGGAATATGAGTTTTCTAACCGGTCGAATAACGCTTTATTGGAATCGTCAGAGCTCAGAGAGAATGTGAGTTCTTCTATGGTGGCAGGATCGCTTTCTATTAGGGGCGAGTTAAAATCAACAGTGCCTGGGGGATTGATGCTTGAAGAGGGAACAGCAGCAGCGGGAATAGCAGCAGCGGGAACGGCCGCAGAAGGAACGGCGGCAGAGGGGACGGCGGCAGCAGAGGTGATGTCAGGGGGAACAGCAGTGACAGGTATATCCAGGTCCTGGGTCAGAATAGAAATGTTGCCTAGGTTATAGCTATTTAAAAAAGAGCTGCCGATAGGAATTTGAAAGGCACCTGTGGTAATGACCGCCTCACTCCCTAAACGACTGCCATCACCTACTTCAAAAGCAGTAGAGCTGTTACCACCATGGTTAATGGTAATAGTGCCCGTCCCATTAAGCGCAACGGTGGAGATACTAGCTGTATGTCCATCTAAACTGGTGAAGCTGTCGGTTGCTCTAAAGAAGTCTTCAGTGGCTATGGCTATATTACCACCCGCCCTATCCCCCTCAGCTCGAATTGTTTGCACCTGAATGGTGTTTGGGGCATTGAGGATAACATTCCCCCCAGTGCCAGCGGTTCCCACCGTGTCGATCTGCTGGGTGGTTATGGTAGTGCCAGCATCTATGACAACGTGACCACTGTTGGTAACAACATTTTGAGTGTTAATGGCTGCGTGATGGCTGCTGAGGCTAATACCATCGGGGGCACTAAGGTTAGCTGTAATAATTTCCTGAGCTGCAGATAGGATGATCTCAGACGCAGCTAGGTCAAATCCTTGGGTATTAATGGCACCATTACCATTGGGAGATTTTAAAGTTGTCGATGTGGGTAGTGTTACATCGGCTTCTAAAGTGATTTTACCGCTGCCTTCAGGATGTCCAATGGTAATGGCTGTGAAGTCGTTATGGATATTTGAGAGCTCTGCAGTTGAAATAGTCAGGGTTCTGGTTAAATCAGGGGTTAAATCAGAACCGCCTAGCTGGATATTTTGATTGGCCGAAACGGGCTGAACCACAAGCTCATCATGGCCTGTAATAGCACTGCCAATACCAATGCTGTCGCCATTGAGGATAAGTGGCCCTTCTCCCCCCTCAAGTTTGCCGGTAAAACGAGCGTCACTGGCCAGAAAATTTACCTGGTCTAATTGATCGCCAGCTGTGAGATTTTCGATGTTTTCAAAGCTAGTGACTCCGGGACCGTTGCCTGTGTTAACAGCCGTTAAATTCCAAATGCTGTCGACCGTATCCCCTAGAAAAGTGTCATTGCCGGCTCCTCCATTAATGAATTTGACAAGGTTGTTGTCGCTAAGCCTAAAGGTATCGTTATAACTGCTACCAACGAAGGTTTCGATGGTACTAAATTCACCCATGGTGCTACCACGGCGGGTCTGCAGGTCAACTGTGATAGCCGTAGCGTAGTTTTGGTAATCAACTGCATCGAGGCCCTCTCCCCCAGTCAGAGCACCGGTCAATAATGCCCCATCGTTAAAGAAAAATATGTCATTTCCGGCCCTACCCTCTATATTTTCAACATCTGTAAAGGTGACATTATTGAGGGTACCTGTGTTGTTGGCGGTGATTGCGATCGCATCAGCCTCACTACTTCCCTGCAGGGTATCAGATCCGCTACCACCGTCAATCAGGCCGCTCATCACGGCTCCATTTTCAAAGATAAAACGGTCGTCGCCTGCCCCTCCATAGATATTTCGAATGCTAGCAAAGCCAACACCTTTGAATGTGCCAGTATCAATGCCCGAAAATATAAATGTATCATCCCCCACATCTCCCTGGAGAAAGTCGTCAGAGTCATTGCCAACAACTATTGATTGAGTATTTTCAAACCTCAGTCCGTTACTAAAAAGAGAGTTGAGATTCCCCTGGTTTTCATCCGTAATGGTCCAGTACGTGAGCTGATCAGGTCCTCTTAAACTATTGGCTCCAAGCAGCGTAACCGGATCTCGAAATGGTGTTGCTCCAGCATCCGTAATAGAGTCATAGAGAGTGACATCACTAGTGCCATCGGAGCGACCAATCGTAATGGTTGTGAACCCATCTTGAAGCGCTAGAACGTCGGTTTCTAATAGATCTAACTCAAATAGGGTATTTGTGGTCGGGCCTAGGTTGATCTCTATAGCTGGGTTGTCTGGGGCTATGACTAAGGCTGAGCCACTGACCGATGCGTTGCCTCCGTTTAAGTTGAGCTCATTACTTGTAATCGTGATATTGCCAGCATTGAGGCTACCTGCCACCGTGGTTAAAAACGGTGCCGTTAGACTGAGATTACCCGCCCCGGTTGCTGACTGTGTGTTAATTGACTCAAGCGTAATCAGAGGACCGGAAATACTGATATTGCGTCCCGATGTATTAATCCGATCGCCCGCTCCAGTCATGGAAAAGGCACCGGTATTGTTGTTATTGACATCGGCAATAAATGTGATGGAGCCCGTGCCCGGCTGAAAGGTCAGGTCATTATTTCCACCTAAATCGATATTAATATCGAGATTTGCTTGAAAGATAATGTTGTCATTGCCGTTCCAACTCTCTAGAGTAGCTGCGTGGAGAGTTAAAATACCAAGATCGCGATCGGTAGCGCTAACAACAGGAAATAAGATGGATTCTGTTGCCGTATCAGCTACGGTACCACCGCTGACGATGCGAATTGTATCCGGGTCAAATAGGATGGTGCCCGATTCTCCATAGGGGGCATCTAGGGAAAATTGTCCATTAAAGCCTAGTTTTGACTTGCCAGAAATTTCAATAAAGCCCCCATTGCCCCCTTGAACTCCCCCTTGGACCTGAGCATCACCGTCAAAGTCGGTGGCTTGATCGGCCCATACAATGATTTGTCCGCCGTCTCCATGGCGTAGGGCATTGGCTCTCAGTTCAGTGTTTTGGTCGATCCGAGTATGGGTAGCATTGGGCAATGCTCCAGCCCCTTGATAATCACCCCCGATATAAATCTCTCCTCCTTGATCAATACCATCCGCATTGATGATTGCATCTACAAGAGAAATCTGTTCTCCTAAAATAAAAATATGTCCACCGCGCTCTCCGGCACTACTTACGGTTCCTGATATGCTTGTGTGGCCAATGTCTGGTGCTGTTGTCACCATTGTTTGTGTGAGCTGTGGGGTGCCATCTGTGGCAATGGTGAGGGTATCGGCACTATCAATCCCTCGACCTGTGAGGAGGGTGGGTAAATGGGCGACACTGGAAACGTTCTCAGCCCAGGGTTCAATTTCTAAGGTGAGGAGTTGACCTATTTGACTTAAATTGACCCGATTGGTGTTACTGACAGCTGCAACAGTAATCGAACCTGCCGGAGCACCTAAGGTGCCTGTACTAACCACCTGGCCTCCCAGCAGTCTTAAATTCTGTCCCGCAGCTACGTGAAGATTTCCCAGATTGATCAGGGGAGCAGGACTCGATATAAAGGCAAAACTACGGGGAGCATCCACTAACGCCTGATAGTCGATGTCCTCAATGCCCTCAATCAGCCAGCCATGGTCAAAGCCAACGGCATCAGCAGTGGCGGCAGTAAAGTCACCCTGTAAATTGAGATGGGCATCGGGGCCAAAAAAGATACCAGCGGGATTAAGTAGCCACAAATTAGCATTGTTAGAGACCGCTAAGCCTCCATTGATGGTTGAAGGCTGTCCCCCACTCACTCGCCCTAAAATATTTTCCACTGAGGCAGGGGCCATAAACGTAGCGGTTTCCATCGTCTCTACGTTGAATGCTTCAAACTGATGGAAGAGATTTTCTCCATCGGTAGAAGAAACCCCACCAGTAATCTGAATCTGAGCACCCTCTTTCGTAATGGATGTTGTTCCGGTGGGTGCTATTTGTCCCCAGGCAGGAGCAATAACCAACGTAAAAATACTCAGTCCGCCTGCTATTCGCAGACCATAATGATTGAGCTGCTTCCCCCCTAGATGCCCCATAATGCTGAATAACGCCAGGTGAATAATGTTAATAAGGGATCAGGATTTTACAAGATTCAAAAAATATATTTGTAAAGACGCTCCATGAAACGTCTGTAGGCTCAAACTATAGAATCCAGTTGAATCTCTATTTCTAAGTGACTAAAGTCACCCGAAATTGCATCGTCATAATTACGACAATGTCCCCTTTATAATCACAGCTAACTTATCGAGGAAACGTAACCCCAATGCCACGGTTTTTCTGGCGATTAGCGGCGCTTGACTACGATAGCTAAGTCAGTATAAATGCTGGTTTTTAGGACAAAATATCTGATTGCTTTACAGCAATAGAATATAGGTAAGCCGGTTCAATCTTTTGTCAGATCTAAACAAATGGAATTCAGACATGATTTAACTAAGGCTCATCTGTACTTAATCTAGATGAATCTTTTTGAGCATCTTTGGAGGCAGATTCTGAGATGTTTCTGTAACTGATCTAAAAGTTTGTTTCATTTTCTAGATCAGGTTTCTAACATGGCAGTAGGAGTGTCTAATCGATACTTCATTTGCTAACCCACCTCAATCAATAGAGGTAATGGAGGTTCTATGGTTGAAACCTATCAACCATCCCATGAAGCTACGTTAGATCGTGACTCAATGACGCTGTCGCGACATGTGTTGCAGCAGCTTCAAAGTTTTGGACCAGATGCTCAAGATCTGAGCGCACTGATGACCCGGATTGCCCTGGCGGGTAAACTGATTGCTCGACGGCTATCGCGGGCTGGTTTAGTGGAAGACGCTCTGGGCTTTACTGGACGTGAAAACGTCCAGGGGGAATCCGTCAAAAAAATGGACGTGTATGCCAATGACGTCTTTATTTCTGCGTTTAAGCAAAGCGGTTTGGTCTGTCGTTTGGCGTCCGAAGAGATGGAAGAGCCCTTCTACATTCCAGAAAACTGTCCTGTTGGCCGCTATACGCTGCTATACGATCCTATTGATGGATCGTCTAATGTAGATATCAATCTGAATGTTGGTTCGATTTTTGCCATTCGGCAACAACAGGGGAATGACGACCAGCAAACAGGAGAGGATCTGCTTCAGCCAGGTAACGAGCAGCTAGCGGCGGGCTATATTCTCTATGGTCCTAGCACAGTGCTGGTCTATACCATTGGTACCGGGGTGCATGCATTTACCCTTGATCCCAGTCTGGGGGAGTTCATCCTTTCGGAAGAAAACATTACGATCCCCAGCCATGGACCTGTTTACAGTGTAAACGAAGGTAACTTTTGGCAATGGGACGATTCGATTCGAGATTATATTCGGTATGTGCATCGTCATGAGGGCTATGCAGCTCGCTACAGCGGTGCATTAGTGGGAGATTTTCATCGTATTTTGTTCCAGGGCGGTGTGTTTTTATATCCTGGCACTGTAAAAAATCCCGATGGTAAATTGCGATTGCTCTATGAGTCGGCTCCACTCGCCTTTTTGGCGGAGCAAGCGGGGGGACGTGCCACAACGGGCACCCAGAAAATTTTAGAGGTGCTCCCTGATCGTTTACATATGCGTACGCCTTTGGTACTGGGCAGTACGGAAGATGTGGCGCTAGTGGAATCATTTATTCAAGATCGGTTTCGAGAGCGCGAAACTGAAATGGCCGTTGTTGGCTGAGGCTTTTAAGGCATAACAACTCCCAGAAGTCTTAACCCTGGATAGATTCCATGGCATTAGGACTGAGTAACACTTACTTGAACAGACAAATTAGAATAGGAAATTCACCTATGACTACCGTAAAAGATAGCCCCATTCTGCATCTGAAGGATTATGGTCAGAGTGTTTGGATGGATAATCTGAGCCGCGACTTGCTGGTTTCTGGCGAACTGGTGGAGTTAATTGATAGTCGAGATGTGCATGGGATCACGTCTAACCCCGCTATTTTTGAAAAAGCGATCGCAGGTAATGAAATCTACGATCAAGAAATCGAAACAGGTGTGCGAGCCGGACAATCTGTGGAACAAATCTACGAATCCTTGGTATTTGACGATATTCGTCGGGCCTGCGATGTGCTGAAGCCGATTTATGAATCATCCAATGGATTAGATGGCTATGTCAGTTTGGAAGTGCCGCCAAATCTGGCCCACGATGCGGATACTACCCTGGCGGAAGCCCGCCGGTATGCGGCAGCGATTGAGCGGCCTAACCTGATGATCAAAATTCCGGGTACCCCCGAGGGGTTGAAGGCGGTTGAGCAAACCATCCGCGATGGGATCAACGTGAATGTCACCCTGCTGTTCTCGGTACAAAGCTACATTGATACAGCTTGGGCCTACATTCGCGGCCTTGAGGGCCGCTTAGCCGATGGTCATGACATTAGTCACCTGGCTTCAGTGGCGAGCTTCTTTTTAAGCCGGATTGATAGCAAGGTGGACGATGCCCTCGATCAGCTGGCTGAGGCGGATGCTGGCAAACAAGAGCAGATTGCTGGATTGAAGGGTAAGGTTGCGATCGCAAATGCCAAACTCGCCTACCAGGAATACAAAAAGATTATCCAGAGCGATCGCTGGCAGATATTGGTGGCCAAAGGAGCCAAGGTACAGCGCCTGCTGTGGGCCAGCACCAGCACCAAAAACCCAGCCTACAGCGATGTCATGTACGTCGATGAGCTGATCGGTCCTGATACCGTTAACACCCTGCCTCCCAATACTATCGAAGCCTGTGCTGACCACTGTGATGTAACCAGCCGGATCGAAACCGATGTGGACCAGGCTCAGACCGTGATTGAGACCCTGCCCGCCGTTGGTCTAGATCTCGACCAGGTGATGGATGAGTTACTAGCCGAAGGCATTGATAAATTTATCAAACCCTTTGACAAGCTGATGGATTCACTGGTGATGAAGGTTAAGCAGCTGTCCCCTGTATAAACCAACTGTGTAATAAACATCTGCGGTGGGGTGCTTACGGGTGCCTCACCGTCCAGGACATTCTCAACCCGCCCCTGCCGTTTTCCGATTTCTCTTTTCCCATATGGTTTCTCTTTTAGAAAATCCCCTCCGCGTTGGTCTCCAACAAGATCGTATTCCAGAGCCTCAGATTTTAGTAATCTTTGGAGCCTCGGGGGATCTCACCCAGCGCAAACTGGTGCCCTCTCTCTATAAGATGCGCCAGGAGCGACGACTGCCCCCCGAGCTAACAATTGTGGGCGTTTCTCGTCGGGAATGGAGCCATGAGTATTTTCGAGAGCATTTGAAAAAAGGGATTGAAGACTACGGCGGCGGCATTGACAACAAGATGCTGTGGGAGAGCTTTGCTGCTGGGTTGTTTTACTGTCCGGGAAATATTGACCAGCCAGAAAGCTATCAAAAACTTAAAGCCTTTTTGGCAGAGCTAGATGAGAAGCGCCATACCCGAGGTAATCGGCTCTTTTACCTATCGGTAGCCCCGCGCTTTTTTGCTGAGGCCACCCAACAGCTAGGGGCAGCCAATATGATGCCGGACCCCGCCAAACAGCGTTTGATTATTGAAAAACCCTTTGGCCGTGACCTGGCATCGGCCCAATCGTTAAACCAAAAGGTTCGGGGGGCAGTCCCGGAAGAGCAGGTTTACCGCATTGACCACTATCTGGGTAAAGAAACGGTCCAAAACCTGTTGGTCTTTCGGTTTGCCAATGCCATTTTTGAGCCTCTTTGGAATCGACAGTTTGTTGACCATGTGCAGATTACGGTGGCTGAAACCGTAGGTCTAGAAGGACGGGCAGGCTACTATGAAACCGCTGGTGCCCTGCGGGATATGGTCCAAAACCACCTGATGCAGCTGTTTTGCCTAACGGCTATGGAACCCCCCAACTCCCTAGCCGCCTCCAGCGTACGCAATGAGAAAGTCAAAGTGCTCCAGGCCACTCGACTGGCTGATGCCATGAACCTGGACCGCTGCGCCATTCGGGGGCAGTACACCAATGGCTGGATGAAGGGTAAACCGGTACCGGGCTATCGCGAAGAGGAAGACGGTCTGGAAAACTCCACCACCCATACCTTTGCCGCCATTGAAATGCGGGTGGATAACTGGCGCTGGCAAGGAGTCCCCTTCTATCTGCGTACAGGTAAACGGATGCCGAAAAAAGTGTCTGAAATCTCAGTACACTTCAAGCAGGTGCCTCACCTGATGTTTCAATCAGCAGCCAAGCAGATGAATGACAATATTTTGGCGCTACGCATTCAGCCCGATGAAGGGATTTCCATGCGATTTGAAGTCAAAACACCGGGTAGCTCTCTGCGTACCCGTTCGGTGGATATGGACTTTCGCTATGATGCGGCCTTTGGTCAACCCAGCACCGATGCCTATGCTCGATTGTTAGTAGACGCGATGCTTGGGGATCAAACCCTGTTTACGCGTGGGGATGAAGTAGAGGAGTCATGGCGAGTACTAACACCGGTGCTAGAAGCCTGGGATAGTCCGGCGGATCCAGCCCAGATTCCTTTGTATGAAGCGGGCACCTGGGAACCGGTAGAAGCTGAATTTTTGCTGAATAAGGTGGGCCGTCGCTGGCGCAGGCTCTAGATCGCCATTCAAAAATCGTTTCCAAGATTCTAACCCTACTCAACCGCGCGATTTAAAATTATGGTCACTTCTCTAGTTACACTCCAAAAACCTAAAGACATCTCCGTTGACGACATTGAAGCTGAGCTGCGAGAAATATGGCATAGCTATGCCAGTGATGGCTCCAGCGTCGCGACCCGGGCGACAACGTTTAGTGTGATTATCTATGAGCCCGAAGAGATTCAGCAGCTGTTGGCAGCGCTCGGGTTTTATTCAAACCCCATTGATGGTGAGCATGGGCCAGCCACTAGAAGCGCGATCGCAACCGCTCAGCGCACCTACGGTCTACCCATTACTAATCGAGTCGATCAAGCCACGTTAGAGCGCCTACGCACCGAGTTCCGCGCCTTAGACCCAGAGCAGCGCCGCTATACCAACGCCGACCTGCGAGGCTTCAACCTAAATGAAGCGTTAGCCGCTCAAAACCCCTGTCGGGTGATCACCCTGTGTCCCACCTTTGACGATGAAGATACCGGTGTAACTGCTCAAGTATCTGCCTACTGCCCAATTCAGAAAACTCGAGGCAGCCGTCTAATCTGCTGCGAGTACATCACTCTGCGGGGTACCAAACAAGCCTTAGACCGAGTCGATAACCTGGTCAAGTCCTTAGTGATTGATGACCTACCCAAGTTTGTTTGGTGGAAGGCTACCCCTAATCCTGAACAGCTCCTCTTTCAGTCTATGACGGAGGTGAGTAACTGCGTCATCCTCGACTCTAGCTACTACGGTAACCCCGAATCAGAACTGCTGAAAATTCATCAGCTCGTGGCCAGTGGCGTGAAAATAGCCGATCTCAACTGGTATCGACTGGCGCCGTGGCAGGAGCTATCGGCAGCATCTTTTGACGCTCCGGAGCGCCGGATGGCCTTGCTAGAAATGGACCAGGTTGGCATCGACTATGAAAAAGGTAATGCGGCCCAGGCGCTTCTGTACCTAGGTTGGTTAGCCAGCCGGCTCAACTGGCAGCCCCGGGATTACAAACTAGAAGGCGGTGATTACGATCTGCGGCGCATTACTTTGGCTGGTTTGCACAGACGGGTGATCGATGTGGAACTGGCGGCAATTCCTGTGGCTGATGTCGGTGAAGTACTAGGAGACTTGACCGGGTTACGCATGTCATCCACTAATTTGGATGCCAACTGCTGTACGATTCTTTGCTCCGAGACAGCTGGCTGTATGCGGATGGAGTCCGGCGGTGGTGCCCAAGCTTGTTATATCCAGGAAGTTACGGCCATTTCTGACCAGCGGTCTGATCTGTTGTTGGAGCAGCAGCTGCAGCGTTGGGGTGAAGATGTGCTGTTTGAGGAGAGTTTAGAAGTGACAGCTCAGATTCTGAAGTTGTTGGATGCGGCCTAAATGCTATTTGTTGTCCGTACAGTCATGGACCGCTAGCTCCTAAGTCATAGATGAGCGTCTATAGGTAGCAGTAGAGTCATGGGGAAAACAGTATTGTTGGCTTAATTCGTTATATAACGAATAAGGTTCTACTGCTGACCTTGCCCCTTTAAACCCTGCTAACCCATGACGAATTCGTCTAATTTGACGCCGTCTGAACAGCCGCCATCGCCGCCACGCCGTCCACCGTTGCTCCTCACGATTGGGGCCAGCTTGGGCGTGGTGATCGCTTTGGGCAGTGTTGCCGGGGCCATCTGGGGCAAACGCATTATCAATAGCCAGGTGCTACCGCTGGTGGAAGAGCGGGTGGCTGATATCATCGACCGGCCTATTGACCTAGGGAATGTGGAGCGGCTGTCATTCTCGGGGGTACAGCTCGGTGAAACTACGATTCCATCCACGCAAACGGATCGTTCATCGGTGACGGTGGACCAGGTTTCGGTGGGGTTTGATGTGCGATCGCTACTATTTGAGAAAACCCTCAAACCCCACATTGTTTTAATCCGGCCCGATCTGTCCCTGGTACAAAACAAAGAGGGACAGTGGCTGGAGCTATCTTTGCCAGAGCCCCTGGAAGAAGAACCGCTGATTACCACCAATCTTCAATCCATTAAAATCCAGGACGCCCATGTAACGGCGACTCCGTTTATCCAGGATGCAAACGCCATTGTCCCTCGGGAGACCCTGGAGATAACCCAGGCAGATGTTACCGCCACGTTTGAGGGCGAGGAGTCCCAACAGGTATATTTTGAACTGGCGGGGGATGTGGAAGCAGGCAGCTTTGACATCAAAGGTGAAGGAAATCTTGAAAACCAGGCGGTAAAGGCAAACCTACGGGGGCAAAACCTGCCCACCACCGGAGTGAATATGCTGCTGCCCTCTTTAGTTGGCCTTAGCTCCGGCACCCTAAACACCAATCTGACAATGGCAGTAGCCCTGGCCGAAGATGGCAGCTTCGACCCATCATCTGTGGATGTCCAGGGAACGGCTCAATTTCGAGATGGCCAGGTACTCGTCCGAGATCTGCCCGAACCGGTGCGCGATATTCGCAGCCAGCTCCGATTTAAGGGACAGCAGGTCACCCTAGAAAAGACGGAACTGCAGCTGGGCGATGTGGCATTGTTGGCAGCAGGAACCGTGGACTGGGAGAAGGGATATGACCTAACCGCGCAGATTCCTGAGGTGCGCCTGGCCGATGTGCAAACGTTAGCGACCCTGGAACTGTCTGAAGATTTACCAGTAGACAAGACAGTGCCCTTTGAGCTAACTACTCAGGTAACAGGCAAGCTGACTGACCCCAAGGTGAAAGGCCGCCTTGCAAATCTGGAGCCTTTACTAGTGGACAAGGTGCGTCTGGCTACTGTGGCTGCTGACTTTGTGCTGCCGCTGCCAAAGTTTAAGCTGACAGCGTTTGAGCTGACGGAGCTGCGACTTGTCCCTGAAGCAGGCGGGGTGGTTCTGGCCCAGGGACAGGCCGACCTAGCTGATTTGAAAAATCCTAGCTTTAATCTCACAGGTCAGGCCGATGTACCGGTAGATCCGTTCACTCAGCTCTATGGAGCAGCCTTGCCACCGGAGATGGTAATCGGCTCTTTAACAGCGGAGTTGGCAGCAGAGGGCACCCTAGAAAACCAGACCGCCTCTGCCCAGTGGCAGTTGTCAGAGTCTACGTTTCCGGGTCAGGGTGACCTTACCCTGGTGGACAATGTGTTAGCTGCTGAGAATACTATTCTGCAGGTCTTTGGGGGCACTGTAACCGCTAATGCCACGGCCCAGCTGAAGGGTGGAGCCTGGCAAGCAACGGTGGCCACCGACCAGATACCGGTGGAACAGTTTACCTCGCAAGCCCAGGGACTGTTGAGTGCCGAACTAGATGCAGCGGGCAATCTGTATGACCTGGCGAAGATTGAGGTGGTGGGACGGGCTGCGATCGCAAATGCCCAGGTCCTGCTCCCGAATACCCGCCAACCCCTGCTAGAAAAGGGCGACTGGACAACCGCTTTTCAATGGCAAGGGAATCAGGTTGCGGTCGAATCTTTTAATGCTCCCGGTATCCAGGCAGATGGCACCATTGGCGTTAACTTCAACCAGCCTATACCCATCGGAGCCTTAGATCTCAACGTCGCCCTGCAACAGTTTGACCTGCGCCCATTCAACAGTGTTGTCCCAACCACCGTTCGAGAATATGGGCAACTGGCGGGACTCACCAGCTTTAATGGACAGATTACTGGCACATTAGACAATCCTCTCTTAGCAGGAACAGCTCGTCTCGATAACCTCGCCCTAAACGATCTAGTCTTTGAGACCCTGACTGGTCCCGTCACTTTCTCCCTAGCAGACGGCGGTAGTCTAGACCTAAATAGCCCCCAAGACCGGCTACAGCTAGTCTTGGACAATCGTTTCTGGCCTACTTCTTTTGAAGTCCGCAATCAAGCGTTTGTCGCTCGGGGCCACGGCCAAGACAATCAACTCCATGCCGACATTACTCAACTGCCCCTAGACCTGTTGAATGTCCGACCCATCAACGGCTTTGGCCAGATAGCAGGTTTGTTAAACGCCACCATAGACGCCGACCTAACAGATGTTGCTAACCCCACTGCCAGGGGGGAGGTGACCATTGTTCAACCCGCATTAGAACCGGTCGAAGCCCAACACGTCACCGCCACATTTCGCTATAGTAACAATATCGCCACCCTAGAACAGGGGGAAATGCTGCTAGACAATAGCCGATATTTGCTAACCGGCAGTGCCACCCTAGCCCCTCAGCTGCAATACACAGGTGAACTTACCATTGCAGAGGGTCGCATCGAAGACCTCGTAGCGCTGGTAGAAGACATTGATCTAAGTGTCTTTAGTCTCGGTGACTTCTCCCCCCCTCAGGGGACTGCTGCCGATTTAGCCGTAGACCCTGTAACACTGCCTGCAGGCTCCCTATTAGAACAACTAGAAGCCTTTGTCGCCTTCATGGAGACTCAGCCTAACGTTGACGATGGGGGGCAGTTAGTGATTCCACCCCTAGCCGATCTTGCCGGTGGATTTACAGGCACCATTGCAGTGACCGGAGACTCGCCCTTCATAAACGATGTCAAAGCCAACTTCGATCTGCAAGGCGATAGCTGGCAATGGGGTCCCTATGCACCGCCCAACGAATTTCTCATTCGTGGTGATGTGCAAGCACTTAGCGTAAATTTTGAACCTGTTTTAATCACCGCTGGAGAAACCATCATCAGTCTCACTGGCAATGGCGATCTAAACCAGTTAACAGGACAGTTGTCTGTGGATAATCTGCCGGTTGAACTGGCAGATTACATCTATCCTTTGCCAGTGACTGCGGCCGGTGAGCTGGATCTAGTCACCCAATTTGACGGCAGTTTGGCCAACCCCATTGTTGAGGGGCAAGCCATCGTCATCAACCCTCAGGTCAATAACTATCCCCTGGATCAGGTGGAAACAACCTTTAGCTATCGCAATGCTATTCTAGATATCGCGGGTGATGTAGCAATTGAGCCTGAGGATACTCCCATTACCCTGCGCGGCAGCATACCCTATGCCCTTCCCTTTATGACAACAGTCCAGCCTTCCACCGAACGGCTGACGCTCAAAGCTGTAGTGCCTGACGACAGTTTTGATGTAATCAACACCCTCACCCAGGATCAGGTACGCTGGGAAGAGGGCAGGGGAGAAGTTGTTGTTCAGGTAGACGGTACCGTTAAACAACCCATAGTCACAGGCAACATTAGTCTGCGAGAGGGTACGGTCAGCAGCGCTTTATTAAAAACGCCTGTAACCAATCTGAGTGGGGATATTCAATTTGATTTAGAACAGATAGGCATTCAAAAACTACAGGCAAATTTAGGGGATGGGCTGCTACAGGTGACAGGTCAACTGCCTTTTTTGCCATCAGGGCAATCAATTTTGGCCCAGGCTACTCCGGTTCAGACTACTTTGGCCCAGACGACCCAGGCAACCCAGACGACTCAAACCGCTAAAAAATGGTCTAAACGTCGTTCCAAAAATGCTACGGATGGTCTGTTAATCTCTCTGGACCAATTACCCATCGACTACAGTGGCATATTACAAGCCGTATTCGATGGGCAAGTATCCATCACGGGCGCTGTTTTGGAGCCCACCGTAGGCGGGATCATTGAGGTTGGGAATGGTCAGATTAGAGCTACCGAACTGCTCAGCCAGGCTGGAGCCATCCCTATGCCAACAGAGGCAGATCTTGAAGAAGTAAATCCTTATCGGGCTGATTTTTTAGGGGTGGACCCGTCAGCATCCAAGTCAGTCGCTAAACCGACCAGCTTCTTGGATAATGTGACGCTTCAGGATTTTGCCCTCGTCCTCAGCGATCGGCTGTCAATTGTGGGGCAACCTTTTTTCAATATTAGAGCCTTAGGAGACTTGACTATCAATGGCACCTTATCGGCACTCAAACCCAAGGGTGTGATTGCCTTAAAATCCGGTTGGATAAATCTCTTTTCCACACAGTTTAGACTGGATTCAAATGCTCCCAATACGGCAGTGTTTACCCCTGAAAATGGTTTGGACCCCTATGTTGATGTGGTAATGACAACTCGGGTCCAGGAAACTAATGTCAGCCGTGTGCCCGCTTCATCTGGAGAAATCGCCAGTGCCGAAATTGATGACAACACTACCATTGAATCAGTGGGGGATGTACAGTACATCAACGTACAAGCTGTTGCTCGGGGAAATGCTAGTGAACTGAGCAATAGTCTGGCACTTACAAGCAACCCTTCCCGCAGTCAGGATATGCTGTTGGCATTGCTAGGCAGTAATGTGATTCAAGGGTTGGCTAGTGGTAGCTTAACCCAGTTTGCTGGCTTTTTGGGAGCAGGGAGTTTAGCAAGGTTCAGTAACGATCTGGCGAATGCGTTGGGGTTGCAATCCTTCAGTGTGTTTCCGACAACGGACACGTCAACTGAGAGTACGGCGGGTATCGGAATTGGTGTGGAGGCCTCTTTCCGTCTGGGTAACAGTATTAATATCAGTATTCTGGAGATTCTTAACAGCGGTAATCCTCCACAGCTAGGTCTACAATACCATCTAAGTGATGAGCTACAGCTGGAAGGATCGTCTGATCTAAACGATACTGAACTGAAGTTGGAATATCGAGTTGAATTTTAATACATAGCCTCTGTTCAAACAGCTGCTTTTACCGAACTGATTCTAAGCTATTCCAAAAAGTTCGGCAAACCGCACTTTTTAGAGTCTTGTCGAGGCTGGGTTTGCAGATTTAAATTAGCAATTAGAAACTAAAATAAAAATAATAGTAACAACTAAATCCTATGCTGCTATGCCAAATTGAAATGCAAGCTTTGGATCCTGTCGCTCAGGAGCCAACCTATTATATTGTTGGTCGCTATGGATTTGATCCAAGCTTGCAAGAACAGGAAGAGATCTGGATTAACTGACAGATATGGGATAAGAAGTTTGAGATTAAATCTAAGGTTGTTGGACAACGCAAAGAAGTTTATGTGGATGGCAAGAGTATTGCCCTCGGCATGAGTGAAAGTGAGAAAGAAAAGTTTTTGGTGATTTATCCCCATGGGATTGAAACGTTATCAAATGGGGCGAGTTTATTTTTGCTGAGAGTTTTTGTAGAGGCTGTAGATAAAGAACAGCTGTTTGAAGTGCAAAAGGCACTGGCGCAGGGTGAACGAAGGCTCAGACCCCAGGGGCAATTACCTAAAACTGAGAACTAGCTGAACTTATAGGACAATGATTAGGATGCTACTAATAGCAGCAACAGATCGCAGAGTATAAGAGAGCCGCAATAAATCATTGTCGCTGAGGCCTAATGCTTGAATTTTAGTTTTGCGGCGTTTTTGACGCTCGTTTGGACTAAAGTGACGAATCAAGTCAGTTCTTGCTTGGCCGTAAAAGTTAGCGATTGCATCATTGAAACGATAAATTCCAACATTCGAGCATATGAGCCATCACACGAGCGACTTTGGGAGCACTCCACACACCGCCATTGTCGGGAGGCGATTTGAGACGTTCCTTAAGGGCTTCAAGCTGGTGATCATTCAAGAGTGAGCGGGATTGGTCTGGGCGTTTATCCCGACGTCTTGCAAGGTTTTGGCGTAGATGGGGCACGTCCTGGCAATTTTACAGCTTCTATCAGAGGTACAAACCCCTGATAGCATTACGTTCTCTCAGTATTTCAAGGACGACTAAACTAGGAAGCTAAGTCGATGATAAACTGACCTCGTACCCCACATTTTGAAGAAGGCTAAGTCTTCTTCAAAATGTGTATTTGCTGGCTCTATAAGACTTCGTTATTAGCCTAACTGACGGTCATTGAAATAACCGTTTCCACTGTCTCCTGAGGAGCTGCGGTAATGATGGCATTGCCGGTGTTGATCGCATTTCGAGGACCGCTCCAGGGTTCTAGACAGTAAAAGTCTTTTCCCTTCACAGTCCAGAAAACCAGGGTGGAATAGTTTTCGTCATAGGAGATAGTCAGTGTAGTATCCCCATCTTTAACGGTGGCCGTTTGTCCGGTGAGATTGATAAAGGCAAAGTCAATCTCTTCTTGGTCAAAGTCAAACTGACCGTTAAAGGCAAATACCTCCTTGCCGCTTTTGATCTTGTATTCACTAGAAGGAAGATCAAACACTAACTTTGTCTTGTCTGTCACCGCAAAATAGGGATGAGTGCCAGTGGAAAATGGCATAGGCTGGTCAGACAAGTTGGTGTGGCGGAAACGCTGTTCTAGGGTATTGCCTTTGAGGGTATAGATATAGTCAAGCTGGAAGTCAAAGGGATAAACGGCGCGAGTCTCATCGTTACTTTTGAGGGTAATGGTGAGGCTAGCACCGTCTTCCGTAGACTGTTGGGTAACGGTCCAGGGTAAGGTGCGGCCAAAGCCGTGCTGCTTGAGGGTGTAGGCTTTGCCTTTGAGGATGTAAGTGTCCTCGGGTAGGTTGCCACAGATGGGAAATAACAGAGGAATGCCACCCCGTACAGAAAGGCTGGGGTCAGTAAAGCGTTCTACATCCAGGTAAAACACTTCGCTCCCGTTAATCTGCCAGCTGGTGACGATGCCCCCCCGCTCTGGGACGATAGCTACCTGAGCGTCGCCGTCAGTCAAAATATAGGTTAGATATTGCTGCTTTTCGGTGGTAATAGTGCTCATAGTGATTTCTTTGGGGCGTTTCTGCTAAAACCCTGCCACAGGATGGGCATTTTGCCATGCAATCTGTGATACGGCCACCTAATCTTTACGCTACTATTCTGGCGTTGCTGATCCCCATTATGAATTTTATCTTCAAGCTACTGGCTAGCAGCACATTGCACAGCTCGGTTTATCCCTTAAATCAGTAACGGCAATTCTGGTTGTCCTGTGCCTTGCCCTGTGTCCTGCCCTTTATCTACTTGTCGAGGTTTGCTGCCCTATGTCCACCGCCTATCCCCGCGATCTGATTGGCTATGGTCAACATCCGCCCCAGCCGCAATGGCCCAATAATGCCCGATTAGCCCTGCAGTTTGTCATTAACTACGAGGAAGGGGGCGAAAACTGTATTCTCCATGGCGATCCGGCCTCCGAAGCCTTTCTCTCAGAAACGGTGGGAGCCACACCACTACCGGGGGTGCGCAATATCAACATGGAGTCCATGTATGAGTATGGTAGCCGAGCCGGATTTTGGCGGCTACATCGCCTCTTCACCCAGCGTACTTTGCCGGTAACGGTCTATGCGGTGGCGATGGCGTTGGAGCGTAACCCCGATGCGGGCAAAGCAATGGTGGAGGCAGGCTGGGAAGTGGCTAGCCATGGCTATCGCTGGATTGATTATCAGTATGTGGGGGAAGACACCGAGCGGGAGCATATTCGCAAGGCTATCGAAATTCATACCCAGGTCACAGGCAGTCGCCCCCTGGGCTTTTATCAGGGACGTCTAAGTCCCAATACCCGACGACTTGTTGTATAAGAAGGCGGCTTTCTTTATGACGCCGATAGCTATGCTGACGATCTGCCCTACTGGAACCGGGAGTATGGTCGCCCCCATCTGGTGATTCCCTACACCCTGGATAACAACGATATGCGGTTTGCTACCTATCAGGGGTTTAACTCAGGCGATCAGTTTTTTACCTATCTCAAGGATGCATTTGATGTCCTCTATGGTGAGGGAGCCACTGCACCCAAGATGATGAGCGTGGGTCTGCACTGTCGGCTCTCGGGACGACCGGGGCGAGCAGCTGCCCTCGGACGCTTTTTGGACTATGTGATGCCCCATAAGGATGTGTGGGTGTGTCGTCGGGTGGAGATTGCACAGCATTGGCGTGAGCATCATGCACCTTAGGCTTCGACTGCGCTCAGCCTGCTGGGCAGTCGGTTTATTTTTCTTAAACAATTGGTCCGCTGGCTAAAATCAAGATTAGTATTTTTGTATTAATTTAGCTAATGGAGGGAATCCCCATGGGTATGCGAGACAGCTATGAAAATGGTGTGTTTAGCTGGGTTGATTTGATTACCAGCGATCAGGAAGCTGCCAAACAGTTTTACACGGAGCTGTTTGATTGGAAGTTTCAAGATATGCCTGTGGACACTGGTGGTGTCTATTCAATGGCCTTTAAAGGCGGTCGTGCTGTGGCTGCTTTGTTTGCTGCACCTGACGGTCAGCAAGAACCACCCCACTGGAATGGTTACATCACAGTTCATGACTTAGATGCGACAGTCCAAACCTGGCAGAACCAGGGTGGCAACGTTGCCATGCCGTCCTGCGACATTATGGATTCTGGTCGGATGGCGATGGTGCAAGACCCTACGGGTGCCTTTGTGGGGCTTTGGCAGGCTAAGGAGTTTGTTGGCGCAGGTTTGGTAAATGAGGTCAATACATTCTGCTGGACAGAATTACAAACCCGAGGCGCAGACAAGGCAGCGGAATTTTATCAGGCGGTGTTTGGTTGGGACCTTGAGGTGGATGAGAAGCCCCCCAACTACATTACGGCTAGTGTGAAGGGACGCATGAACTGCGGCATGTTCGACATGGACAAGGCCAAGCTGCCTGCAGAGATTCCGTCGAACTGGGCTGTGTATTTTAACGTGGCAGATTTAGACGAGTCCCTAGCCGCGGTCAATCGTCTGGGGGGTAAAGTACTAATGGATCCCATTGATATTGAGCCAGGTCGCTTTACTACGGTGATGGACCCCCAAGGGGCGACGATGGCGCTGATGCAGGTAAATGAGCCAGATGATTAGCCGGTCCTAGCTCCAATCTTCCTTTTTGGTCCGCGCTGCTTTATATAGCATCTCTGTTTGGTGAATTTCGCGGGTCTTGGCCATTAGTTGCTCTTCGGTCAAGGCCCAGTTGGCTAGAGCCTTGTCCAAATCTTGCTGAATATCTCTCGCGCCTGGAAACCCGTCATAGCGAATCCGTAGCCGGGCTAGCTCAATCAAATTAAAATCTGTCGCTTCACCATTGAGCAGACCGGTCACAACGTCTCGGTCTTTTTTGTATTGCGGATGGGTTAGTTCTTTTTTTTCAGCCATATTTCCTAGATGTTTTTTTCATTAGGGATAGGTATGCGCAAATCTTGCATCTGGCGATGAAGCGTTAGCTCACCCAGGGTTCGAAACCCAGGGCTACCGAAGGGTGTCTACTGTAAGGGACACAGTCATCGGAGATGTATCTTGAGGTTTTGTTCCTCCAAGCGTCAACTATCCCTTAAGCAGTCCACAATCGATCACTAGCGTTTCCCAGTCAAATTGTCCCTTCTAGTGGATAACCTTCAATTAGAGCCGGAGTTTCAACCCAGCACGGGTTTAAGCTCATGACCAATGTTGGTATAGGCTCTCGGTAACGGTAATAGTAGCGTGGACTGGAAAAATTTTGGTTAGGCTGAATATAGCTATTAACTGCGGCTGAAGACCTATACCATATTCCAAAGACCGTTATGATCACCCAAAAACTGCAGCAGCTTCAGTCGATTTTCCACGCGATGGATCGAGCCCTGATTGCTTACTCTGGGGGCATTGACAGCACGCTTGTGGCTAAGATTGCCCACGATGTTTTAGGCGACCGGGCTTTAGCGGTCACGGCAGAGTCGCCCTCGCTGATGTTAGAGGACCTGGATGCGGCCAAACGACAGGCTGAGTTTATGGGACTTTCCCATCGCATTGTCCACACCCATGAGATGGACAATCCTAACTACACGAGCAACCCCACTAACCGCTGCTATTTTTGCAAAAGTGAGCTGCACGATACCCTGAAGCCGCTGGCGATCGCTGAGGGCTATCCCTATGTAGTTGACGGTTTAAATGCCGATGACCTCCAGGATTATCGTCCCGGTATCCAGGCGGCAAAAGAACGAGGGGTGCGCTCTCCTCTGGCGGAAGTGGGTCTGAGTAAACTGGAGGTGCGGGAACTGTCTAAGTACCTGGGGCTACCCTGGTGGGACAAGCCGTCCCAGCCCTGTCTTAGTTCACGCTTTCCCTATGGTGAACTGATTACGACGGAGAAGCTACACCGGGTGGGGCAGTGTGAGCGCTATCTGCGTCAGCTGGGGGTGCGTAATCTGCGGGTGCGCTCTGATGGGGAGACGGCCCGGATTGAACTGCCCGCCAGTGAGATTAAGGAGTTTGTGGCGACGGTGGATCTAGAGGCGCTGGTGATAGCTTTTCAAGACTATGGGTTTGCCTATGTGACTCTGGATTTGGAGGGGTATAAGAGCGGTAAATTAAACCGCATTTTGGCGAAAACTGAAGCTTAGAGGATATTTTAGGCTTTAGAGATACTATATTCAGAAACTGGCCATGATATCTGGTAAATAGTCTCCTTTTTTTGGTTAAAACTGCGGCGAAACTGGCCACCTAGATGATTGGCTAATCTGATGCTGGCTGGCTACTCCATTAGTGATAGTGATGGTCTAGGAAATAGTAAAAAGAGATGAGATATGTTACGTGCTTGACTAGTTGATGCACTAGAAGGTCTATTTGTGGGGAATCGCGGACTTTTTGCTCAACAAAAACCAAGAGGTTAGCCCGATGCCCCGATTTCTTCGTTGGTTTTGTCTGTTTTGTTTTGGCCTCAGTCTCAGCCTTAGTTTTAATGTAGTAAGTGCCGGAAAATCTATAGCTGTTAGTTTTCCTAGCGGTATGCAAGCGTCAGCTTCTGTGTCTGCCACACCTCATGGATTAGTCCAGGCTGGCAAGGCTCTTTACGATGACCAACGCTATGCCGAAGCCAATCAGAAGTTGAGTCAGGCGGTAGATGCCTATAGTCAACGGGGAGAGCTGGCTCATCAGGCCCAAACCCTTGCTCTTCAGTCTTTCGTCCTACAAAAGCTGGGGCAATGGGACGCTGCTCAAGCAGTGCTTGACCAGGGCCTCTCGCTGCTAAACTCTCTGGCTAATCGACCTATACGAATAAGGGCGCAGGTGTTTAATGCGCAGGGGCACCTCCAGTTTTTAACGGGACAGATGGAAGCCGCTCTTACCAGTTGGAAGACGGCTGAACAAGATTATGGTGCGGTCAAAGAACTGTCTGGGACGATTGGTTGTCAAATCAACCAAATGCAGGCTCTGGAATCTTTGGGGCTATATCACCAGGCGGATCAGCGGTTGACTCAAATTGAATCTGAGCTGCAAACGTTGCCTGACTCTGAGATCAAGGTGAATGCCTTATTGAGACTAGGTAATGTACTCCGGTTGCAAGGAGAAGTAGCTCGCTCCCAGGATCATTTGAAAACTGGGCTAGCGATCGCAAAAACGTTGGCTCAGTCCACTGCAACGGAGCGATTGCTGGGGCAGCTGTACCTTAACCTGGGCAACACAGAACAGTTAGCGGCAGCACGCGCGATCGCATTGAACACCCCAACCACAGCCCAACATCACACCCAATCAGCTCTAGACTACTATCAGCAGGCAGCCATCACGGCCTTATTACCGTTGACCCAAATCGAAGCCCAGCTAAACCAGCTGAGTTTGCTAACTCAGTATCGTGATGCGTTAGGGCGGCAACACATTCCTGATGTTAATCTCCTCATTTCCACCATTCACCAAACCCTGCCCCAGCTCACATCCAGTCGCGGAGCAATCTATGCTCAGATCAATTTTGCCCATAGTTTGATGCAGCTGGATAAACGGCCAGGGCAATCGAAGGCGGTGTCGGTGCCTACCATCCTAGAGCAGGCCATTGATCAAGCCACAATGCTCACGGATGACCGGGCGCTTGCCTACGCCATGGGCACCTTGGGCACCTGGTATGAAACCCAACATGATTGGGTGACGGCTAAACAGTTGACGAATATGGCCTTACAAACAGCTCAGGGGATTCGGGCGGCTGATATTGCCTATCAGTGGCAATGGCAGATGGGACGCATTATTCAGGCAGAGGCGGATGCTGGAGCAGCCGTCGTTCTTCAGCGAAGCAAGGATATTTCTGGTAAAGCAGCTACCAGTGATCCATGCCCCCAAACCGAATCTTGTCACCTTCTCGCCAACAATGTCCCCGCTCAGCCCACGGCTATTCGCTATTATACCCGTGCTGTCGAGACCCTCAATACGTTGCGTGCTGATTTGGTTGCCCTCAATCCAGATGTACAGTTCTCCTTTAGGGAACAGGTGGAACCAGTCTACCGGGAACTGGTGGAGCTGCTACTGCGGGAGCAAGACCCCAGTCAAGAGACATTACTCCAAGCGCTTGATGTGATTGAGTCATTGCAGTTAGCAGAATTGGATAACTTTTTCCGTAATGCCTGTGCTCAGCCCCAAGCAGTTACCGTTAGTACGGTGGATGCTAATGCGGCAGTGCTGTATCCGATTCTGTTGAGGGATCGTCTGGAAGTGATTTTACAATTACCGGAGACAACAACTGCTGACGGGCCTAGTAAGCGCAGCCTGTTTCATGTGGGGTATACTTTTTCGAACGCCGATGTGGTTAAAGTCGCTACTGACCTGCAGCGCGATCTGCGGGTGGCCAGCGTGCCCACCAGTCGAATTAAGGCCAATGCTCAACAGCTTTATGATTGGCTGATTCGGCCCTTTGAAGCGGAGCTGGATGTGGCCACAAATCGGGAAGAGAGTCCGGTTAAAACCCTAACGTTTGTATTAGATGGTTCGCTGCGTAATCTGCCCATGGCAGTGCTCCATGATGGGGAGCATTATTTGGTGGAGCGGTATGCGATCGCACTCACCCCTGGTCTACAGCTATTGGACCCACAGCCGCTAAAACGTCAGCCCTTGAATATATTGCTGGGTGGGGCAGTGGATGCCCCAAGCTTCGAGCATTTTAACCTAGGACCTTTGGCCAACGTGGATCGAGAGCTAGAAGACATTAGCATTAGCATTGTAGATAACCAAAAGCTTAAGGATCAGGCATTTCTCCGAGAAAATATCCAAAAAGAGATTGAAACCGAGCCGTTTAATGTGATTCATTTAGCCACCCACGGTAAATTTAGTTCTAACCCAGAACAAACTTTTATCTTGGACTGGGAGCAGCCCATTTTGGCTAAGGATATGGATAGCCTTCTATTTGTTGCTGATCCGCAGCAGGCTGTAAAAAATCCGATTGAGTTACTGGTGTTAAGTGCTTGTGAAACAGCGTCGGGAGACAGTCGAGCCGCGCTAGGATTGGCTGGCATTGCAGTTCGTGCTGGTGCTCGTAGTACCCTGGCAACACTTTGGCAGGTGAATGATGCGTCTACAGCAGAGTTTATGGTGCGGTTTTACCAAGAATTGTCTGATGCTAATGTGACCAAGGCTGAGGCGTTGCGTAATGTGCAGCTATCATTTCTTAAAGCTGATGCAAGAACTCGATTCTCTCGCCCAAACCGTTGGGCTCCGTTTATTTTGGTGGGGAATTGGCTGTAGGTTATGCGGGACAGAGCCCCTATGAGGTTAGGGACTTGCCAGTAGATAAATTACCAGCTGTAACCCCTTTCCCCTTGCCCTTGCCCCACTCAAGCCAGGGATCTTATTTTTTGGCAGATCCCTTATCTATCTTTTATGATTACTCTCCTGCAATGACCTCTTCTACTAGGGTTTCTGTTGCCCAGGTTTCGAGGAGAACTGAATTGGGGTCGCTCAGGAGATCTGTCCAGACGGTATTTAGCTCGGGATTGGGGCCAGTTTCCAGGCGTAAACGGGCGAGTTCGGTCAGGAGATCGTACCAGATGTGATGATTACCGTAGGCGGCAACGGTATCTAGTCCGGATTGGGCATTGGCTAGCTCTGTGGACAGGGCATCAGAGATCGGTACGCGTTGAATGAATCCTTCCAGGATAGCTGGATCGGGTTCGACATTGGTGCCATCGTCAATGGCTACTGTGCAGTGAAGATCGATAAACCATTCGTAGTCTTGACCAGCTACCAGCGATGGCGAGGTGTCTGGTAGTGAAATACCTACCACTCCTGGTGTGGCGGCTAAGTTAAAGTCGCCACGATAGAGTTCATTATCGCCCTGCTGTAATGAGAATGTGCCGGTGGGGGCTTCTGTTGGAGAATAAGGGACGTAAATCCAAAGAACAGGGCGCTCGCTGGTGGTCAACATCAGGTGGGGCTGTCCGACTAGGCTAGCCAGGCTAGGACGCTCGCTTTCGTAGAGGCAACCGCCACGACTACCGGTTCCTCCAGTGGGTTTAGGGGTGCCAGCATCCGGTGGTGGACTGTAAGCAACGTTTTTATTCGTATTATCGGCATTAGTTTGGATGACATTGGCTGACGGTAGTGCAAAGCTGGCATTACTTCCTAAGATGATGCCAACTACAATACTAAAACTGCCTAAAGATTTGATTCCTATATTTGTAATCTGAGGTAGCTGAAGAGACTTTAGACACTTGGGGTTGAATGGAACGGTCATATAAACTTAGACTCCACACCGATAGGGGCTTGGGGCAGTTGCTGCAGGCGTGGTTAACACCTAGATGCTGAGGGCAAAGCAGGTTAGCGACCCGACTGTATTGTCGTCTGTCTACAGTGCCGCATCAATAGATTTCGATAAAACGTTGCGATCTTGTTAATATACCTAACTTGACCTTAATTTGAGGAGCACCACCTTAATTAAGGATGAGTCATCTCCTTAATTCGCCCTAACTATTCATAAGTCAAATCCGAGATATTGATGTCAACAGTTTCGAGATATAACTCAGTTGATTTCTCTCGGACATTTACTTACTTAGGAAAGGTAATTAAATAAGATCCAGTTTGGCCGGACTAACTCCGAAGGAGACGCTTCGCGAACGACTCTGCTCAGTCCTCTAATACTGGTGTTGAGGAGTATGGATTTTAATTAATGCCTTGTTTTTTATGTTGTTGACTAGAAACTCACCAACTATCAGTTGCACACACCAACCAGGAGAAAAAGATCATGTCTAAAGAATTTGTTCTGTTGCAAAAGGATGTCACCTGCAAGGGAATTCTTCAACCCGAGATCCCTGAAAACTTAAATGAGATCACGGAGCTAAAAGCTGCTGGAGTCTTGTCAGGAATTACAGGCTTTCCCGCTTTCCCCTTAGGATTCGGTGGAATCATTTGGGGCGCAGGCGTAGTTGCCAATATGGCAGGGGTATGGAACAACATTAAACCAGCGGCAAATAAGATTAAGTTCAAAAAAACCGAAAATCATGCAGGTACCCCTCTAAAGTTCACTGTCACTGCTATGGAGCGCGATGATCAAACGGTGGATATCGCTATAAAGACTTATCTCACCTGTACCTCTGCGTACCAGAATGAAACACATCTTGCCAAGTGGGATCCAACAGCTTCTCTATTTCAAGATAATATTAATTATACCATCGGCCCAGAGGACTCTTCCTCGCTAGAGATAAACCCTAGTGCCATAAGCCCTTCTACAAATTTAAAGACGGTTGGATACTCCTACAGGGTGAGCTGGGGAGCTAATGTAGGCTTCGATGCAGGTCTTAATGCAAAGGCACCTCTGAAGGCAGAGGCTACTAATGACTTAGGTGCTAGTGCAGGTTTTCGTGCTAATGCTAATCTCTCGTTTAGTGTTTCAACTAGTACTTCATCAACCGACTTTAATCTTACTAAAAAGTCAGAGCCAAGCGTTGACCAAATCACGTGGGAATCTAAACTACAGAATGTCTATGATGAGGGAAATGGATTTAAATATAACGTTAATGACCCCATAGGTGGATTGGTCATAAATGGAGCCCAAACTAAATGGCTAAAAACTCCAGCGGATGCAGCCATGAAAGACTATGATTTACAGTTTCTTGCTGGCTACTCTAGCATCAACTCTCAAATCAAAAATAAGCCAATTGTATTTAAGTTTAGCGTAGTGCAGCGACTTATGCATGTTGAGATTTTACATCGCTGGGGAGTTCAAGAAGCAAGAATAGGTGGTGTCCCTGTTGCTATTCCTTATTATGTTATAACTTCCGGGAAACTGGTTATTGACTTGCAAAAGGGAACTGTTTCAATTGAAGCTACAACAGACGGCAAGAATGTCAAACAAATAGGTAAGGCTTTAGAAAAAGAACAGAATGCAGGAATCTCAAATCCACCCATTGCTACTGGTGTTAGTGATTCTGGCTGGAAGAATGCGAAACTGATGGCAGCCTCAAGTGACTATGTATATTTAGTTAGAGATGATCTGTTGTATCAGCTGAATGCTTCCACACTCACTTGGACTGGTGTTAGCGATTCTGGCTGGAAGAATGCGAAACTGATGGCAGCCTCAGGTGACTATGTATATTTAGTTAGAGATGATCTGTTGTATCAGCTGAATGCGTCTACGCTCACTTGGACTCAGGTTAGTGACGATGGTTGGAAAACTGCAACCATGATGGCAGCCTCAGGTGACTATGTATATTTAGTTAGAGACGATCTGTTGTATCAGCTGAATGCGTCTACGCTCACTTGGACTCAGGTTAGTGACGATGGTTGGAAAACTGCAACCATGATAGCAACCTTGAGAGACTATACATACTTAGTCAGACATGGCATATTGTATCAACTGAATGTTCGCTAATTTTCCCTACGATTTGGGGAGATCTCTGTAATTTTGATCATCTACTGGTAAAGGGTACCCTAACAACGCATCCTTGTGACCCAATATTATAGGTAGTGCAAAGTTGGTTTCAATTGTGGTTAGGCCCTTATTAAGCCATGTATGGTTGTTGAAAACAAGTCACTAGAGCTTTTACGTGCGGCCATGGAGAGATGTTGCGATCGCATCCTCGCTTATTCTTACATCACCAAAGCACTAACAAATGCATCAGCATAATATTGCGCTGATGCATTTGGGCATGATATGCAGTAATTATCCATATACTTTGCAGTGAATGATCCCTGTATTGCTCTAATTTTATGTACTGCCATACTGCTCATCTGCCTACTAGCATTATTCTGTCTAAACAGCTTTCCAGGCTAACCTTGATGTTTATAGTCTGCTACTGAATTTTTGTTGATTTCAGATGCTTTTCCCCTTGGATTTAGTTTCCTCTGGTGTTCCTAATTCTCTCTGAACCACTAGATCTATGAGCATTTCGCGCTTATCCATACCTCTCATTACTTACATGACTACTGCGGCTGTAAATGGCTGTATTGTTTTTGGGGGTAGTGAAGTATTGGGTCAGATTACCCCTGATAGTAGCTTACCTACACCATCGACAGTCCTCACCCAAACTGAACCAAATGGCTCAGTGCAGCAACAAATTGAAGGAGGTACAACGCGAGGAACAAATCTATTTCATAGCTTCAGTAGCTTTGACATTCCATCTGAGCATACAGCACGTTTTGGGAATGAGCTGGGGATCGATAACATTTTTACTCGCATTACCGGAAGTAATGTATCGTCAATTAACGGAAGCATTCAAACCCAGGGTACAGCAAATTTATTTTTACTCAATCCGCACGGTATTATGTTTGGACCAGAGGCGCGTTTAGAGCTTGGTGGTTCCTTCATTGCTAGCAGTGCTGAACGAATTCTTTTTTCCGATGGATTCCAGTTTGATGCAACGGCTCCTGGAGTTGAACCGTTACTCACGCTCAGCACTCCCGTTGGACTTGGATTTGGAGCTACACCGGGGGTATTAGCCAGTAATGCTAACGTTACCTTAGACACCAGCGGAGCCTTTCCACGCGCAGTCATCTCCTCCCAACTTGCTGTTCCTGAGGAGCACACCCTTGGGCTCCTCGGTGGCCCGTTAAACCTGAATGGTGGTCAGTTTCTAGCTCCGGGTGGACGCATTGAGCTTGCTAGCATTGCAGAGCCCACAATTGTAGGTTTACAAGCGCTCGATGAGGGATTTAGGTTCAAAGTTGATAGCATCGATCGCTTTAGTGATATCCACCTTGCAAACCTGGCGCGAGTTGATGTCAGTGGCGATCGGAGCGGGGCAGTCTCCGTCTACGGTCGTAATATTATTCTCTCAGAGGGAGCACAAATTAACGCTTTAACCGTTAGTCCCTTGACGGGTGATGACATCACTATCCAAGCAACAGAATCGTTACAGGTTCTAGGGGCAACAACAATTCCTGGATTATTAGAACCCTTTTATGCAGCTCAGGGCCTGCTTGTCCGGCTGTTTAGCGCGATCTCAACTGATACGATTGCTGGCAATGCTGGCAATATTGATATTATTACGCGTCGTCTGACAATTCGTGATGGTGCGCGCATAACAGCCAATGCCGACCCCAACCGTTTAGATGATCGCTTGGAGAACGGACTCGACGCGGTCACAGGCCGAGGGGGGAACATTACTGTAAATGCCAGTGACAGTGTTGAGGTGATAGGCTTTACTGGTGTCCGTTGGGCCTTCCCCGATATTCCAATACCCCAACTTATTGTTGAAGCTACTGGCAGTTCGACTCTCTCAACTCTGGTTACTAGACAGGCTGAACAAGCTGGAGATCTCACAATTCACACTGACAACGTAATTGTGAGAGACTCGGGGCTAATCGCAACCCTAACCACTGGAAACGGTGATGGAGGTGATATCAAGATTACAGCTCGCGACTCAATTGTTGTTGAAGGTATCCGCACGGATGGGGTTCTAACTAGCAACATCAATGCTAGTGCCGTTGGTGCCAGTGCTGTTGTTGGTGTGTTCCCTGGAGCACTCTCTTTAGCTGGGAACGGCGGCACAATCATGCTAACTGCCCGTGAGCTATTGCTGAAAGATGGTGGCGCAGTTGTTAACAATACATCAACAGGTGGTTCTGGTGGCAACATTGCGATTGATGTCAGCCTGCTTGAAATCTCAGGTGAGTCAACTAACATTCAGACTAGTTCTGGTGGAAGCGGTTCAGCTGGAGACATTGAAATTTCAGCTGATATTTTGCGTGTCAGCAATGGTGGAGAGATTAGTGTTGCGGGTGGTTTGCCTAATCCTTTAGTCGGAGGGACAGGCACTGGCCCAGCAGGAAGGCTGAGCGTTGGCGCTGAGACCATAGTGCTTGATAACGGGAACCTGAGCGGACAAACTCCTTCCGAACTCGGCGGTGGCAACTTGCTCCTAAACGCTAATACTATTTTGCTGCGGAATGACAGCCTAATCTCAACAGAGGCAACAGGTACTGCTACCGGGGGCAACATCACAATTAATTCTGTTGGCGGCTTTCTCATTTCGCCTCCCTCCAACAACAGTGACATCATTGCCATTGCGAATGAGGGACGTGGGGGAGAAATAATCGTCAATGTCAATCAACTCTTTGGCTTTACTGTACAAGACAATCCAACAAACCTCCGGACCAATCGAACCAACGATATTAGTGCCAGTTCTGCCGCTGGTCCACAGGGCATCGTCAATCTCGCCATCTTAAATGTCGATCCTAGCCAAGGTTTAGTTGAACTGCCCGTTGCGCCGATAGATACGCCTCCCGTTGGCGCAGTTTGTAGTGCAGCGGTACAAACTGGTAGTGCCTTCATCCTCAGTGGACGGGGTGGGCTACCTCCTGCTCCCACAGAGCCTCTTGGTACATCATCTCCATGGGAAGACTGGTACATTGCAGCACCCCAGACATCTCGTGCCTCCTTGTCCTCTACGCTGTACTCAAATCATCATCGTAATATTGTCGCCTCTGCATCACCCATTGTTGAAGCCCAAGGTTGGGTGCGAGCAGATGATGGTCAAGTGAGTTTGGTGACAAATCTTTCGACAGCTACGCCTGCCAATGATTTTCCTATGGCTAACTGTCGTCAACTTCCGATTTCTGACACTACTAGCGCCAGGTAAAAAATCCTGTTTAGGACCTAGTCTTGACAGACTGGCACAAAGCGAAGCTCCTACAAAGATGTCTATTAAGAGATAAAACCTTAAATCTGTTTGACCAATTACCTTAATTTACCCTAACTATTCATAACTCAGAATCAAGACATTGGTAGTAACCCCATCGAATGGGAGCTGAGGCATCCTCTCTCATTCTTGTTTTATCTTCTAAGGAGACCATCATGGTTGCTTGTCCAGTTATGCCAAGATCAATGATTGCTCCCACGGCTCAATTTGAAGTTAGAGTATTGAATTCAAGGGAAATCATTGCAGCTAAGAAACTGATTTATCAGGTACTGGTTGTAGAGCAAAACTGGAGAATCCCCCCTGATAACCCTAGCCAAATCCGAGTGGAATCGGAGATGCTCTGTGATGCGTATGACTCAACCGCCACTTGGATTGGCGTTTTCCATAACAATATTCTTGTTGCCTGTAATCGATCCATTGGTAAGCTGCAGGGGAATTTTGAGCTAGAAAATTATCACCCCCTGCCAACGTTTCTAAAAAACAATCAGGCGGCTCTGGAATTAAATCGTCTAGCTGTTAAAAAAGAGTATCGTGCGTCCTGTGCTGTTTTAGTATTAGCCCATGGTCAATTGCAATACTTCCTGGCCAATGGGATTAATGCCCTATTTACAACGAGTGTGTTTCCAAGACCCGGCAACTTTTACGTTCGCAGATTCGGGTTTATCAAAGATGATCTAACCTTTCAATATCATCCAGACGATCCTCACGTAGTGCATCTTCTGCACATGGACATTGACCGCATGAAAGAGACTCTCGTGACCCTAACGAACAGTATTGAAAGATATACATTATCATCGTTTTGATGCGCGTGATCCAGTGACGATGCCTACGGCAATGGCGTTACGATACCCATTTACCATCAGCCCGCCCCCGGCAATGCCTAAGGCTGTGGGTATCAGAGGAATCCAACCGGCATAACAGATAAACACCCAACAGATGCCGCCCAGGATCAGGATCATGCCGCCCAGAATCAGGGCTAAATAACGACGCGATCGCAACGTCATCGCCACTATACTGGCCATCACCGTCCAGCTCCCAATCCATAACCACTCTACCGACTCAGACCAGGTCCACAGCAGCAGACGACCATCTAATACAGCACTAATAATCTGGCTGGTCATATGGGCCTGAATTTCCACCCCCGTCATCCGGCGACTATTTTGTCCCCCACTGTAGGGCGTAAACCAGTCATGGTCATTAAAACTAGGAGCTACCACCCCAATTAAAACAATCCGATCTCTCACCTGACTGGGGTCAAACTGATCGCTCAACACATGGCTCAGAGTAAGCTGTTCGGCAATGTGTTCCGTGGCCCGATAGTTAA
The DNA here is from genome assembly GCA_039028535.1 of Cyanobacteria bacterium P01_B01_bin.77. Lineage (GTDB taxonomy): Bacteria > Cyanobacteriota > Cyanobacteriia > Phormidesmidales > Phormidesmidaceae > Leptothoe. The sequence goes on from JBCCHX010000011.1 coordinate 34,147, forward strand.
TCAAAATCTGATGACCACTGATATCCAGCCGACGATATCCCCCCATATTCGGTCTGATGCGTTTGAAGGGAACTGTCCCCAATTGCAGATAGGTATCGTGGGGCTCTAGCGTGATGCCCTCATCTTGTAAATACCGGCTAGCCAACCACCAGTTCAACGCATACCCATTTTGGCAGGGGGTCGGTGAGGACACAGCTAAAACTTGGCGACGCAGCACCCCATCTCGATCTTGAACCACGCTATTAAACCCATGATTATAGGCTGGGCTTTCTGGAGGAGGAGGGACCCCCGGCTCACCTAGGTAACAAATGGCAAACAGCCGATCATTAGTGGCTAAGGCCTTGGCTAATTCAGGATAGCGATTGTCCACCCGGCGTTCTCGATAGATATCGAGGCCGATGGCACGGGGTTGCCCGTGGTCCAATCGTTTGAGCAGTTGGGATAAGGCCTGATCTGATAAGGAGGCTGACCCTCTCGTTTCCGTGGGCTGTGCTTGTACATCGGCCTCTGTAACGGTAATTAGGAGCAACCGATCGTCAGGGGGTTCAATCGGTCGAGCCCGCATCATATAGTCGAACGCCTGCAGTTCCCAGCCTTGTAGCACACCCAGTACAGCTGCGACAATAACTAAGCTGGCAGTACCGATACCCAGTCCAAAGCCCAGTCCGATGTCAGTAGGTAGCTGTTGCCACCACCGTTGTTGACGAAGGGGGAAAGCACGATAGGGTGGAATTTGATATAGCCGCAGAGGTTCAGCCCCACCTGGAATGGACCGCTCACCTAGATCGATAATGTCCGTGACCAGATGGCGATGTACCCGATCAAAAGTGGGCTGGGAGAGACAAATCCCCCCTGGTACAGACTGGGTCTGCAGGTGCATCACCAGGTTAACTTCGGCCCCCATGACATCCTGACCGTCAGACCAGAGTTCGCCTGTGTGAATGGCCATACGGTACTGCAGACTATCAGCGTTATCCATAGCTGCATTGGCGAATGTTTTTTGTAGTGCGATCGCATATTGCAACCCTTTTTCTGGGGCCTCAAACAACACCATAACCTGATCACCCAGCGTTTTGAGCAAAGTGCCGTCAAATTGTTGGCAATGGTGTTTAATCTGTTCAATATCCTGTTGCAGATAGGCGAGAATTTGAGATTCATTCTGTGCCATTTTGGAGGGAAAATCTTTTACCCTGGAACATACCAGTGTTGCCATTATTGGCTGCATTGGGGCGGTGCTAGGCAGGTCTAGGAGCTGTTGATCCACCCAATCCAGGTTAAAGATAGCGACATAAATGGGATTTTTGATCCGCAACCGCCCTTGATGAATGTCCACCACGCCTGAAAGACGGAGCTTGAGATGTTCGGCCAGGTCTTGAAAGAGAATGCTGCCTGTCTGTAATATCCCTCGATATATTTCCAAGATGCGCCGATTAGATCGTGCTTCTCGTAGGATGCGATCTCGAATTGTCCGTAAATGCTCAGGTTCATCGTTTGCTTCCCAATTCTGCAGTATCTGTTCATGCACTAACCGGGTTACAAAGGCTCTAGTCTCAGCACTATTATCGGATTGAGACAGGGAGCTTTCAGTTGGTTCATCAAAGAGCAAATCTTTCCCGATAGCAGTCTCTTCAGAGTTAGCACTCGCAGCCCATTGGGTAATAAGCCAACAGAGTTTTTGAGTGAGAAATGGTTGCCCTCCACTCCAACGTAAAATTTCCTCCAGGGCAACATCAGGGAGCTGTATCTGTGGTTTCAACCCCTTAATCAGAGGAACACAATCTTTAAGCTGAAAGCCTTGTAGCGAAATTGCGCGACCAATATTAAATGGAGGAGAATACTGGTTGCTGCGCATCAAATCTGATGGGGTAGCCACCCCCAACAGCACAAACGTTAGCCGTCGATAGGCTGCACTGGTAGCTCGTTTCTCATAGCAGTGGCGAATCAGGGCAAAAAAATCATCAGTGGGAAAGCTTAACCCCAATACACTGTCAATTTCGTCGATAAAAATAACAATGGAAGTATCAATTTGAGCCAACAACACGGTTTCAAGAAACTGTGCTAACCGTTGGATCGGTGAGACCCCCTGCCGTTCCTGTATCCATGCCCGATGTTTAAATGAGAGTTCAAATCCACTGACCAGCTCTTGAATCAGTCCTCCGTACCACTGGGCTGCCGTAATTTGCTGACTGCCAATGCCGCTGAGTTCAATATCGGCGCAGGCGATACCCTGTTGCCGTAGCAGCCCCATGGCCCGTATACGCAGACTGGACTTGCCCATTTGTCGGGCATTGAGGATATAGCAATAGTCTCCTACCAGTAAGGCATTGTACAGATCTTGATCGGCCTGCCGCGTCACATAGGTGGGCGCGTCCAATGGCAAGCTGCCCCCAGGTTGATATTGATAATTGGAGCTAGAGACAACACCCATGGTTAAACAACAATATCCTCAAGCCGTTCCGCAAAATAATCACGATACAATCGACAACGAGGATGGGCTATGTTCTTGGTTAACGAAATAAGCCCCATACTCTGGAGTTTGTAGGCGAGCATTGACTTCAGTTTGACACCATCGTCAGCGGAGATGACTTGTTTAAGTGCGATCGCTAATTCCAGTTCTCGCTGTAAGTTCAGCAGATGCTCTCGTAAATGAGCCCCATAGATCCCAGACTCCGTTGGGAGTTCCACCAAAAGTTCTTCTAGAAACTCCTCTGGTTGGTTAGCCAATGCCAAAAATGCCAGCTTTAATAAATAGGGATGTCCACCCACCCAGACTCGCAGAGGTTTGACTTGCTCAACCTTGCCCGACAAATGGCAGGCCCTAGCAAAGCTCTGAGATTGTTCTAGGGTAAAATCGGGCAGGCTCACAGGGACACCCACATTAAAAGGAGATTGATGAATATTCAACCGAATATATACATCAGTGGCATGAACAATCACTAATCGAAATTTTTTCCAAATCAATCGACTGCGAGCCTTTTCATACCAAGATCTAAGCAACCCAAAAAAATCTTCGTATACTTCTGGGTAAGGAAACAGTAAGTCCACATCATCTAAACACAACACCAGGGGACTCTCCGCTTGGGGCAATAAATATTTCTCAAAGTAGGTGGTACAACTGACCTTAACCCCCAGACCGTCTTCATCCCAATAGTCTTCTAGATCAGTGGGAATACCCAACTCCCGACTGATATTTAAGCAAAACCAGCGTAAAAATTGACTCAGGTCCACCAGATGTTTACGTCGATCGGTCAGCTCCAGGCTCAGATAGACCGTCCGATAGTTTGCATGGGCTACCTGACATAACAAATGATTCACTAGCGACGTTTTACCCATCTGACGAGGAGCTTTTATCCGCAGCAGAGAACCAGGTTGCAACAATGTTGCATAACAATTTTTTTCGACTGGAGGGCGAGGAATATAATTCTCATCCGGAATCAGGCCTTCACCGTCGATTGGAAAATTTGTTGCAGTGCCTATCGACTGAACAGAATTCTCTAGAGTCGGCTGAGCGTTAGTAGGAGCAGCCCGGAATACTCCAGATTTTAGGAGGGTAGCCATCTCATTGTTGCTCAGATGACTTTCTGCAAACCGTTGTAAGGCAGCTTTAAAGTTGCTTTTTCTAACCTTTTCTCCCAGGGCATCTGTGAGTGCTTTCCATAGTTTTGGGGCAATGTCATTACTAACATAGCTAGTAGAGTATTGATTCTGAGCTGCTATTTGGTCGTAGTCTAGCCGTTGCCAGGCCCCTTTGAGGATAATAATTTCCACATCTGTCAGGGACCTTCCCACACTCAATGTAATTGCTTGATTTGCAGCTTGAATCGCATCGTCTACCCCAAAAACCATCGTTTTTATTCAATATTACTACCTGCTGAATAAGCACATGAAAACAAAACGCAGCAATATTATTAATGGTGGATGCTCTTCTAACGGTCTGAGAAAATTTTAGAAAAGCCGATGGCAGATCAATCCATCTAACTGATTACACAATTTTTTACATGAAAATTGGAGGGTATCCTGGTGAGTGTTAATTTCCAAACTAACACCGAAATTGCCTGATATGCCTAAGGGTTGCATATTTTTTGCCTTGCTTGAACTTTGGAAGGACGTAAAGGCAAAAAAAGCCCCCGATGGATTCATCGGGGGCCTACATTCATTGTTCTAACAAGAGAGGTTGAATCTACTAAACAACTTCTAGGCAGCTACACCCTGACGTTCCTTGGCTTCCTTGATCACCTCGTCAGCCACATTTCTGGGGCAAGGAGCATAGTGATCAAAGGTCATGGAAAACTGGCCACGCCCCGAGGTCATGGTGCGCAGGTCGCCAATGTAGCCAAACATTTCGCTTAGGGGCACATCGGCTTTGATGCGTACACCTGTAGGACCAGGCTCCTGAGACTTGATCATACCGCGACGACGGTTGAGGTCACCGATGACATCACCGACATAGTCTTCAGGAGCAAAGGCGTCTACAGCCATGATCGGCTCTAGAATCTGAGGACCGGCTTTGACAAAGGACTGACGGTAGCCCGCTTTGGCCGCAATTTCAAATGCGATCGCACTGGAGTCAACCGGGTGGAAGCCACCATCGGTTAGGGTCACCTTAAAGTCAACCACCGGGAATCCGGCCAGCATGCCTTTTTCCATACAGGAGGCAAAGCCCTTCTCCACCGCAGGCCAAAACTCACGGGGCACGTTACCACCGGTTACCTTGGACTCAAACGTAAAGCCTTCACCGGTTTCATTGGGTTCAATGGTGTACTCAATCTTACCAAACTGACCCGAACCACCGGACTGCTTCTTGTGGGTGTAGCTATCATTTAGAACCTTGGTGATAGACTCGCGATAGGCCACCTGAGGTTTACCTACTTCCACTTCGATGCCGTGGGTGCGCTTAAGGATGTCCACCTTAATATCCAGGTGTAGTTCACCCATGCCTTTAAGAATGGTCTCACCGCTCTCCTGGTCGGTTTCTACCTGGAAGGAGGGATCCTCTTGCACCATCTTGCCAAGGGCGATACCCATCTTCTCTGAGCCGCCCTTATCCTTGGCTTCAACTGCGATGGAAATCACCGGATCGGGGAAGACCATCGGTTCTAGGGTGGCTGGCTCTTTCGGATCACAGAGGGTGTGACCGGTTTGGACAGTCTTCATCCCCAGCAGAGCGACAATGTCGCCAGCCTGAGCACTGTCCATTTCCTGACGGTCGTCAGCATGCATTTCCACAATGCGGCTGACCCGCTCGGTTTTACCAGTGGCCGTGTTGAGGATGGTGTCACCCTTTTTGAGGGTACCGGAGTATACGCGGGTAAAGGTAAGGGCACCAAAGCGGTCGTCCATAATCTTGAACGCCAGGGCGCGCAGCGGATAATCAGGATCAACCTTGGCCATGCCGCCGGTTTCGTTACCTTCGATGTCCACCTCAGGCTGGGGCTTAACCTCAGTGGGGCTAGGTAGATAGTCTACAACGGCATCTAGCACCAGCTGTACACCCTTGTTCTTAAAGGAAGAACCACAGTAGGTGGGGAAGAACGCTAGTTCGCGAGTACCCTTACGGATGCAGGCTTTGAGTTCGTCAATGGAAATTTCCTCGCCTTCGAGGTACTTCTCCATGAGGTCGTCGTCTTGCTCAACGGCCAGCTCGATTAGCTTTTCGCGCCATTCAGCTACATCATCAGCCATATCCTCAGGGATATCTTTGATTTCGTAGTTCATTGGTTCGCCCGAATCGTCCCAGATCCAGGCTTTCTCAGTCAGTAGGTCAACCACACCAACAAAGTCATTCTCAATACCGATGGGCAGAACCATTACCAAGGGTTCTGCCGCCAGAATATCCTTAACCTGCTTAACCACCCGATAAAAATCAGCACCCGTGCGGTCTAGCTTGTTGACATAAATAATGCGGGCAACTTCGGAATCGTTAGCATAGCGCCAGTTGGTTTCAGACTGAGGCTCTACACCACCCGACCCACAAAATACGCCGACACCGCCGTCTAGCACTTTCAGCGAGCGATAGACCTCAATGGTGAAATCAACGTGACCTGGAGTGTCAATAATATTGAGCTGATGATCATTCCAGAAACAGGATGTGGCCGCAGACTGAATCGTAATACCGCGCTCTTTTTCCTGGTCCATAAAGTCGGTGGTGGCCGCACCATCATGCACCTCACCGATCTTGTGTACCTTACCGGTCAACTTCAAGATACGCTCGGTGGTGGTGGTCTTACCTGCGTCTACGTGGGCAAAAATGCCAATATTTCTATAACGACTGAGATCTTTCATGGGTATTTTCTAGGGTTTAACTACGTCTCCAAACAGTTTTTGACCACCTTGTCGGACCGTTTCAGGACCATTCAGAGCTAAAGCAGACTCGGCCAAGCTGGGACGAACTAATCGTTGCCACAGGCATTAGATAGTTTACTTCAAAATTATTCACATTCCCTTAATTCTTAGCACATGGCTGCCTAAGCATCTGGGAAATGCGAGTAATAGAACCTGGCTGTAGATAGCACTATGGTACCAAGTCGGCTCCGGCAATGGTGGTGGCTGACATCGTAATAACCGACCTATTCGGCACCAGCCAAAACTCGGTTTCACCAGGCTGCACGGAATCTACTTCTGGGGGGTAAACACCAAGCGGGCGAGCTGGTAGGTTTCTTCTGTTTGTAAAATCTCTGCCGACTGACTGACGCCGATAGCGGTGGCGATCTCCTCTGGATGCCCCACTACTAATGCCTGTCCCGTCGCCTGCAGTTGTTCCGAATCAGGGTTATATACATAGAGCACCGGTCTCTGGGTGTAAAACACTAGGCTAGGTTTCATAAATCCCACCATGGCCAATGTTTCATCGGTCTGCTGCTCTGTTTGGATAGTTTCAGCTAGCTGTCGCAGGGGGAGTTGCCGCTGCGCATCAGCAATTGCCGCCACAGGCAAAATGGACACCACCGTAAACGCTGCGAAAGCTACAGCACCCACAGCCCATACCCAGCGGACTCGTCGCATTAGCAGTAGACCTATCCCTGCCAACGTAGCTAGCCCCCATACCAGGGAGCCATACACCATGGCCTGAGAGTCCCTCACCCGAACTGGAAAATCGGGCATGACCGGGTCACCACCCAGCCAGTTGGGGGTGAGGTAGGAGGCCACCGCCAACAGCGCAAAAAATACAATACTCAGCACCGCACTCATCCAGGTGCCGCGATGTCTTGGTCCGGCCCACATCAGCCCGACCATGATCGCCGCTGCAGGCATCAGTGGTAGGACATAGCTGGGCAGCTTGGTGACAGCCGCTGTAAAAAAGCAAAAGATGGCCAAGAACCAAATCAGAGCAAACAAACCCAGCTGTTTTTCCCTGGGCTGTCGTCGCCAATAGCCGAGGGACCAAGGGCGTAACCGGGCCATGGCAAACACCAACCCCGGCGACCAGGGTAAAAAGCCCACCGCCACAACGGCAAAGTAAAAGTACCAGGGGGCGGCATGGCCGTTGACCACGTCGGTAAAGCGCTCATAGTTGTGATAGCCAAAAAAGCTGTCAATGTAGGTTTGACCATGGATGACAATGACGGCGACAAACCAGGGCACCGTCAGTAACAGCACCAGTAGACTGCCCTTGAGTAGTTTGACTTCCTTGAGCAGGTTGCGGATCTGGCCCATGTAGGCGGCAAATCCAAATACCACCAGACCTGGAATGACGGCTCCCACTGGACCTTTGTCTAATACGGCCAGGGCGACAAAGGTGTAAAAGCCGTAGTACCAGCGGGCTATGCCGCCCTGGGCATAGCCCCAGAAGAAACACAGAAGTGCTGCTCCCATACAGCCTGACAGCAGCATGTCCGACACACCAGTACGGGCCCATACGAGAGTCTGAGGATGGAGGGCCATGGCCACGGCACCGATAGTTGCTGCTAAGGTGAAAGCTCGCTTTTTGTCTGGACTATCGGCGACTTGGGCAGCGCCATGGGAGTAGCCAAATCGCTCTAGGGTATAAAAGCTAAATCCGGCTAAACCGGCAGCTGCGATCGCAGATGGCAACCGCACCCCCCACTCGCCAACACCCAAAATATGGAAACCCAGGGCCATGCCCCAGTAAACCAGAGGCGGCTTATCAAAGCGGGTTTCGCCATTGAAATATGGGGTAATCCAATCGCCCGTGGCATACATCTGACGGGCGGCTTCGGCAAACAAAGGTTCTGTTTCATCCACCAAGCCGATACCGCCCAGCTGCCAGAAAAAGGCAATCGCCAGGGTAACGATAACAACGGCGATCGCACCCCAGCGGGCGGATGAGGATGATGGAGCCATGGCGGTTTTAAAACACTGCCGCCCTAGTTTACTGCGCAGCGGTCGTGCTCACGGTGTCAATAGACCGGGGCCAATAGCGGCCCATCAGGCCATAGGTAACCAAACCCATGGATTCTCGCAGGGCTAGCAGTCGTCGATAGCGCTGGCCTAATTCGAGGGGTAGCGGACTGGCATAGGGGAGCACCCGAAAGCCCAAGCTGCTAAACACCAGTTGCGATCGCAGCAGATGGGGCGGGTCGCTGATCAAAATGATAGAGTTCACTCCCGTCGGTAAAAGCTGCTGAGCCGTATATTGAGCATTTTCTTCGGTGGTCTTTGAGCAATTTTCCCCAGATATTTTGCTGGGGTCGACACCGAATTGAGTGAGCATGGAGGCCATGATGGGGGCATCGTCACGACCGCTGACAAATACCTGGGGAGCCGCATCCTGCAGGACAAGCTCCGCTGCTTTCATCACCCGGTCAGAGTTAAACCACTGACCCCGTCCCAGGACAACCACCGCGTCAGCCGCTTGGCCATTGTAGGTGGGCAAAAACGTGGTCAGCAGCGGTTCACCAATAAGCAGCGGAGAGAGACTCAAAAAAAGGGCTACCGGAAACCCCCACAGCCATAGCCGTTTGATCGAACGCCCCCGACCCAGCAGGATAAATCCCCGCATCAAGAGCCCACTGATAATCAAAAAACTCAGCATACATATTCCCCCCAACATCAGACTGGCTATGGGAGATCGCATCAGCCAATAAAATGTTGAGTAGGTAAATTGAGTCCAGTGGTTGATACTGATGTCCGTTTTGCAGACATTTAGAATCGTCTCAAGGTCCATGCGCAATAGCTGTGATGTAATGTCCGATGGCGACAGGGTGTCTACTTACATTGTGTAAAACATACAGTGGATTGCCAGGGGTGAATGTCAGCGAGCCTAAAAAATATATGTTACGTCTCACCATGAGAACATCCACGGCTGCTATCCCCCACGGCTGCTATCCACAGTTACCAGCGCTTACAAAAAAGACACGATTGCGGCAGCAGTGTTCCTTGGTTTTTCTAGATGGGGCACATGGCCACACTCAGGGACCCATACCAGCCGACTGTTAGAAAGGGTTTGCTCAAACCGCTGCGCATCTTTGGTGCCTAAAATTTTGTCCTGCTCTCCCCAGATGATCAAGGTGGGGGGCTGAAGTTTTTGAATGCGGTTGCTCAAAAAGTTATAGCCGCCGCTTTTGGTAAAGGCGATCAGTGCTTCTTTCCAATGGGGCATCTGTAGGTGTAAGGCGGCACAGAGTTCGGCATCTGGGGTGACCAGGGTGCGATCGCAATAGGCCTGCTGGCTAATGCGTCGCCTCACCCCAGGATTCTTTAAGAATGCTGTGGCCCAGCTGTCTAGCGGTGGCACCATCAGCTTGCCCATGGCTGGTCCTGCTGCAAACCCCGCACTGTCCAGCAGGACAAGTTTCTCCACTGCCTCTGGAAAATCGAGGGCAAAATCAATGGCTGCAGCCCCACCCATGGAGGCTCCGGCCAGGATCATGGGCTTGCCAATCTGCTGCTGCCAAAAGCTGTAGAGGTGATGTTTGATGGTAGTAGGTGCGATCTCAGCCCCAGAGGTGCGGTCAGTAAAGCCAAACCCCAGCAAATCCATGGCCCACACTTGGGCGTGGGACGCTAGCTGGGGAACCAAACGACGAAATTCAAAAATCGAGCTATCAAATCCGGGTAGCAATATAATCGGCTTACCCGCTCCAGTACACACATAGCTAGTGGCAATGGGCTGCTCTGTGAGTTGGGTAGAAATATCAGCAAACTGAATTTGCTCGGCTAAAGCCACCGATGTGGTCTCGGTCAAATGCTGAGCAGCCGCGGGTAATGTGGTGGTCGCCATCAAGGAAAGTTGAGAAAAGTACAAACGTCTGTTGCATTTTCTCATCATCTCTCGTCGTTAAGGTGGAGTCATTCCTGATTTAAGCAACGGGCTGATTCCGTGGTGCTCTGTAAAATTTGTTGCTGGCCGATAGATAGCATCGTCCCAACAAATTTATAGGTTGTCAGCGATGGGCCTAGCCCACCGCTGGATTAGCACTATCATCGACAGGGAACAAAAAAGGAATGAGCTAAACCCAATGTTGGGAGATACGCACGACTTAGCTCAGCTCTTGCACTAACAATTGACTGTGTGGCTAAAGCCCGCGCTGGGTTGAAACGCCAGCGCTAATTGAAGATTGTCCGCTAAAGGGACAATTGGGTATGGCAGCGCAGAAAGTCAGTGGTGGGGTGATCGAGGCATCATTCAGTGTTGTGGAAGCGATTCTTAAACACACATCTCCGATGATTGTGTCCCTTCAGTGGACACTCTTCGGTAGCCCTGGGTTTTGAACCCTGGGCGGGTTGACGCTTCCCCACCAGGTGCAAGATCTAAGTCAGGCTAAATTGCCGCAAACCCAAAGGTGACATTAAACTGGCGACACCAAATAACAGCAGACTTAAAATCATCAACGGAGATATCTTCAGGAATTTCATAACGTTGGCTACCCTCAATTGATTGCAGGTCGCCCAGATTTACATATTGTTCAGAACTGTAGCTTTGAGGAGTGGCTTCTTTATGTAGCAATACAAATAGATCAGGACCATCTTCGGTGCTAAAGGACTGATCAAACTCAAGATAACGCTTACCATTTTCTTCAACGATAGTCGCGCCACCCGCTGTCTCACTAGAAACGGCAACAAAGCTGCTAGTATCTGCCGCCGCTGCACAAGGATCAGCGGCGGCGCAAGGATTAGCAGCGGCGGCGCAAGGGTCAGCCGCACAGGGGTCAGCGGCGCAAGGATTAGCAGCGGCTGCACAAGGATCAGCTGCGCAAGGGTCAGCCGCCGCACAAGGGTCAACTGCCGCTGCCGCACAGGGATTTGCATAGGCAGGCTGTACCGCACTGGTGATAACAGCGGTACCAACGGTGAGCAGAGACGAAATGGCTAGGGCTGCAACGTATGTAAGCTTCATGATTGTTGTTTAAGAGTAGGTCTGTAGAAGACATCAGAAGGTAAAAACCACCTGCTCTACATGGCTTAGTTAACAGGGGCTCACTGAGCCTTACCTGAGTAAGTTGTCTAAATAAATAAGCTTTAGCTTAGAAAAACCTGATTTGTAGAAGAGCGTTCTAAACTTCTTTAATAAAAACGGGTTTTTCCCAAATAATCAGCACAATACAACCTTCGTCACTGACCACATTGTGACTTGAACCTGGCGGATTAATCACTAAGGTACCTGTGGCATGGTTGCCCTGGTAATCCCGCTGGGAACCCGACAACACAATAATGTGTTCATAACCTGTATGGCTGTGGTCTGGCACCTTGGCCCCTGGCTCATACTTTAATAATGCTGCCGATGGTCCCTGTTGACCATCGCCATAGAGACGATGAATCTCAACACCTCGGCGAAAAGGCTGCCAAGATAGACATTCCGGATGTTGGGCCAAGAGAAATAAATTGCCTAAAATCACAGGTTTAAAGCTCAATGTTGTATCAGCTTACAAGTCTAAGAAAAAGAGATTATATGCTTTCATTTAGCCGGACTATTTCCGTAGGAAATGCTTTGCGTTAGGCTTGCCTATGCCCACAGAGCTATACAACTCTGCTCAGTCATTAACTTTAAGGGGTTTTACACTAGTGTCCAGCCATCCGCTGGCCAATAAGACTAAGATCAGCCTGGGCGATTTCGCTTTCATAGACAAATTTGCCGTCACTAATCACAAGAATACGGTCAGCCAGGGCTAACAGCTCATCCAAATCTTCACTGACTAGTAGAACGGCCACGCCGCGATTGCGAGCATCCACGATAGCATTATGGATAAAATCAACAGCGGCAAAATCTAAGCCAAAGCAGGGGTTTGCTGCAATCAATAGTTTTACCGACTCCGACGACAGCTCTCGAGCCAGCACGGTGCGCTGTACATTTCCCCCAGATAAATGACTCACCGGGGTTTCCACCGTTGGCGTTTTGACCGAAAACGTTTGCACCAAATCCTGGGCCATTTGCCGCATGGCCTTTAATATCAGCAGCCAGTTCCATGTAGCCTGGGGCGGACGATCGAACGTGCGCAGGGCCATATTCTCAGCTACGCTCATGGTAGGCACACAGGCATTGCGCAGGGGTTCCTCTGGCAACGCGTAGACCTGATGGCGAAACATTTCAGTTCGGGTAGCGGTGTAGGGCTCACCATTAACAATGATCGCACCAGTCGTCGGCTGCCGCTGGCCGGCCAGTACTTCCACTAACTCCCGCTGACCATTGCCAGATACCCCTGCAATACCGACAATCTCTCCCCTATGAACTGTAAGATTTACCCCTGCCACAGCAGGTAAACCATTATCGCGATTGGCATAAATATTGGTGATGGAGAGAACGGGGATGTTGCTATCCACCTCAAGTTTGTTGACCGATTTAGTCTCGCGAACTTTACCCAACATCATCTGGGCCAAGGCTTCTACGGACAGGTCTTTTACCAATCCTTGCCCAGCTAGCTGCCCCTTACGCAGCACGGTAACTTCATCTGCAAATGCTTGGACTTCTCGAAATTTATGGGTGATCAGAAGAATACTGAGGTTGCCTTGCACCACTTCTGAACGCAGCAGTCCCAATACCTCATCAGCTTCTCCCGGTGTCAGCACCGATGTGGGTTCATCTAAAATTAGAACACGGCTTTTAAGATAAAGTTGTTTGAGAATTTCGAGTTTCTGTTTTTCCCCAGCTGCGAGCTGACCCACAGGGGTATGTAGATCAACTTTAAAGGGCGACTGGTCAATAAAAGCCTGCAGTAACTCCGATTCTTTCTTCCAATTAATGATTCTTTTTTTGTCGTAGCGTGCTAGCACCAGGTTCTCAGCAACGGTCATGGCGGGCACCGATGTAAAGTGCTGGTATACCATACCAATACCGCAGGCATGAGCGTCTTTGGGACTATTGATAGGCTGTCGTTTCTGGTCTATGAGTATCTGTCCAGCGGTAGGACGGTGAAAGCCCATGACACATTTCACCAAGGTGCTCTTACCGGCTCCGTTTTCTCCTAATAGGGCATGTACAGTTCCCGGCTTGAGGGTCATGGATACCCCGTCGAGGGCAGTAAAGCTATCAAACCGTTTAGTCATCTCCACCACATCTAACTGGGGGGGAGTCTGGGTTATATTCTTTAAATTGGGCAGTGCTGTGGTCTCCATTATCTAAGCCTTGATTGTCTCAATCAGGTCAGATGATGTGGCGACTGCACCAAAGACACCGCCCTGCATTTTAATCATCTTTAGTGCTGCTAGATAGTTGCCATAGTCGGTTGCTCCTGTACAGTCTGAGAGAACTAAGCACTCATAGCCACGGTCGTTGGCTTCTCGCATGGTGGTGTGTACACAGACATCGGTGGTAATACCTGTGAGGATGATGTTTTGAATGTTGCCACGGCGTAGCAGCAGGTCTAGGTCAGTGGCAAAAAAAGCGCCTTTACCGGGTTTGTCGATCACAACTTCGCCAGGTATGGGGGCTAGCTCGGGAATAATGTCCCAGCCTGCTTCGCCCCGTACTAAAATCCGACCACAGGGGCCAGGGTCGCCTATACCTGCGCCAATCTGGCGGGAGCGCCACTGTTTGTTTTCGGGTAAGTCGGATAGGTCAGGGCGGTGACCTTCGCGAGTATGCAAAATGACGTATCCCAACTCCCGCATGATGGCTAGCAGGTTCTGCAGTGGCTTAATTGGGGCACGGGTCAGGGACAGGTCGTAGCCCATTTTGTCTACATAGCCTCCCTGTCCGCAAAAGTCGGTTTGCATATCGATGATGATCAGCGCTGTATTGTCGGGGCGCAAATCGCCATTGTAGGGATAGGGATAGGGGTCTGAGGTTACGTAACGGCCCATGGATAAATTTACCTGGCTGATAGCCACTTGCTCTAAAGCAGGGATACCATTTCTGTCTCTGCGCAAAATGTTCAAAATGAACTAAGTTGCAATTCTTGAGCTGTAGGTTATTAATGTTGTGCCTTTATATGAGGTTAAGCCGGTCATCGATTTGACAACCGGCTTAGGAAAAGAATTTGCTGATTATGGGTGCGATCGCACCCTCCTAACGTCAACCTAGGCAGCCAGCATATTGACCAGCTCAGCCTTCTTCAACTTGGAATATCCTGTAATCCCACGTTTTTTAGCCATTTTCTTTAAGTCTCCAGTAGTAAATGTTTTGAGTAGTGTCGGATCTGTAATTACTTCAGGCATAGGTTCTGGTTCTAGATAGAATATCTTCTCTAGCTCTTTAACTTTTACTCCAGCTCCGATATTGCAGCCTAGCTGAGTAATTGGTTTAAGAGTTTTCCAATACTTCCTGGCTGGTGCTTCGTTAATACGACTGGTGGCTTTTACCAGGTTCACCCCCTTGAGAGGGGTTTTCGGTTGATTAAGGAGGTAGTCAAGAGCTGCTGAAATTTGCTCTCGCGAAGCCTGAGACAAGTTGGCCTTAGGCACTTTGTCATGAGCCAATACTAACGAAGTCAGAGCAGTGCCTTCATCGTCGTCAGCGATAATACACCATGCTTCCTTGAGTCCGGCTCTGGAGATGGCTTCGTAGACAAATGAATTAGCTACGACCTCATACGTGTCCAATCCTACTTCTTTGACAATGAGAGGCAGCCAGTTTCGCTGGGTTGTTTGCAATAAATTGCTGGCTTCTTGGAGTAGATATTCATGAGCTTCTGTTTCTGGCCCCGGCTCAATTTCATCAAATGGCAAGCACATAAGATTGCCAATATCACTTAACCCCATAAGAAATAATCCTTTGCTAATGTCTTATATCGTTCAAACGCAACCTTGAAACAAAACGCAGCTGGTTTGTGATGAAAATCGCTTTTGGCAATATGTGCCATATATAAAAGTCGTCTCATTTCACGACTGCAACGACCTGGAGTCCACTTTGGATAAAAATAAGGCTTCAGATCAATGCCGGTTTCTATTCCCTTTTCAATGACTCTTTCAATGGCCAGATGCATAACCTCAGCCTGACTGCGAGACACCTTGGATGGCAAAGCATTGAGAAAAACAGGTAAAGCGATAGGTCCTGCATCGCCTAATTCCTGCTGTCGCTGAGCTTGTATCTCTGGCAGTAAGTCAGTGATGACTGTCCCAGCATTTTCGAGTGAATGCAGATTATCATGGCGAACGGGCATCAAAACAACATCTGAAGCAAATACAGCACGTTGAGAAAAAATCCTCCAATTCGGGGGCACGTCGATGAGGATGTAATCGTAATCAGACTTTTTGACTGTTTCTAAGGCTCTTAGTAGATAATGCTCTCTGAATCTTTGACTTAGCTTAACTTCGTCAACTGAAGTCATGTCTTCGTCAGACAAAATAACGTCAAAACTAGCTATTCGATTCGCCTTTGGAAACTTATGACGATAAGAGGTGATACTGTCGCGAATATTAGCCTCCTTGTCAGTTAGTACTTTGAACATTTCCCCCTGAGATGGAGGCAATCCCAAAGCATCTCCTAGATCCTTCTGATTGGGATCAAAATCAATAGCGAGTACGCGTTTCCCCAGAAGCGTTAGTGCCGCAGCTAGATTAATGGTTGTCGTGGTTTTCCCAACCCCACCTTTATTGTTATAAACTGCGATAGTTACAGCCCTTGAAGGGGATTCAATCCGTTTTCGAAACTGTTCGACAACACTATCAATATCCGTACATTCTAAACACGGTGTTGCAGGATATATAATCTTTCCATGTTTTCGAAATAATTGAGCATGCCGTGTATTGATTAAAATGCCCCACTGCACTGACTCTGACTTAGGGGCTAGAAGGTATTGCTTTAATTGGGCTAGCGTTCTTCTATATTGCGGGTGACCCTCTGTTAAGTTTACGTGCTGCGCTTTAGTTTCGATGTACAGATAAGGACTGTGAGGTGCGTCAATAAACCGATTAGCGTCTGTACTACGCCCCATTGCATGATCGGCAATTCCCCTTCCTGTATCAAATCCAGGGATCATTTCATCGTCATTAAATCCTAGCGCCCGAATAAAAGCTGGGGAGAATCTCTCTTCAACAAACTTCTCGCTTGCACCTGCAGGTAGGTCATCGATAATTTTCCTTAGGCTCATTTGATAGCCTCAATAAAAGTGGCTGGTAATAAAAAAGATAAAATAAATAGATACGATCCCTATACAAGCCGTATATGGATGCTCAGGGTGACAGTTACCGAATCTAGACGAAAGTCTTATATTTTCTAGAATGAGCATTCCTTTGCATTATTTAGTGCTGATGTTTCACAGAAGAAAATCCCAAAGAACAGTACACATGTTTTTGTGCCGTCACTCTGGACAATAAACCTCATAGCACTGCCTGTCCGCCTATCGGAAAAACGTATACCCCCCTACTTGCAGCAATCGTCACAGAAAAAAAACCGCAGTTTCTCTACCCTAAAGACTGCTCTTTTACAGCAGGACAATAACTATGAGCGGACTGGGTGGACTTAATAAAACTCCCAATGGTGTGGTACTCGGGATGGTGCAACTGCAGTTGCCCAATGTCGTAACCCCCGATGACCTGGCAGCTCAAACCCAGCGTATTTGTGACATGGTGGCCAAAGCCCGCCGCAATATGCCCACGATGGACTTAGTCGTATTTCCAGAATATTCGCTGCACGGGCTGTCAATGGATACAAATCCAGACATCATGTGCAAGCTAGATGGGCCAGAGGTAGCCGCATTCCGCCAGGCCTGTATCGACAATCAGATTTGGGGATGCTTCTCGATCATGGAGTTTAATCCTGATGGCAACCCCTACAACAGCGGCCTTATTATTGACGACAAGGGAGAATTAAAACTCTACTATCGTAAGCTTCATCCCTGGGTACCCGTAGAACCTTGGGAGCCTGGAAACATTGGTATTCCCGTCTGTGATGGCCCTAACGGCAGCAAGCTGGCTTTGATCATTTGTCACGATGGCATGTTTCCTGAAATGGCAAGAGAGTGCGCCTATAAGGGAGCCGAGATTATGATTCGCACAGCAGGCTATACGGCCCCGATCCGTCATAGTTGGCAGATTACCAATCAGAGCAACGCCTTTTGCAATCTGATAGTGACAGCCTCCGTCTGTATGTGTGGCACCGACGGTACCTTTGACTCCATGGGTGAAGGCATGATCGTTAACTTTGACGGTGAGCCTCTAGTCATGGGTAGCCACCGCCCCGATGAAATCATTACAGCTGAAGTCCGTCCTGACCTAGTGCGCGAAGCTCGTCAACACTGGTCTGTGGAGAATAATATCTATCAGTTTGGTCACCGAGGGTATGTCGCGGTTAAAGGGGGTGCCCAAGATTGTCCCTATACTTATATGAAAGATATGGTGGCAGGCAATTACCGGCTACCTTGGGAAGACAATGTTGTTTATACCGATGGGACTTCCTGTGGGTTTGAGGCACCGACTCGTGAATATCGGGGAGAAGAACTGTCCTCAGCCTATGTCCAGGCCAACAAGTAATACTCGTCTGAAAGTATCGCTGTTGTTGGGATTGAGTCAAACTAGGTCAAATTATGTCTGAGATGGTCAAACCCATAGCGAAAAATGCTCTTGGCTAATCGACCGTACGTTTTTATCGTCGGTGGGCTTATCAAGTAGCTCCCTATTATCGGCATTCTCAATCGCTTTCATAGGAATTTTGCCGGGATTGTATAAGTCCTCTTATTCGAGGACAACTGAATCTATTTCCCCACCATTCGCTGGCGCATTCTGGTCTTAAACGCCTCCAGCTCCGCCTGACTAACCTGAGTTTGCTGCCAGGCAGGCCGTTCCATAAGCCGCTCTCGCCAGGCTTGTAGCGTCGGATATTCCACCAAAGATAATTCCATTTCAGGGAACCAGGCGGCGATGGTACCGCTCACAATATCTGCCAGGGTAAGCTGGTGTCCGCCAAAAAACTCATTTTCCCCCAGCTGCTGTGCCCAAAACTTAAAAACAACGGCGGCTTTTTCATGGGCTTGGGCGACCGCCTCTGGATCATCTTTACCAAACAGGGCCTTCATACTTAGGGGCAGGGTGGCGGGCAAGAATTCATTTAGGGTCACCATCTGCACCATGCGTACCCGCGCAATGACATCTGGCTGTAGGGGCATCAGGGACGGTTTAGGGTATTTGGCCTCCAGATAGTCCAACATAGCAAAGGACTCAATCACCGTGTTATCACCATCCACTAGCACAGGAATATGGTGAAACGGATTGAGAGCCAAAAATTCTGGCGTAAACTGGTCTCCCGTGAGGTTGATTTCCTTGAGTTCAAATGTCAGTCCCTTCTCAATCAGGGTGACCCAAACTCGGCGGGAATTAATCGATAACGGCGTATGGTAAAGCGTAATCATGGTGTCCCGTAGCGTAATAAAACGATGGCTTAAAGATGACCTAAAATTTGATGGCCACTTTTGATGGCCATTTAAGGAACGGTGAGTAGCGTTAACCCATGACAGTGAGCGGCAAAGTATATCTCTTGGGAGCAGGTCCCGGTAATATTGACTACCTTACCGTACGGGGGCAGAAAGTCTTGCAACAAGCCGACTGTCTCATTTATGATGCCCTAGTGGATTTACGGCTGTTAGCCCACTTATCCCCAACTTGTAACACCATTCAAGTCGGTAAGCGGGGCGGTCAGCCCAGCACTCCCCAAAGCAATATCAATCAGCTATTGGTGCACCACTGTCATCAGGGCAAACAGGTGGTCCGTCTTAAAAGTGGTGACCCCTTTATCTTTGGTCGTGCAGCTGTTGAAATTCAGGCGCTTAAGGCCGCTAGCTGTGACTTTGAGGTGATTCCAGGGGTGTCATCAGCCCTAGCAGCCCCCTTGTTAAAGGCTATTCCCCTGACCGATCCGGCTCTGAGTCACGGGTTTGGCGTTTTTACGGCCCACAATCTGCCCAGCCTTGACTGGTCCGCCCTGGCCAAGTTAGAAACTCTGGTGTTGTTAATGGGGGGGCGCCATCTGGGAGAAATTTGTTTTCAGCTTCAAGCCCACGACCGCCACGGAGACACTCCTGTTGCCGTTATTCAATGGGCTAGCCAACCGCAGCAACGGCTTTGGCAGGGCACCCTGCTCAATATCGCCCAGGTGACCAAGGGCGAACGGCTATCTCCCTGCATTATTGTCATTGGCGAGGTGGTACGCTTGCGGGAGTTTTTGAGTCCTCCAGCTATGTCTAATAGCGATCTGTCTAATGGCGGTATGTCATCGCTACCCCTTGCCCACAAAACTATTCTGGTCACCCGTGCAGCGGGACAGTCCAGTGCGTTTACCACCCTGCTGACAGAGCAAGGGGCCACGGTGGTTGACATGCCCGCTTTAGAAATTCGGCCACCGTCAAGCTGGGCGGCGGTCGATCAGGCATTGGCAGATTTACAGCAGTTTGACTGGCTGATTCTGACCTCTGCTAATGCGGTGAATTGGTTTTTGGATCGGTTGATCGACCAGGGGTATGACCTGCGGCAGCTGGCTCATCTAAAGCTGGCGGTGGTGGGTAAAAAAACTGCCAGAAGTCTCACTAAGCGTGGGCTAAAGGCTGATTTTATACCAGCTAACTATGTGGCTGATGCGCTGGTGGAGAGTTTTCCAATACCCTTAAACGGATTAGACATCTTGTTTCCGCGAGTGGAGACGGGTGGGCGAGATGTTTTGGTAAAAGAACTTTCCGCCCAGGGAGCTACGGTGACTGAAGTGGCCGCCTATGAGTCCGGCTGTCCTCCAGTGATGACGGCGGTTGCAGTGGTAGCACTGCGGCAAGGGCGAGTGGATGCGGTAACCTTTGCTAGCTCTAAAACGGTGCGTCACTTTAAACAGCTGATGATGGCAGAGTTTGGGGCAGTGTGGATGGGGATGATCCAGGATGTTGCGATCGCATCCATCGGCCCCCAAACCACCCAAACCTGTCTAGATGAGTTGGGGCGAGTCGACATTGAAGCCACCACCTATACCCTCGACGGTCTTACCGATGCCCTAGTCCAGTGGGCCAGCCCATGAGCCATGAGCCATTTAACATCAACAACCAGCGCATCATTGGTCTCACTGGAGGGATTGCTACCGGTAAAACCACCGTCTCAGACTACCTGGCCACCACTTACCAGTTGCCCATCCTCGATGCCGATATCTACGCCCGCGACGCTGTCGCCGTAGGCTCCCCTATACTAAAAACCTTAGCTCAGCGCTACGGAAGCGCCCTTTTGCAAACCGATGGCTCGCTCAACCGAGCCCATTTGGGCACGATTATTTTTAATCAACCTGACGAGAAAAAATGGGTTGAACAACAGATACATCCCTTTGTGCGTCAGCGATTTGCCCAGGTTCGTAGGCAATATCCAACCACCCAAACCTTGGTTTACACCATTCCCCTGCTGTTTGAAGCCAACCTGACCTACCTAGTTAGCGAAATCTGGGTTGTCACCTGCAGTCCCCAGCAGCAGCAGCAGCGTCTAATGGACCGCAATCACCTCTCGAAAACCGAAGCTCAGACACGTATTCAGAATCAATGGCCCATGCATAAAAAAGTTGTTCAAGCTGATTGTATCCTGGATAACTCTACCGACATAGCAGCGCTCCACCAACAGATTGATGCCGCCCTTAACGGCAATAAAACATGAGTCAAATGTTCTGATCCCCAGCAGAAATGGTGTTTCAAGCGGCCCAGGCGTAAATCAACCCTAAGAATTACAAACCAACGTCACAAACTTGTGGCATTTAGCAACTATTGTCTCAAACTTTGAACTGTAACATTGGTCACATCAAACACCTCGGTGATACCAGACCGTGCTTCTCCCTACGCGCTAAAAACGGAAATATGTCATGAACGACTTTACTGATTTTCTCAAACATAAACAGGCTTACATCGCCATTGGCGAATTCAAACCCGGTCGCTTTTCTGAAGCCCGCCAGCTCTATGAGCAGGCAGTTGCCACCTATGACCATGGTTTTCAGGGAGCTTATCTTTTTCAAGAACCTGGCACCGATCGAGGTATCGCCGTGATTCTTTGGGACAATGTCGATACGATGGAAGCCCACCAAAGTCCTATCTATCAAGCTATTGTTAGAGAACTATCGGGACTTTTCGCAACTCCACCAGAGGTAAAATTCTACGAAGTTTGTAGCGAAATTGGTCTCATGGGCCAGCTGGCGTCGGCTGCCACTTAGAACGCAAAAGGAGAGAAAGAAAAATCTCTCCTTTGCGCTTAGGCCACGACTGCTGTTCTTACTCGCGATTCCTGTTTTAGTGCGTCTAATTTTCGCATCACCTGGTTGAGGTTAGCTACATCCCCAGAGCTGCGCAATAATCGAGCTGCCGTCTCTAGATCAGCCACCGTCTGCCTCAGGTTACCTTGTTTCTGATAAGCGGCACCACGATAGCAGTAGGGTAGTGCCAGATCCGGCTGACGTTCAATTGCTAGGGCAAACTGTTTAACCGCCTGGGGCAAATTACCTAAAAACTGCAGAGCCTGTCCCTGATAAAAATAGGGAATTGCATTCTGAGGACGCAGATGCACAGCAGCATCCAGATCGCTTAAGGCACCCCCATAGTCTCGTACTGTTATTCTGAGTACCCCCCGATTACAGCGAGCAGCAAATAAACGAGCGTCTAATCGAACCGCGTGGCCAAAATCCTGCAAAGCTCTGGCATAGTCTCCGGTTTCAACCCAGGCAACGCCACGGGAATTGTACGCAGTCGCACTGGGGCGAATATTAATGACTTGGGTAAAGTCTTCAATCGCTCCAGTGTAATCTCGAATATCATAGCGGGTAACTCCTCGATTAAAGAAGGCTCCCGCATTGTCAGCATCAATAGCCGGGTTCTCAAAGCGTTGAATTAGTGGCCGAATGACCGCTGGATCAGTGGTGCGCAGCTTTAGTTTCACCGTTGGGAACAAACTAGTCTGGGTGGGTAACGCCTGCATCCCCACCAGAGCACATTTAGCATCACACACAGCAAAGTTCTCGGTGGTGCCTAAAATCTTAAAGGAGAATAGATCTGGATACTCCTGTTTTAGAGGCAGCAATTGATTGAGAGCCTGTTTTAGTTGCTGATGTTGAGTACTATTCTCACGCCAACGCTGGCTAATGTTGCGCAGTAACGGATGCTCACGATGCTCTCCCTGGTGACACCAGCCCATATCGAGTCGACAGTTTCGTCCTAACAGCTGTCGAAATTGCAGCAGTAGACTGTTATCTAGCGTCACACTATCAGCCCAAGGCCATACTAGTACTAGCCGTTCACGGGTTTGAGATAGCAACTGTTCTAACGCTTGGCGACTGTTGGACATCCCTCCAGGCGTATCAAAGTCCAACAGCCAATCGGTGGTACTGTCAGCCATGGTCGCTTGTAACGGTTCTAACGTTTCAGACACTGCTTCTAATACAGCCTCTGTGATCATGCCCATTTGCTGATCGGTGGCCTCTAATCGTTTTTGTAACTGGACAACACTAGTTTCTCCTTGGCCTTGAATTGGTTCTAACGTTTCCGCCACCGCTTCTAATATAGAGTCAGTCATGCCTTCTAGCTGTTGCTCTAGCCCCTCTAGGCGCTGTTGGAGCTGCTCTGTTTTATCCAAGCTTTGAGTCTGTAGTTCCTGCAGGATCAGTTTATCGGCCGTGCTTTCTGTCAGTCGGGTTGTTAACTCCAAGAATTCATTGCGAGATACCATCCCCGAGACAGTTTGCACCAATTTCTGCACCTCCCCTTTTAGCAGCGACTGACGTTCCTCTGTCGTCAGTTGTTGCACCTGTTGCTTGAGATAGGTCAGTCTGTCATTGAGGCCAGTATAATTATTTTTTGCATTTGCCCCCAGCGACTCTAAATGCACTCTTAGCTGCATTAGGTCTGTCTCAAGCTTAGCTACCATTGTCTCGGTCGCTTCAATACGACTCATATCCGATAATCGCTGACAGCGCGATTTAACATCTTTAAATTCGATGGACAGTTCTGTATAGCGCTCCTGCAGTTGTACCAAATATTCGCGTAGTTCCCGTAGTTCTGGGAACTCTTTCTCGTCGATCTGCGATGTCAGCTTTTTGCGTGTATGCTCTATTACTTGAGAGAGGCTCAGAATATCCTGTTTAGTCTGAGCCACTGTTGATTGTCGAATTGCTCTGAGGTGCTTATGGGTAGGCATATCTGCCAGCTGACCTTGAACAGTTTGTAGCCGCTTATCCAGACTGCTGTTGATCGATACCATGACCGACTGGTTTTGGGATAGCTGAGTTTGGAGCTGCCGTCGACTAATTAACCCCAACGCTGCTAGTAGCGATAGCGGAGCCGCTGCCAATAGTGCTTGCTGCGTAGCTACCGAAGCGACTGCTCCGGCTCCGGAACCCAAAAGCAGTGCATATTCAGTCCAATCAAACCAGCGATCTTTCTTCACAGAGTTTTGCCGAATACATTGACGAAATAAACAGCCCGCCTAAATGTTGGGCTGCTTATTCTTCTATTCATCTTGAACGATAATCTATCAGGAGATTAGTCAAGTCTTTATGTGTGATCAAATGGCAAAACTGTCTCAGTGTTTTCCCGGACATTCAAGATGGCGATCAAAATCTAAATCACCTTTGAAAACGATGCATTTGAGCTTATTTTCCCCATGCCATCTTAGAGAAAACGAATCATGAATGGGTATTTAAAGGCACTGTCAGGATTGCGAAAGCTAGCCAAGATCGCTAAAATTGGCGTTACACACTGAAAAACCAACAAAGGAATCACAAACAGCCAGCCGATTAGTAGCCAGCACAAAATTCCGATGATAAAGCTGTAGATCCAGATATTGAGGTGGAAGTTCAACGCTTCTTTAGAGTTGTCTTTAATAACTGGATCGTCGGAAATAATCCATAGGGCGGCCGGTATGCCAGCTGAAAATATCAGCTGACTCAGAAATATAGAGCCGTGGGAAAGAGCTGATAGAATTCTACGTTTATCGCTGTCAAATGCTGCATCCATGATGTTTTAGTCCTTTTTTTGTTGTGACTTTATAGTAATCGACACCTGGACTCAGGCCGTTAGGGAAAACCGTAGTCGGTACCAATCAAATTATTGCCACCATTGTAATGACTAGGACTGTGTTCCACCCCACCCATCTACAATAGAAAAACCTCTATAGAAAAAACGCTGTTGAAGGATACTAAACTACTATGAAAATAAAGCGTCTGGGCCATGTTGCAATTTGTGTAGATGATATCGCAGCAGCAGCCAAGTTTTATCAAAAGCTAGGTATGAATCTAGTGTGGCAGGATAGCGACTGGGCGTATTTGAAAGCTGGCAATGATGGGCTGGCACTGCTCAGTCCAGACTATGATCAAGCAGGCCCCCATTTTGGTTTTGTCTTTGATGAGCGAGCTGCCATCGATGAGGCCTATGCTCAGCTTGGCCAGGAAGATATCAAACTCACTGAAATTCATGAGCACCGTGATGGTACGGCATCCTTTTACGGTCGCGATCCCTTTGGCAACTGGTTTGAGTATCTTTATGAACCCAGTGAATCCAAAACGACAGAGGCCAAATCTACAGAGCTTGTTGTCTGATCTATATGTCAATCTTAATGCTTATCTAATCTTGAGGTTTTTGTTGGGACCTCATTATGTGTGTTGATTATGGATAGGTGAGATCGCAACAATTGGATTATCGTAGTTCGCCATTATGTTGCTATTCTGCAAATATTCCCAATCTTCTTACTGATAGCGCACTCCTAAATATTGAGATAGTTTGTCCAGTAGTTCATCTCTTCTGAAGGGTTTACTGACAAAATCGTCACAGCCAGCTCCCAGACTCAGTTCACGGTCTTTGGCAAATGCATTAGCGGTCAGCGCCACAATGGTGGGGGAAGATACATTAGTTTCTCGACTTTTTTGTCGAATTTGTCGGGTGGCTTCCCAACCGTTCATGATCGGCATTTGCATATCCATCCAAATAAAATGAGGATGCCAGCTCTCCCACAGCTCGACGGCTTCTTTGCCATTGGCTGCCTCACGGATCTGAAATCCTAGGGATGTTAGAAGTTTGTTGAGGAGCTTGCGACTGATGGGCTCATCGTCAGCAATCAGTATACGAAAGTCTATCTGGTCGGCGACTAGAGTTCCCACCTTCTCAACGGGAAGGATACTCTTTTGAAATGACGGTTCTAGACTGGCAGGAATATCAAACTGAAATAGGGCTCCTCGATATGAACCACGTCTAACAGTAATATTGCCTCCCATTAAGTTAACGAGCTGCTGGCTAATGGGCAATCCCAAACCTACACCATCTAAGAAAGTTTGACCGATTTTGCCCTGGTTAAAAATCTCAAAAACCTGGGGGACGTCCTCTTCAGCGATGCCCGGTCCGGTGTCTTCAACTTCAAAGTGCAGCCTGATTTTAGACCGATCAACTACAGTCTCTGAAAGTCGCAGAACAACGCTGCCTGTTTGGGTAAATTTGATGGCGTTGTCTAACAAATTAATTAATACTTGGCGTAGTTTGCCTTCATCCGTTGTGACGAACTGGCGCAAGTTAGAATCCCGGTCAAAATATAGCTGCAATCCTTTTGCATTTGCTTTTGGTTCTAACATGGCCTGTAACAGTTTTAGGAGACTGTACAGGTCCACGTCGGTTTCGTTTAAGACAACACGATTAGCCTCTATTTGAGAAATTTCGAGAATATCGTTGATTAGATTTAGCAGGTGTTCGCCACTGAGGTTGATAATGTCTAAAGACTTTTGCTGTTGTTCTGTCAAAGATGGATCTTGGTCCATTAGTTGAGTAAAGCCTAGGATGGCGTTGAGGGGGGTGCGAAACTCATGGCTGATCTTAGCTAAAAACTGACTTTTGGCTTGGGAAGCGGCTTCTGCGCGAATTTTGTCTTTTTCTAATTTGAGGTTTTGCTGGGCTAATTCTGCTCGATATTGTTGCAGCTTGAGGGCTTCGTAACCTGCGATCGCACTTGTAGAGCCCATTAATGCCATAAAGGAAGGCACGACCGGAATCCACCAGCCCCCCACAAAGGCCAGATAGCTGCTGCCCACCAATAAGCCGCCAGTGCCAATCACCGAGACAATCCAGACAGCTAGACGGATTAATAGGCCTTGGTTATGGCGTTTTGCCGCCAGCAGCCACCAGTACCCAATGGTGCCGACACCGGACCAAATCAGTATCCATGCCAATTCCATTGGCTCAGACCACACCCGCATAATGGCACGCCCATCAAGGGCTGCACTGATGATGGTGCTGGCCAGATTGGCATGGATCACCATACCTGCCGTCGCTTCTGGCGTATTGATTAAACGGCTACTGTAGGGAGTGTAGAACAGATCATTAAGGCTGGTGGCCACCCCCCCCACGATGATAATGCGATCGCGAATCTGGTCGGGGGCCACCTGATTATTTAAAACATCGGTTACCGACACTTGGGGAAAGTATTGGGCATGACCTCGAAAGTTAATCAGGATTTGATAACCACCGGTATTGGTGCGAATATAGCCACCGTCGTTGCTGCGCAGAGGTCTGAATCTGGCTTGTCCCAGCCGATATATTTTTCGATCCGCATCGACGATCTCTTGGGACACCTCTTTGGTTGCCAAATACCGCACCGCTAGCTCAGCGCCCAAACCCAGTCGTAGCTGGTCATCGGTATTGGAATGGGATAACAATCCCCGGCGAAACTTGCCATCGGCATCCACCAGTAAATCGGTCAAGGCCACTTGTCCCTGACGTTCTAGCTCATCGGGAGGAGCCACGGTGCGGCCAATGGCTTTTTCCACTCCGATCAGATTCGGAGTGGAGGCCATCACGTCAACCCAGTCCTGATAACCAGGTTCTACTGGCAGATCGCGGTATAAATCTAAACCAATGACAGATGGCTGATGCTGATTAAGATTGCGTATCAGCTGGGCCAGGGTGGCATCGGAAAGGGGCCACTGTCCCAGGGCATTGATGTCGGCTTCTCCAATGGTGACCAGGACAATGCGGTCGTCAATGGATTCTGTTGCCCGTAGCTGGAAATATTGGTCGTAGACGGCCCATTCCAATAGTTGCAGTGCACCTGTGCATCGTATAGCGATTACGACGCCAGCCATAATCGGTGTTGTTAAAAGTGCAGCAATCCATCGCATTTAAGTCGTCTAGGTCATCTGGAAGGTACTGTCTGTCCGTTTTTTCTGGTTTTGTTCTTGCCCTATGGGTTACTTGTCCTGTGGGTTTATTGGCTGTTCAAGTCGTTTAAGAACGGCATGATTGCGATCTCACCTAAATTTTCAGCCTGAAGAACCTCAGCCCAATTATCCTCAAAGATACTATTCTCCGGCTGTGTATGTCGCAGGGTAGCCAGGGTGGTTAGCATATCATGCCAAACTCCGGAGCGCCCATAAACCGATGCCTGGGAGAACAATGATGGTTCCTCGATCAGTGCCTCAGCCAAGTCCAGAGACGGCTCCACACGACGAATCTGTCCTCTGGCAATGGGAAGGTCCGTCTGGGTGGGCTGGCAGAGGAGAGCCAGGGACCAATGATAGGTTTGCCCCACCACCAGTTCAGGGCTATCGGCTGGCAAGGCGATTTGTAGGATACCACCGGTTTGAGGAATCTGGATCCGGCGTTGATATAGCCCTCTCTGATGATCATCCCTCAAGGTCAAATGGGCCTGAGGGGACGTTGTCGGTGGCACATACACCAGCAGGATGGGGTGGGAGTTAACGGTTAGTCCTAGGCCAGACTGGGGAATCAGGGCTGTCATGGGCACATCATAGGCATCATCATGACTACACTTGGTATCGGCAGGACGAGATGCACCACCTCGAGAATTGTCCACCTTTTCGTCAGTGGGCGGCTCAAAGAGCACCATCAGCTGGGCATCTGCCGTAGCTGAACCGACCACCAGTGCGAGGGCGGTCAACAGGGGGAGATACAGACGCAGGGAGGATATCATCGGCATCGGCTCTAAAAGAGGAGATTAAACAGGAGATTCTAAGGACATATGTGATGGGTTGATACACGTACTCTGAGATTAGTTATCCCTCTTGATGGCAGACATGGTGGGAACCCAGGCCAAACCTTATTTAATTTTCTTGTTTAGTTCCCCCAGGTTTAGGATCGCTTCATAAAACCTCACGACAAATCCCAGGCTCTGTTTTGTTATCTGTACAAACGTTCCATAGAACGCCTCTGCAGACATCATCTTTGGCGCTTATACAATTACTATTCCTTAACAACTACAGTCAGCTACTACAGCCAGTTACCCACCAAAACAAACGGTGCCCAGTAGAACGGCTGTTGATATTGGGGCTGCTTTAATAAATTTAGCTGGGCCTCCCGCAGGGCAGTCGCTTTGGTCATACCGGGGTGCTCCGTTAGCTGCTGGTAAAACTCCCCCATTAGGGTAGCGGTGGATTCATCATTCACCTGCCATAGGGTTGCCAGGGTACTGCGGGCCCCAGAGCGCAAGGCAATCCCAGCCAACCCTAAAGCGGCTCGTCGATCGCCCGTAGCCGTTTGACAGGCACTGAGCACCAAAAGTTCTAGGGGCTGCTGTGGATCTCGCTGTGACTGTAATAGGGCGTCTAGGTCTTGAACGCTAATACGGCCATCCCAGGTGACCAAAAAAGTATCCTCTGCCTTGGAGCTAAATTGGCCGTGGGTTGCCAAATGCACTACCGTAAAGAGCCTCTCCCCGAGGGTGCGCTTCAGCCGCTCGGTGGTAAAGGTTTGGTTGAGCAGCTGGGTGGTAGGCAGCGTGGCGGCAATTTGGCTGACTTCGGTATCAACGGCGGGCAAAGCGGCAAATCCCTGCTGAGGAACGCTCAGACCTCCGGTCAATACGTCCAGACGGTCCACATCAAGGGACTGAGGCTCCAGCAGTTGCAGCCCTGGGCTAAGGGCAACGCCATAGCGTTCGATCAAGTAATGGTGGCCATCGTATAGTGCTGCCATGGGCAAGTTACGCAGCATGCCATCTAAAACAAAAACCAGGGTTTGGGTATCCCCCAGAAAATCTTCTGCTGGACGGATCAGCCAATCGTAAAGCTGTTGCGATACCTGGAGCCGATCCGCTTCAAAAAAGTGAGGATTCAGATACAGCTGCAGCTGGGTCAGGGCGGCCTCAATGTCAGCCTGGGGCAGCCGAGTCTCGTAGTGAAATAAGGGCTGTCCTGGTCGAGAAACAATTACAGCTAACCGATCGGGCAAAATGATCGGATAAAGCACAGCGGCGGTCGCATCTACCGTATCGATTAGCTGGGGCTGTGCTTGTAAACATGCGTGGCGAAAAAAGTTATCCAGCTCGGCCAGCTGTAGAGATTCGATCAGCTGTCTGGCCTGTTGCAGCTGAGCCTGGTCCGGACGGTTATCTAACAGTAGCGACACCAGTTCGCGGTAAACCGGCTCCACGGTTTCGAGAAAGGAGAACTGTAGATCGGGGTTGAGGGCTACTATTTCCTGACGCAGCGACTGGAGAGAATCCACCGCCTGGCTATAGGCTGCGATCGCACCTTCAATTTCTCCCTGCTGAGTTAATATCCGTCCCAGCTGCCACTGCCAGGCGGTTTTCAAATCGGGAGCATCCAACCCCTCAGCCAGTTCCATAGCCTGCTGCGTTAGCGTTTGCGCATCGGCCCACTGCTGGGCCGTCTCATACAGATGACCCAACTGTCCCAGGGCAAAGGCCTCCGCTCGAGTATCCGACAGTTTGCGAGCTGCCTGTACAGAGCCCGCTAACAATTGGGCAATTTCCGGTTTTTGGCCCTCAAGCTGTTGCTGTAAAGCAGGCACCGCTTGCATCCAACTAGCAGCAAAATTAACCTGGGCATAGACGGTATCTCGCCCCGGTGGTAGAGCCTTTAGCTGCTCGGGCAGTGTCTCCAACTGTTGCTGGACGGGCGTCCACTGCTCGGTTTTAACCCAAAGCTGGAGCTGCTGGAGTTGGGCTTCAATCCGGGTGATCGGCTGAGCAGCCATATCAACCGCTTGCTGATACTGGGCCAGCGCCGCTGCTGTATCTCCCTGAATAGCTAGGGTGTGCCCCAAACTAATGAGGATGGTTCCGACTTGATCGGCAAAGATTGGTTGGGTCGCCACTAACTGCTGGGTAAGCGTTAGGCTTTCAGTTAGTAAAGATTGCGATCGCTCCAAATCACCCACCGCTTGGGCTGCCACCCCCAAAAGCTTGAGTCCAGTTGCTTTTACCGCTGGATCAGCCTGGGTTTTCAGAGTGGCCAGGGACTGCTCCAGGAGCTGCTGAGACCGTTGATAATAGCCCAATGTTTGTAGCGCCTTAGCTTGATTGAGCGTTGCTCCCAGCTGGCCTGTGGTGTCATCTACTGTCGCATAGGTAGCTGCCGCTTGCTTCCAGGTCTCAATGCCCTGCTCAGGCTGCCCTAACACCAGCTGTAACTGTCCCTGGAGATTTAAACTGGCTCCCAGTAGAGCCATGTCAGTCTGTGAAGACGTCTGCAAGGCTGTTTTGAGCTGAGTTTGGCTTGCAGTATTAGTTTGCTGGGCTAGCTGCCATTGGCCCAAATTAAAATAGGCGAGGGCTAGATAATGTAGTGCTCGAGCCTGTCCGAGCCGATCTCCCTGGGTTTTATAATCCTGGGCAGCCCGCTGCCACAGGTCTGCTGCCGCCGTCAGCTGCCCCGCCGCGAACAAAGCGCTGCCCTGCTCCAGCTCATGAGCCCCTGCCCCACGGGCCATAACAGGGGTACCCCACATCACTAGCCCCCAGCCCACTGCCAACAGCAGCAGCCAGCCACGCCGCCAAAAAAGTTGGCGGTATATCTGTCTAGCTATTTGCAATAATCGCATCACCATTAGCCCCCTTCAGAATTTTGGGAAACGGTGTCTAGCAGGTTTATTCAATCTTTCTCCATAATCATCGGGACATAATGTTGAGGTATCTGACTTCGATGACTCTCCCGATAAAGTGAGCGATACTCTGTATGAGTACTGAAATAATATAAAAATCTAATCAGGCAAAAATCGTTTGTCGTTAGGTTAAACCACTTAGCCATCACCCGCTACGAGAACGAGGTTCCCCATAGGCTACTACAGGCTCTCCACCGGTTTCTTACCATGCCACGACTAAACAGATCTAGCTGGTCTGGCTTAATCGCCACGATGTTAAGCACCTGGGTCGCCAACGGAGCCTTCTCTGCGGTCCAGGCTCAGATTAGTGCCGATACTACATTGCCGACTGCTTCGGTGGTACCGGTTGGCTGTACCCTGTGTTCGATTACCGGGGGGACACTGGCTGGCGACGGCCAAACCCTATTCCACAGCTTTCAAGAGTTTTCTATTCCCACTGGGGGGGCGGCGATTTTTCAGAATGATCCGTCTTTGGCAACTATTGTCAGCCGTGTGACGGGGGGGCTAGCTTCAGATATTGACGGTGCGATCGCAGCCCAGGGCAACGTCGATTTCTTTTTACTCAACCCCAACGGCATTATCTTTGGCCCCAATGCTATTCTCCAGATGCCAGGCTCCTTTATCGCCAGCAGCGCCGATAGTATTGTGTTTGTTAATGACAGCGTGTTTAGCGCCACCCAGCCCAATGCCCCACCGCTGTTGACCGTCAGCACCCCCACCGGATTAAACCTGGGGGCTACACCAGGTGAGATTCGAGTCACTGGTCCTGGCAGCTTCCCCCCAACTCTACCAGGATTGTTTGTCTCCCCCAGCCATACCTTGGCCCTGGTGGGCGGGGATGTCACTGTTAGTGGGGGCACCGTATCGGCCCCATCGGGACGGCTGGAAGTGGGTAGTGCGGTTGAGGGCACGGTTAGCCTACGCCCTGTGTCTACCGGCTTTGAGCTAGAGTACGCTGACATCCCCCAATTGGGCGCGATTAACCTGAATCAGGGGGCTCTGCTGAGCACCACGGGTCCCGGTGCTGGAGACATCGATTTACAGGGGCAAACGGTGCTGGTTGAGGACGGTTCTCAGGTTTTAGCCAATACCCTAGGAGCCCTACCCGGTGGGGACTTGAAAGTTACAGCTGACTTGGTTACTGTTCAGGGCGATTCGCCTAATGGTCAAGTCATTAGCCGTTTGAGTACGGATACTATCGGTGCTGGCAGGGGCGGTAATCTGATCGTTAACACGAGGCAGCTAAATGTGCGCGATCGCGGCCTAATGTCTGCCTCTACCGGTGGCAACGGCCCTGGCGGCAACCTCATTTTGCGTGCCACCGACTGGGTTGATCTCAGGGGGTTAGGCTTTGACAACTTGCAGGTCCTCCTGGCTAACACCCTGCAGGGAAATTCGGACATCTCTGATGCAGAGAGTGGTCTGCTGGCGGGGAGCGGTGGGTCGGGACAAGCGGGGCAACTGCTGATCGACACCGCCCAGCTACGGTTACAAGATGGCGCACTGATTTCGACCACCGCCAGCGGTACCGGTGATGGCGGCAATGCGTTTGTTACCGCTACTGAATCTGTCGACATTATCGGCTCAGTCTTCCTGACAGGTACACTCCGGGGGACCACCGGAGCCGCAGGAGATCTAAGCCTGGATACCAAACGACTGACTTTACGAGATGGCGGGCTGCTACAGACATTTACCTTTGGTGCTGGCAGCGGTGGCACCTTAACCATCAACGCTACCGAGTCGGTCGATATTTTAGACACGCCCCCCGGAGCCATTGCTCCCACCGGTATCTTTGCCAACAGCATCTTTGGCACAGGTCCAGGGGGCGATATAGAGATTCATACCCAAGAACTGACTGCAACTGGCGGGTCTCAGATTGGCAATCAGACAGGAGCTTTTTTGGGGGCAGGGGTAATTCCTCTGGGCGGACCGGGCGGCGATGTGACGCTCAACGTGAGCGGTACCACCAAGGTTACCGGCGTATCTCCAGACGGTCGCTTTGGCAGCGGTCCTGGTACAACGACCTTGAGTAACTCTCCGGCGGGTAATGTCACCTTGACCACTGGAAATCTTTTGATTGAAGCGGGGGCCAGCATCTCCGCTACTACATTTGGTAACGGTGCTGGGGGAACCCTAACGGTCGATGTAGCCGATGTCTTAGACATTAGCGGCTCGGGTATCAGGCAGTCTCTAGGAACTCCGACTGTTCTTCCCAGCAGTCTGGACTCATCCTCTGGACGGATAGATTTTCTAGGATTGGTGGGCAATGGGGCCGCTGGGTCGCTACAGATACGGGCAGGAGAGCTAATTGTGCGAGATGGGGGTGCGATCGCAGTTGATAGTCTTGGCCCTGGTGATGCGGGCACCCTAAATGCCACGGCTCATCTGATTCGCTTGGAAAATGGCGGCACCATTAATGCGGCAACAGCTACTGGCAGTGGGGGCAATATTGAACTGCAAACGCCAGTTCTGTTGTTGAGGCAGGGTAGCAATATCAATACGAATGCGGGCAATGCTGACGGTGGCAATATTGACATTAACACCACGTTTTTGATTGCCCTCGAAAATAGCGATATTACCGCCAATGCTGTACAAGGTCGTGGTGGGCAGGTGAGCGTTACGGCTCAAAGCATTCTGGGTACTGAATTTCGAGAAGTTGTCACTGCCGAGAGTGATATTACGGCTACATCAGCCCTGGGACCTGAGTTTAACGGTGTTGTCGAACTCAATACGCCCGAATTGGAACCCGATAGCGGTCTTGTAGAGCTATCTACCGTGCTCAACGATCCGACAGACCAAATTGTCGCAGGTTGCCCAGCTGATAGTAATAATCGCTTTGTTATTGGTGGTCAGAATGGTCTGCCATCAAACCCCACCCAGCGGTTACAGACATCTGGCAGTTGGCAAGACTGGCGTTTTTTGAATGAGGTCACTTCAACAGTGACCGACAATCACTCATCTATAATGGAGCAAACAACAATCTCCAATACCCGACCTATCCAGGAGGCCAGCTATGCAAAGGTCAATGAAAATGGTCAACTTGTATTGGCCGCCAGCTCAACTGAAACCCCCAGCTTTAGCTTACATGCCCCAGATGAATGTGCTACTCATCGTAACAATAGCCCGTCAGTTTGAAATCCATGGGGGAACTTTACCGGCTCATGAACTTGCCCCTTTGAGGGGCTAACAGATAATAAACCTTTGGTTTTGCTGAAGGTAATTTAACTATCAAACAACTACACAAGCTTGGCTTGGCTGAACCCGATGCCTGGAGTAAAGAACAAACCGAAACTGCAAGCGATCAACCCATGCGTGTCCTGAAAAAATGGATACGCATATGATGTAAAACCTAACTATAGCGTTTGCTAGAAGCTTCGCTATAGTTAGGATACATTCTACAGTGCAGGGCCTTAGGCTAAACAACTGAGTCAAATGGCTAAACCACAAATCCTAGATCCCAAATGTTCTTATACCTTTCGGTCATACTTTGAGATGACCTATGACCCAGAGGATATCTTGGCTGAATTTGGCTATGGCCTACAGCGGTCTCGAATTTCTCTACCCCAGGGAAAGCGTGCCTTACCACAGCTTTCTGAGTTAGAGCAGCGTATTGAGCGCACCTTACCAGTCGTCAGTTTGACTAGCGAAACGGCCCGACGGGAAACCTTAGTAGCTCCCATTTTGATAGAAGTTGCTGCTTTTTGTAATTGTCAGCTCAAAATTGAATATCCCCTCAAGGTCAGTCAGTGGCTTAAAGGTAGTCTGGATTATCTGTTGCGTTCTGATCAAGAGTTTTTGATTATTGAGGCGAAAAACGATGATCTGTCGCGAGGATTTACACAGTTAGCGGTAGAACTAATTGCGTTGACAAAACGGCAGGAGTCATCAGAAGCATTGTTTGGTGCTGTGACCATTGGCGAAGTTTGGAGGTTTGGAAAGATCGATCCTCACAAGCAGATGATCACTCAAGATCTAGAATTGTTTAAATTGCCAGGAGATTTAGATACCTTAGTCTCTGTACTCGTTGGCATTATGGAAGAAAAACCTGTTGTTGTCAGCCACTAAACACTCAAAACCTGAAACAGTTTGTAGAGTAATGGTGTCAACAACAGTGCAGGCAAAAACGACGCTACTCGAATCTTTGCCACCTGTAACAAGTTGCACCCGAGTCCCATAATAATTACTCCGCCCACACCAGTGACCAACAAAACACTGGGCGAGGTTGCCGGGTCGCCAATACCGCTAGCCAATAATCCAGCCAATAGCGATAGCCCTCCCTGATAAATCACCACTGGTAATATCGCAAACCCTACGCCCGCTCCATAGCTGCCGGTTAAAGCAATCGATATCAGACCATCCATACTTCCCTTGATGATCAAAATCGTATTGTCACCGCTGAGACCGTTGTTGAGGCTGCCCAAAATTGCCATTGGGCCAATGCAAAACAACAAACTGGCAGCTACAAAGCCTTCAGTAAATCGACTGCCACCGCCAAACCTAGACTTCAGGCTATTTCCAATCGCTGCCAAACGTTGTTCAATTTGCCACCATTCTCCCAGCAGTCCACCAATGACCAAGGACACCATTCCCACGATCACACCGGCAATCTGACCCGCATTGATCTGAGTTAATGGCTGGGCCATCTGCACGCCAATAAATAATGTAATCAAACCTATGGCCTGGGTAATCACATCTTGCATTGCCCGAGGTAAACGCCCACGCAATAACAGCCCACTGCCAGTTCCCAATAGTACCAATGCCACATTAATCCAAGTTCCACTGGTTTTTGCCCACAGGCTCAACATAGCAATCTCAGCAATTTCACCACCAACCCTTAACGTTCCACGACCACGGTACAGTCCATAGGGTAATTTTTCTAGCGGGTTTTATTGCGCTTTCAAAGAACCGGCTCCACAATGAATGATGACATTGGCCATTTTCTTTAGATTTCTATGGTTTCCGTTAGTCTGCTCCAAGCCACCACCTATGATGTCGATGTGCTAGAAAGGCAGCTTCGGATTTTATTGGCTCCCCTGGGCGGGATGGCAGCTTATGTCAAACCAGGTCAGCAAGTTCTCCTCAAACCTAATTTACTGACGGGTGCACGGCCTACAAAGGAATGTACCACTCGCCCAGAGTTAGTTTACTGTGTTGCCAAACTGGTTCAAGAAGCCGGTGGCAATCCTTTTTTGGGGGATAGTCCTGCTTTTGGGAGTGCCTACGGTGTGGCAAAAGCTAATGGTCTGCTGGAGTGGGCTCAAAAACTAGATCTGCCCATTGTGGAACTCCATGGCAAACGCTATCAGCTCGAGCAGCAGGATAGTGACTTTGACAATTTACTGCTGTCTAAAGAAGCGATGGCAGCCGATGTGGTGATCAACCTGCCTAAGGTGAAATCCCACGTGCAGCTTACCCTCACCCTAGGGGTTAAAAATCTCTTTGGCTGTGTACCGGGAAAAATGAAGGCCTGGTGGCATATGGAAGCGGGTAAAGACTGTCAGCGATTTGCACAGATGCTGGTGGAAACTGCCCAAGCTATTAATCCAGACTTGACGATTTTAGACGGCATTATTGGCCATGAGGGCAACGGACCGAGTGGTGGTGAACCGCGTAGCCTGGGTGTGTTGGGTGCGTCCCCCAATGTCTACGCGCTGGATCGAGCTATGGTCGATGTCTTGCAGATTAATCCGTCGCAAGTGCCGACAGTTAAGGCTTCACAGCGTCTTGGTTTGTGCCCGAAGCACATTCAATTTGTGCTGCAGTCACCGTCTGAACTATGGATTGACAACTGGCAGCTACCCGAAAAATTAATGCCTATTGATTTTGGGATGCCTCGGGTGATGAAGTCTACCTTTAAGCATCTGTACATCCGTTTTATCAAGGAACCAATGACAGCCTATGCCCAGCGTTAGATGTTTTATCCTGGGTCAGCCAATAACTAAACAGGGAAGGTAAGCTTGAATCCCCTGTTTAGACTAGGCATAGACTTAAAGTCGTTGGACTTAAAAACCAGATGATCTTTTGATACCTTTTGCCATTGATTTGAATGGTGACATGCTAGGCCCCGGTCGACGGCGACGTGCTGGTGTAACGGGGGCCCTATAGTCAAATGTTGGTACTGGTTCCAAGTTAGGAGCTTCTTCTTCTGATTTGTTAGCTGAAGCTGCAGCCGCAATTGCTGTACGAATTAGCTCAGTGGGGTCAGACATGGGAGCAGAAGGTGCTGCCGCTGCTTGATTTGGGGGGGTAGCTGCCGTTTCTTTAGAGGCTGCAGGTGCTTCGTTGACAGCTACCGTCTCAACTGCTTCTGATACGGCTAAGACTGCTTGCTCCTTAGCAGCTTCAGGAGGTGCTGCAATTTCTTCTTCGGACAGTTCTAAGTAATATCCACCAGACTTTTTGTCTGACTTCTTACCTGAATCTTTCTTTGACTTTTTACCTAAAAGTTTGCCCAGCACTCTAATCTATGCTCCTAATCAAACAGCAATAGCGTTGGTATCTATCAAATCACCTGATTTGCTTTCGCTGCTAATGAATAGCGGTAAGCAAATCAGGATACCCAAAGATTTAGCAACGCTCAACAATCACTTCACTAATAACTTGATAACAATCGCAGACTAATCGCGGCGTTGCTTGCAGGTGACTTCATTATCAAAGCTGAAGCTTATGGTGTGCAAGAAAGCGTTAGATCAGTTTACAAAAGTTAATGCACTTATGTTTAAGCGATACTTTTCTAGCTTAAACCACCTTGTTCACTAAAGGGGAGTTGCTATGCATCAAGGTGATTTTATCTGCCAAATATTGGCTAGTAGAGCATTTTAAAGAACGGTTTATTCCTTGTATTCCTTAAATTAGCAACAAAAAAGTGGCTTGCTGCAACAAACCCAGCAAGCCACTTCTAATACTATTTGTATCTAGCTGCTAGACCTTAGTCAGCTCCTTGGGTAAGAAGTTCACGTTTTTCCTTGGCTGCAATAACAACTTTGCCTTTGTCATCCACATCGACAACGGCGGCATCGCCATCCTTCAGACGGCTGGATAGGATTTCTTCCGCTAAGGTATCCTCCAGTAGCCGCATGATGGCACGACGTAACGGTCGGGCACCGTAGCTAGGGTTATAGCCTTCCTCAACCAGTCGGTCCTTAAATTTATCGGTTACCTCCAAGGTAATACCCTGTTCGGTTAACCGCCCAAAGACTTCCTTGAGCAAGATATCGGAGATTTCCTTAACTTCAGGCTTGGTGAGCTGACGGAAGACGATGATCTCATCTAGACGGTTTAAGAACTCAGGACGGAAGTATTGCTTAAGTTCTTCATTGACCAGAGAACGAATGCGATTGTACTGAGATTCAGCTGCATCTTCCTCAAGTTCAAAGCCGAGACCGCCGCCACCTTTTTCGATTACCTTAGAACCGATATTGGAGGTCAAAATCAACAGCGTGTTTTTAAAGTCCACTGTACGGCCTTTGGCATCGGTTAGACGTCCATCTTCCAAAATCTGCAATAGCATGTTGAAGACATCGGGATGAGCCTTCTCAATCTCATCAAACAGTACAACCGTATAAGGACGACGACGCACAGCTTCGGTAAGCTGGCCTCCTTCGCTATAACCTACATAGCCTGGAGGTGAGCCAATTAGCTTGGAAACTGTATGGCGCTCCATAAACTCGGACATATCTAGGCGAATCATGGCTTCTTCAGAGCCGAAGAAGTAAGCGGCCAATGTCTTAGTTAGCTCGGTTTTACCGACACCTGTGGGTCCAGAAAAGACAAAGCTAGCGATGGGGCGATTGGGGTTTTTCAGACCTACCCGTGCACGTCGGATTGCCCGAGAAATGGCTTTTACGGCCTCATCTTGGCCAATGACACGCTGATGCAGCGTCTCTTCCATGTTGAGTAGCTTGTCCGACTCGGTTTCGGTGAGCTTGTTGACTGGTACGCCAGTCCAAGATGCAACGATATGGGCGATGTCCTCTTCGGTGACCTCAGGTGAATCGGAGTTACCGGCTTCGTCGGTTTTCTTGCTTTGGGCAATCGCACGAATTTCGGCCTTTATTTCCATTTCGCGATCGCGCAGCTCACCAGCTTTATCAAAGTCCTGGGAGCGTACCGCATTGTCCTTATCCTTAAGCACAACCCGCAGCTCACGATCTAATTCCTTTGCCGCCGGGGGTAGCTGAGAATTAATCAGACGAACTCGAGAGCCCGCCTCATCAATCAAGTCAATGGCTTTATCGGGCAGATAGCGGTCCGAGATGTAACGGTCAGCTAGCTTAGCGGCCGCATCTAGTGACTCGTCTAAAATTTTGAGCTTGTGGTGCTGTTCGTAGCGATCGCGAAGACCGTGCAAAATTTCGATGGTTTCTTCAACGCTGGGCTCACCCACCATCACCGGCTGAAAACGTCGCTCTAGGGCGGCATCGCGCTCGATGTGCTTACGGTACTCATCCAGCGTGGTAGCACCAATACACTGCAGCTCACCTCGGGCTAGAGCCGGTTTGAGAATATTGGCGGCGTCAATGGCCCCTTCGGCGGCACCAGCACCAATCAGTGTATGCACCTCGTCAATTACCAGAATGACGTTCGCCGCTGAGCGAATTTCATCCATGATCTTTTTCAGACGCTCTTCAAATTCGCCACGGTATTTGGTACCTGCTACTAGAAGACCGATATCCAGGGTTACTACCCGTTTTTCTTCCAGAATGTCGGGAATGTCACCGTTGGCAATGCGCTGAGCTAACCCTTCAGCAATGGCGGTTTTACCAACGCCTGGTTCACCAATCAAAACAGGATTGTTCTTAGTACGGCGACCCAAAATTTGAATCACCCGCTCGATTTCTTTTTGACGACCCACCACCGGGTCGAGCTTGCCCTCCGATGCCATTTGGGTCAGATTGGAACCAAACTCATCAAGGGTGGGGGTTTTAGTACGACCTTGGCTGCCGCCAGTGGACACTTCTGCGGTTTCACCCAACATCCGAATCACCTGGGTGCGAACCTTGGAGAGGTCAACGCCAAGATTTTCGAGTACACGGGCGGCTACGCCTTCGCCTTCGCGAATTAAACCTAGCAGCAAGTGCTCAGTACCAATATAATTGTGCCCCAGCTGACGGGCCTCTTCTAAAGACAGCTCTAGTACACGCTTAGCACGCGGTGTGAAGGGAATTTCTACGGCGACAAACCCGGAACCGCGACCGATAATCTTTTCGACCTCGATCCGAGCATCTTTTAGATTTACCCCCATGGACTTCAGAACTTTGGCGGCTACGCCGGTTCCTTCTCCGATGAGACCGAGAAGGATTTGCTCAGTACCCACAAAGTTATGACCCAGGCGGCGGGCCTCTTCTTGGGCGAGCATGATCACCTTAATGGCTTTTTCTGTAAAGCGTTCAAACATGGCGGCTTTTCATCACCTGGCTTGTGCGGAGTTGACCTGATTCTAGCACAGCCATTTTTGGTGAAACTGTGCCGGTATTCACGACTTGCAACGGATCTAGCGATAGGTGAAGACTCACTTCAACAAAATGATGGTTGCGATTAGTCTCTGAATTTAGGTGGCTTGCCCTTGTCGCGCTCATCACATCCTGGCTGGCTGACTACTGACTTCTAGATATTAGAAGTCAGCCTGTCGCTATCCTGGTTTGAGAGCTAAATGCTTGGATTTTAGGTGTTTTGCCCCATTAGCTCCCTGTACTAGTCCAGACATGAATATTTGCTACGTATTAATGAGTAAATGTTACACAGGGAAACCACTGATATCGATGCTTATGCAAGCTTTCTATGCATTCTTGTTCTAGCTGTCCCAAGTACTGGTCATTCGCTACTTTTGGGAGACTGCACCACAAAATTAATGCGTTTTCGCCATCGCCGTAGTATTTTTTGCGTTCTCCTGCCGTTTGAAAGCCAAACTTTTGATAAAGATTGAGGGCTATATGGTTGGATTTACGAACTTCTAAGGTGGCATGGGTGAGTTCACGGCCACGGGCGAGCTGGAGCAGCTGGGTTAGCAGCAGTTGTCCCAAATGCTGTCGATGATAGTCAGGATGGATTGCTAGGGTGGTAATGTGAGCTTCTTCTAAAATTGCCCATAAACACCCAAGACCCATGACTTGATTGGCGGTCTGCAGCACTAGCAAATCACTGTTGGGGCTCTCGATTTCACGGCGATAACCGGCTTCGGTCCACAGCCCCCCCAGGCAAAGCTGATCGAGCTCTAGAACCGCTGGTAGTAGTTCCTCGGTTAATAGTTGGCAGGTTAGTGGGGTGAGCATGGAGCAAGTCTGAATCAGCTGACAGTTCGCCAATAACTTCCTGGAAAGCAGCTGGCGGTCAGTCACGAATTGTACACTGGAGCTTGCGATATATATTTGGTTTGGGCTTTGGGCTAGCCTAAGTTTCCAGAGCTTCTCCTAAAGAGCTCCCTATGGATAACCCATGGGGCTCATGCCAGCAATCCGGATGACTAACTCTATGGTTTACACCTTGGCTTCTACCAATCAGATAACGCTCTCAAGTCTTGACTACTTGGAGGCTGGTGGATCGGCATCTCCCAATCAGAGGATTCTGCCCCTGAGTGCTCAGGTAAATGAGCATGACCATTTGACCGTTGGTGGCTGTGACGTGCTCGATTTGATCGAGGAGTTTGGTTCACCGTTATATATTTTGGATGAAACTACCCTCAGGACTGCCTGTCAGCAGTATCGACAAGCATTTGAGCGGTTCTATCCGGGGGAGTCCCTGGTGATGTATGCGTCGAAAGCCTGGAACTGTTTGGCGGTGTGTGCGATCGCAGCTCAAGAAGGCTTGGCCGTTGATGTTGTCTCTGGGGGCGAGCTCCTAACCGCTCTCCAGGCCGGAGTCAAGCCGGAGCACATCTATTTCCATGGCAACAATAAGTCCCAGCATGAGCTAAAGCAGGGGATTGCCGCAGATTGTCGCATTGTGGTTGACAACTGGCACGAACTCAAGACGCTAAGCTACCTTGCGGCTAAACCGATCACCATACTGCTGCGGCTCACACCAGGGATTGAGTGCCACACCCATGAGTACATCAAAACCGGTCACATTGACAGCAAATTTGGTTTTGACCCAGACCAGCTAGAAGCCGTCTTTACTTATATCGCCCAACAGTCAAACCTACGTTGCATCGGTCTGCATGCCCACATCGGTTCCCAAATTTTTGAGCTGCAGCCCCATCAAGATTTAGCCAGCGTGTTGGTGGGTTGGATGGAAACCGCTAAGCGATACGGGCTCCCCATTAGCGAACTGGACGTTGGCGGTGGTCTGGGAATTCGCTATACCGAAACGGATGATCCACCGAGCATTACTGACTGGGTCGACGTTGTTTGCAAGAACATGATCAAGGCTTGCGAGAAAAGCAATGTCTCCCTCCCTAGACTTATTTGTGAACCGGGTCGTTCCCTGATCGGTAGTGCCTGTATCACCGCCTATACCGTAGGTGGTCAAAAGACCGTACCGGGTATTCGCCATTATGCAGCAGTTGACGGTGGCATGTCTGATAACCCCCGTCCCATTACCTATCAATCGGTGTATCGTGTGCTCGCTGCTAGTAAAATGTCGGCCCCTCTCAGTGAGACCATTACCCTAGCTGGTAAACATTGCGAATCAGGAGACGTGCTTATTCATGACACCCAGCTGCCCCCACTGGCACCGGGCGACATTGTCGCTATTCCTGCTACCGGAGCCTACAACTACAGCATGGCATCCAACTATAATCGTGTTCCTCGACCAGCTGCTGTGCTAGTTCACGACGGACAAGCCTCCTTAATCGTGGAACGAGAAACGGACGCAGACTTAATCCGTCATGACCGTATCCCCCCTCATCTGCAAGATTAGCCTGGACAAAACCGATGGCATCTCGTCGGACCGTTACCTAGAATAGGATCCGAGACCCAAAAGTCCTAGGCAATTTTGGGTAGCCTTTAAGCTAGTCGCATCATCGCGTCTGCTGAAAATCTATCCACAGGTAGTCAATGAGTAGTCAATTCACCCGTGAGTTACGATCCCTGTAGGTCCATAGATAGATGCTAATTTTTGAACTAGGTGCGTCCTGAGATCGGCCTTGGTACCTCGTAGATTGCAAGTAGCGAGTGCAGGATAGGCGAACGATTTGTGACCATAGGCCAGGCTGCAAATGGGGCTAGATGTCTCAAACGCTAATTAAACCCTTATATTGAAAACCCAGGTTGGGGCTAACACTTGCTAAGTCTGTTTGTCCGTATCATTGATATTGTTCTTGTTCTCGTTCTCATCTATCTGATGCTGGTGGTTATTGGCGAGCGTCGTAACCTATGGATGATTCGAGGCCTGATTGTACTCATGCTCGCAGCTGTGGTTAGCCACACACTACAGCTTTCGCTGCTGGGCTTTGTCCTGACTAATTTATCCTTTGGTGCAGCCGTAGCTATGGCATTTATGCTACAGGCGGAAATTCGGCGTTTTTTAGAAATTTTAGGCCGGGGGGAACTCATACAGCTGTTTTCCTCCAGCAATAAGCCTATTTCTAGACCCGATAGCGTCATTGATGAACTGGTAGATGCCGTTCGTGAGCTATCCCAAAAACGAACAGGCGCATTGATGATTTTAGAAACGGGGCCGCCCATTGATGAAAATGACTTTTCAGTGCCAGGGGTACGTCTCAATGCAGAGCTATCTAAAGAATTGATCCAGACTATTTTTCAAACAAGTACGTTGCTCCATGATGGTGCTGTTTTGATTCGGGCGTCACGCATTATCGCAGCGGGCGTTATACTGCCCATCTCAGAACGCATTGCATCCCGCCAGCTGGGCACCCGCCATAGAGCTGCAATGGGTATTACCGAGCGAATCGAAAACTGTCTATGTATCGTGGTTTCTGAAGAAACGGGTTCCATTTCTATTGCCCAACGGGGACGCCTCAATCGTCCCCTCACTAGCAACCGACTCCGAGAACTACTCCAGGAGCAGTTCTCGGAGTCGGTTGAAGGTGACACCGTTTCCCCCGAACTGTTAAATCTCAGTCGTCGATTAACCGGACTGTGGAAGCGGACTCGACAATTGGTCAAACGTTAATCAGTCGATCTGTTGATCTATGTGTCTGAATCTTAAAATCCGATCTTAAAAATGGTTATGATATAACCAGCACTAAGCATAAATACGCAGTGAGCGAAGGGTATTTTCATGTC
Source organism: Cyanobacteria bacterium P01_B01_bin.77 (assembly GCA_039028535.1). Lineage (GTDB taxonomy): Bacteria > Cyanobacteriota > Cyanobacteriia > Phormidesmidales > Phormidesmidaceae > Leptothoe. The sequence continues at coordinate 78,497 of JBCCHX010000011.1, forward strand.
AGTCAGTCAATCTCCCCATGAAAAAGAGAAAGCTCCCCTGTCAGATCGGGAATTGCAAATTGTTGAGCTGGTTGCTGCTGGCTTAACCAATCAAGAAATCTCTGCTCGTTTAGATATTAGTAAGCGCACCGTTGATAACCACATTAGTAATGTGCTCAACAAAACCGATACAGGTAACCGGGTAGCCTTGGTTCGCTGGGCTTTGAAATGGGGCAAGGTGTGTATCGATGATGTCAACTGCTGTAACTTACCCAGTCCAGATGGGCAGCAGGAACTGGCGTCTTAGGGGGCGTCATCTATCCATTACCCATCATTTGACATCATTTGTTTGGTAGGGTGAGCAGTGCCCAATGTACTTTTTAACCATCCAGCGATGAGCACCATCCAGGCCCTGCGAGGTACCCGTGATATTCTGCCCGACGAGATCGGTGTGTGGCAGCATGTGGAAGCGACCGCTCGGGAGATTCTATACCGCGCAGCTTATCGGGAAATTCGGCCACCGATATTTGAGCAGACGGAACTGTTTGCGCGGGGGATTGGTGAAGCGACTGATGTGGTAGGCAAGGAGATGTACTCCTTTGAAGACCGAGGGGGGCGCTCGATTACGCTACGACCTGAAATTACGGCGGGCCTGGTGCGGGCATTTATTAGCAATAAGCTTTTTGCTAACGGTGGTATTCAGCGTTTGTGGCATGTTGGTCCTGCCTTTCGTTATGAGCGGCCCCAAAAGGGACGGCAGCGGCAGTTTCATCAGTTGGATGTGGAAATTTTGGGGAGTCGCGATCCACGGGCTGATGTGGAGGTGATTGCGATCGCAACCGATCTGCTCAAATCTCTCGGACTTAAGTCTCTGACCCTAGACCTCAACTCGGTGGGTAGCGGTGCCGATCGTCAGGCCTATCGTGAGGCCTTAGTCGGCTACCTTACTCCCTATAAAGACGAGCTGGATGCCGATTCCCAAGATCGTCTCACCCGCAATCCCCTGCGCATTCTTGACAGTAAAAATAGCCGTACCCAAGAAATTGTCAAAGACGCCCCGAGTCTGCTGGACCATCTTAGCGATGACTCCCGACAACACTTTGACCAGGTGCAACAGCAGCTCAGCGCCCTTGGTATTGACTTCACCATTAATCCTCGGTTAGTGCGCGGTCTCGACTATTACACCCACACAGCCTTTGAGATCATGTCAGCCGATCTCGGCGCTCAGGCCACCGTATGTGGCGGCGGCCGCTATGATGGTTTGGTGCAGCAGCTGGGGGGGCCAGATGTGCCCGCTATCGGTTTTGCCATTGGTCTAGAGCGTCTCACTATTTTGCTTCAGCAGCTCCAGAGTGTCCCAGTTCCTGATCTCGATTTTTATATTGTTTCTCGCGGAGAAAAAGCAGAACCAGCTGCCACGATTCTGGCCCAAAAGCTTCGCCATCAAGGATTTTCCGTAGAGGTTGACTTGAGCGGCAGTGCCTTTGGTAAACAGTTTAAGCGTGCGGACCGGAGTAAAGCCACTGGCTGTCTCATCCTTGGTGATGCCGAAGTTGAGAATGATGCTGTACAGCTCAAATGGTTGAGTTCAGGGGAACAGTCAGAACTATCCCAAAAGGATTTAATAGAGCAGATCGATTCCCTAAAAACAAAAATCGAAGCCCTGCGCCACCCCTAATTTTTCTAGAACAACCCAAACAATGACCAGACTAGAGGTCACCACAACCTATCTGGAAATGCATGCTGTAGAACAGATTGTCCCGGCCGCTCCCACCGCATTAACCCTGACAGAAGCCGTTGCTCCCTGCCCGGAATTTCAGCGGTTTCTCTATACTGCAGTGGGTGGAGCCTGGTACTGGATGGACCGACTGCGATGGCCCTATCAACAGTGGTTAGACTATCTCAGTCAAGACTCTGTCCGTGTTTGGGTGGGCTATGTGCAGGGGACACCCGCCGGGTACTTTGAGCTGTCGCAACAGCCCGACCAGAGTACAAAAATCGAATATTTTGGTCTGCTGCCCCAGTTTATTGGCCATGGCCATGGCGGTTATCTCCTCACACTGACTCTTAAAACTGCCTGGGAGCTGACGTCACAACGAGTTTGGGTCCATACCAATTCCATTGATGGCCCCCATGCGCTCAAAAATTATCAGGCCCGTGGACTGGTGGTTTACGATCAACAGCAGACCACCTTTGATCTACCTAAAAGTCCACCTGGTCCATGGCCCGGTGCCCGCAGACCTCACTCATAGCCCTCGCTAGATAATTTTAATATGGTTCAAGACTCACCTCAAAATTCACCGGAGCCAGTTTCGGCAAATTCTCTAAACCATCCTCAAAGTCGGTCGGAACTGGTTAATTTTATTGCGGCAGCCCGTAGCCAAGGGGCCTCTGATGAATTTATTAGCCAATTACTCAGCAGTTTTGGCTGGCCCCAGAGAGAAATTGAGCGTGCCTACTTTGTTGTTTATGAAGAGTTGGTAGGGTTACCGATCCCCTCGCCTCGAGGGGGGCAAGGAGAATCTGCTCGAGATGCCTTTGTGTATTTGCTATCGTTTGTCACTTTAGGTATATGGACCCAGGCTCTAGGAGAAATTGGGTTTATTTTAATCAACCATGTGATCCCCGATCCGCTGAGTCGCTCCTATGACAACTCATCGTTTCAGATTGCATTCTGTTTGGCACGTTTACTGGTGGCCTATCCGGTCTATCTGTTCTTGATGCATAAAATTACTCGAGATTTGGCCACCTATCGAGAAAAAATTTATTCTGGGGTACGCAAATGGCTGACCTATATAGCGCTGTTGGTGATCGCTCTAGTCGGTATCGGTACCCTGATGGCTTTTCTGACCTCTTTTCTGCGGGGCGAGGTGACCCTGCGGTTTTTACTTAAGGTGCTCGTCATTTTAGTCCTTGACGGTAGTACTCTAATCTATTACTACCAGTGGATTCAGCGACGTCCAGCCCAGGTTTAGCCTCAGTCCCTGCTGACATCCTAAGCCAATCCAACGCTTCGACTTTTTCTGTCACTGTAACTATGCATCCTTTAACATTTGACCGAATCTTTGCTGGCTTGGCCACCACCGCTGTTTTGGCGGGTACAGTTGCAGGGTTTTGGGTTTTGGGAACCCCTGGTCAACAGCGACTGATTATGGCTGACCAACAGCGATTGGAGGATTTGAGTGCGATCGCAAACACCCTCTATTGGCGCAGTCAGGAGCAAGAGAACTACGTCCTCCCTGAGGACCTAGCCCCAGATGACCGTCGAGAGGATCCCATCACCGGCGAACCCTATGGATACCGCAAAATTGATGATGGCCGTTACCAACTCTGCGCCAACTTTGCCACCGATAGTAATACCCACAAATTGACCAACCAACAAAACTGGCAACATCCCCAGGGAGATTACTGTTTTGATCTTGAGCTTATCCAGGCACCCCCGTCTCTTTATTAAATCGACGGGTTAGCCAGCCACCCCAGGTCACTGTGGCTAACCCAAGCCAGAAAGCAGGTTCCGGTACTGACTGTGACTCTGGATTAGTAGGCTCGAAGGACTCAGAGGATAGCGTATAGTTAACTACCCCCCGATAAAGATTGGCTCCCACCGCATAGCCAAAATCATGATTGTCGATGGCAAACCCGTCCACCGCTACGTCATGCATTAGGGGAATGTCTGTTGGATTGTCGCCAAAACGAGCAACAATATAGGTAGCACCGATGAAGTCACCATCGTGAAAGTTGGCCCGTGGGGAATTAGCATCAACATCTCGACTATCGTCAGCGTCGGTAAACTTAGTCCCCCCAAAATCGAAGGTAATTGACAGCGGCTGGCTGCTGTCATTCTCTAGCCCGTGTCTCAGCTCATTGGCCAACTCCACCGACGTTACACCTGAGTAGCGCTCGCCAGCCAAAGGTCCTGATGTTACATCGACGATGACATCGTAGTCAACCGTTTGGGCCTCGACGGCCGATGCCCTCCAAACTGTTAATACAACACCGGTCAAAACGACAAAATCAAGACGATTTATCATTACAGAAAACGTTAGTTCAACAGAATATAGTTACCGAATACCTAAATCATCCTTATCTATTAATGTTAAAGGAGAGCTATCACAAAAACGCCAGTACCAATAAGGAAATTCTGTTGGAACTTGGTTGAACTATCCATCAATTACTCTGGAAAATTGCGGAGTCTTTGGGGTGAAGATGGACAGTCCAAATTACGAAAAATATCTGATAGCAGACTATCTACTCGAACCTAAGAAGTCTCTATTTAAAAGCATTTATCGCTTCTAAAGGCTGTTCTCAGACTCGAAAATAATTGAGAATACTTAGCAAAATATCGACTACAGAACAATATGCTAATTGCAAAAAACTTTAAGCTTCTCATAAGGTTATAGCGCCCCGACAGAACAACGCGTATTATTTAGACAATAAGCAGCCACAAGAACAATGCAGCTACAGCTTAAAATTTGGCGACAACGAGCTTCTGAACACCAGGGAGGTTTTAAAGACTATTACCTGTCTAATGTTTCTCCTGACATGTCTTTGCTTGAAACCCTAGATTTATTGAATGAGCAGCTAACAGCCTCTGGTCAAACACCGATTGAATTTGACCATGATTGTCGAGAGGGTATCTGTGGCTCTTGTAATTTAATGATCAACGGTCAAGCCCACGGCCCCCAGCAGCGTACGGCCACCTGCCAACTGTACATGAGACATTTTCAAGATGGCGATACGGTGGTGATCGAACCTTGGCGTGCCCAGGCGTTTCCCATTGTTAAAGATTTGGTAGTGGATCGTAGTGCCTTTGACCGGATTTTAGTGGCTGGGGGGTTTATCTCGGTTAACCCTGGGGCTGCTCCGGAAGCTAATAGCATTCCGGTTGCACCGGTACAGGCTCAAACCGCCTTTGACTATGCTGCTTGTATCGGTTGTGGAGCCTGTGTGGCTGCCTGCCCCAATGCTTCGGCCTCTCTCTTTACCGCTGCGAAAATTGCTCATCTGGCGCTGCTGCCCCAGGGTCATCCCGAGCGCCAGCAGCGAGTGCTTAGTATGACTGAGCAAATGTCCGTCGAGGGCTTTGGCGATTGCTCAAATCATGGGGAATGTCAGGCCGTATGTCCAAAGGGTATATCAATTGATGCGATCGCAACCATGCGCCGCGAATATATCAAGACCATTTTGTAGGGGTGTTCCATGGAACACCCCTACAAAATGGCAAAATACCTAGGCCGATTGCAATTCATCCAATCGGGACAACACCTCCTGACTATGAATCACCGGACGCACACCGAGAAATCGCTCTCGCATCGTACCGCTTGGATCAATGACATAGGTATGGCGCATGGACATCGGCTTCATCCAAGACCCATAGGCACGGCTAACGGCACCGTCTGCATCCGCTAACAACGGAAACTTCAACCCTTCCGAGTCGCAAAACTCAGCATGGCTGTCGACATCGTCAGCACTAACCCCAATAACCTGAGTATTGCGCGCCATAAATTCTGGTAGATCTCGCTGAAAGCGTTGTGCCTCCAACGTACAACCAGGTGTAAAGTCCTTAGGATAAAAATACAGAACCACCCACTGCCCTAAATAATCTGACAGAGAAATCTCTCCATCGCCCACATTGGTAGGCAGTGTAAACTCAGGCGCAGGCTCACCTAAGGGGACTTGTTTACCACCCAGTGCCTGGGCCGGCGCTGAAGGGACTAGCAGCAATACCGCTGCTAATAGGACCGGTATTAAACGACCAGTAAAACGACTCCAAAAAGAGCCAGAAAACAAAAACGTCATAATAAACAGCACGACGTTGCCGATCCTCTAAATCAGCAACGGCAAGAACAGCAAAGCGATTACGTTACTTAAGTTAACACTTTAGGTCCATGGCAGCAGGTCTATCCATGGTTTGCACGGTGTGTGTTTAAAGAATGCATTGCCAAAAGCCAAAGTCTAAACTCAAACTAAAAAAAGAGACTGAAAGTATACCTTCAGTCTCTTTTTTAATGGTGGCGGGGGCCGGATTTGAACCAACGACCTTCGGGTTATGAGCCCGACGAGCTACCAGACTGCTCTACCCCGCGTTAGCGCTTTACTAGTATAACCACGCGGGGTGTAAACCGCAATACTTTTTTTCTGAATTCTTGAGTCTCGCTAGAGAACTGGTTTTACAGGTATGAGATTGCTGATTTAGGGAGATAGAGCGATCTGTAGCCACTGCTATTTGGCCGTTACTTATATCTGAAAGTTTAAAGCCGTTTTGAGTGCCAGCAATGCCCAGGTGTTTTCCTAGCTTAGATCCATCTCTCCCACCATGTCTAAACGCTTATATGCGCTCAGATTCAAATAGGTTTCAGCCAAGGTATCAGCAATATCAGGGGAGAGCCATCCCAGCTGACGCAAAACATGCAGGGCTGCTGCATACTTAGCGCGCTTAGACCCGTCCACGACTTTAAGGGCGATGCCCAGACCTTCACCGACTCGACTAATACACTGAATCCCCTCTGCACCAGACTTACTGAGGATTTTCCCCTCGGTGAGACGCATGACTTCAGTATCAAATCCCTGGGGGCCTGCCACCATATCTGGATGGTGAGTCATGGCCCTAACAACCCGTTCCATTTCAAGATTTTCCCCAGATGCCAGCTTGGCATATAACGTTGCCATCTGGCGCAGCTGCATAAAATAAGTCGGAGCTCCACAATCATCATGGGCCCCGATAAATTCGTCGGACGGCATGCCCAGTAGCCCGGCAAAACGATTGAGAATTAGCTTTTGCAGAGGATGATTGCGATCCAGATAGGTGTTGAGTTCCCAGCCTTGCTGTTTGCAAACAGCCAGCATACCAGCATGCTTACCGGAGCAATTATGTTGTAGAGAGCTCTGTTTACCAGTAGGGATCGAGCATTGGAGACAGGTGGGTTCTAAATCGGCCCGCCATAAAATACCAAATACCTGGCGGGCTTGCTCAGTCAGCCCCTGGTGCGATCCACAGATAATGGCTAGATCCTTATCGGTTAACTTAAAGGCATCTAGGGCTCCAGTAGAGGTCACTGCCATTGCTTGAAACGGCTTGAGGGCAGAACGGATAAAGCTGGCATTATCCGCATCACCTGCTGATGACAACAATCGCCCCCGACTATCCGCCACCGCTGCATGGACCTGGTGGACAGACTCGACAATCCCTTCCCTCAGTAGTTGAACTGACAATGGGGCAGTGGAAATACGGCTTGGCCTAGGCATAAATTTTGATGGAAACAGCTAGAAAATTTGGAATGGCATCCTTAGATACTAGTACTGCATAAAGATTAAAACTTCAGAAAAACTGGGAGAGTGACGTTTCTCCCTTTAAAGACAAGACTGTAGGAAAAAAGCCAACGCCACCCATTAGGTCTGCAGGTCTAACCTGAAGAAATCGCCAGCAGTCATAGCCCCTCATTAGGGTTCAAAATAGTGACCATCCTAGAGCACCTGCAGCTAAACAGCCGACCATGATGCCAAAAGTTTTGCGCAAACGAGTCAAAATTGGCTTGATCTGGTAATCAACAATTAAACAGTCGCGCTTAAATATATCGTCAGGCTTGGTCCATATCTGGCCATCGTACCAGCCGGATTCTTCATAGGGCAGGTCCCTGATTCGCAGTCGATTGCCCACGTGAGACCATCCGACATAAAGCTGTAGCAAGGTGAGGCCAGGGATAACTAACGCCCCTAAAGCAGCACTGATCAAGAACTTTGTCAGAAACTTGGCAGGGGCAAAACTCGCCGCAGCAATTGGCCCAGAAATAAACCAGCTCAGACTCCAAACGATCAAGACTGGCATGACATAGCCACGTAGATTACGAGCACCCCAGCTGTAGAACCAAGATTCCCGCATATCCTCATATTCTCGAATAGGTAGCTGCTCGGCAGGAACAGGACAGGGCGGTGCAGAGCGTTTCATAGCCAATGATTACGAATTGATAACTACATCATAGGGCACCATTATTAAGGACTACGGACCACTATTTGCCAAAATTAGTCGGTGGAGTCGGAATAAACTCAATTCGTTTGACATGCCCCCAAAATGATTCGAGATCGTAATATTCTCGCTCCCTAGGCTGGAAAATATGGACAATTACCTCACCATAGTCATAAATCACCCACTTACCGTCTTCAGTGCCCTCTGTGCGTAGGGGAGAACGACCATAGTCGGTCTCGAGGGTAGCTTCGATGGAGCGAGCAATCGCGCGGACTTGAATATTGGTAAACCCGGTGGCTATGACAAAATAATCGGCAAGATAGGACGCGTCACCCACCTGGAGAATTGAAATATCCTCTGCTTTGCGATCATCAGCGGCGTTGGCAATGGCCGTGGCCAGCGCTAGGGCGTTTTCATCGATCTGATTTTCATCGGTCTGATCGGTTGCGATCTCATCTGTATTCCCTGATGTATCTAACTTAAGTGCCTCAGTCAATGATAGTCATCTCCTCATAAAATCGGTGATACCTACACGGTAATGCAAATTATTTGAAGCAGAACATATTAAACGTTTCTGCTGTCATAGTGTAACGAGGTGTAATACATCGCCAGTGTCTAGGATGCCAAACTTGGTCATCATAGGGGATAATCCACCTGGTCTTGGCCATAAACAATAAAGAATTGAGGAAATGCGGCTATGGCAGTATCAGCAGGCGTGGGTGTACTAATCGGGTTAGGTCTGGGATCGGGGATGACAGCCTTACTGATGCAGCGGATTATACGCCGCCAGGATAACGCTCTGCAGCAATCCCTCAATCGCTTAAACCGGATCAAGGAAGACCACGCCCAAGAGCTGAATGCAGCCTTAGCCAAGCTGGAGGCTGACCACGAGCAGCAACTAGCGGCCAAAATTGAGCGTTACCAAGACACCCATCAAGAGCACCTCAGCGAGCTACAGGCTGAATATGAAGCGCGCATCGCCGTATTGATGAACGTTCCGATTCAGGAAATTAGTGAAGATACCGCACTATCATTACCCATAGATAATCTAGAGCCTGGGGCTGACAGTTCTAGTGCTGTTGCCAGCGAGGCTGACACCGCTAGTGCCGAGGAGCCAACAGTCGAAAATGCCTTCACCCCCATTCCAGATCCCTGGGGGGAAAGCAGTACTCCTGATGTTGCCCCTCAAGCCACTACTCCAATAGCTGAGGCGACGATCTCACCCTCGCGACCTGTTCCCAGTCAGCCAGATCTGGCTCAAGCAGCGACTGAGCTTGGCAAAGCTGCCGCTATCAATCGTAAAGAGGCGATTCGTGCAGTTCCTCGGCTCGGAAAACTGCTAAAGGATAATAATGCTGATGTTCGTCTGGCCGCCGTTACTGCTCTGCAAGATTCCGGCTCTATCAAAGCAATTCCCTTTCTTCGCCAGGCGCTTAGGGACAGTGACAATCGGGTTGTGGCAGCGGCTAGCGCCGCCCTCAATCGATTCAAAGGGGCTAAAAAAACTGCTCCTAAAGCAAAAACCATCAAAAAGAAACGGCGCCGTTAGTGGAATGTGCTGTTAGCCAGTAGTTGGGCGATGACTTCATTCTGGAGAGTATTAATGCTCCAGAACTCAGGTTTTCTGCAGAGAAAGCTTATAAGGTTGTACCTTGGACGTGGATCGCTCTGCTATATGAGGATGCTTGCATGACTAAAGCAATTATGGAAACCGACAAGGGAACTATCAACATCGACTTTTTTGATGATGACGCTCCCAACACGGTCGCCAACTTTGTCAAACTTTCCAAGGATGGTTTTTACGACGGCCTTAACTTTCACCGGGTCATTCCTAACTTTATGATTCAGGGTGGCTGCCCCCACGGTACGGGAACCGGTGGCCCCGGTTACAAAATCAAGTGTGAGATTAATCCCAACAAACATGAAGCCGGTAGTCTTTCCATGGCCCATGCCGGTCGGGATACGGGAGGCAGTCAGTTTTTTATCTGTCATTCTGCTCAACCCCATCTTGACGGTGTCCATACGGTGTTTGGAAAAACGGCGGATATGGATGTGGTCAATGCAATTAAGGGTGGCGATAAGATCTTGTCCGTAACTATTCAAGACTAATTAGTTGAGACTAAACCGCCACTCAGGCTTGTACGACTACGGTTTCCATTGCCTGTAAAAAATCGCACAGCAAGAGAGACTGTAGTCGTATGAAAAATATTGCTAATAAGAAAAAGCCTTGCAAAAGTTACTATCCCCTTAAATAGATAGCTAGGGTGGTGGCTATCTTGGGATAGCTCTCAAATTCTTTTGATATCTTCACCTTACTACAACCAATCAGGGCAAAAGCTTTTTAAATATTCTAATAAGGGCTGCATAAAATAGGCGGGTATCACGTACCCTTCACTTATTTTCTTATGACTGATATCAGACAGTCTCTCCAGGCAGCACTGAACATTAATGGCACAGTTGGTGTTGCTCTGGGCGATTGGAAGACGGGGTTTTCGCTCGGTCAGGCTTCAACCAGTAACATTTTCCCAGAATCAAAGCTGGAGGCTGCGATCGCACTGAATGCAGAGGTGATCAAAGCAAAAAATAGAGCACGGGAAGGCTTGGCTCTCTCTGCTGAGATTGAAGATATTCTCATCACCTTAAAGGATCAGTACCACCTAATTCGGATTGCTGAGACTACTCCAGGTGTCTTTTTCTATCTTGTTATGGATAGAACCAAAGCAAATCTAGGACTCGCCCGAATTAAGCTACGATCTATCGAAAAGGACCTGCAAATATAGAGTCTGACTACTATCCGTAGCTACAAGCTATCGTTTTGGAGCTGTGTATACACAGAAGACTCCCATAGGAAAAGAGGCTCTAATCTTCTCTCAATTAGCCCGCTGCCACTGACGGACTACTTCTTCGACTACTGAGCGATCCGGTGGCGAACTTACCTGACCAGCAGGGTCGGTCATAGCCCCCGGAATGTTTTTACTCCAGGGGCTGTTGGGAACTGTCCCCAGGTCGACCTTTGTATTCATAGAGCGAAAGCCGTGTTGTACAAATACTGCCTGCTGCGCTGGATCTGTCAAAAAACTAATCAGTTCGCGGGCAGCTTTGGCCTCACCACCGCTGATGTCGCGACGCACAATGGCCGCTGTAGAGACTGTTTCAATGGTGGGGTCTAGATACAGAATTTGGTAAGGTTGTCCCTGAGTGGCGCTGGACTGTTCCCATCGATGCAGGGCGATACTCTCGTAAACTGTGGCAATATCAGCATCGTTAGGGCCACGGGTAATAAACTCTTGCAACAAAACATCCGTAGAGCGCGGCGGCTGATAGACCGAGCGTTTTACTAAACTAAACAGGGTTTGGATATTGTCTTTACCAAAGTCACTGGAGTTGAGAGCGTTGCTGTTAGCTTCAGCCTGTGACCACAAACTCATGGTGAGCTGACCGCTGTTAGAGCGGGTGGGGTCCGTGGTAACAAAGTCAAAACTCCCCCAGGCACTGTTGCCCGCAATTTTATCCCAACTGCCACTGGCGACAGCATCTTCTAGCCGCTGCCACTGAAACTTACCCCCTGGGAACAAGGCTTGGGCCCGCTCTGGCCAGGCAATTGCCACCAGCATGGTTTTGGCAATGGGCTGGGGTGTTTCATAAAAGGGGTCGGTGCCATATTGCGCCTGCCAACGCTGACTCAGTTCATCCAGCAGTTGACCGTTGGCTGGGATTAATATTGTTGGCTCAAAGTCGTTTTTATCATCGATATAGTTGTTGACGATATCCTGAGAGCCTTGGAATACGAGGTTAATTTGGATGGATGGATTCTGTTGCTCAAACTGAGTTTCCAGCAGTTTTAGAGGCTCCTGTAGTTCGCTGCCGCTGACGATAGTGATGGATTGGTTGACGCCGGGGAGAGGGGCGTAGGCGAGACCAGTGGCGGCAACGATGATGGCGATGGAGGTGAGGGGTTTGGTAGCCATGGGAAGGGAAAAGGGAAGGGGAAGAGGGAAAGGGGAAAGGCAATGGGGCAAATTTGGTGAGGGGTGTTCCATGGAACGCCCCCACCAAATTTAGATGGGTGGAAGATTAGGCGATTAATACATCGACATTTTCTTGGAAGCCTTTGATTTCGTTACTGAGGTCTCGCAGCTCGTTGGCGGCGACTGAGCTGGTGAGATCGGCGGTGCGGAGTTTGTTTTGTAGCTGCTGTAGGACACCACCTGACTCGGCAATTAGGGTGGATAGGTTGGCTAGCTGGGCCTGACGGGCATCTTCGCCTTGTTGAGCCAGAGCGATATTGCGTTTGAGGCTGTTGGCGAGTTTGCCCCACTGTTCCTGGGCAATGCCTTTGCTATTACGAACTTTGATTTCGGCCTGTTTGAGCTGGCGGCTGAGGTCGTCAACGGAGAGCAGGGCGTCGTTACCTGCCATCCGCAGGGCCAGCTGATCGATTTTTTGGGGGAGTTCCTGGGTGCGATCGCACGCATACTGCACCGTGCCCAATAGCTCCATCTGGTTGCTAGTCGTCAGTAACTGCGTTGCCTCCTGACTCAGTTCATCCGCCCGTTCTCCTAGATCTACCGCCTGCTGCCGCACCTGCTGAAATTCACGGTTGAGAGCTTTATCCGTCAGTTCCACCGTGTCAGGCTCACGCGCTTGGAGTAAGGTTGCCCCTACGGCTGCGATCGCAACCGCCCCCGGTATGGCCACTACGTTAGGCAAACGACCTAGCCGCACGCCACCCACTAGAAAAATGCCCCCTGCCAGCACCGCTAGAGGATACTGCAATGGATTAGCTAGCTTCATCGACGCTCCTAAACCCCTAAAACTCCACCTGCAAATCGGCCATTAACTGGGCAATGGTAGCCGGATCACCCTTACGATAGTACCCTCCATTTAGCTGGGCAATCTGCTCTAGAGCCTGGGGGTTAAACTCCCCTTCTTTGCCATAGCCCACCGTAAAAAAGGCAATCCGCTGGTCTGAGGAAAACCCACTCTTAGACAGTTCCTGGGCTAGCTGCTCTAGGTTGATATTGGATTCCGAGTCTTCACCATCGGTGAGCATCAGCACTGCATTAATGGCGTTAGCCTTAAGATTTTCAGAGAGCCAATTACGGGCTGCCAGAGCTGAATCATAGAGGCGAGTACCGCCATCGGCTCGCAGACTGGCGATAAACTGCAGCCCCCGAGCTTTGCCCTCAGCGGTACCATCCACCAGTACTGGTTGACGAATGTCGCTATCAAAGTCAATTAAGGCCACCTGGTCTTTTGGACCCAAGGCATCAACGTAGGTTTTGAGAGTATTTTGCACCGACGGTAGCTTGTTGCCCTCCATGGACCCTGAGGTATCCACCACCACCACTACTAAAGAAGACTTTTTGGCCACCTGGCTCCAGGTGGTTAGCATGGCCTCAGCTACCTCTGGGGTCGGGGGCCGGTAAGAGTCGTAGCTAACCTGGGGGTCAACGCCAAAGCTAGGGCTAAATTTAGGCCCTAGTGCCACCCCTGGTGCCCCCGGTCGCAACCCCAGATTCATTGCAATTTCCTGGGCCGGTGAGGTTTGCAAATAGGCCAAAATTTGGTCAGCGGCTTCTCTCTCTTGGTCGCTAACCCAGGGAGCATTGGGGACAATGCCGCGCATGTTGGAGGTAAATGTAGACTTGGGATACACCGCTTCGTAACGAGTGCCGCCAGGGGGCAGCTCGGTATTAGCCGCAATCACTGAAGACTCGTACACTGAACCCACAGAAGCCCAAAACGGCCCGTTTTCTACCATGGACTGGGCCAGTGTGGAGGTGGATTTACCATAGCGGGTGATTTTATTCTGGATTTGCTGTACTGCCGCTTGCTGTTGCTGTATGTCCGCTGTGGTCAGTTCCTCTGGCCGTTTGCCGGACACGGAGGCAAACTGGGCCACTAAGGTTTGTAATCCAGAATTGGAGCGGGTGGGGGCAGTATGAACATAGTAGATCGGCTGGTCTGGGCTGCTAGCATCCAACTCCTTATGGGTTTTGGCCGTGACTAGTTTGGCAAACAAATCGTCCACCTGGCGCAGCCCTGGGGCCAAGTCCGTCGGCACCATAAAGACCATGGGGCTATTGGCCAGCAGCGGCGAGTCAGTAATGGCTGGAATATAGTTTTGACCAGGCACCAGCTGCTCCATTCGATAGATCAGCTGGTTTTGATAGATTTCACCATCCACCGACAGAATCGTGGGAAACTCTGGGGCCTCAGCGGCAATGGCTCCCTGCTGTAGCTGCTGAGCTAGGGCTACCGTGCGTTCGACCACGTCGCCGCTGCCTGCGGCTTCACAGCTCATATGAAAGGCATCACCGCTGGCCAGCTTAGGGTTAGTCTGGTTAAACTGCTCCGCTGCTTGGTCGCAAAAGTGGTGCAGAGCACTCCCCACCAGCAGCTTAACTTCAAACCCACGACCACCACCGGAATTGGTCCCGTCCCCGCCGTTACAACCGGCTAACAATAGACCACCGGCTAAGGAACTAGCAATAACACGAACAAACTTTTTCAATCGGCTCTCCATAGCTGCCAACGTGACGTTACCAATAGCTACACAACAATTGATATGAATTCCGATTTATCCTGCCCACTTATTAGACACAAATCCACGATATTAGGCCGATTCCCTGACCTCAAACGTTCGCACTCAAATCTTACCCCTTGCCCCCTAACGATCCTCACAATCGGTCTGAATATCCACATCTAAATGTGTCTTCATCAACCGTGATGTAAAGAATATTAGGCCGACAGCACACCTGACAGTCTTCTACATACTGCTGGGTTAGACCGCTGCTAATGTCGATAAAGGTGGTACTAGGTTCGCCACAATAGGCACAGTAGTATTCGGCGGTGGTTTGCATGGATAGGGGATATTTAGGGTTTGCGATCTCGCTCTAACTGTAAACGAATACGATGATGTGCTCGACGACTCAAAGGATAGCGATAGACACAGTAAAGCCCTCCGAAAATCAACAGACTAGGCATGGCACTGGCCAAAAGCCGGATCACCTGCAGTCGGGTCTCTATACCGATTTGATTGGCCCAGTCCAGCATCCAGCCTGAGAGAAAAATTGCGATCGCAACACCCACTTTCTGTAAAAACACCATCAGGCTGATAAAAATGCCCTCCTGGCGTTCACCAGTGCGCAACTCCTCATCGTCAATCACATCGGGCAGCATGGCAAAAGGCACCAGATAAAACGTAGACAGCCCGGCCCCGGTCACTAAGCCGATAACATACATCAGGCCAATCTGACCCGGCTGCACCCAGCCCAAACCGCCCACCCCCAGCAGTGCTAGAGGGGCTCCGGCGAAATAGACCATTTGTTTACTGGTGCGCTTAGTGACCCACAGCCAAAACGGCATTAGCGCCACCGAACTCCCCTGTACCGCAATCGCCATTTGGGTAAAATGCTGTTCTCCTAACCCCATCCAGTCGGTGACAAAGTAGGGCAGCATCGCCGCCGTCACCTGTACCCCCACCCAAGAGCACAGATATAGTCCCATCACCCAGCGAAAGGCGCGATTTTGAAACACCTTGCGCAGCTGTCGTCCCATGGGGTGAGGCGATAGCTCCGGCTGCTGACGCATGACAGGCCGATACTGGCCATAGGTACCCACCACACAAATAGCAATGGCCAGCACAATAAAAACAGCACTCACCCCCCCAAGAATCATGTACTGCTGTCGGGTATCTTCCACTAGGGAAAAGATAATCTGAGCCAGCAATAATCCCACCACCGAACCGATGATATTGGCTGCTGAGCGCACCGACATGATGCTCGTGCGTTCGTCGTAGTCAGGGGTAAGCTCCGTTGCGATCGCCACCATCGGCAAAATAATTACCGAAAAGGCCGCATAGCCCCCCATGGCCATCAGCACGTAGTACACAAACAAACTGGCCTGGGACTCCAGCGGCGGCACCAGCCACAGCATAAACGTGAAAAAGCCCAGGGGCAGCGCTCCTAGCACTAACCAGGGATAGCGTCGCCCCCAGCGAGACCGGGTGCGATCGCTAAGCCAGCCAATGACCGGATCATTAATGGCATCCCACACCCGCCCCACCAACAGCACAGTTCCTGCCAATGTCGGGGACAGCCCCACCACCTCTGTTAGAAAATAAAGCAGGTAAAAAATAGCTAGGCCAATGGGAATAGCCGTCCCTAATTCACCCACACCGTAGGTAAATTTGGTTTGAAAAGACAGGCGCTTAGACATACAGCAAACAGTGACGCTCTCGGTATTTCACCATACCGAAGAGTGTCCTGAGCTGAATAGTACCGCTATGGAACCCGACAGTCTCAAGGCCAGCTCAGCCTAGCCGCTCAACTCAAATTGAAAGCCTGATCCACAGCTCGATTCGCTGCCCTAGTGTCAGGAGCAGCTTAAAACTGCCAGTTGATGGATGCTGCAATTTCAGCATCTGTATCGTTGGACTTAAAAATTAGATTACCTTCTACATTGAGGATAAGACGTTCATTAATAGGCATATCCACTCCCCCTGTAATCATCGGGTCAAAGTCGCTGTCATCAAAGTTGTAGGCAAAGCCGCCGCCACCAAAGAACAAAAACTGTTCTTCGAAGGGTAAATCAAAGGAAAGCGGCAAACGACCTTCCAAATCATCCCCAATCAAAATAGCTGGACGAAAAGACACACTGCCCTGGTCTAATGGAATCACCTTAAGCTTTGAGTCAACCACCAGCGCTGTGGAATCGTTTAGACCTGTACGTACCCCTAACCCCACATAGTTCTCAACGTTCGTCTGGGCCAGCGCCGCAGACGAAAAAGCCAAAACTCCAATAACAGCACTCGATAGCGATTTAACTAAAGTTGCACTAGACATAGCACTTAAATAAAAATTACTCAATATCAGCATTCAAACTGAAGGACACTCTACAGGAAGAGCATTCTGAAGCATCACACCTGACCGAGTTCTTGAGACCTGCTTTATAAAAGCGCTCTTAAAATATTCATTTCGATAAGTACCGATCCCAAAAATAACCTGCTTAAATGAGATAAAAAAACACTGGGTAATATAAGCCCAAAAACTTGCTTTCTTTTAACAACGTTGTTTTTGCTGACAGGAGCGCATCATGACTGTTGAAACCTTGAACCATATGATGACCTACGTCATCGAAGGCTGGGCGATTATGAGTGCCACCTATCTGAGTGTGGGGTTTACCATGTCTTTTCTGACGCGGGCAAAGAATGG
This sequence comes from Cyanobacteria bacterium P01_B01_bin.77, assembly GCA_039028535.1. GTDB lineage: Bacteria > Cyanobacteriota > Cyanobacteriia > Phormidesmidales > Phormidesmidaceae > Leptothoe. The sequence goes on from JBCCHX010000011.1 coordinate 95,657, forward strand.
GTTAAAGGAAAAAGCAGCGGCAGCGGAAAAAGCGAAGGCTGAAGAGGTAACTAATGCTGAGCGCGTGGCTGAGGTGACGGCTGTCGCTGAGAAGTATGCCAAAAGTGCACAGAGAAAGCAGGTTAAGAGTGGTGTGACGGTACCGGGAGAGTAGAAAACTCACGCATATCAATCAAAAACGTTTCCCTCCTGGGAGGCTACTGCGTATACACAAGTCTTGGAACTTAGCAGTTGCGGTTGCTTAACCCCCTCTAACTCCCCCTTCGTCAGTGGGAGTTAGAGGGGGGGTAAGGCAGAATTTTAAGCCCCTTGTCGAGATGTGTATACACCATATCTCCCGAGAGGGGATTAGTCGGATAGTACTCTAGGTAATAACCGTAGGCTTATCAAACCCGGTTAGCTCTTTAATTTTGGCGACTTGATCAGCGATTTGAATCAGTTCGCCCAGGGCCTCTTGGGTGTCGATGTCGTGCTTGGTCGCATCGGGCTCATAGCTTTCTACGTAAAGCCGCAGAGTTGCGCCTTGGGTGCCGGTACCGGATAGGCGGAAGACAATGCGGGAACCGTCGGTGAAGCCAATGCGGATACCTTGCTTTTGGCTGACGCTGTTGTCAATGGGGTCGGTGTAGCTAAAATCGTCGGCGTAGTCAACGGTGTAGCTGCCCAGTTGCTTGCTTTTGAGGGTGGGCAGCTGAGCGCGCAACCCGTCCATTAGACCGTTAGCAGCGGTCTTATCCACCCCTTCAAAGTCATGACGACTATAGTAGTTACGACCATAGGTGGCCCAGTGCTCCTTGACAATGTCTTCGACGGACTGACCCTTTACGGCCAGAACATTGAGCCAGAACAGAACAGCCCAGAGACCATCTTTTTCGCGAACATGGTTAGACCCAGTGCCAAAACTTTCCTCACCGCACAGTGTGGCTTTGTCGGCGTCGAGCAGATTGCCAAAGAACTTCCAACCGGTGGGGGTTTCATAGCAGTCGATACCTAGCTTTTCGGCAACGCGGTCAACGGCCTGACTGGTGGGCATAGAGCGGGCGACGCCCGCAATACCGCTCCGATAGCCGGGCACTAGCGTGGCGTTAGCGGCCAATACAGCCAGACTGTCACTGGGGGTAACAAAGAAGTTGCTGCCGACAATCATGTTGCGATCGCCATCGCCGTCAGAAGCCGCCCCAAAGCTGGGAGGCTTATCCCCAAACATCACCTCCACCAGGTCATGGGCATAGACCAGGTTAGGGTCCGGGTGTCCACCACCAAAATCTTCTAGCGGTTCACCATTTTGTACGGTTCCCTGGGGTGCTCCCAGCAGTCCCTCAAAAATAGCCTTGGCATAGGGACCGGTAACCGCGTGGAGCGAATCCATACACATGCTGAAACTACCCGAGGTCAGCAGCTGACGGATTTGCTCAAAGTCAAACAAGGTTTCCATCAGGGCGGCATAGTCATTGACCGCATCGAGCACCTCAACAGTCATATTGCCGAGGGCGGTGGTGCCCACCCGGTCAAGGTTGACGTCGCTGGCTTCTAAAATCTGGTACTCATCAAGAACCTTGCTGCGCTCAAAAATGGCACTAGTTACTTTCTCGGGTGCAGGTCCCCCGTTACCGGTGTTGTACTTGATGCCAAAGTCACCGTCGGGGCCGCCGGGGTTATGACTCGCAGAGAGTATGATGCCACCGAAGGCACCATACTTACGAATAATGCAGGATACTGCCGGGGTGGAAAAAATCCCCCCTTGGCCCACTAGAGCTTTGCCAAAACCATTGGCAGCAGCCATTTTGAGAATGATTTGGATCGCTTGACGATTATAAAATCGACCATCGCCGCCCACTACGAGGGTTTGGCCCTGATAGCCGTCCAAGCTATCAAAAATAGATTGGACAAAGTTTTCTAAGTAGTTGGGCTTTTGAAAAACAGTCACCTGTTTACGTAATCCGGATGTACCTGGTTTTTGATCTGAAAAAGGTGCTGTCGAAACCGTTTGGATGGTCATGATACTCCTTGCGTCGGCGAACCGATTTATCCTTAAAAGATTAACAGGATGGTTGCAATCCCCCTGTGTTTGACGGAACGAAGTTGTCTACGTTCCACTGGTTCCTATGGGATTTATCTAGATCAGGAAATCAAACCCACTGGCGTTTGAGCTGCCTTAGAAAGGTCAGCCAGTATTTGGCAGGCCTACCGTAAAAGGTAAAAACGTCGCCATAGGCTAGATTGGCATTGCGATGATGGAGACGATGCCGCTCCGGTGTGGTGATACATAGCCAGCGGCAAAGAATTTTAATCAGTTTGGGGGTGCGGTAGGCAAACTGATGTCGCCAAATCACATGGAGCTGGGCTAGCAGTAAGCCGATAACGGTGCCCAATGGAGATATCAGCCACAGTAGGGGGACCCATATCAAGTAGGGTAGAGCTCCCAAAAAGCCTGGTAGTAAGGCTTGGGGGCAATGCTTACGCATGGCATAGCTGACAAAGCTGCGGTTGGGACTATGGTGCACAATGCTGTGGTAGCGACCAAATACATGCTCAGGCACATGGTAGATAAACGTCGCGACAAAATCCCCCAGTAGCAGTAGCAGCAGCGGAATGCCTAATATCTGTCCAAACCAGTGCCCAAACCCATGTAACTGTTCCATTGCTGATTGCCTCACAACTCTTCGGCAACCTAGCAGAGTCAATTTAAAATTTATTTAATATTTGGTTTAGAAATGATTTATATTTCCTAGCGGGTAGACTGCACACTGCTGAAAAGTGCGATCGCAAAACAGGCCAAGATCAATAGCCAAATAATGATCCCTGGCAAAAACGTCAGTAGCCCCACACCCCGTAAAATCCAGACAATGGCGGTCATTGCCAGGGTTGCCAGCAAAAGTTGGGTGATTGGACGCAAACGAAAACGGTTAGCCATGGGTCACGCTGGGTGGGTAAATATTCTTGAGCAGATATTCTGAGGAAACACCAAGGTTTACTAAGGTTTTACGCAATAATGTGTCTGCTTGACACTAGTCTTACGCCGTCTGGTTAATAATGGCAACGAATCAGTAGAATCTGGCAGACCATTCGACTAACTGTCTGATTTAAAGGGCATTAACCGATCTTGTGAGTTTATTCAGTACCTATAGAGTTTTTCCTTATTTTTCTTATGGTTTCGACAACACAACAGGCTGCTTTGCTGCGCGGCGATGTCTTGATTGCAACCAATGCTCATTCTGGGAAAGGAGCCGCTGTGACGGCTCAAATGTACGTACCGTTGGTGCGATCTCAGCTTTGGGAACAGCTCACTGACTATAGTCGCTGGGTTCATTATTTTCCCGATATTACCCAAAGCCGTGAGCTAGAGGCCTCCGTCAAACAGCACGTCAAGCAGCAGTCCAAACGCATTACCCGTAAGCTGTACCAAGCCGCCCGTAAAGCCTTCATCCTGTTCACAGCGCAAGTAGAAATTTATCTGCACGTCGTTGAGCACCTGCATCAGAGCATTCAGTTTCGCCTGGAGCGAGGCACCTTTGCTGACTTTGCCGCCGACCTGGTGCTTGAAGACTTTGGGGATGGTACCTTGCTTACCTACTCAGTGCAGGCCACCCCGATGATTCCAGCCCCTAAGTTTCTATTGGAACAAGCCATGCGCATTGACTTGCCAGGCAACATGAAAACTATGCGACGGGTACTGTGCCAGTAGGCTAGCTGCGTTCCACAAATAATCTGCCTGCGGCCAAAGCTGCGCTGCTAGTGGCATATACATAGCCGTCACTCAGCACATCCAACTCACGATTGATCACCCAGCAGCGATAGCCATCATCTTGCTGGCTAATTTCAATGATCCATCCCACTCGGGCAGATATTTGCACCACCTGAGTTGCATCCATGATGGTGGGCCTCACACACGTCTTTGTCTAGATTAGCAAACAGGCAAACGTTACTGGCATTGGTATCCCAAGAAACATCCATAGAGTTTCAAGGTTTGATTTTGAGGATTCGGTCTTACTATTTTCTAAAGAACGCAATCAGCGGTCTCTAGCTAAAACTAACAATTAAGACCTCCAAAGCTCTCCCCAATGTCTACCCAAATTCTGAATCTCACTGAAAATCTCCATAATTATCTGCTCTCTGTCGGCGTGCGAGATAGTGAGATTTTGCAAGAATTGCGAGTAGAGAATGAACAGCACCCTAGGGCGGTGATGCAGATTGCACCAGAGCAAGGCCAGTTCATGGGATTTTTGGTACAGCTGTTGGGGGTAAAAAAGGCTTTAGAGGTGGGCGTATTTACTGGCTATAGTTCATTAATTGTAGCCATGGCTCTGCCCACAGATGGTCAGCTCATTGCCTGTGACATTAGTGATGAGTATACGGCTATGGCCCGTAAATATTGGGAAAAAGCAGGAGTGGCCCACAAAGTTGACCTGCGCATTGCTCCAGCACTAGAAACACTTGATCAGCTAATTGCTGAAGGCCATAGCAACAGTTTTGACTTTGCATTTATAGATGCAGACAAAAGCAACTACGACAATTATTATGAGCGAGCGCTACAGCTAGTACGTCCGGGTGGCCTAATCGCCGTGGACAATGTGCTGTGGTCAGGACGAGTAGCTGCACCAACAGAGCAACAGGATAATCGTACGAAGCATATTCAGGCACTAAATGAGAAAATCCACGGAGATGAGCGGGTATCTATGAGTTTGATACCGATTGCGGATGGATTAATGCTGGCGATGAAACGGACCTAACGACAATGATGCTATGAGCCTGTAGCTCATCTATGTTCTCTCGATTACACGCTAAGTCAATGGCCATAGTCAGCTTCACTGAGATCTAAATAAAGATGTGTGGGTTTGAACAACAATCTTAATCTGAAGATCTACTTCAGGAACTATGGGTTACTTTCTGAAGATCGACAGTTTAAGTAGTACCGGCTCCCCAAGCCAGGATGCGTGTTCGGTGTGATCTTCAAGATCGTTGCCTGTCAGTGCATGTACGAGAACTGTTAAATCTCCCCGATGGTTCTCTAGCCATGGGATTAGGCCATCAAATTGTGCTTTGTCAAAGGCCAGCTGGCAGCTCCAGCGAGGGTGTGGTCCCACTAGCTTTTGGTGCACTCGACCGACTTTTACCCCAAACAGTGTCCCAGCTTGTTGGCACATGGAGGACGCTTTGGTCACGGAGTTTTCATCAAAATAGACATGGGCGTGGTACTGGTCGTAGTTGTTGATCGGTCGTTTTGTCATCGGTGAATAGCAAAAAGGACTGGATACATAGCTACCAATATAAGATTAGCGGCATGACGGGTCGAAAATCTTCAGTGCGTCCTAAGGCATGATTATCCAACGTGATCTCCATGAGATGCTCGCTACCCAATCGCATGGAGAGCCGTTCTGTCTGGGAGGCCAGCTCTAATACTTTTTCGGTATCCGTTGATGGTGTGGCAATGGTGACATCACTGATTGTCTGGGAATTGCGGGGTGTGGACTGATGCTTAGTAACTCCTGGAACTTGGAACGGGAAATAGAAACAGAGCGGCTCAGCAATAGTTTGGGAGTTTGCCCCCACATGGAAACCTTGAGGCGGTGGAAAGTAGGCTGGTTGATAATGCCAGCCGGAAAAGGGCATATCTAGACTGGTGTTATCTTGGTGTGGCAAAAAAATGACGCCGAAAGGAGATGCAGTAGGATCTGTATCTCGCTCAGAAAAGCGTAAATCTTGACCTGGACCATTTCTGGCCTCATCCGCATCATGCACCCATAGGAATTCCAGCATGCCATTGGCAAAGTAAAACCGACGATTGGCGGTGCCTTGACCGGGATGGGTATTTCTTGGTCCCTCCTGAAAGCCTTGTGCAACCAGCCGATCGGCTATCTGTGCTCCCGGCTCAACCAAGATAAAAACGTGATCTAATTCTAGAATCATGGTTGTTTATTCTTAAATTCTGATGTAACTTTCATCGTTAAAATTTCTCTTGTCTGGCTTGATACTGACCTTGGTGGTGACGATATCTTCGCTTTTCTGGGGCTGCTGAGCCTGGTCAAACAGCCACATGTCGATCTTGTCGCCGTCTACTAGCTTATAAAGAGGAGAGCGAGCACCTCATAGATTGTATCGATAGGCTCTAATCTCAAAGCGGTCCAGTTTCATCGTGCCAGTCAGAAAAGTTTGCTCGGTGAGTCGGTAGTTGGGTTCTAAGGCGGCTTGGGCATCTCGATACAATGCCTGAGCGATGTCATTGTTTTTTGGAGTGTCCCAGACAGGGTAACGGGTGTTAGCAAATAAGATTTGATCATAGCTGCCAGTATCAACGACGATTTCCAGGTCGGCAGCGAGTTCTGCGGGGCTACGCATCAAGATGTCGACTGGTTTTTGGCTGCCATCAATGTGATATGCCAGGCGACTAACGTTACCCCAAGCCTTGGAATTGATAACGATCAGCGTGCTTTGCTCGGGTTCGATCAGGGTATCTAGGGTACGGAAAATGTTGCGATCGCGACCCATAAAACCACCCACACCCATGACTAAATATAGCGCCAACATACCAGCAATGACCGGTTGCTGCCACCGCTGCAGCGTCATCAGCCAACTGGCAATCAGCAACAAACATCCTGGCAGAGCTACGATGGTGGACCGACCCCAGCCAAATCCCACTGTAAATTTGTTGGTCAGAATATCCAAACCTAACGCCACCAGCAATGGGATTAGCCCCAGCACCACCCCGGTTGCTAAAATTCGGCGCTCTCGCCGCAGCTGCCAGAGAATAAACACAAGAAAAATAATCACGCCGATGCCCACTATAACAGCGGTAGGTTTAATACTCTCCCCATAGGGCTTAAACCCAGTGGTCCAGTGACCTAGCAATAGGTGGTTAGCCAGCGTGTGGGCAATGTCTTGAAAATGTCGCCAAGCGATCTCTGCAGGAGAGCCCTCCACCGAGATTTGCTTTAACACATCGGCGCGGTTGTTAGCCTGCTGCCGTGTCCCCCACAGTACCCACGGTAGCGACAACAATACTCCCATACCCAGGGCGCTACCCGATCGCAACCAGTGTCTTCGCCCCAGCACCAATACCGTAATTCCTAGACTAATCAAACAGTAAGCATAGAGATACTGGGTGAGTAGTCCGCCCGCAACAGCCACTGCCAGACCTAGCCAGAGAGGTCGCCAGGGTCGTTTCTGGCTGTCATAATCTAATAACAACAGCAACAACCACTGGCTGAGCACAGCCCAAAACGTCAGCAGAGTATACATCCGCAGGTTGAGCGAGTGGGCAAGAAAAAAAGGATTTGTGGCTAACAACGCTGCCAAAATTAAGCCACCGCGAGCACCCAAGACCAACCGACCTAATCCATAGCCACAGCCGATAGTGCCAATACTAGTGAGCACCACCAAACTACGCTGGACGGCAATCCCGGCCCCAAACAGCCGCATCCAAACATGCTGCCCCAAATAAAACAAAGGGGGGTGGGCATCGCCCAAAATACCCTTAAGAGTATTTTTAATGGTTTCCAGGATATCACCTAGGCCCTGCTCTGCGGGTATTTGCAATAGCTGACTGTAGTCTTTTAGGGCGATGGGTGTGGCCCCTGGTGCTTGATAAGATAGCTTTTGCCCTGATGACAGCAGAATACTCAGGGCTTCGTCGTACCAGAGTTCATGGCGAGTAAGAAGGAGAAAGCGAAGTGCGATCGCAATGCCAATTATCCCCATCAAGACGGGTTCCAATGGCAAAAAAAATAATGGCTCAGAACGTTTCATTGGCAAATTATTGTCTGTTCTCTGGCTGCTCCGGATGCTCTTTTGTGAGAGCTTTTGGCAAGGCCCGCCGCCGTCGATACCAGGTGGCACCTCCCACCAACAGGCCAATTAAGGTCAACGCTATCACGAGCGGTAACAGATCCCCTGTTTGAGACAGCGTTAGTCCAGAGCTGCCCAACAGTACAAAAGGCAATACACCCGGTAATGTTCCTAACGCTGTTCCCAGTACATAGTCCTTCCAACTAATGGAGGTGAGCCCCGCTGCAAAATTGACCAACCCATAGGGAATTACCGGCAGTAGTCGAATGGAGAACATATAAAATAGACCCCCATGGCGAATCTCCGCATCAAGGGTTTGCCAGTAGCCAGCCAGGCGTTTTTCGACTAACTCTCGCCCAACGGTACGGGTAAACCCAAAAGCGACAATAGCCGCGACAAGGGCACCAATCGTGGTCCAAAGCGAACCTAACCATGGTCCAAATAGGGCTCCCCCAGCCAGGTTGAGTACCGTAGACGGGAGCACTAGGACCGTGGCCACCGTGTAGATCACGATATAAATAATCGGTCCCCAAATGCCCGCTTGCTCTAAGGTGGCTTGCAACCAATCAGCATCAATTCCCCCTAGGGAGACTATGGCAGCCCCGGTGGCAATGATGCACAGGAGAGCAATGACTAGAGCCAGGCGTTTGATATTAGCCATTAATTGTCCATATAAAATTCTCTATATCTACAATTCTCTATAGCCCTAATCCATACCCTTAATCATTTCGCCTTTTCTCCATAAAACTCTCGTACTAGATACAACGGCCGCTGCTTCACTTCCTCATATACTCGCCCCAAATATTCTCCGATAATTCCCAAGCTCACCAACTGCACACCGCCTAAAAATAAAATGGCCACCATCAGTGAGGCATACCCAGGTACATCAATCCCCAGTATCAGGGTGCGAATAATTAAAAATGACGCATATATAAAAGAGAGCGCAGAAATCATCACCCCCAAATAGCCCCACACCCTTAGGGGGGTAGAACTAAAGGAGACAATGCCGTCAATGGCAAAATTCCAGAGCTTCCAGTAATTCCACTTGGTATTGCCGCTGTGGCGAGCATCGCGATCATAAACAATAAAGGTTTGTTTATAGCCCACCCAAGCAAACAGCCCTTTCATAAACCGGGTGCGTTCTGGCAGTTGTTTGAGGGCATCCACCACCCGACGGTCCATCAGCCGAAAATCACCGGTATCCTGGGGGATGGGTATCTGACTCATGCTGCCGATGACACGGTAAAACCCATTAGCGGAAAATTTCTTAAACCAGGTCTCACCAGAACGGTTACGACGTTTGGCATACACCACGTCATAGCCCTCGCGCCATTTTTCTAGCAATTGCTGGATGTACTCGGGCGGGTCTTGTAAATCGGCATCGATCGGTACCACGGCTTGCCCTTGACTATAGTCAAGGCCAGCGGTGAGGGCCAGTTCTTTTCCAAAATTGCGGGCCAGGGCCACCACCTTAATGGCTGGGTTACGTCTGTGGTGTTTAATCAACTGTAGCAGCGTCGTGTCCTGGCTACCGTCATCGACGCAGACAATCTCGTAGGTTACGCCCAAGTCACACGCTACCGTTTCTAAACGCTTAAACAAGGGATCAACGTTGGACTCTTCGCAGTAGAGCGGAACAATGATCGATAGTTCAGGCGATGGCTCAGGCAGTGGCTCAGGAGATAACTCGTTAGTCACAGACTGTATCGGTACTGATGCACTCTGAATAGGCGTCATGGAAACAGCAGCATTGGCATAGGAGCCAGTATAGATCTCCAAATATAGATCTCAGGAGATTTCAGGTTGGACTCTGCCATCAGCGTGCCCAATGACCGATAAAAATCAATCTATTGCTGGTCTCAAAGTACCTAATTTAGAGCACACTATAGCGCTGCTTAATGGCCGTTAGCCCATCGTATAGTCCACGGGTATCGGGCCAGCCGACAAAGCCAGCAAAACGACAGCGATTTTGACTATCAGCTAGAAAGACATGGTGGATACCCAGGGGATGACGCCAGGTGCGCAGAGTAAACCCATTACCAAGCTTGGCCCAGGGAAGCGCTCGATAAAAATCGCGGCGGTGGGCGTCGGTCATTCCAGGAATAGCTTGTAAGGCGACAACTATAATGTCTTCTACCGGATCTTCTAGGATATTAGCCCGAGCAGTAGGGGCGGCCCAAAAATCTTGAATAGCAGTGATGACAGCTGGATGGTCTTTGGTGTTGTCGTGGCGGATGCCGCTGAGCTGAGTATAGCGAGCATGGCGAAACTGAGAGCATTGAATCGGTACGGTGCCATCGCTGCCGCCATCGTAATCGCTGGCGATGGTTTGTATGGGAATGTGCTGGGCCAGCTGCTCAGCGATGGGGCGACGGTCGGTGCCTAAGTCTCGAGCAATGCCAATGCCCCAACGATAGGGGTCAAAGATGCGCCCCAGGTCAGCGCCGCCGACGGGGGAGCTGACTAAACTGACTGAGACGACCTGGGGCCACCAGTCAGGATGCCGCTGCAGTAGCTCCAGCCAGATCAGACCGCCCATGGAGTGACCAACAATGCGCCAGGGGCGATCGGGGTAGCGCTGGCGGGTTGCGATAGCAACCCCCTCCACATCTGCCACAAAGGGCGCCAACCCCCCCCAGGGTTTGATCAAACCCAGCTTAGGCGCCATCACCAC